>NZ_CP126241.1:705396-1410793 GCF_030142075.1 Arthrobacter sp. zg-Y20 | reverse complement strand
AGTCACGGACGAGGGGCTCGCCGCCGTCGGTCAGGGTGAATTTCTCCTTGACCACGTCCCAAACCGGACCGCTGTACACCGTTTCGGATGCCAGCAGCGGGCGTGGGCTTTGTTCATCTGCGAACCCCTCTGTCCGTGCCATGGGGCTAGGCCTTGCCGCTCTGGTGTGCCAGGGCAGCCTTGACGAGTCCGGCGAAAAGCGGGTGCGGACGCGTCGGGCGGGAGCTGAGCTCCGGGTGTGCCTGCGTGGACACGTAGTACGGGTGAACGTCGGCGGGAAGCTCGACGAACTCCACCAGGCCGCCGTCGGTGGTGGTTCCGGAGAACACCAGGCCGGCGTCGGCAATCTGGTCGCGGTACTGGTTGTTGACCTCATAGCGGTGGCGGTGGCGCTCGGCCACCTCCGTCTTGCCGTAGGTCTTGGCAACCACGGACTCCGGCTCCAGCTTGGCGTCCCAGAGACCCAGGCGCATGGTGCCGCCCATGTCGCCGCCGCCGTCAACAATGGCCTTCTGCTCGGCCATGGTGGCGATGACCGGGTACTGGGTGTCCGGTTCGAACTCGGAGGATGAAGCACCTTCGAGGCCCACCACGTTGCGGGCGTACTCGATGACCATGCACTGCAGGCCAAGGCACAGGCCCAGCGTCGGGAGCTTGTTTTCCCGGGCGTAGGTCAGGGCGCCGAGCTTGCCTTCAAGGCCGCGGATGCCGAAGCCGCCGGGCACGCAGATGGCGTCCGCGCCGGCCAGGGCCTTTGCTGCACCTTCGGGGGTGTCGCAGTCATCGGAGGGAACCCAGCGGATGTTGACCTTCGCTTTGTTCGCGAAGCCGCCGGCACGCAGCGCTTCGGTCACGGACAGGTAGGCGTCCGGCAGGTCCACGTACTTGCCCACCAGGGCGATGTCCACATGGTGCTTGGGGTTGTGCACGGACTCGAGCAGGCGGTCCCACTTGGTCCAGTTGACGTCCTTGAACTTCAGATCCAGGTGCTGGACGATGTACGCGTCCAGGCCCTGGGAGTGAAGGGTCTTGGGGATGTCGTAGATGCTCGGGGCGTCCGGGCAGCCGATGACCGCGTCAACGTCGACGTCGCACATGCGGCCGATCTTGTTGCGCATGGCGTCGGGCACCGGGCGGTCCGAACGGATCACGATGGCGTCCGGCTGGATGCCGATGGAGCGCAGCGCGGCCACGGAGTGCTGGGTCGGCTTGGTCTTCAGTTCCTGGGACGGGCCGATGTACGGCACGAGGGAGACGTGCAGGAAGAAGACGTTGCTGCGGCCGATGTCCTGGCGGACCTGGCGTGCCGCTTCGAGGAACGGCTGGGACTCGATGTCGCCTACCGTACCGCCGATTTCGGTGATGATGACGTCGGGGGTCTTCTTCGCCTCGGAGGGCAGGCGCATCCGGCGCTTGATCTCGTCGGTGATGTGCGGAATGACCTGGACCGTGTCACCGAGGTATTCGCCCCGGCGCTCCTTGGCAATAACCGTGGAGTACACCTGTCCGGTGGTTACGTTGGCGGAACCGTCGAGGCTCTCGTCAAGGAACCGCTCGTAGTGTCCGATGTCGAGGTCGGTCTCCGCGCCGTCGTCGGTCACGAAGACTTCGCCGTGCTGGAAGGGGTTCATTGTGCCCGGATCCACGTTCAGATATGGATCGAGCTTCTGCATGGTCACCGCTATGCCGCGCGACCTCAACAGATGGCCGAGACTTGACGCTGTCAGTCCCTTACCGAGTGAGGACGCCACGCCACCGGTGACGAAGATGTGTTTGGTCGTAGAAGACGACTTGGGAAACCTGGAATTTGATCGCTGCACCACGGAGTTCGAGCCTATCACCTTTTATTGATTCGAGTAGAACCTGCACTGGATCTGCCGGAGACTCGGGTCTCCGGCGGACGGTTATTGGAGATGTCCCGCTGCTTCCAGCAGTTCCTCGGCGTGGGCGCGTGCCGTTGCCGAATCCTCCTGGCCGGCCAGCATCCGTGCGAGTTCCTTGATCCGTTCCTCGTGGCCGAGCACGCGGACGTCGCTGGCGGTAACGCCCGTGCCGTCGTCGGCCGCAGTGGAGGTCTTGATCACACGGATGTGATGGTCGGCGAAGGCTGCCACCTGCGGGAGGTGGGTCACCACGATCACCTGCACGTGCCGGGCGAGCATGGCCAGCCGGCGGCCGATTTCGACGGCGGCCTTGCCGCCGACGCCGGCATCCACTTCGTCGAAAATGAAGGTGGGCACCGGGTCCACGGCGGCGAGCACCACTTCGATAGCCAGCATAACGCGGGACAGTTCACCGCCGGACGCGCCCTTGCCCAGCGGGCGGGCAGGCGCACCGGGGTGCGGCGCCAGCAGGAAGGCAATGGTGTCAGCGCCGTGCGGACCGGGCTCGCCGGCCGGCTCCACCTCGATGACCAGGTTGGCGTCCTTCATGGCCAGGGCCGTCAGCTCGTCACTGACCCGCTGTGCCAGTTCCGCGGCTGCTTCGGTCCGCAGCTTGGTCAGGGCCGCTCCCCTGTTCTCCAGCGCCTCACCCAGGGCAGTGATCTCCGCTTCCAGGGCTTCGATGCGCGTGTCATCGGAGCTGAGCTCGGCAAGCCGTTTGGCGCTTTCACCGCTCCACTGAAGCACGCCGTCGATGGACGGGGCGTACTTGCGGACCAGCCCGGCCAGCTCAGCGCGGCGGGCCTCCACTTCGGCCAGCCGTCCCGGACCCTCGGAGTCAAGGGAGGCACCGTAACTGGCCAACTCGGTGGCGATGTCCGCGAGGATGTAACCCACTTCGGCCAACCGCGTGCCGGCATCGGCCAGCGCCGGGTCATGTTCGCCGGCGGATTCCAGTTGGCGTTTGGCGGCGTCCACCAGTGAGGTCGCGTCGCCGCCGTCGGCGAAATCGTCGGCAATCAGGGCCGCGTGGGCTCCCACCGCTGCGGTCCGCAGCTCTTCGAGGTTGCTCAGGCGCATCGCCTCGGCCTTCAGGGACTCGTCCTCCCCCGGCTGCGGGTCCACGGCTTCGATTTCTTCCAGTGCTGCGGTGAGGTATTCGGCCTCGCGCAGACGGTCCCGTGCCTGGTCCCGCAGTTCGGCCAGTTCCTTGGCGGCGGCGCGCCAGCGGGCGTAGTCCTCACGGTAGGCGCCCAGCTCCGCAGCCAGCGGCGCTCCTGCATATTTATCCAGCGCCTCGCGCTGCGCGGCGGCGCTCTTGAGACGCAGCTGGTCCGTCTGCCCGTGCACCACCACCAGGTGTTCGCCCACCTCGGCCAGGACACCCACCGGAGCAGACCGGCCGCCCACGTGGGCCCGGCTGCGGCCGTCGGCGTTAACGGTGCGTACCAGCGTCAGTTCAGCGGCGCCGTCGTACTCCTCGAGTTCGGCTCCCGCTTCGGCGGCGCGCACTGCGGCGGCGCTATGCGGGTCGACATGGACCAGCGCCTCGGCGACGGCGGACTTGGCCCCGATGCGCACGGCACCGGCGTCGGACCGGGCGCCAAGGAGCAGCCCAAGGGCGGTGATCACCATGGTCTTGCCCGCGCCGGTTTCACCGGTCACCACGGTAAAGCCCGGACCGAGGTCCAAAGTGGCATCGGTGATGACGCCGAGGTCCCTGATGCGGATTTCCTCAATCATTCGACCACGCCTCCATTGTCCGAAGCTGCTTTGTCCGAAGCTGCACTGTCCGACACGGCCCCGGTTTCCCCGACCCGAGCCTCCGCGACCCGGGCCGCGGGGCTCAACTGGGTGCCCGGGACCGGGCCGGACACCGGCCCGCGCCAGCCGGTGGTGGGTAGCTGGAATTTCCGGACCAACCGTTCCGAGAAGGGCGTTTTGTGGGTGCGGGCCAGCCGTACCGGGGTGGCCGACCGGGTGACCTCGACCCGGGAGCCCGGAGGCAGGTCCACGCTGCGCCGCCCGTCGCACCACAGCACCCCGGAGGCGTCCGTGCGGGTGAGGATTTCCACCGCCAGGACGGATGTGGGCGCCACTACGAGGGGCTTGGCAAACAGGGCGTGGGCGCTGATGGGGGCCAGGAGCAGGGCTTCTACCTCCGGCCAGACGACGGGGCCACCGGCGGAAAAGGCGTAGGCCGTGGAACCGGTGGGGGTTGCCATCACCACGCCGTCGCATCCGAAGGAGCTGATGGGGCGGCCGTCGACCTCCATGACCACTTCCAGCATCCGCTGCCGGTCGGCTTTCTCCACCGCTGCCTCGTTCAATGCCCAGGTGTGGGCAATCAGCTTGTTGCTGTGCCAGACCTTAACGTCGATGGTCATCCGCTCTTCGACGGTGTAGGCGCGTTCCACCACCCAGTGCACGGTTTGGGCCAGGTCCGCGCGTTCGCTTTCGGCCAGGAAACCCACGTGGCCCAGGTTGACGCCCAGCAAGGGCACGGTTGTTCCGCGGACCAGTTCAGCGGCCCGCAGGATGGTTCCGTCCCCGCCCAGGACCATGCCCAGGTCCACATCTTCCAGTGCCACGTCCTCGTCCAGGATTTCGGTGGGCGCCGTGAGCACGCCGTATTCAGCTTGGATGTCTTCGAGGTCGCAGCGGCGCATTACCGGCACGAGGCCGGAGGAATGAAGCTGGGTGCAGGTTTCCTGGGCAGCAGTCATGGCGTCCCGCCGTCCCGTGTGGGCCAGGACCAGTATCCGTCTGCTCATCTGCGTCTTCATCCTTTTCCGTCTACGGGCAATGTGTACGGCACGCCCACCCGTCAGTCTTCTACGGCCGGTTCGTGCTCCGCAAACCGGTCGAATCCGGCGAACGCTTCCCCAACCAGCCGGGCGGCTGCTTCCTCCGCCTGCTGCGTATCCTGCCCGTTCTCCTTGCCCCGGTCCTTCCGCTGTGCCGGTACCTGCAGCCACATAAAGAACTCCACGTTGCCGTTCTGTCCCGGCAGCGGGCTGGGAGCGATACCGGCTATATGCAGTCCTGCGGCCAAGGCTGCGGCGGCAACTGCCGTCACGGCCAGGCGGTGCTGCCCCGGATCAGTAACGACGCCGGTACGGTCCAGCCTCTCACGGCCCACCTCAAACTGCGGCTTCACCATCAGCAGCAGGCTGCCCCCGGGGCGTGTGGCTCCGGCAAGGGCGTTCACCACCATGGTCAGCGAGATAAAGGACAGGTCGGCAACAGTCAGGTCAACGGTGCCGCCAATATGATCAGGGTCCAGGTACCGCACGTTCATGCCCTCATAGACGCTGACGCGCGGATCCTGCCGCAGCGGTTCCACCAGCTGACCGTGTCCCACGTCCACCGCGGCTACGTGCGCGGCGCCTGAGCGCAGCAGGACGTCGGTGAATCCGCCGGTGGAAGCACCGGCGTCCAGGCACCGCAGCCCCTGCGGCTGTACGGCGGGGAAGGCGGCCAGGGCGCCGGCCAGTTTGTGGCCGGCGCGGCTGACGTAATCCGGCAGGCCGTCGTCGAGCACTTCAAGGGACTCAGAAGCGTCCACCGGCGTTGACGCTTTGGCCGCAGGCTGGCCGCCGCGCAGGACGCGGCCGGCGGCAATCAGCTTGGCAGCCTGGGTGCGGGAGCGGGCCAGCCCGCGGGTCACCAGTTCCTGGTCGAGCCTGGACATCCTAGCGGCCTGCCCGGGGGCCGCCCGGCATAGGGGCACCGGACGCTGCTGCCACATCCGGTTCAGTGTTCAGTTCTGCCAGCAGCCCGTCATGCAGGGCGGCGTAGGCAGCCGCCTGTCCGGACACCGGCTCTCCGGCGAGAGCGGAAAGTCCCTCCAGCAGGGCATCCACAGCGGGGTCCCCCGTTGCTGCCGGAGAATCCGGCCACGCGGGATGGGAATCGGGCATCTGTGGTCCTCCTGGAAATGGCTATTGAGGCGGTGTGTTCAGGCGGTGTGTTCAGGCGGTGTGTTCAGGCGGTGTGTTCAGGCAGTGTGTTCAGGCAGTGTGTTCAGGCAGTCCCGTAACGGGCGAAGCGTCTGACGGAAGCTTATCCGCGCCCGGTGACAGTCCAGCGGATCTCGGGGGTTGAAGCCGTTGCAACATCCGGCCGGGCCCCCCACCAGGCGGCGCAGGCGGCCCGCCAGCTGTCCAGATCCGAGGAATCGCCGTCAATCACCAGGACGTTGTCCTCCACCCAGGCAGCAGCGTTCCCGCAGCGGTAGCGGGCGCCGTCGGCGGTCGTCTCCGGATAGGGCGCAAAAAAAGCTTCCAGGTTGCTGATGAGGTACGCCGGGCGTTCGGGAGTGCGGGCCGCCAGCGCAGTCAGGGGTGTATCCACCCCGGTGAGGACCAGGGCGGTGTCGAAGCCGGCGTTGGTGCCGCCCAGGATGTCCGTGTCCAGGCGGTCCCCCACCACCAGCGGGCGGTGGACGCCCAGGTGGCGGGCCGCCGTCGTAAACAGCGGCGCCTCCGGCTTGCCGGCCACAAACGGAACTTTGCCGGTGGCGGCGCCGACGGCGGCCACGAGGGTGCCGTTGCCGGGCGCAATACCGCGGGCCTGGGGAATGGACAGATCAGTGTTGGTGGCCACCCAGACCGCGCCCCGGCCGACGGCGAACGCCGCCTCGGCCAGGTCCTTCCAGCCCAGGGACGGATCAAATCCCTGGATGACGGCATCGGGCTGGTCATCAGCCGACCTGACCACGGTGAGCCCCTGCGCTTCGACGGCGGCGGCCAGCGTGGCGCTGCCGGTCACCAGGACTCTGGCTCCGGGTGCCACCTTCTCGGCCAGCAGTTCAGCGCCGGCCTGCGCGGATCCGAAAACAGTTTCCGCCGTTGCGGGCGCACCGAGCTCGCGCAGGTGCGCTGCAACCGTTTCCGAGGAGCGTGAGGCGTTGTTGGTGACGTAGGCAAGCTGAACGGATACATCCGCCAGCCGTCCCAGTGCCTCCACGGCTCCGGGTATGGCATGCGGACCGGCGTAAACCACGCCGTCCAGATCGGAAAAGACCGCGTCATACCCGGAGACCAGGGAGGTATCAGTCGTCAAGGTGCTGGTGCTCCGTCTCGTCGGCGTCTTCGCGGGCGGTTTCCTCATCGTCGTCGTCGCCGAGGTCCAGGTCCTTCACGGTGACCTCGACGTCGTCGGCATCATCGACGTCGCCGGCCTCGGTGAGCAGGGCTTCCTGCTCGTCGCCGGGCAGTGCATCCGCGTCTACGTCCACCACCGAGTTGTCCTTGGAAACCGGTGCTTCAGCCTCGAAATAGGCACCTGAGCGGTCCTCGCGGGGCTCGGAGCGGCGGTCCTTGCGCTCTTCCTCTTCAGGGACGAGGTCGAAGATCTCCGGCTCGGCGAAATCGCCCAGACCGAGGGCACTGTCGGCACGAAGGGCCTGCTTGCGCCACTGTTCGGCTTCGTCGTTGCGGCCGACCAGTTCCAGCGCGTCTGCGTAGGCACGGAACAGGCGCGGGCTGTAGGAGAACGCACGGTTGCGGTCCAGCTGCGGGATTTCCAGGGCCGTGACGGCGGCTTCGAACTGTTCCATGTCCATGCGCGCACCGGAGGCCACGATGGCCAGCTCCACCTGACCGGCGACGTCCAGGTCCTTGGCGTCCTCGGAACGGACCAGGTCCAGTGCCCTTTCCGGGTGACCCAATCCGCGTTCGCAGTCGGCCATCATCGGCAGGTAGGCGTTGGAGCCGCTGATCCGGCGGTACGTCCGGAACTCACGCAGTGCTTCGCCGAAGTGTTCGGCAGCATAAGCGGTGAGGCCCACTGCCTCGCGGACTACGGCCATGCGGCCGCCGCGGCGACTGGCTGCCAGGGCGTGCTGGAAAGCAAGCTCCGGCTCGTCGTCGATCAATCGCCCGGCCATCACCAGGTGCTTGGAGACCCACTCGCCGTTGACCTCTTCGAGGTTGCGCAGCTGGGCACGGGTTACCTTGTCCAGTTCCTGGCCGGTGACGTCCTCGTCGATTTCCGGGGACCGCTCACGGTCGGGACGGTTGGCGCTGCGCAGGTCCTTCGCATTGCGGGGCCGCGGTGCTGCCGGGGCTTCGTCGCGGCTGAAGGACGGGCGCTCCGAGCGCTGTGCCGGGCGGTCGCCACGGGGCGGACGGCTATCGCGCTGCGGACGATCATCACGGCTAAACGGCTTACGCTCACCGAACTGCTTGCGCTCACCATCACGGGGCGGACGGCTGTCACGCTGCGGACGATCATCACGAGAGAACGGCTTACGGCCGGCGGAAGCACCGCGGTCACCGAAGGAGCGACGCTCCCCATCACGCTGGGGACGATCATCACGAGAGAACGGCTTACGCTCACCGAACTGCTTGCGCTCCCCATCACGGGCCGGACGGTCATCACGGCTAAACGGCTTACGCTCACTGTCACGGGGCGGACGGCTGTCACGCTGCGGACGATCATCACGAGAGAACGGCTTACGCTCACCGAACTGCTTGCGCTCCCCATCACGGGCCGGACGGTCATCACGGCTAAACGGCTTACGCTCACCGAACTGCTTGCGCTCACCATCACGGGGCGGACGGCTGTCACGCTGCGGACGATCATCACGAGAGAACGGCTTACGACCAGCGGAAGCACCGCGGTCACCGAAGGAGCGACGCTCCCCATCACGGGCCGGACGCTCGTCACGGCTAAACGGCCTACGCTCACTGTCACGGGGCGGACGGCTGTCACGCTGCGGACGATCATCACGAGAGAACGGCTTACGCTCACCGAACTGCTTGCGCTCCCCATCACGGGCCGGACGGTCATCACGGCTAAACGGCTTACGCTCACCATCACGGGCAGGACGGCTGTCACGCTGCGGACGATCATCACGAGAGAACGGCTTACGCTCGTTCGAACCGCTGCGCTGGCCGGCAGGCTTGCGGTCTTCCCAGCGTTTGGGGGCATTACGGTCATTCGTGGCGGGGCGGCCCTGGGAATCCCGGCGCGGTGCGCCGCTACGATCCTGGTCCCTGTTGTTCTGCTCTGACATGCTGGCTAGTTCCTCTCGTCGTGAGCCGACCAACGGAATTTACTGCAGTCGCTCGTCACTATGTACCTGTAATGGAGATGTAAAAGTTATGGGAGGCGTTCAACGCCTCAGCTAATTCTAGTGCAGGCAGGCCCCACCTACCGATTCACAGGCGTGTATGCACGGCCGGATCAGGGTGACCCTCGCCACCCCGGGCCTGCCGGCTGGCAGTTTGGATCAATCGTCTAGTTAAAGTTTGGCGGGTTAAACAGGTGAGGCCCGTACCAACACTGGTACGGGCCTCACCCCACAATTTGTCCGGCGGTGACCTACTCTCCCACACCCTCCCGGATGCAGTACCATCGGCGCTGTGGGTCTTAGCTTCCGGGTTCGGAATGGGACCGGGCGTTTCCCCCACGCTATGACCGCCGTAACCCTTCCACCCGCACCACACACCCAAAAACAGTGTGCGTGGGGAAAACAATGATCACGAACATCAAAAAGACGTAAGCAAATATTCAAATATAGTGTTCATTCGTTCCCAGGGGGAACAACCCTTGACGGGTTGTTGTCCGGGAACCACATAGTGGACGCAAGCAGCATGATCACAACACCCTCTACATTGGGAAACCGTTTGAAGTCGTGTTTCCCCAGGTGTTGATGTGGTGTAAGTTATCGGCCTATTAGTACCGGTCAGCTTCACGGGTCTTTAGTCCCCGCTTCCACATCCGGCCTATCAACCCAGTGGTCTGGCTGGGGGCCTCTCACACACAAGGTGTATGGAAATCTCATCTCGAAGCGGGCTTCCCGCTTAGATGCTTTCAGCGGTTATCCCATCCGAACGTAGCTAATCAGCGGTGCACTTGGCAGTACAACTGACACACCAGAGGTTCGTCCGTCCCGGTCCTCTCGTACTAAGGACAGCCCTTCTCAAATTTCCTGCGCGCGCAGCGGATAGGGACCGAACTGTCTCACGACGTTCTAAACCCAGCTCGCGTACCGCTTTAATGGGCGAACAGCCCAACCCTTGGGACCTACTCCAGCCCCAGGATGCGACGAGCCGACATCGAGGTGCCAAACCATGCCGTCGATATGGACTCTTGGGCAAGATCAGCCTGTTATCCCCGAGGTACCTTTTATCCGTTGAGCGACGGCCATTCCACAATGTACCGCCGGATCACTAGTCCCGACTTTCGTCCCTGCTCGAGATGTCTCTCTCACAGTCAAGCTCCCTTGTGCACTTACACTCGACACCTGATTGCCAACCAGGCTGAGGGAACCTTTGGGCGCCTCCGTTACTCTTTAGGAGGCAACCGCCCCAGTTAAACTACCCATCAGGCACTGTCCCTGACCCGGATTACGGGCCGAAGTTAGATATCCAGTATGACCAGAGTGGTATTTCAACGATGACTCCACCCGAACTGGCGTCCGGGTCTCACAGTCTCCCACCTATCCTACACAAGCCACACCGAACACCAATACCAAACTATAGTAAAGGTCTCGGGGTCTTTCCGTCCTGCTGCGCGTAACGAGCATCTTTACTCGTACTGCAATTTCGCCGAGTTTATGGTTGAGACAGCGGGGAAGTCGTTACTCCATTCGTGCAGGTCGGAACTTACCCGACAAGGAATTTCGCTACCTTAGGATGGTTATAGTTACCACCGCCGTTTACTGGGGCTTAAATTCCCAGCTTCGCCCGTAAGGGCTAACCGGTCCTCTTAACCTTCCAGCACCGGGCAGGAGTCAGTCCGTATACATCGTCTTGCGACTTCGCACGGACCTGTGTTTTTAGTAAACAGTCGCTTCCCCCTGGTCTCTGCGGCCCCGATCCCCTCCGGACAGCAAGTGTCCATCAAGGTTGGGGCCCCCCTTCTCCCGAAGTTACGGGGGCATTTTGCCGAGTTCCTTAACCATAATTCTCTCGATCGCCTTAGTATTCTCTACCTGATCACCTGTGTCGGTTTGGGGTACGGGCGGCTAAAACCTCGCGCCGATGCTTTTCTAGGCAGCATAGGATCACCGGATCCCCCCGTGAGGGAGTCCCGTCAGATCTCAGGCACGTCATCAAAGACACCGTGACGGATTTACCTATCACGGACCCTACATCCTTAGACCAGGTCAACCATCGCCTGGCCCGGCTACCTTCCTGCGTCACACCTGTTAATACGCTTACCTCCCAGGATCAGGTCCCGTGCTCGGCCAAAACCCTCACACCACAAGGATGCTCGGGCAGGCTCCGGACGGTTAGTGTCCCCTGCTTGGTATGGGCGGTTTTTCGCCGGTACGGGAATATCAACCCGTTGTCCATCGACTACGCCTGTCGGCCTCGCCTTAGGTCCCGACTTACCCAGGGCAGATTAGCTTGACCCTGGAACCCTTGATCATTCGGCGGACGGGTTTCTCACCCGTCTTTCGCTACTCATGCCTGCATTCTCACTCGTGTAGGCTCCACAACTGGTTTACACCGCTGCTTCACTGCCCACACGACGCTCCCCTACCCATCCAGACGACTGAACCACGAAGGCTTATCTAATATCTGAATGCCACAACTTCGGCGGTGTACTTGAGCCCCGCTACATTGTCGGCGCGGAATCACTTGACCAGTGAGCTATTACGCACTCTTTCAAGGGTGGCTGCTTCTAAGCCAACCTCCTGGTTGTCTGGGCAACTCCACATCCTTTCCCACTTAGCACACGCTTAGGGGCCTTAGTTGGTGGTCTGGGCTGTTTCCCTCTCGACTATGAAGCTTATCCCCCACAGTCTCACTGCTGCGCTCTGACTTACCGGCATTCGGAGTTTGGCTGACGTCAGTAACCTTGTAGGGCCCATTAGCCATCCAGTAGCTCTACCTCCGGTAAGAAACACGCAACGCTGCACCTAAATGCATTTCGGGGAGAACCAGCTATCACGGAGTTTGATTGGCCTTTCACCCCTACCCACAGCTCATCCCCTCCATTTTCAACTGAAGTGGGTTCGGTCCTCCACGACGTCTTACCGTCGCTTCAACCTGGCCATGGGTAGATCACTCCGCTTCGGGTCTAGATCACGCCACTGCATCGCCCTATTCAGACTCGCTTTCGCTACGGCTTCCCCACACGGGTTAACCTCGCGACGTAACACTAACTCGCAGGCTCATTCTTCAAAAGGCACGCTGTCACAGCAATCAGAGCTGCTCCAACGGTTTGTAGGCACACGGTTTCAGGTACTATTTCACTCCCCTCCCGGGGTACTTTTCACCTTTCCCTCACGGTACTTGTCCGCTATCGGTCATCAGGGAGTATTTAGGCTTACCAGGTGGTCCTGGCAGATTCGCACGGGATTTCTCGGGCCCCGTGCTACTTGGGATCCTCTCCAAGCGGCAGCATACATTCCGGTTACGGGGCTAACACCCTCTACGGCCTGGCTTTCAAACCAGTTCACCTATGCACCTGCACTCACTTCACCAATCCGGCAGAATCGGTACGGAAAGTCCCGCAACCCCAGTGATGCAACGCCCGCCGGCTATCACACACCACTGGTTTAGCCTCTTCCGCGTTCGCTCGCCACTACTAACGGAATCACTGTTGTTTTCTCTTCCTGTGGGTACTGAGATGTTTCACTTCCCCACGTTCCCTCCACGCACCCTATGTGTTCAGATGCGGGTCACCCGGTCACTCGCGCGCCGGGCGGGGTTTCCCCATTCGGACATCCTGGGATCAAAGTTCGGTTATCAACTCCCCCAGGCTTATCGCAGATTCCTACGTCCTTCTTCGGCTCCTGATGCCAAGGCATCCACCGTGTGCCCTTAAAAACTTGACCACAAAGATCAATAATTAATATCGCTATCGAGAAAACCATGGAGGCCGGTAAAAACCGGTCACCAGGTTTATCTGAAATTGCACTTAATAATTTTTAAGATGCTCGCGTCCACTATGTAGTTCTCAAACAACAACCCCGTCACACCCATCCCCACCACCAACCAGCCCCCCAAAGGGAACCGGCACCCGTGATGTACCCGGCATGCGCAGGAACAAACAGAAACAAACCACAACCATGAACACCCCCACCCCCTCAAAGAGGGAAGAAGCCCCACAGCCCTGTTGTCTCAGGACCCAACAGTGTGCCAAACGGTCAACCGGTAACCTGCCCGCACCGCTTTCCAGAACCCCAAAGGGAACGTACTCACTGATGCCAGGCAATCATGCCGGCGCCTATCCATTGATATTCCACCCTTGAGCACCCACCGGAAAACATATGCTTCCGACATGGGCATCTCCTGCAAAGCACACATCCAACACTGTGGAAGGACATCCGCTTCGAGGTGCTCCTTAGAAAGGAGGTGATCCAGCCGCACCTTCCGGTACGGCTACCTTGTTACGACTTAGTCCCAATCGCCGGTCCCACCTTCGACGGCTCCCTCCCACAAGGGGTTAGGCCACCGGCTTCGGGTGTTACCAACTTTCGTGACTTGACGGGCGGTGTGTACAAGGCCCGGGAACGTATTCACCGCAGCGTTGCTGATCTGCGATTACTAGCGACTCCAACTTCATGAGGTCGAGTTGCAGACCTCAATCCGAACTGAGACCGGCTTTTTGGGATTAGCTCCACCTCACAGTATCGCAACCCTTTGTACCGGCCATTGTAGCATGCGTGAAGCCCAAGACATAAGGGGCATGATGATTTGACGTCGTCCCCACCTTCCTCCGAGTTGACCCCGGCAGTCTCCTATGAGTCCCCGCCATAACGCGCTGGCAACATAGAACGAGGGTTGCGCTCGTTGCGGGACTTAACCCAACATCTCACGACACGAGCTGACGACAACCATGCACCACCTGTAAACCGGCCACAAGTGGGGGACCTGTTTCCAGGTCTTACCGGTTCATGTCAAGCCTTGGTAAGGTTCTTCGCGTTGCATCGAATTAATCCGCATGCTCCGCCGCTTGTGCGGGCCCCCGTCAATTCCTTTGAGTTTTAGCCTTGCGGCCGTACTCCCCAGGCGGGGCACTTAATGCGTTAGCTACGGCGCGGAAAACGTGGAATGTCCCCCACACCTAGTGCCCAACGTTTACGGCATGGACTACCAGGGTATCTAATCCTGTTCGCTCCCCATGCTTTCGCTCCTCAGCGTCAGTTAATGCCCAGAGACCTGCCTTCGCCATCGGTGTTCCTCCTGATATCTGCGCATTTCACCGCTACACCAGGAATTCCAGTCTCCCCTACATCACTCTAGTCTGCCCGTACCCACTGCAGACCCGGGGTTGAGCCCCGGGCTTTCACAGCAGACGCGACAAACCGCCTACGAGCTCTTTACGCCCAATAATTCCGGATAACGCTTGCGCCCTACGTATTACCGCGGCTGCTGGCACGTAGTTAGCCGGCGCTTCTTCTGCAGGTACCGTCACTTTCGCTTCTTCCCTGCTGAAAGAGGTTTACAACCCGAAGGCATTCGTCCCTCACGCGGCGTCGCTGCATCAGGCTTTCGCCCATTGTGCAATATTCCCCACTGCTGCCTCCCGTAGGAGTCTGGGCCGTGTCTCAGTCCCAGTGTGGCCGGTCACCCTCTCAGGCCGGCTACCCGTCGTCGCCTTGGTGGGCCATTACCCCAACCAACAAGCTGATAGGCCGCGAGTCCATCCAAAACCGCATAAAGCTTTCCACGAACCGCCATGCGGTGGTCCGTCGTATCCGGTATTAGACCCGGTTTCCCAGGCTTATCCCGAAGTCAAGGGCAGGTTACTCACGTGTTACTCACCCGTTCGCCACTAATCATTCTGTGCAAGCACAGAAGTCATCGTTCGACTTGCATGTGTTAAGCACGCCGCCAGCGTTCATCCTGAGCCAGGATCAAACTCTCCGTAAATGTTCATACA
Source organism: Arthrobacter sp. zg-Y20 (assembly GCF_030142075.1). Taxonomy (NCBI): domain Bacteria; kingdom Bacillati; phylum Actinomycetota; class Actinomycetes; order Micrococcales; family Micrococcaceae; genus Arthrobacter; species Arthrobacter sp. zg-Y20. Next base: position 1,396,058 of record NZ_CP126241.1, on the reverse strand, counting down.
GACACAATGCCGGGGCCAAGGAAAATTGGCCGCCAGGCACTGCACTAAATTCGAAACCAGCTAAAAAAACCATTCCAGCCCACGGGGTGGGCGGAACAGTCGATTCAACCAATTAAAATAAATTGGTATCAATAAACTTGGCACACTATTGAGTTCTCAAACAACAGACGCAATCCGAAAATACTCGGGAAAACAATGTTTTCCTTTTCTTCTTCGCTGCAAGGTTTTCCATCTTATTCCATTCCGGCGTTTTCCGCAATTCCCGGTTTTCCTCATCGGAAGCCCCGGGAAAGCGTGTCAACCGCCGTTCCGGCCCAGCAAAAAGCCGGAGTCTTTCCTGCCGGCCCCGTGAAGGGCGCACCAGAGAAACTCTGTTTTTGGGTGGGTTTGTCCGCCATGCTTCGGGCGCTTATTTCAGCGTCCCGGCCGCGGCGACTCGTCTATCTTTGCACACCCGGTCCGGTCCTTGCAAACCGTTCCGAGGTGACCTGCCGCACGCTCCCCCGGCAGCTGCCGGGGGACACGAAGCGGAAGATCTTCGCCTCCCGAAGGAGGCAATAAAACTATACGGCGGTCACTTCAACCGTTGCAAGGTTCCGCTTGCCGCGCCGCAGCAGCAGGTACTTGCCGTGCAGCAGCTCAGCCGGGTCCACCACGGTATCCGCATCGGCCACCTTGACGTTGTTGACATAGGCACCGCCTTCGGAAACGGTCCGGCGGGCTTCGGACTTGCTGCCCGAGAGGCCGGAGGCGACCAGCAGGTCGATGATCCCCAGCCCGTCCGCGGATACCGTCACGGCCGGCAGTTCAGCCGTGGCAGCCTTAAGGGTTGCCTCGTCCAGGTCTTTTACTTCGCCCTGGCCGAAGAGCGCGGCGGAAGCGGCAATAACCTTTTCGGTTGCCTCCGCTCCGTGGATCAGCGAAGTCACGTCGAACGCCAGGGCACGCTGCGCTTCGCGCTTATGCGGCGCTTCGGCGACCGAGCGTTCCAGCTCCTCGATCCGGGACCGGCTCATGAAGGTGAAGACCTTCAGACGGTCCACCACGTCCTTGTCCGAGGTATTGAGCCAGAACTGGTACATGGCGTACGGGCTGGTCATTTCCCCGTCGAGCCACACGGCATTGCCCTCGCTCTTGCCGAACTTGGTGCCGTCGCTGTTGGTGACCAGCGGGGTGCCCAGTGCGTGGACAGTCTTACCCTCAACCTTGCGGACCAGTTCGGTTCCGCTGGTGAGGTTGCCCCACTGATCCGAGCCGCCGGTTTCCAGCACACAGTTGTAGTTGCGGAACAGCTCCAGGTAGTCCATCCCCTGCAGCACCTGGTAGCTGAACTCGGCATAGCTGATGCCTTCATCGGAGTTCAGGCGGGAGGAGACGATTTCCTTTTTGATCATGGTGCCCACCCGGAAGTGCTTTCCGATGTCACGCAGGAAGTCGATGGCGCTCATTGGCGCCGTCCAGTCCAAGTTGTTCACCATGCGGGCGGCATTGTCACCCTCGAAGCTCAGGAATCGCTGGACCTGGCCCTGCAGGTAGCCCACCCACTCGCTGACCGTTTCCTTGGTGTTCATGGTGCGCTCGGCCGTCGGCCGGGGATCCCCCACCAGCCCGGTGGATCCGCCCACCAGCGCCAGCGGCCGGTGTCCGGCCAACTGCAGGCGGCGCATGGTCAGCAGTTGCACCAGATTGCCCAGGTGCAGGCTCGGCGCCGTCGGGTCAAACCCGCAGTAATACGTGACGGGTCCCCCGGCGAGGAGCTTTTCCAGCTCCGCCTCATCGGTGGAGACCTGGACCAGGCCCCGCCACTTGAGCTCCTGCCAGATGTTGGCAAAGGACGGATCGTTCTGCTGGGCTACAAGGCCCCGGGAGTTCACGTTTTCTGACACGCTTTCTAAATTATCAGGATTCTTCTTCGGGAATGCCTGCGGGGATACCGTTGGCGGCGATCAGGCGCAGCCGCTGGGTGGGCCGGGTCATGGCCACGTAGAGGTCTCCGACCTTGCCGGCGGCAGCCGTCAGCAGTTCCGACGGCTCGAGGATCACGACGCCGTCGAACTCCAGGCCCTTGGCCTCCCGGGGCGACGTCACCACGATGTCCTGCTCCAGGCCACCGGCACCGGAACCCACGCGCGGACCGTAGGCTTCAGTCACCGCACGCCGTACCTCCGCGAGCCGGTGATCCTCGGCAATGATTGCCAGCAATCCGCCGTCGAGCGCTTCGAGGTCTGATGGGAGGGTTTCGAGCAGGCGCTCAATGAGCCCTCCGTGGGGCACCTCATCAATGAACGGCGCCCAGCGTCCCTCACGGACGGCCTTGGGCGCGGACACCACCAGTCCGGCGGCGTTGGCCATGCGCACGGCACCCTCGGCAATCTGCGCCGGGGTGCGGTAGTTGACCGTCAGCTCTTCCAGCGTCCACCGCTCCCCTACAAAGGGAGCCAGCGCCCCCTGCCAGGAGGTGGCGCCCGCAGCGGAGCTGGTCTGGGCGATGTCGCCCACGACGGTGAAGGACTTCAGCGGGCACCGGCGCATCAGCAGGCGCCACTGCATGGCGGACAGTTCCTGCGCCTCGTCCACCACTATGTGCCCGAAGGCCCAGGTGCGGTCGACGGCGGCACGGTCGGCGGCGGTGAGCCGCTGCTCCCCCACCGCGTTGTGGTCGGCGAGGTCCTCGGCGGACAGGATGCCATGGGCACCGGAGTCCTCGAGGAACCCCTCGGTATTGGCGATGGCGCTTTCGGCGTTGGCCAGGTCCCGCTTGCGCTGTTCTTCCCGCGCGGCGTTCTCCCGTCCGGCAGATGCGTCCAGCTCGCCCAGCAGTTCGGCAGCCTCATCCAGCAGCGGTACGTCGGACTCCGTCCACGGTGCATCCGCACTGCGGCGCAGCAGGTCCAGCTCAGCGTCGCTAAGGTCCGGTGCGGCGGCTTCGAGCTGGCCGGGCTTGCTGAACAGGTCAGAAATCAGCTTCTCCGGCGTCATGGGCATCCAGCACAGGTTCAGCGCCACGCGTACGTCGCGGGCGCTGCGCACGTCTTCGGCCAGGTACGCGCGGTCGGTGCTGTTGCCCGCTCCTGCGGACTCTTCGAGCTGTTCGGTCAGCTGCTCGGTGAGCTCACGCAGCAGGATCTTCACGAACGTTACGCGCGCCTCGTTGTGCGGCTTGCCGGTGGCACGGGCCTTGTCCCGGGCACGCTGGACCTGCCTGGGCGTCAGCGTAAGGATGGTGCCTTCGACATTGAGTTTCCGCGGACCCGCGGGCAGGCGCTGACGGTTGGCCACCGCGCGGGCCACGACGTCGGCCATATACAGCCGGCCCTTGACCTCCGCGGCAGCGGCGTCTTCCTCATGGGTGGCGCTGATGCCGGGCATCAGCTGGCCCAGGCTGGACATCACCACGCCGGTCTCGCCCAGCGAAGGCAGGACCCGCTCGATGTAGCGGATGAAGGCGTTGGAGGGGCCGACCAGCAGCACGCCGGCGGACTTCAGCCGTTCGCGGTGCGTGTACAGCAGGTACGCCGCACGGTGCAGCGCGACGGCGGTCTTGCCGGTGCCCGGCCCGCCCTGCACCACCAGCGTCCCGGCCAGGGGTGCACGGATGATGCGGTCCTGCTCGGCCTGGATGGTGCCGACGATGTCGGACATTTGGCCGGTCCGCTTGGAGTTCAGTGCCGCCAGCAGCGCGCCTTCGCCCTGCAGCGCCTGCTCGTCTTCCAGCATGGAGTAATCCAGCACGTCGTCCTCGATGGCCTGCACATCGCGGCCCTTCAGGATCAGGTGCCGGCGCCGCCGGACGCCCTGGCGTTCAAATGCGGTGGCCTGGTAGAAGGTGCCTGCCTCGGGGGCACGCCAGTCCACCATCAGCCGCTGCAGGTCCTCCGTGGACAGACCGATGCGGCCGATGTAGCGCTTCTCGCCGTCGTCGAGGTCCAGGCGCCCGAACACCAGCCGTTCATCGACGGCGTTCAGCTGCGCCAGGCGGTCCTCGTACATAGTGGCGAAGGCGTCCCGCTCGGACCGGTTCTGGTGGGAACCCGCGGAGTGGCTGCGCCGGATCGCGGCGAGCTGCTCCATCTTTTCGGCGCGCAGTTCGTCCAGCCGGTGGTATAGACCGGCCACGTACTGACGCTCGTGTTCCAGCTCGTTTGAAGCTGAAGGTGTTTCAGGCATGTTCGCGTTCCCTCTCGCAAAGGCAGAGCGTCAATCTTACAGTGCATTTGGACTTTTGCAGGTCACTAATGTATGCGGTTTCTCTCTCAGCTGCTGCCTGCTCCCACGCGTGTCGTGCCCGCGGCCGCGCCGGGCGCGGTTAGTAGCGGACGAGCGCGGTGACGGGGGTGTCACCTAGGCGTTCGCGGCCGCCCAGCTCGCCCAGTTCCAGCACGACGCCGAACCCGGCCACTTGCGCGCCGGCCTTGCGGATCAGGCGGGCCGCGGCCCCCAGGGTTCCGCCGGTGGCCAGCACGTCATCGAGGATGAGGACGCGGGAGCCAGCGGGCATATCGTCGCGGTGCAGTTCCAGGGTGCTCTCGCCGTACTCCATCGAGTAGCTCTCAGAGAAGACCTCGCGGGGCAGCTTCCCGGGCTTGCGGACGGTGATGACGCCCTTGCCCGAGGCATAGGCGGCAGCTGCAGCCAGGAGGAAGCCGCGCGCTTCAACGCCTGCCACGAAATCGAACTGGCCCTCGAACGGGGCGATCAGTGCGTCCACCACGCCGCGCAGCGCCGGACCGTCGGCAAACACCGGGGTGAGGTCGCGGAACACGACGCCGGGCTTGGGGTAATCGGGAATGACAGCGCCCAGGCGTTCGATGGTTTGTGCAATGGACTCGTTGTTTACCGGTTCTGCCGGGGCATCTTTCACGCGTCCACCTTACCCGCTCAGGCCCGACGTCCCCTGACCGGACCGGCACGCTGTGGCACTTCTCTCGCGGGCATATCCGGGCAGGTTGCCGGAATAAAGGGTGCCTAAAGACAGTTGCCGACAGATAAGGGGCCCCTCACCGGGCCCCGGATTTTCGATAAGAAGTCAAGGATTGGAACATATGTCTAACCTGCACGAAGTGCTCAAGAACAAGATCGGATTCGGCACAGCCCCGCTGGGAAACATGTTCCGGGACATTCCCCAGGACGAAGCGTTGGCCACGGTTGAGGCCGCTTGGAACGCAGGCATACGTTACTTCGACACGGCCCCGTTCTACGGCGCCGGCCTCGCAGAATCCCGGCTGGGTGAGGTCATCTCGCAGCACAACCGCGATGAGTATGTGCTGAGCACCAAAGTGGGACGGCTGATCCTGGATGAAGAAGAGGAAAAGAGCGACGGCCTCTTCAACCACGGACGCTCGAACAAGATCGCCACGGACTACACCGCCGATGCCACGCTGCGCTCCATTGAGGAAAGCCTTGCACGGCTGAAGACCGACCGGCTGGACTTCGTGTTCATCCACGACACCTCCCGGGACTTCCTCGGTGATGAGTGGGTGGCCAAGTTCAACGAGGCTCGAACCGGCGCGTTCCGCGTCCTCGCCCGGCTGCAGGATGAGGGCGTCATCAACGGCTGGGGCCTGGGTGTAAACACCACCGAGCCCATCGAGCTGGCCATGGACATGGATGAGGCCGCACCGACGATGAGCCTTTCCGCCACCCAGTACACGCTGCTGCAGCACGACCGTGCCCTGCAGCGCATGATGCCCACGGCGCAGGAAAAGGGTGTGGGCATCGTCGTCGGCGGCCCCTTCAACTCCGGTGCCCTGCTGGGCGGCGACCACTTCGACTACGGAGACATCCCCCCGGTGATCAAGCAGAAGATCGCCGCGATGACTGAGATCGCCCGGCGGCACGACGTGAGTCTGAAGGCTGCTGCCCTGCAGTTCTCCACCGCCCACCCCGCCGTAACTGCGGTCATCCCGGGTTCCAGCCGGCCCGAACGGGTCTGGGAGGATATCGCCGCGATGAAGGCTGACATCCCGGGTGCGTTCTGGGACGAGCTGCTCGAGCAGAAGCTCATTTCCGCTCACGCTCCCCTGCCCCGCTCGTAGCGGGAAGCAGCTAACCCCCTAAGGGGCAGCACCGCCGAACGGCGTCCGGGATGATTCCATCCCGGACGCCGTTATGCGTTTTGCGGATTCCCGGCCGGCGCAGCTGCTGCCGGCCGGCGCCGGGGCACTGCCGGACGGTACTTCGAGACAGTTGGATCCCCGGTCAGCCAGTACCGCCAGGGATACTCGTCTGTCCCCCCGGGGCCGCTGACGCCGACCCGCGGACCGGTGGATACCAGCTCGGCGGGCACGGGTTCGTCGGGCAGCGTGAGCCGCAGCGGATCGGCGAAGACATCTGCACCGTCCAGTGGCCGTGCTATCCCCAGGGCCTGGGCGAGCCGGGCCGGGCCGCGCGCCAGATCCAGGTGCGAGCGTGGGTTCCCGCGCCGCAGCGCCGCCGTCTCGGCGCCCTCGACCACCTCACCGGCACGCAGCAGCAGCCCGGTCGCGGAGCCTTCGGTGCCGCAGACCACGTTGGCGCAGTAATGCATGCCGTAGGTGAAGTAGACGTACAGGTGCCCGGCCGGCCCGAACATGGTGGCGTTCCGTGCGGTCTGTCCACGGAAGGCGTGCGAGCCGGGGTCCACGTCGCCCATGTAGGCCTCAACCTCGGTAATGCGCACGCTCACGCGCTCTCCGTCGACGTCGTGGGTCAGCACCGCCCCCAGCAGGTGGCGTGCCGCTTCGGTGGCCGGCACGGCCAGCCGTTCTCTATCACTCGCATAAGCCATACTCCGACGTTAGCAAGATCGGCACGGCAGCAAGATCAGCGGGCCAAGCGGTGCCGGATATGGTGCCGGTCGGCGCGGGCCTGCCAGAACTCGATCTCCCGCGGCTGCAACGCGTACAGCTGCCAGTTCGGATTCGGGCTGCCGTCCGCCGCCGGCCGCGCCTGCCAGTCGGCAGCCGAGGCCTGCGCGGAGAGCAGCACTACGCCGCCGGCCACCCGCACCTGCCGGCCCAGTTCGGGCCAGTAGAAATTCATGGCGGCGTTCGGGTTCTCCGCCAGTTCCCCGCCCTTGCGCGAGGTGCGTGCCGTGGCGAACTGCCAGCCGTCGTCGTTTATGTCCTTGAGGATCAGCATCCGTGCCGAGGGGTGCCCGGCAGCGTCGGCCGTGGCCAGCGAAAAGGCGTGCGGTTGCCGCACTCCGGCCGCCAGTGCGTCGGCCAGCCAGCTCCGGAAAAGTTCCGCGGGATCCCCGGGCGCCGTCTGCGGATCGAAGGACGGCATATCGTCTGGAAAGTCCGGCAGGGCACGCAGCTGGGCGCGGAAGTCGCTGATCATGGGCCGAGCGTAGCCTGTCAGCGTCAGCCGGCGTAGCCGCGCACTGCCTCCAGCTGCCGGTGGAGCTCAGCGAGCTGCGCTTCGACGGCGGACCGCGCGGTGCCGCCCTGGGAGCTGCGGCTGCCGAGTGAGCCTTCGGTGCTGAGCACGGTACGCACCTCCGGTGTCAGGTGCGGGGAGATCCCGGCATAATCCTCGTCGGTCAGGTCCCACAGTTCGACGCCGCGTCCCTCGGCCAGCTGCACGGCCGCACCGGATAGTTCATGTGCCTGGCGGAAGGGGACGCCCTGGCGGACCAGCCACTCGGCAATGTCCGTAGCCAGGGCAAAGCCCTGCGGGGCCAGCGACTGCATCCGGCCGGTGTTGAACTTGAGCGTGGCGATCATGCCGGAGACGGCGGGCAGCAGCAGTTCCAGGGTGTCCGCCGCGTCGAAGACCGGTTCCTTGTCTTCCTGCAGGTCGCGGTTGTAGGCCAGCGGCAGTCCCTTGAGGGTGGCCAGGAGCCCGGTCAGGTCGCCGATCAGGCGTCCGGCCTTGCCGCGGGCCAGTTCGGCCACGTCCGGGTTCTTCTTCTGCGGCATGATGGACGAACCGGTGGAGTAGGCGTCATCCAGGGTGACGAAGGAGAATTCCTTCGTGGCCCAGAGAATGACTTCCTCGCTGATCCGGGACAGATCCACGCCGATCATGGCCGCCACCCAGGAAAATTCCGCGTACACGTCGCGCGAGGCGGTGCCGTCAATGGAGTTCCACACCGCGGAGTCGAACCCGAGGTCCGCGGCGACGGCGTTCGGATCCAGGCCCAGGGAGGAACCGGCCAGGGCGCCGGAACCGTAGGGAGATACCGCGGCACGCTTGTCCCAGTCCGCGAGCCGCTGCACATCACGCAGCAGGGCCCACGCGTGGGCCAGCAGGTGGTGGCTGAGCAGGATGGGCTGGGCATGCTGCAGATGCGTGCGGCCCGGCATGGCCACCCCGAGGTGCGCCTGCGCCTGGCCCACCAGGGCATCGATCACGGACAGCACCCCGGCGCCGATGATCCGTGCGTGGTCCCGCAGGTACATCCGGCCGAGCGTGGCGATCTGGTCATTGCGGGACCGTCCGGCCCGCAGTTTGCCGCCCAGCTGGGCACCGGCGCGCTCAATCAGGCCGCGCTCCAGGGATCCGTGCACATCCTCGTCGGACGCGGCCGGGACATACGCGCCGGACTTCACGTCGGCGTCGAGCTGGTCCAGGGCTGCGAGCATCCCCGCCAGCTCGCCGTCGTCGAGCAGGCCGGCTTTGTGCAGCACGCGGGCGTGGGCACGGGAACCGGCGATGTCATAGCCGGCAAGCCGCCAGTCGAAGTGGGTGGATTTGCTCAGCGCGGCAAGGGCGTCCGCCGGACCGCCAGCAAACCGGCCGCCCCACAGCGCGCCCTGGACGGTTGATCCGGCGGACCCGGAACCCGTTGCTTCTTCTGGCGACTTGCCGTCTGTCATCTTCTTACTTACCTTCTGCTAGGCGCTGGTCGCGGCCGGAGGCCACCTTGGAGGACATGCCGAACAGCTCAATGAAGCCGCGGGCCATGGACTGGTCGAAGCTGTCACCGGTGTCGTAGGTGGCCAGGTTGAAGTCATACAGCGAGGAATCCGAACGCCGGCCGGTCACTACCGGGCGGCCGGCATCCAGCGTCATGCGGATGTCGCCGGAAACGTACTTCTGGGTGTCGCCGATGAAGGCATCCAGGGACTGCTTCAGCGGGGAGAACCACTGGCCGTCGTAAACCAGTTCGGTCCAGCGCTGGCCAACCGTCTTCTTGAAGCGGGCCTGCTCGCGCTCCACCGTGACGTTTTCCAGTTCGCGGTGCGCGGCCATCAGTGCCATGGCGCCGGGCGCTTCGTAGATTTCGCGGCTCTTGATGCCCACCAGGCGGTCCTCGACGATGTCGATCCGGCCGATGCCCTGTGCGCCGGCACGACGGTTCATTTCCTCGATGGCCTGCAACGGAGTGACGGGCTTGCCGTCGATGGCCACCGGCACACCTTCCTTGAACGTGATGACCACTTCGTCGGGCGCCGGAGCGGACGCCGGGTCCGAGGTGTACTCGTAGACGTCCGGCGTGGGGCCGTTCCAGATGTCTTCCAGGAAGCCGGTCTCCACGGCGCGCCCCCAGACGTTGGCATCGATGGAGAACGGGTTCTTCTTGGTGGTGACGATCGGCAGGTTCTTCTCCTCGGCGAAGGCAATGGCCTTGTCGCGGGTCAGCGCGAGGTCACGGACCGGGGCGATGCACTTCAGGTCCGGGCCCAGCGTCTGGATGCCAACTTCGAAGCGGACCTGGTCGTTGCCCTTGCCGGTGCAGCCGTGGGAAACGGTGGTGGCGCCGAACTGGCGGGCTGCAGCAACCAGGTGCTTGACGATCACCGGGCGGGACAGCGCGGAGACCAGCGGGTAGGCGTCCATGTACAGGGCGTTGGCCTTCAGTGCCGGCATGCAGTATTCGCTGGCGAACTCTTCGCGGGCGTCCGCCACGTAGGCTTCCACGGCACCGCAGTCCAGGGCGCGCTGGCGGATGGTTTCCAGGGACTCGCCGCCCTGTCCCACGTCCACCGCCACGGCGATGACTTCGGCGCCGGTTGCCTCGGCAATCCAGCCGATGGCCACTGACGTATCCAGGCCACCTGAGTAGGCCAGAACAATACGTTCGCTCACGAAATGCTCCTCTTGCATTGGTTCGCGGCCCGCGGGGCCGCTGGTTGGTTGAAGTATGGGGTTGCAGCTGCCGGGAAGCAGCTACAGGATCCGGCTCTCGGGTGCCGAGCCGTTGTTGCTGGCTTCGTCGGCTATCCGCAGGAAGCGGGCCGCCAGATCCGGTCCGCCGTCGGGGTCACGCGTCACCATCATGACGGTGTCGTCGCCGGCAATGGTGCCCAGGACCGACGGAAGCACGGAGTGGTCAATCGCCAGGGCCAGGAAGTTGGCCGCTCCCGGCGGGGTGCGCAGCACAACGATGTTCGCGGACGCTTCGGCGGTGACCAGCAGTTCCCCGCATAGCCGGGCCAACCGGGCGTCCAGCACCTCCTGGGTGACCCCGGACTTCGGGGCCCGCTCCCCGCCCTCGGACGGGACGGCGTACACCAGGGCGCCGTCCTTGCCGCGCATGCGCACGGCGCCCAGTTCCACGAGGTCGCGGGACAGCGTCGCCTGCGTGACCTGCACGCCGTCGTCGGCAAGCAGCGCGGCGAGTTCGGCCTGGGACCGGACCGAAAGCCCGGTCAGCAGCGTGCGGATGCGCGCCTGGCGCGCAGTCTTTGTGGCTGGCATGGTCATGCGCGTGCCTCCGGGGTTCCGGTCAGGCCCGAACGCGCCATCAACCAGACCATCAGGGCCTTCTGCGCGTGCAGGCGGTTTTCGGCCTCTTCCCACACCAGGGACTGCGGCCCGTCAATCACGTCGGCGGAGATCTCGTAACCGCGGTAGGCGGGCAGGCAGTGCAGGACGACGGCGTCGTCCGCGGCCTGTGCCATGGCCTCGCCGTCCACGGCGTAGCTGCGGAACAGTTCCTGCCGGGCAGCCTTTTCGGCTTCCTGGCCCATGGACACCCACGTGTCGGTGGCGACGACGTCGGCTCCCGCCAGCGCTTCGGCGGCGTCGGTGGTGATCATCACCGATCCGCCGGTCTCTTCGGCGCGGGCGGCTGCGGCGTCGACAATCTTGGGATCCGGCAGGTAGCCCAGCGGCCCGGCCACCCGCACGTGCATGCCGGCGGTGACACCGGCGAGCAGGTAGGAGTTGGCCATGTTGTTGGCGCAGTCGCCCAGGTAGGTCAGGGTCAGTCCGGCGAGGGTGCCCTTGTGCTCGCGGATGGTCAGCAGGTCCGCAAGCAGCTGGCAGGGGTGGTAGTCGTCGGAAAGCGCGTTGATGACGGGCACCGCGGAGTTCGCGGCCATTTCCTCCAGGCCGGACTGCGCGTAGGTGCGCCAGACGATGGTGGAGACCATGCGGTCGAGCACCTTGGTGGTGTCCGCCACGCTTTCCTTGTGCCCCAGCTGGGAATCCCCCGCGCCGATGATCAGGGGTACGCCGCCCAAGTCCGAAATGCCGGCGGCAAAGGAGACCCGGGTGCGGGTGGACGTTTTGTCGAAGATGACGGCCACGGTCTTCCGGCCGGTGGACTCGCCGGCGAACGGCTGGTACTTGTAACGGTCCTTTTTCAGGACGGCAGCCAGATCGAGGACCTCGGCCTGCTCCGCCTGGGTGAGGTCGGTGTCGACCAGGAAATGACGGGTCATGGTTTTCCTTCAGGGGTTGTGCCGGACGGGCCGGGGACGGTGGCGGCGCGGTGCAGGATGCCGGGCAGTGCGGCCAGGAAGGTCCCGGCCTGCTCGGCGGTGAGGATCAGCGGCGGTGCCAGGCGCAGCGTTGCCGGTCCGGTGCTGTTAATGATGAACCCGGCCTCCAGTGCCGCTGCAACTGCAGCCGGAGCAATCGGGGCATCCAGGTCGATGCCGATCAGGAACCCATCGCCGCGCACCTGAGCCACACCGTCCAGTGCGGCCAGTTCCCGGCGCAGGTACTTGCCGGTGGCCGCGGTGTTGGCCAGCAGTTCCTCCGACTCCAGGACCGAGAGCGTGGCCAGCGCAGCTGCCGCTGCTACGGGGTTTCCGCCGAACGTGGTCCCGTGCATGCCGGGGCTGAGCAGGCCGGAAACCTGTTCACCGAAGGTCAGCAGCGCCCCCACGGGGAAACCGCCGCCCAGCCCCTTGGCCAGGGTCATCGCGTCCGGCTGGACGCCCTCGGAGGCGAACCACTTGCCGGTCCGGCCGATACCGGTCTGCACCTCGTCGATGATCAGCAGCGCGCCGGCGGCGCGGGTGGCCTCACGGGCCGCCTGCAGGTAGCCGTCGGGGAGCATCCGTACGCCGGCCTCGCCCTGGATGGGTTCCAGGAACACCGCCGCGACGGTGGAATCCACCGCGTTGACCAGGGCGTCGGTGTCACCGAAGGGAAGGTGCTCCACTCCCCCGGGCAGCGGTTCGAACGGCTCGCGGTAGGCCGGCTTGGCGGTGAGTGCCAGTGCCCCCATGGTCCTGCCGTGGAATGCGCCCTCCAGGGCAAGGATGCGGGTCCGGCCGGCCGCGGGGTCCGCGTTGCGGCGGGCCAGCTTGAAGGCCGCCTCGTTGGCCTCGGTGCCGGAGTTCACGAAGAACGCCTTGGAGCCCTCCGGTGCGCCGGCCAGTTCCAGCAGGCGCTCGGCCAGGAGCACCTGGGCCGGGCTGGTGAAGAAGTTGGAGACGTGTCCGAGTTTTCCCAGCTGCCCGGAGACGGCCGACACCAGGGCCGGATGGGCGTGCCCGAGGGCGTTGACCGCTATCCCTGCAAGCAGGTCCAGGTACTGCTTTCCGTCGGCGTCCTCCACGTAGCAGCCGCTGCCGCGCACCAGGACGCGCTGCGGGGCACCGAAGACGCCCATCAGGGCCGTGTCGTAGCGGTGCAGCCAGTCTGCGGAGCTGCTCATTTCGCCTCCTCGGGGACAACCTGGGTGCCGATTCCGGCCTCGGTGAAGATTTCCAGCAGCATCGAGTGCGCCATCCGCCCGTCCACGACGGCGGCGCGCTCCACCCCGCCGTCCACGGCGGCCAGACAGGCCTGCATCTTGGGGATCATCCCGGATTCGAGCGACGGCAGCATGGCCCGCAGTTCCCCGGTGGTCAGCGAGGAGATGAGCGAGGATTTGTCCGGCCACTGCTCGTACAGCCCTTCCACATCGGTGAGCACCACCAGGCGGGAGGCCCGCAGGGCAACGGCCAGTGCCGAAGCGGCGGTATCGGCGTTGACGTTGAGCACCTGGCCGGTGGGTTCGCCGTCGGCGTTGACCTCGGGAGCCACGGTGCTGATGACCGGGATGCGTCCGGCGGCCAGGAGGTCCAGGATGGACCCCGGGTTGACGCCCACCACCTCCCCGACCAGGCCGAGGTCGACTTCTTCTCCGTCAATCACCACGCCGGTCCGTGTTGCCTGCAGCAGTGCGGCGTCTTCCCCGGACAGCCCAACGGCGTAGGGGCCGTGGGAATTGATCAGTCCCACCAGTTCCCGCCCCACCTGGCCGGTCAACACCATCCGGACAGCGTCCATCGCTTCAGGAGTGGTCACGCGCAGGCCGCCGCGGAACTCCGATTCGATTCCGAGCCGCTCCAGGAAGGCGTTGATCTGCGGACCGCCGCCGTGCACCACCACCGGGTGCACACCGGCATGGTGCAGGAAAACAATGTCCTCGGCGAAGGCGCGGCGCAGCTCCTCGTTGACCATGGCGTTGCCGCCGTATTTGATCACCATGGTGGTGCCGGCGAACCGCTGGATCCAAGGCAGTGCCTCGATCAGCGTTGCCGCCTTGTCCTGTGCCTGCAGCCGTTCCCCGGCTGCTGCTGGTGTGCTCATGGTTCTCCCCCGCTCAGCTGCTGTAGGCCGAATTCTCGTGGACGTAGTCCGTGGTCAGGTCATTCGTCCAGATGGTGGCGCTTTCCGTGCCGGCGTGCAGGTCGATCTGCACGCTCACGGCACGCGGCGCCAGGTCTACACCCTCGCGGGGTTCGCCGATCCCGCCGTCGCGGCAGACCTGCACCCCGTTGATGCTTACATCGATCCGGTCCGGTTCGAATGCAGCGTCGGTAGTTCCCACAGCGGAGAGCACACGTCCCCAGTTCGGGTCGTTGCCGAAGATGGCGGTCTTGAAGAGGTTGGAGCGGGCGACGGCGCGGGAGGCCGTTTCGGCATCGGCCACGGTGGCCGCGTTGACCGTGGTGATCGCGATGTCGTGGCTGGCGCCCTCGGCGTCGGTGATGAGCTGCTGCGCCAGGGAATGGCAGACCTCAGTCAGTCCGGCAATGAACGCGTCCCGGTCCGGCACGGCACCGGAAGCGCCGGAGGCCATCAGGACCACGGTGTCATTGGTGGACATGCAGCCGTCGGAGTCGGTGCGGTCGAACGTGACGGCGGTGGCGGCACGGAGCGCGGCATCAAGCTCTTCAGCGGCGAGTTCCGCGTCGGTGGTCAGCACCACCAGCATGGTGGCCAGCCCCGGGGCGAGCATGCCGGCGCCCTTGGCCATTCCGCCGATGCTGTAGCCGCGGCCGGAGCTGTCCGTGCCGGTGAAGACGGCCTGCTTGGCCACCGTGTCGGTGGTCATGATGGCGTGCGCGGCGTCCGCCCCGCCGTCGCCGTCCAGTTCCGTCACGGCGGCCTGGACACCGGGCAGGAGCCGGTCCATCGGCAGCTGGACGCCGATCAGCCCGGTGGAGCAGACCAGTACATCCGAGGCGCTGATCCCGAGCAGTTCAGCGGTTTTCTCGGCGGTGGCGTGGGTGTTCCGGAACCCCTCGGCGCCGGTGCAGGCGTTGGCCCCACCGGAGTTCAGGATGACGGCGTCGGCCCGTCCGTCGGAGACGGCCTGCCGGGACCACAGCACGGGGGCCGCGGCTACCCGGTTGCGGGTGAACACTGCTGCGGCGGACTTCACCGGTCCGTCGTTGACCACCAGGGCGACGTCGCGTCCGCCGGAGTCCTTCAGGCCGGCGGTCACGCCGGCGGCACGGAACCCGGCCGGGGCGGTGACTCCGGTGGCCCGGCCGGTGCTGGTTGCTGTTGCTGCGGCACTCATTACGGAGCCACCCCCTGCTGCGTCAGTCCCGCGGCTTCATCCAGGCCGAGGGCTATGTTCATGGACTGCACGGCACCGCCGGCAGTTCCCTTGGTGAGGTTGTCGATGACGCAGCTAACCACCACGCGGTTGGCGTGCGGATCATAGGCCAGCTGCAGCGCGGCATAGTTGGAGCCCACCACCATTTTGGTGGCCGGCCACTGCCCTTCCGGCAGCACGCGGACAAACTGCTCGCCGGCGTAGGCCGCTTCCCAGGCCGTGCGCAGCGCTGCCGGGTCGACGCCGGGGCGGACCTTGGCGGTGGCGGTGGTCAGGATGCCGCGGGCCATCGGTGCCAGGGTGGGCGTAAAGGACACTGCCACGGCAACACCTGCGGCTGCGGAAAGGCCCTGTTCAATTTCCGGGGTGTGCCGGTGCCCGCCGCCTACGCCGTACGGGCTCATGCCGCCCAGGACTTCGGAGCCGAGCAGGTGCGGTTTGGCGGCTTTGCCGGCGCCTGAGGTGCCGGACGCGGCAACGATCACGACGTCGTCGGGCTCCAGCAGCCCGGCGGCGAAACCAGGTGCCAGGGCCAGCAGTGAACTGGTCGGATAGCAGCCGGGAACGGCAATCCGGCGTGCACCCTTGAGCCGGTCGCGGTGCCCGGGCAGTTCCGGCAGGCCGTAGGGCCAGGTGCCGGCATGCGCGGAGCCATAGAACTTTTCCCAGGCCTGCGGATCCTCCAGCCGGTGGTCAGCGCCGGCATCGATCACCAGGGTGCCCGGATCCAGCTGCGCGGCAATGGCGGCGCTGGCACCGTGCGGCAGGGCCAGGAACACGACGTCGTGGCCGGCAAGGTTCTCCACGGTGGTTTCTGCCAGCACACGGTCGGCCAGCGAATGCAGGTGCGGCTGGAGCTCGCCCAGCCGGGTCCCGGCATTGCTGTGCGCGGTGATGGCGCCGATGCTTACCTCCGGATGGCCGGCCAGCAGGCGCAGCACTTCCCCGCCGGCATAGCCGCTGGCGCCGGATACTGCTACGGAAATCGTCATGCCATCACCCTACAGCACATTTATGCATGACTCCCAATAATTATGCAAACCGTATGATAGGAAGCACATCAAGCCAGCCCGTACGAGCCAAGCAAAGAGGTTCTGCCATGCACAAAGCCATTGTTGTCCCGCGGGCCGGCGGGCCCGAAATCCTGCGCTATGAGGACGTTGACCTGCCCGAACCGGGGCCGCGCGAGGTCCTGGTGAAGGTGGCCGCCGCCGGTGTGAACTTCATCGACACCTATAAGCGCGGCGGCGTCTATCCGATGTCATATCCCTTCATACCGGGTGCCGAGGCGGCAGGAACGGTTGTTTCCGCAGGTCTGGAATCCGGGTTCCGGGAAGGGAACCGGGTGGCCACGGCCGAGGGCGGCGGGACCTACGCCCAGTACACCCTGATGGACGCCGACGCCGCGCTGCCCGTCCCCGCCGGCGTGGATGACGAGACGGCGGCCGCCCTGATGATGCAGGGCATGACGGCGCATTACCTGTGCAACTCCACCTTTCCCGTGCAGGAAGGGCAAACGGTACTGGTGCATGCCGGCGCCGGCGGGGTGGGCCTGCTGCTGATCCAGCTGCTCAAGGCCAAGGGTGCCACCGTGATGACCACGGTCTCCACCGAGGAGAAGGAAGCCCTGGCGCGCGGCGCCGGGGCGGACCATGTGCTGCGCTATGACGGATTCCCCGGCCAGGTCCGTGCGCTGACCGGCGGCACCGGCGTGGATGTGGTGTTCGACGGCGTCGGCGCGGCAACGTTCGACGGCTCCCTGGCCAGCCTGCGCCCCCGCGGCATGCTGGTGCTCTTCGGAGGTGCGTCCGGGCAGGTGCCCCCGTTCGACATCCAGCGGCTGAATTCCTCCGGCTCCCTGTTCCTGACCCGTCCCACGCTGGCGCACTATCTCCTGACCACGGAAGAACGGCAGTGGCGGGCACGGGAGCTTTTCGAGGCGGTGCTGGCCGGATCGCTGAAGGTACGGATCGGCCAAACGTACCCGCTGGCCGAAGCGGCACGCGCTCAGGCTGATCTGGAGGGCCGGAAGACCACCGGAAAGGTGATCCTGGTGCCCTAGCTAAACAGCGAAGGGCCCCGCCGGAGTGCTCCGGCGGGGCCCTTCTAGGCGGTGCGGCTGCGGCTAGCGCTGGACGGCGCCGAAGCGTTCGGCCGCCAGGGCGACGGCGGCAGCACGTGCCTCCGAGGCCTCATCGGCGGTCAGCGTCCGGTCAGCA
The DNA here is from genome assembly GCF_030142075.1 of Arthrobacter sp. zg-Y20. Taxonomy (NCBI): domain Bacteria; kingdom Bacillati; phylum Actinomycetota; class Actinomycetes; order Micrococcales; family Micrococcaceae; genus Arthrobacter; species Arthrobacter sp. zg-Y20. The sequence goes on along the minus strand of NZ_CP126241.1, from coordinate 1,378,841 downwards.
GCGCGGAAGCGCAGTGCGAACGCCAGCGACTTATGCCCGGGATCGATGCCGGAGCCGGCGTAAACGTCGAACAGCGCCACGTCTTCGAGCAGCTCGCCGGCACCTTCACGCAGGGCCTCGCGGACGTGCTCGGCGGGAACATCCTCAGCCACCACCAGCGCCACGTCCTGCGTGGAGATGGGGAAGCTGGAGATCGGCCGCGCCACAATGACGTCCGGCGCGGCATCAAAGAGAGCGTCGACATCCAGCTCAGCAGCAACCGTCCGGGCCGGCATGTCCCGCTCTGCGAGCAGCTTCGGGTGCAGCTCGCCGGCGTAGCCCACGGTTCCACCGCTGCGCAGCGCAATGCGGGCGGTGCGGCCGGGGTGGAAGGCCTGGTGGCTGCCCTGCTCCACCACCAGCTCCACACCCAGGACATCGCCCATCAGCCGGGCGAAGTCGACGGCGTCGGCCCAGTCCCAGGTGCGCGGCGTGTTGCCGGCACCCGGGGCGGACTCGTGTCCGGCGAGCAGGACACCCACGTGCAGCGGCTGGTCGGGGATGCCGGCGTACAGCTCGTCCAGGACCTCTTCGGACGGCTTGGCCCCCAGCGGCGGGATGCTCTTGGTGCCCAGGTGTTCGCCCGGCAGGAAGACCGTGCCGGATTCAAACAGGGCCAAGTCGCGGAAGCCGCGCGACATGTTGCGCTTGGCCACCTCGAACAGGCCCGGCAGCACCGAGGTGCGCAGGTAGCCGTATTCGGCGCTGAGCGGGTTGGCCAGCTTCAGTGCCTGCACACCGCCCTCCGGCGTACCGAAGGTGTTGTTGTCCGCTTCGGTGACGAACGGGTAGGCCAGCACTTCGGTGAGCCCGGCGGCCGCCAGGGACTGCATCAACCGGCGGCGCTGCTGCTGCAGCCGGGTCAGTCCCCGCCCGGGAGGGGCCACGGGCAGAGTGGAAGGAATCTTGTCGTAACCGACCAGCCGGATGATTTCCTCGGTCAGGTCCTCGCGGGTCTCCAGGTCGGGGCGCCAGCTCGGCGGCGTGACCAGGTAACCGGCGTCGGTCTTCTCCACGGAGGCGCCCAGGTCTTCCAGCGTGCCGGTGATCTGGGATTCGGTGAAGTCCAGTCCGATCAAGCGGGACGGGAAGTCCACCGGCAGCTCGATGCGGCGCGGCGCCGGAGCGGCGCCGACGTCGGTAATGGACTCATCGGCGGTGCCCCCTGCCAGTTCCACCAGCAGGTCCACCGCGCGCTGGGCGGCGACGTCGGCCACGTTCCAGTCCACGCCGCGTTCGAAGCGCTTGGACGCTTCGGAGGGCAGCCGATGACGGCGGCGGGAGCGGGCAATGCTAACTTCCTCGAAGTGCGCAGCCTCGATCAGGACGTTCTGGGTGCTGCCGGACACCTCCGTGGCCGCTCCGCCCATCACACCTGCAATGCCGATGGCACCGGAGCCGTCGGTGATGAGCAGGTCCTCCGGAGATAGCCGGCGCTCCTTCTCATCCAGGGTCTTCAGGGTTTCACCGTCGGCGGCGCGGCGGACCACGATTTCGCCGGTGAGCTTATCCAGGTCGTAGAAGTGCAGCGGCTGGCCGAGCTCGAGCATCACGTAGTTGGAAATGTCCACCACCAGGGAGATGGAGCGCATGCCGGCCAGGCGCAGGCGGGAGGACATCCACGGCGGGGTGGGCCGGGACGGATCCACACCGCGCACAGTACGGGCCACGAACCGGTCGCAGCCAGGCTTGCCATATATGGGCGCCTCATCCTGCAGGCGGACGGGGTAGCCCATGCCGTCGGCGATGGGCACGGCGACGGCGGCGGCCGGGTCGGTGAACTTGGTGCCGGTGGCGTGCGCGTATTCGCGTGCGGCGCCGCGGATGGAGAAGACGTAGCCGCGGTCCGGGGTGACGTTGATTTCCGCGGCCTGGTCATACAGGCCCAGCAGCTCCATGGCGTCGGTGCCCACCTCGGGATCAAGCCCCAGGGTGGAAAGAACCAGGATGCCGTCGTGGTCATCACCGATACCCAGTTCACGCACGGAGGCGATCATGCCGGCGGAAACGTGGCCGTAGGTCTTGCGCGGGCTGATCCTGAAGTCTCCGGGCAGCACGGCGCCGGGCAGGGTGACTACAACCTTGTCCCCCACCTTGAAGTTGTGCGCGCCGCAAACGATGCCCTGTACACCGGTAGGCTCAATGCCCTTGCCGGTCAGGCTCTGTTCGGCGCCTTCGGGGACCACGCGGACCGAGCACCAGTTAATGGTCTTGCCGTTGCTCTGGGGCTCGGGCTCCATGCTGAGCACCTGGCCCACCACAATGGGACCCTGCAGCTCGTCGGCGGGACGGTGGACGTCCTCTTCCTCCAGGCCAACCTTCACCAGGTCTTCCATGATGTCTTCGGCGGTTGCGTCCGCCGGAACCTGGGCATACTCGCGCAGCCAGGAAAGTGGGATTCTCACTTAGATCTCCATCCCGAAGTGTTCGCTGAAACGTACGTCGCCTTCGATCATTTCGTGCATGTCCGAAACTTCGTTGCGGAACATGAGGGCACGGTCAATGCCCATGCCGAAGGCAAAACCTGAGTAGACCTCGGGATCGATCCCGGCGGCGCGGAGCACGTGGGGGTTGACCATGCCGCAGCCGCCCCACTCGATCCAGCGCGGGCCGCCCTTGGCACCGGGGTGCCAGATGTCCAGCTCGGCGCTGGGCTCGGTGAAGGGGAAGTAGTTCGGCCGCAACCGAACCTTCGCCTCGTCGCCGAACAGCACACGGGTGAAGTGCTCCAGGGTGCCCACCAGATCCGCCATGGTCAGCCCCTTGTCGATGGCCAGGCCCTCGAACTGGTGGAAGACCGGGGTGTGCGTGGCATCGAGCTCGTCTGTGCGGAACACCTTGCCCGGGCACAGCACGTAGATCGGCAGGTCGCGTTCCAGCATGGACCGGACCTGGACCGGCGAGGTGTGCGTGCGCATCACCAGGTGGGCTTCCGGCGGCTCAACGAAGAAGGTGTCCTGCATTTCGCGTGCGGGGTGGTCCGGCTTGAAGTTCAGGGCGTCGAAGTTGAACCACTCGGATTCCACCTCGGGGCCTTCGGCGATCTCCCAGCCCATCCCCACAAACACATCCGCCACACGGTCCTGCAGCGTGGAGATGGGGTGGCGGCCGCCGATGCGGCGGCGGCGCGGGGCGGCCGTGACGTCAACGGCCTCTTCCACGAGGATCCGCGCATCACGCTCGGCTTCGAGTTCAACGGTCCGGGCGGCGAGCGCCGCATTGATCCGGCCGCGTGCCGGGCCTACCAGCTTTCCGGCTGCCGCCTTCTGGTCCTTGGGCAGCTTGCCGATGGTCCGGTTGGCGAGGCTGAGCGGAGACTTTTCGCCGGTGACGGCAATACGGACTTCCTTCAGGCCGTCGAGGTCCGCGGCAGCGGCAATGGCGGCGAGCGCCTGCTCGACGGCAGCAGCAATTGCGGCTTCATCCAGCGGATTCGGCGGCTCGGGCAGGGCGCCCTCAGGGGAGGTGTCTGGGGAACCAGTCCCCGGTGTGGAGTTAGACATGTACGGTTCTTACCTGTTTCCGGCCCTAGTTGGGTTCTGGCTTATCATGGCAAGTCTAGTAGACGCCCCCTGCGGGGGCCGTCATGCAACCGGTCCGGGTGCCATTGAGGAGGTCCCGTGTCTGAATCTATGCCGCGTTTTCGACTGCATTCGGCTCGTCCCCGCCGCACCGGACCGCGGAGCAGGGCGCTGCGGGTTCGCCGCTGGGCCAATATCGTGAACCTCTCCACGCCTGCCGGTCTGGCCCTGGCCCGGTTCACCGGCTGCCGGGTACGGCCCGGGCCCAATGGAGTACTGCTCGCCGAAGGATATCCGCTTGCCCTTCCCCGAGCCGCCGCCTTCACGGTTGGCAACGTGATCCTCTACCCCGGGTCCACGGCCCGGCGCATCACCGCGGACAACAGCCCCCTGCTCCGCCACGAGATGCGGCACAGCACGCAGTACGCCCTGCTGGGCCCGTTTTTCCTGCCCCTGTATGCCGCCGCGTCGGTCCTCTCGCGCGCGGCAGCCGGCGATCCGGCGTCGGCGAATCCCTTTGAACGGTTGGCAGGCATTCATGACGGCGGCTACCGCCCGGAAGGTATCCGGGGCCACAAAGGGTAGCCCGGCATTAGAACGTATGTTCTAATGAGGGAATGAGGTGGCAAGGCCAGGAACTGAACGCTCCAACTACAGCACCGGCGGAGGAACCCGCCCCGCAGCTCCTACCGGCGCCTGCCGATGCGCTGATCCCGCTGCAGGGACTCGTCCGCACAGTCCGCACTCCCGACTTCGCCGGCGTGACCTTCCATGAGGTGGCCGCCAAATCGGTGCTGAACAAGGTGGGCGGCGGCTCCAACATGCCGTTTGAGTGGACGGTGAACCCGTACCGGGGCTGCAGCCACGGGTGCGTATATTGTTTCGCCCGCAAGACCCACACGTACCTGGACCTGGACAGCGGTGCCGATTTCGACAGCCAGCTGGTGGTCAAGGTCAATGCGGCAGAGGTTCTGCGCCGGGAACTTGCCCGCCCGTCCTGGCAGCACCACCACGTGGCAATGGGCACCAACACCGACCCCTATCAGCGGGCCGAGGGCCGCTACAAGCTGATGCCCGGAATTATCCGCGCCCTGGCGGACAGCGGCACCCCCTTCTCCATCCTGACCAAGGGGACCCTGCTGGCGCGCGACATCCCGCTGCTCAAGGAAGCCTCTGCGTCCACGGAAATCGGCATGGGCATCTCGCTGGCACTGGTTGACCCCGCACTGGCCAAGGTGGCCGAACCCGGAACACCCACGCCCCGTGCCCGGTTGGACCTGATTCGGCGCCTCCGCGACGCCGGACTGCCCTGCTCGGTCATGGCCATGCCCATCCTGCCGTGGCTGACGGACGGCGATGAGTCCCTGGACGCACTGTTCTCGGCCCTCGCCGAGGCGGGAGCCACCGGCGTCACCGCCGGAGCCCTGCACCTGCGCCCCGGCGCGCGGGAGTGGTACATGGAGTTCCTGGCACGCCACTACCCGGACCTCACCGCCCGGTACCAACGCCTGTACGGGAAGGGAACCTATGCGTCCCAGGAATACCGGGACTGGCTGGCCGGACGCATCCGCTTCTTTAAGGCCAAGTACGGCTTTACCGGCGGAGCCCGGTTCCTGCGGCCCGCGGCAGCGAAAGCCTCGCCGGCTGCCCCGGCAGGTGTAGCGGCCGCCGACCAGGCCGCCCTGTTCTAGGAACCTAGTCCTGCCGGGCGGCAACTGCATCCAGCAGCGCACCCACGATCGGCAGGTCGGCGGGTATCCACTCCAGTCGGCTCAACGCGCTGCGCTCCAGCTCCACCCACCGCAGCTCATCGTGGTCCTCCAACGGCTCCGGGGACCCGTGCGTAACTTCGGCCAGCCACACCCGCATGGCAGCGTTCCGGTTGAGCTGCCAGCCCTGGACCAGCGGCCCCTCGACTTCCGCACCCAGCCGAACCCGGATACCCAGCTCCTCCGCCAGCTCGCGGTGCAGGGCTTCAGTGCATCCTTCACCGGGTTCGACCTTGCCGCCGGGGAATTCCCACAGTCCGGCAAGGGCGACAGGAGCGCTGCGGCGTGCTGCCAGCAGCAGGGAGGGCGATTCGAGGCGGTCCACCACGGCCGCCCCCACCACCTGCTTGAGGCCCACCTGGTGTTGATCCGGGTGTTCCTGTACTGCGGGGATAACCGTCTGCTGGTCCTGCGCTGGTTTGTTGGCCACGGGAAAAGTCTATGTGCACTCCGGGTCGTTTCCTCCAGGCCCCGCGCGGTTCGGCCCTGCACTAGGCTGGAGGGGACAATGCCGTCCCGGCCTTCGGCCCGTGCGGATCATTTCCCCGGGCCGGCTGCTCCGCAACGCCGCATCCGCAGCTGTACCACGTCGCTGCAGCTGCACTCCACAGCCGCACCCCACTTGAAAGCGAAGCCTTGACCCGCAGCACCTCCGCGCCCATGCCACTGTCCAACCAGCGTTTCTCCGGTTCCCGCCGCACCACTGTTGCCAAGGCCATTACTGCCCTGGCCGTGGGCGGGTTTGCCATCGGCACCACGGAATTCAGCATCATGGGCCTGCTCCAGGAAATGGTCGACGACCTCGGCATTTCCGTACCCTCCGGCGGCCACGTGATTTCCGCCTACGCGCTTGGCGTCGTTGTCGGAGCCCCCGTGCTCGCCGCCCTGGGCGCGCGCATGCCCCGGAAGCTGCTGGTGATGGGGCTGATGGCGTTCTTCGCCCTGAGCAACCTCTCGTCCTTCCTCGCCCCGGACTATTCCTGGCTGCTGTTCACGCGCTTCCTGTCCGGGCTGCCGCACGGCGCCTTCTTTGGTGTGGCCGCGGTCATTGCCGCCTCCTTGGTGGCACCTACCCGCAGGGCGTGGGCCATCTCCATGGTGATGCTGGGGCTGAGCATCGCCAATGTGGTGGGTGTTCCTTTTGCCACCTGGCTGGGCCAGCAGGCCGGTTGGCGTTGGATGTTCGTCCTCGTGGGGGCGCTTGCACTGCTGACAGTGGCACTCGTGGCACGGTTTGTTCCCTACCAGCCCGCCCTGGCGGAAGCCAGCATCAAATCGGAGCTGAGCGCGCTGGGGCGGGTTCAGGTCTGGCTGGCACTGCTGGTGGGAACGGTAGGGTTCGGCGGGTTCTTCGCCGTTTACACCTACATTGCACCCACTATGACCGAAGTAGCAGGCATATCGGAGAACGTCCTGCCCGTCGTCGTCGGCCTCTACGGTGTGGGACAGGTGATCGGCAACGTTGCCGGCGGACGGATTGCGGACATCAACGTCATGGGCAGCATTTACGCGGTCCTGGGCGGGACGGTAGTGGTCCTGCTCGCCTACGCGTGGGCGGTGCAGTACGCCGCGACCGCCATGGTGCTGGTGTTCCTGGTCGGCCTGATCGGTTCCATGCTCACCCCGCCGCTGCAGACCCGGCTGCTGGACGTGTCGCCCGGCGCGCAGTCGCTGGCTTCGTCGCTGAATCATGCCGCGTTGAACCTTGCCAACGCGCTGGGCGCCCTGCTGGGCGGCGTCGTCATTGCCTGGGGCTGGGGGTACCGCTCCCCCGCTGTGGTGGGAGCGGTACTCGCCCTGCTTGGTTTGGCAGTTGCCCTGATCAGCGGGGTGCTGGATCGCCGGCCTTCTTCGCCGAAAACACATCCGGCTCCAGGTAAATAGAGCGCGCGATCGGGACCGCTGCACGGATCCGTTCCTCCGCAGCGTTGATGCCGTCGGCAATCTCCTGTCCGGTCTCGCACTTGGGGATGGCGATCTTCGCCGCTACCAGCAGCTCCTCCGGACCCAGGTGCATGGTCTTGAGGTGGATGATGCGGGTGTCGGGGTCGGCCTGGATGGCCTCTTCGATCCGGCGCACATCAGCCTGCGTTGCGGATTCCCCGAGCAGCAGCGACTTGGTCTCCACCGCCAGGACAGCGGCAATGGCCACCAGCAGGATGCCGATCATGGCGGTGCCGAAGGCGTCCCAAACGCCGTTTCCGGTCAAGAGGGTCATGCTGACGCCGAACAGGGCGAAGAGCAGGCCGAGCAGGGCCCCGAAATCCTCGAGCAGGACAACGGGCAGTTCAGGGGCCTTGGCGGTCCGAACGAACTGCACCCACCCCTGCTTGCCGCGGGTGTGGTTGGACTCGCGGACTGCGGTACGGAGGGAGGAGCCCTCCGCGATCATGGCGCCCACAAGCACGGCAAGGGGCACCCACCACCACTGGCCCTCGATCGGGTGCGGGTCCTGGTACTTGTGGTAGGCCTCGTACAGGGCGAAGAGTCCGCCGACGCTGAACAGGACAATGGAAACAATGAAAGCGTAAATGTAGCGCTCACGGCCATAGCCGAAGGGGTGCTCCGGGCTGGCCTGGCGCCTGGACCGTTTGCCGCCCAAAAGCAGCAGCACCTGGTTGCCTGAGTCGGCAACGGAGTGGATGGCCTCAGCGAGCATCGATGAGGAGCGCGTTAAGGCGAAAGCAATGAACTTCAAGGCCGCGATGGCCAGATTGGCGCTCAGTGCCGCGACAACCGCCTTATTACCGCCGCTGGCAGACATGTAAAACCCGTTTCTCTTTGGTGTAGTGGACCGGCTCGCTGAAAGCGGCCGTTACCAATACGCTACATCCGCCGCAGGGGCCGTACGTGCCGCAGGCCGGCAGTCAGCCGTTCATCCGGAGGTAGGCCGCCCGCAGGGTGTCATCAAAAAAGGACCTTTGTGCCGCGACCACATTGCGGAAGTGGCCAAACAGCTCAAAGTTGACCAGCCCGAAGAGCTGGCTCCAGACGGCTACCCCGGCAGGCAGCTGCCGGGGGTCGGCTCCGATGCCCTCGGCCAGGGCAACGAGTCCCGGATCCAGCAGGTCGAGCCCGTTGGCTCCGGCTTGGCCGCTTGCCGGCGGCAGCAGCCGCAGGAGCGCCACCGGCACCCGGGCGGCCTGTTCCACCGTGGATTCGGGCGCGTGGTAATCCGGAACCGGTGAGCCGTAGATCAGCGCATATCGGTGGGGTTGGGCCAGTGCCCAGTCCCGCACTGCGTGGCAGACGGCCATAAACCCCTTCTCGCCTGGCGCCGCATTCGATGCAGCGCGTTCGGCGGCGTCGCCCAGGTCCGAATAGGCGCGAAGGATAAGCGCTGTGAGCAGTTCGTCTGCGCTGGCGAAGTAACGGTAGATGGCAGACGAAGCCATCCCCTGGCCGCGGGCGATGGCCCGGAGGGAAAGATTTGCCGGACCGCCCTCGGCCAGCTGTTGTTCAGCGGCGTCGAGGATACGGGCGGTGTGCAGCCGCCGGGCCATGGCCCGGGGCCCCTCCCCCGATTGGGGCGAAGTGGAACTCGTCATCCACTCATCCTGCCTCAAGTAATCAGTGCACACAATTGTGAGCAGTGCTCTTGTTTTTGACTGCATGGCGGTCTAGCGTCGAGCCGGTAAGCAACACGCACTGACCAACAGACTGGAAAAGGACGAAACATGGCGGTATCACTCATCATTGGCGCTGGCGCCGTCGGCCGGGCCTTGGCCGCCCATCTCACCGAACGGGACCAGCGCGTCCTGGTGGGCACCCGTTCCGGAACCGAGGTGCCAGGCACCGAGGCCGTGCGCCTGCAGGCGTCGGACGCCGAAGCCCTCACGCGGGCAGCGCGCGGCGTGGAAGCGCTGTACGTTTGCAGCAATCCGCCTTACCCAGCCTGGGAGCGCGAGTGGCCACCCATCACTGCGGCCGTCATTTCCGCGGCGGAGGCCACCGGCGCCCGGGTCGTCCTGATGGGAAACCTCTACGCTTACGGCCGCGCGCACATGCCCATGCGGGAAGACAGTCCGCTGAATCCGGCCGACCGGAAGGGCGAAGTACGCCGGCGCATGTGGGAGGAACTGCTGGCGGCGCATACGGCAGGACGCATCCAGGCAACGGAGGTGCGGGCCAGCGACTACTTCGGGCCGGGCGCCGGTGCCAACGCCCATCTGGGTCCGCGTTTCCTCAAGCCGCTGGCGGCTTCGAAAACTGCCTGGGTAGTGGGGAATCCGTCGCTGGCGCATAGCTGGGCTTATCTGCCGGACATCGCGGCAACACTGGCCGCTGCGTCAGCTGACGGCGCGTCCGGGACGGCCTGGCATGTTCCGCACTCCTCGCACCTGGACCGGCTCACCATTGCACGCCGGGTCAACGAACTGCTGGGTTCCGCGGGCAGGGTACGCTCCTATCCCGCCGCGCTGTTCCGAATCGGCGGGAAGTTCCTGCCCGAAGTACGGGAGATCGGTGCTTCGTCCTATCAGTTCACGTCGTCGTTCACTGCAGATTCCGCCCGAACCGAAGCAGCCCTGGGCGTTCGGGCTACGCCCTTTGACGGTGCGTTGGAGTCGACGCTGCGCAATTCGGCGGGGTTGAAGATCCGCTAACTGCGGGGTGTGCGCTGCGGCAGCGACGGCGGCAGCCGGTCCTACCGGTTCTGGGCGCGGGCGGAGGCGTACAGGCAAACAGTCGCCGCTGTGCCCACGTTCAGGCTCTCGGCGCTGCCGTACAGAGGGACCGCCACACGGTGGTCGGCGGCGGCAAGTTCGGCGTCGGAAAGCCCCTGGGCCTCGTTGCCGAACAGCCAGGCGGTAGGAGCCTCCAGCTGCGGCAGGCCGGCGTCGTCGTTGTGGCGGTCAGCGGCAGGAGCAAGCCTGCGCACCGCACTGAGGTCCTGCAGGCGGTCGAGGTTCACGCTGCCGTAGCCGTCGGCCGCGAGGACCGTCACTCCGGCTGTGCCCAGGGCCTCGATGACGGCGCCGAAGTCGGCTCCGGTGACCACCGGCAGGTGGAACAAGGACCCTGCCGTGGAGCGCACGGCTTTGGGGTTGTAGATGTCCACGCTGGAAGCGGTCAGCACCACCGCGTCGGCGCCGGCGGAATCAGCGGCGCGCAGCACGGTCCCGGCGTTACCGGGGTCCCGGACCTCGCACAGAACGGCCACCAGTTTTGCTCCGCCGGCCAGGACATCCTGCAGGCGCGCTGTGGACATGTTGCAGACGGCGACGATGCCCTGCGGGGACACGGTGTCTGCCATAGCGGCCAGGACTTCGTCCGTGGCCAGGCGCAACGTCAGGCCGCGGGCCAGATCCGCCAGCTCGGGCAGCCGGTCCAGGCACGCCTGGGTGGCATAAACCTCGTGCACGACGGCAGAGCCGCCGTTGGCCGCGGCCGCTCGGTGTGCGCTCAGCGCCTCCCGGACGGCCTGCGGCCCCTCGGCCAGGAAACGGCCGGATTTTAAGCGCGAAGAGCGCCCGGCAAGTCTCGCAACATCACGGACCCGATCAGCTCGGGGGTTGGACATCAGCGGTGCCTGCGGGCGCCCTTCAAGGTTCATCGTCTTTTAGAGACCGATTCCCTTAGCCCTGGAACTTCTGGCGGGATTCTCCGCCAGCGGGTTCCAGACCGGCAGCCTTGGCTGCTTCAACGGAATCGAACCAGTACTCAGCAACAGTCTGCTCGTACCAGGTGGAACCGGGGACGTGGTACTTGCCCGAGCCCAGGTTGCCCTTGATAACGAAACCTTCGGGGGCGTCGCCCTCGGAAGCCTTGAAGCCACCCTTGGCGGTGGCAACGGCAGCAGCCGGCTTGGTGTCAGCAACGGGAGCAGCCTTGGCGGCCGGAGCAGCCTGGACAGCCGGAGCGGAGGTGTCGGACGGCAGGGCATCCTTGGCGATCTGGACCAGTGCGGCGAACGCAGCGGCGTCGTTGACGGCCAGTTCGGCCAGCATGCGGCGGTCAACCTGGATCTCGGCCAGCTTGAGGCCCTGGATCAGGCGGTTGTAGGTCAGGCCGTTGGCGCGGGAAGCAGCGTTGATGCGCTGGATCCAGAGGCGGCGGAAATCGCCCTTGCGCTTGCGGCGGTCACCGTAGCTGTACACAAACGAGTGCAGCAGCTGCTCTTTGGCCTTACGGACCAGGCGCGAACGCTGTCCGCGGTAACCCTTGGCGCGCTCGAGAATAACCCGACGCTTCTTGTGGGCGTTAAGCGCCCGCTTCACACGTGCCACGTGCGTACTCCTTTTGGTAAATCTCCCCGACTTGGTAAGTCACTGCGCCTGGAAGGCCCAGGAGCGGGGAAAGCTTTGATGGGTGAGACCGGCCCGGACGGGACGGCCATCAGGGAATTAGTTAGATGCCCAGCATCTTCTTGATGACCTTGGCGTCTGCCGGTGCCACGAGCTTGTCGTTGGCCAGGCGGCGCGTCAGCGTGGAGGGCTTGTGCTCCAGGTAGTGGCGGCGGTTAGCCTGCTGGCGCTTGAGCTTGCCGGTACCGGTCAGCTTGAAGCGCTTCTTGGCGCCACTGTGGGTCTTCATCTTCGGCATGTCTACCGATCTCCTTTAGGTTTCCGCGGGCAGGCCCGCGGGGCTTCAGGCACCCGTTGGGTGCCAGGGCATTGTTACTGGACGCCGGGGCGTCGCAGTGCAGTGGAACTACTCTGCGGTTCCGGGCTTGGGCTGGCCGGACATTCCCCGAGGGGTGGACGGCTTGCCGGCAGGCTTCGGTGCCGCGGCCGGCTTGGGCCGGGCAGCGGGCTTGGGTGCAGCAGTCGGCTTCGGAACCGCGGCCGGCTTGGGTGCAGACACCGGCTTCGGTGCTGCGGCCGGTGCGGCTGCCTCGGCAGGCTTGGCAGGCTGAGCCGGTGCGGCAGGCGCAGCGGCCGGCTTGCTGGCTGCAGCCACACGGCGTGCTTCGGTTGCGGCCTTTTCAGCAGCCGCAGCCTTGGCCCGCTTTGCGGCCTGTTCCTTCTCTGCCTGTTCCTGCTCTGCACGGGCCTTATCGGCTTCGGCAGCGGAGGAACCCAAACGCAGGCCGTCCGGCAGCAGATCCGCCAGGCTCTGCGTCATGGGAGCCTTGTCCGCCGAGGTATCCACCCGAGCAGGTGCCTCGCCGTTCTTGATCGCCTCGTTAGCAGCCTTGGCATCTGCCCGCTGCGTTGCGCGGCGGGCTTCGGCCTTGGCCTCAGCCTTGTTCTTCAGCGGACCGATGACCATCACCATGTTGCGGCCGTCGATGCGCGGCGTGGACTCAACCACACCCACCTCGGCTACATCCTCAGCGAACTTGTTCAGCAGCCGCATACCCATTTCAGGACGCTGCTGCTCACGGCCGCGGAACTGGATCATGGCCTTGACCTTGTCCCCGGCGGCGAGGAAGCGCATGGCGTGGCCGCGCTTGGTCTCGTAGTCGTGGGTGTCGATCTTCAGGCGGAAGCGGATTTCCTTCAGAACGGTGTTCGTCTGGTTCTTCCGTGCTTCACGTGCCTTGACGGCGGCTTCGTACTTGTACTTGCCGAAGTCCATTAGTTTGCACACCGGCGGCTTCGCCTGCGGTGCTACCTCAACAAGATCCAGGTCCGACTCAGCAGCCAGTCGAAGCGCGTCCTCAATACGGACAACTCCTACCTGCTCACCTGCCGGACCTACCAGCCGCACCTCAGGGACGCGGATTCGATCATTGATTCTTGGCTCGCTAATGTTGCAGCTCCTGTGTTCTTCAAAACGGCTACCGCCTGCAAATGAAGAAGGCCTCCAATTGCAAGCGCAATCGAAGGCCCGTGAGGGGTCGGCATCAACTGCCCGTAAGGCAGTTAGCTCCCGGCAGTGCTGGCAGGCGCGGAATATCCGTGCTGCTGGCCCGCCGGGGCCGACCTGAACCCGGCAACTCTGCCGCCACAATGGCAGTCAGGCTGACGCGGGTGGGAGGGGTCTCCGCTTGCATACCGGTGACGCCGCCTTCAGGAGGAAAGTGTGATTTTCATCCTGCCCGCAAGGGGCATTGAAAGTAACGACAACCAGTCGGTCTGTGACAAGCTTACCAGTATGAGTACCCCACAGAGCAATCCGGCAGGCGAGGCAACCCGCCACTCCTTCCCGGGAACACCCGCAGAGACCGAATCCGCCGCTGCAGCGCAGCAGGAAGTCGCCGAGCAGATGCGCGACATTGCCGAGGTGCCGGCCATCGAGGTCATCACCACCGCTGCCGTCCACCTGATGAGCGCCGCCGCCGTTAAGTGCGGCCTGGCTGAAGGCGACGACGCCGAAGAGCTGAAGGACCTGGACGAAGCACGCAAGCTGATCACCGCCCTGGCCGGCTTCGTTACCGCCGCAGCCCCCGAGATCGGCAGCCAGCACGCCGGGCCGTTGCGCGACGGCCTGCGTTCGCTGCAGCTGGCTTTCCGGGAAGCATCCGTCATTCAGGACGCCCCCGGCAAGGGTCCGGGCGAGAAGTTCACCGGCCCCGTCAGCTAGAGGCCCGGCTACCGCTACAGACCCGGAGCGCCTGCCCCTGCGGCAGGCGCTCCGGGTCTTTTTGTCTTCGCTAGAGGGCGGCCGGCCGGCGAACGAGCCGGCGAACCGAGAGCGTCACCAGGACAAGCACCCCGGCCGCGCCGCCCGCCATCAGGAAACCGGCCCACGGACCGATCACGTCGATGGCCAGTCCGGCCACCGGCGCGCCCAGTGCGGTTCCGGCGGTCATCGCCGAACCGTACCAGCCCATGGCTTCCCCTCGACGGTCCTCGGACACCAGGTCCGCGACCCGTTCGGATGCCGAGGACAGCACGGGCGCGCAGAGCAACCCGGCCGGAATGGAGAGCAATGCGAGGCTGAGGGTGCCGGTCGCCAACCCCATCGGCATGGTCAGCACCGCCATGGCCAGCAGGAGCACCATGGGCGAAATCCGCTTGTTCATGGCGCCGTACACGACGCCGCCCACGGCCGAGGCAGCGCACCAGGCCACAAACACAATGCCGACCTCGGACGGGTTGCCGCCGGCTTCCACGAGGGCCACAATCCCGACGTCGGTGCTGGAGAGCAGCAGCCCGGCACCCACGGCAACGGCGAACACCACGGCCACACTGGCGGTTAGCCAGCCGAAGTTGCCGGCCAGTCCCCTGCCCAGCCGGGTAAGGAGGTTCTGCGGTCCGCCGGGGAGGCCGGCTCCGGTGAGCTCCATGGGAGCATCCTGCACATTTGCGGGTGCGACGTTGATGACGGCGGAGGCCGCGGCCTCCTGCTCGTCGACGGCGGTCACGGCGTCCTTCGGTTCGGCAGTCCGCGTTGGCGGGTTGAACCAGATGAGCAGCAGTCCGGACACCGCAGCGGACAGACCTACCGCGGTGAGGCCCACCACGGAGGAGATCTGTGTGGCGATGACGGCTCCGAGGGCAGGACCCACCATAAAGACGAGCTCGGTGGCAATTGAATCCAGGGCGAAGGCTGTGCGCCGCTGCTCGCCGGTGGCCAGCACGCCCAGGGACTGCCGCACCACGCTGAAGACCGGCAGGGTAAAGACGCCGCCGATCAGCGCGAGTACCAGCAGCCACTCGAAACTGGCGTGCGGCGCGATGCTCCAGATGGTTGCCTCGGCGATCACTGACGGGATCAGCGCCCGGCGCACCCCCACGGTATCCACGCGTCGCCCGCGCCACGGCGCACCCACGGCAATGCCGATGGTCACCACCGCGGCCACCGCGCCGGCTGCCGCGTAGCCCTTGTCCATGGTGTTCACCACGTGCAGCGTCAGCAGCACGCCTGCGGCGGAATGCGGGAACCTCGCCACCATTCCCACCAGCAAAAGTCGGCGGATGGGGGCAATCCGCAGCATCTCGCGGTACAGGCCAAAATTCACGGCGGTTCTCTTCTGGCGGGCTACGCCTGACGGGTCAGCGCGTGGTCAACAGATCCAGTGAATCCACACGCTCAACAAACTCGGGGTTGGCAGTCAGGCGCTCCTGCAGGACTGCCATCAGGGCAGAGACGTCCTGCGGACCAAGTCCGGGCGCAAGCTGAACGACCATTGTAAGCTCAGGACCGGCGCCTCCCCCGCCCACCGGCTCACCGGCGGCTGTACGTGACGCGGTGCCCTGGCCCTGCTGGAGGGTAATGCCCAGGATCCGCGGGTCCGCTTCCGCGGCGGCCCGGGCAAAGTCCACCAGTTCCGCGTCGGCGTAGGAGGGCACCCATTCCCGCTGCTGGGCCAGCGCCCACATGGCCGGCCGGCGCACCACAAAAGTGAAATCGGCGCCGGGATCGATGACCAGCAGCTGCGCATCCTCGGAAACGGCGGACAGTGCGGCGCGTGGTGTGTAAACGGCCACGGGCCGTGCTTCCGGATGCCACTTTTCCAAGGCGTCCACCGAGGTGAACACCGGCAGCGCCTTCCGCCCGTCCGGCGCCGTCAGCGACACGAGCGCCATGTCGGCCTGTTTGTCGGCAGTCAGGCCGTGGTCGGATTCGGCTTCCTCCCCCAGCACGGCGACGATGGGCACGAACACGCGGGCGGTGGCCAGGGCGGCCACAACCTCGGGTTCGCTGCCGGTCCCGGCAACGAGGCGCGCGACGGCGGCGACGTAGCCGGCGTCGGCCCGACCGTCGTCGCTGTCAAAGTTATGCAGCGGATTCCCGTCGCCGGTCAGGTCCCGTCCGGACCAGGACCGGCCGGCAGAGTCCGCGGGACCGCCGGCCCCTGCCAGGGCGGCGGCAATGTGGCCCGGGAGTTCGCGCGATGCCATGGTCAGCGGGCCGGGTGTCCGGCGACGTCGAAGGCCTGGGGCAGCGTGAAGGCGCCGGCATAGAGGGCCTTGCCCACAATGGTTCCTTCCAGCCCCAGCGGAACCAGCTCGCGCAGGGCGGCGAGGTCGTCCAGGCTGGAAATTCCGCCGGAAGCCACCACCGGACGGTCGGTGCGTTTGAGCACTTCCCGCAGCAGGTCCACGTTCGGTCCGCGCAGGGTGCCGTCCTTGGTGACATCGGTGACTACGTAGCGGGGGCAACCGGCCTCTTCGAGCCGGGCGAGCACCTCCCACAGGTCGCCGCCCTCCTTGGTCCAGCCGCGGGCCGCCAGGGTGGTTCCGCGCACGTCCAGGCCCACGGCGATTGCCTGCCCGTAGCGGGCAATCGCGCTGGCGGTCCATTCCGGGTTCTCCAGTGCCGCAGTGCCCAGGTTCACGCGTTCTGCGCCGAGCTCCAACGCCTTGTCCAGCGACTCGTCGTCACGGATGCCGCCGGAAAGCTCCACTTTGATATCGAGGGACTTCACCACGCGGCTGAGCAGGTCAAGGTTCGAGCCGCGGCCAAACGCGGCGTCCAGGTCCACCAGGTGGACCCACTCGGCGCCGTCGTTCTGCCAGGCCAGGGCCGCCTCCAGCGGATCGCCGTAGCTGGTCTCGCTGCCGGCTTCACCCTGGACCAGGCGCACGGCCTGTCCGTCGGCCACATCCACGGCGGGCAGCAGTTCTAGGACGGGTGTTTCGCTGAAGGGCATCTCTTGTGCTTTCGGTGGTGGGGTCAGGAAAGGTCGAGGGTCAGCAGGTAGGCGCCCAGCAGGGCCATTCCGGCCAGGACCCAGAAGCTGATGACAATGATTTTGGACATGCCCTGGCTGCGGAAAGACACCGCGCCGCCAATGAGGAGACCGGCCAGGCCCATCAGAAGAATGCTCCACATAGCGCTCAGCCCAGCGTCTTAAGCCAGTTGTTCAGCAGTGCTGCGCCGGCGTCGCCGGACTTCTCCGGGTGGAACTGGGTAGCCGACAACGCACCGTTCTCCACCGCGGCAATAAACGGGCCGCCGTGGTCCGCCCAGGTGACCTGGGGCGGTCGCATGGCCGGCTGGGTGACGTCGAAGTCCCACTTCTGCACGCCGTAGCTGTGCACGAAGTAGAACCGCTCGTCCTCGATACCGTCGAAGAGGGCCGAACCGGCCGGGGGCTTTACGGTGTTCCAGCCCATGTGCGGCACGACGTCGGCCGCGAGCCGTTCAACCACGCCGGGCCACTCGCCCATCCCCTTGGTCCGGACCCCGTGCTCCACGCCCTCATCAAAGAGCACCTGCAGGCCTACGCAGATACCCAGCACCGGGCGGCCGCCGGCCACGCGGCGGCCGATCATGCGGAGGGCATCCACGTCCTTGAGGCCCTGCATCACGGCGGCGAACGCGCCGACGCCGGGGACCACGAGCCCGTCGGCGTTCAGGACGTCATCCGGCTTGGCGCTAAGCGTGACGTTGGCGCCGGCGTGCTCAAGGGCGCGCACGGCGGAGCGGATGTTGCCCGAACCGTAGTCCAGGACGGTGACGTTGCGGGGACTCACAGTGCTCCCTTCGTGGAGGGGATGCCCTCAACGCGCGGATCGGATTCAACCGCCGCGCGCAGGGCGCGGGCGAAGGCCTTGAACTGGGCCTCGACAATGTGGTGCGGATCCCGTCCGGACAGCACGCGCATGTGCAGGCAGATCTGGGCGTGGAGCGTGATCGCTTCGAAGACATGCCGCGTCAGGGATCCGGTGAAATGCCCGCCGATCAGGTGGTATTCCTGGCCAGCAGGCTCCCCGGAGTGCACCAAATAGGGGCGGCCGGAGATATCGACGACAGCCTGCGCCAGTGCTTCATCCAGCGGAACGGTGGCTTCGCCGAAACGGCGGATGCCGGCCTTGGTGCCGAGGGCGGTCTTCAGCGCCTCGCCGATGCTGATGGCGATGTCCTCCACCGTGTGGTGGACATCGATGTGGGTGTCCCCCGTGGCCCGGACGGTGAGATCCATCAGTGAGTGCTTGGCCAGCGCGGTCAGCATGTGGTCGTAGAACGGCACCGAGGTGCTGATATCCGCGCGGCCCGTGCCGTCCAGATCGAGTTCGACGACGACGGACGATTCGCTGGTGGTCCGCTCAAGGCGGGCGGTGCGTCCGGTGGCGGTCTCCACAGTCATGAGGTTCCTTCGCGAAGGTTGGAGCCGAAGCAATAGGCAAAGCCCCGGCAGGTCATCAGTTTAGTCCCGAAGCGGGCAACACCCGGAACTGGAACCGGGGGCCGGGAGGTGGATGCACCGACGGACGGGCGGCTCAGGCGGCGAGCAGTTCCTGCAGCCGGGTCAGGAACGCCGTGGTTTCCGCTTCGGTACCGGCGGTTACCCGCAGGTGCCCCTCAATGCCGATGTCACGGACCAGGACACCGGCTTCCAGCAGCCCTTCCCAGACGGCCCGCGGGTTCTCCATCCCGCCGAACAGGACAAAGTTGGCGTCCGACGGCGCCGGGGCCAGTCCCATAATGGTGAGTTCCCGGACGATCCTGTCGCGCTGGGCCTTGATGTCCTCAACGTTGGACAGGAGGGCATCGGCGTGCGTCAGGGCTGCGTTGGCCGTGGCCTGGGTAATGGCGGAGAGGTGGTACGGCAGCCGGACCAGGCGCAGGGCGTCGGCGATCTGCGGCGCTGCGGCCAGGTAGCCGATCCGGGCCCCGGCCAGGGCGAAAGCCTTGGACATGGTCCGGGAGACGATCAGCCGCTCGCGTCCGGGCAGCAGCTGCAGGGCGCTGGGGGTTTCCGTGTGGGAGAACTCCGCGTAGGCCTCGTCCACCACGACAACTGCGTTGGAGGCGGCGCCGGCATCGTAGGCCGCCTCGATGGCGTCCAGTCCCAGGGCGGTGCCGGTGGGGTTGTTCGGGGTGCAGAGAATGATGATGGTAGGCGCCTGTGCCCGGACCTGCTCCGCCACGGACTGCGGGTCCAGGGTGAAGTCGGCTTCCCTTGTGCCGGTGACATAGGCGGTTCCCGTGCCGCTGGCGAGCAGCGGGTACATGGAGTAGGTGGGCGGGAAGCTCATGGCCTTCCGGCCGGGGCCCCCGAAGGCCTGCATGATGTGCTGCAGGACTTCGTTGGAGCCGTTGCCGGCCCAGATGTTTTCAGCGGTGAGGCCGTGGCCGAGATAGGCGGCCAGGTTTTCCCGCAGCTGGGTGAACTCGCGGTCCGGGTACCGGTTCAGGCCGGCAACTGCCGCCTGGACCTCGGTAACGATCGCTTCCCTTACATGCCGGGGCAGCCCGTGGGTGTTTTCATTGACGTTCAGCAGGATCGGCACATCCAGCTGCGGAGCTCCGTACGGGCTCAGGCCGCGGAGGTCTTCCCGCAGGGGAAGTCGGTTCAGGTTTTCCAGCTGTTCACTCACCCGTACAGCTTAAGGCGCTGCGGCACCCGGCGCGGAATCCGGTGTCCCGGCATGAAGTTCCGGGCTAGGAGGCGACGGGGATGTAGAGCTGCCGGCCGGCCGGGACCGTGGCGTTTTCCAGGTTGTTCAGTTCCACGATGTCCGCAACGACGTCCCGGGGATCCCGCTCCGGTGCGTATTCGGTGGCGAGGGACCACAGTGAGTCGCCGGTGGAAACGGATACCTGCAGGGTGCGTGTAGTTTCCGGTGAGTTCCCGGTGGCCATGGCAGGGGCGGTGAAGAAACCCGCAAAGACCAGAAGTGCAGCGGTGGAGAACATCAGGGGTGCGCCCACCAGGACGAGCCGTCCGCGGCGGGTGAGGCGCAGCGGTGCCTGGCTGCGCGCGGCAGCGGAGGCGCCGGCCGGGGCACTGGGA
Organism: Arthrobacter sp. zg-Y20; assembly: GCF_030142075.1. NCBI lineage: Bacteria > Bacillati > Actinomycetota > Actinomycetes > Micrococcales > Micrococcaceae > Arthrobacter > Arthrobacter sp. zg-Y20. The sequence goes on along the minus strand of NZ_CP126241.1, from coordinate 1,358,937 downwards.
CGCACCGAAGCGTTGGGAAGTACGTGTACTGACATGTCAATACCTTTCCGGTCCGATGAGCAGCTCCCGCGCCGTCCGGACAATCCCCGGCAGGACCGGGTATTGCGCGGGGCTTAGAAACTGCATTCGAACATCTGGTGGATCCTGCGAGGTGTCACAGGACCATACTCGAACATACGTTCTAAGTTGTACTCGAACATTTCTAGCACTTATCTACGAACATTGTCGAGACTCGCTCGAATATATGTTTGAAAAACTTGCCGCGCTCCCTTAGCGTTGAACCTGTCGGGAAAGCGGTGATACCAACTAATCACCCGGCACTGACAAAACTGAGAAAACCGGGAAACCGGGACGCCCGGGAAACCGGGAAAAGCGACAAAACGGTACGGCCAGCACCGCAGGCACGGCCGGCACATAAAGAAGAAGCCATCGGGTCCGCATCCGCGGGCCTACCGTGAAGGGAAGCCGACGTGGCCCGTGTTACCAATGGCAGCACCCCCGCCCCTGCCGCGCCCGCTCCGGCAGTGCGCACCAAGGGCCTCACCGCCCGGCAGACTAAGATCCTCGAGACCATCCAGCGCTCGGTCAGTACCAACGGCTACCCGCCCTCTATGCGGGAAATCGGAGACATCGTCGGTCTGGCCAGCCTCTCGAGCGTTACCCACCAGCTGAGCCAGCTGGAAAAGCTGGGGTACATCCGCCGGGATCCTAAACGGCCCCGGGCCATGGAAATCCTGGTCCCCCTGCTGCTTCGCGACGCGCCTTCAACCCGCCGCAGCGCATCCGGTTCGCCGGACGGTTCAGCGGCGGAAACCGGCTCAGGGTCCACGGCGGGGGCAGCATCCGGCGCCGGCAGCTCACATGTCTTCGACCTCACCACCGCGATCGACACGGCCATGGTTCCGCTCGTGGGACGCATTGCGGCCGGCGGGCCCATCCTGGCGGATCAGCAGGTGGAGGAAGTCATTCCCCTGCCGCGCCAGCTTGTTGGCCACGGCGACCTGTTTATGCTCCGCGTGTCCGGCGACTCGATGGTGGACGCTGCCATTTGCGACGGAGACTGGGTGGTGGTGCGGCGCCAGCCCACGGCAGAGAACGGCGATATTGTTGCCGCCCTGCTGGAGGACGAAGCGACGGTCAAGACCTTCCGCCAGCGCAACGGCCACACCTGGCTGCTGCCGCAGAACACCCGCTATGAGCCCATCCTCGGCGACGAAGCCACCATCATGGGCAAGGTCGTATCGGTCATGCGTTCTCTCTAGGGCCGCACGCACCAAAAACAGCGCCCATAAGTACAGCGCCGCCGGCTCCCTGCCGACGGCGCTGCTGCGTTCCTGCCTCGCGCTTCCCCCTGGACGGGGCCCGGCCTAGGTCCGGGTGCCTGCGGGCTGAGCTGAGAGGCGTTCAAGGGCCTGCAGCACCACGCCGCGGTCCGTGGTGGACCAGAACGGGGGCAGGGCAGCCCTCAGGAAGCTGCCGTAACGGGCGGTGGCGAGCCGGGAGTCCAGGACGGCCACCACCCCCTTATCACCGGAGGCCCGGATCAGCCGGCCAGCGCCCTGCGCCAGCCGGACGGCGGCGTGGGTTGCCGAAACACTCATAAAGCCGTTGCCGCCTGCCTTGGCCACCGCACGGGTGCGGGCCGTCATCAGCGGATCATCGGGACGCGGGAACGGAATCCGGTCCATGATGACCAGCCGGCACGAGGCACCAGGGACATCCACGCCCTGCCACAGGGACATGGTTCCGAAGAGGCAGGTCGCGTCGTCATCGGCGAACTGCTGTACCAATGCGGACATGGTGGACTCGCCCTGGCACAGGATCGGGAAGTCCACCCGTGTGCGCAGGGCATCAGCCGCTTCCTCGGCTGCACGCCGGGAAGAGAACAGACCCAGTGCGCCGCCGCCGGAGGCCTTGATCAGCGCCTCAATCTCGTCCAGTTGCTCCGGGGATGTCCCCCGCCCCGGTTTAGGCAGGTCCTTGGCTACGTAGAGGACACCCTGCCGGGGGTAGTCAAAGGGACTGCCGACGTCGGTGCCGTTCCATTTCGGGGCACCGCTGCCCAGGAGTCCCAGGGCGCCGGCCACCGGACCGAATTCTGCTCCGATGGCCAGGGTGGCGGAGGTCAGGACCACGGTGTGACCGTCGAAGAGCCCTTCGCGCAGCCGGCCGGCCACCGACAGTGGGGCCACGTTGATGGTGGGCGGTGAGTCTTCTTCGGGCGCCGTGTATCCGGCACCGGGAGAGAACGTGCTGGGGCGCGATGCCCAGACCACTTCACCGGAGTTGCCGGCATCAAGAATGCGGTCGCACATTTCCTGCACGGCCATGAGCCGGGAACGGGCCATCTGGCGCCCGCCGTCCACGTTCTCGCCGTCGGGCTTGGAATCTGACAGCGCTGTGCGGGCCGAGTCGCGTACGTGCCCCAGGACCATCTCCTGGTCCTCGGACAGTCCCGCGGCCAGCAGACCGGACGGGACCGGTGCGAAGACCTGGTCGAACGCGCGGCCGGCAGCGGCCAGCGGCTCCAGGGCGGCGGAAGTGTGTTTGCGGGCTGCGGACACGGCTGCGGAGATAACGGTCCCGGACAGCTGTCCGGTGACGGCGCCGGTGACGCGGTCCTGCAGCTCGTGGGCCTCGTCAATGACCACCACGTCGTAATCGGGCAGCACGGCCAGACCCTCAAAGGCGGCGATGGCCAGCATGGCGTGGTTGGTGATGACAAGGTCCGCCACGGCCGCTTTGGCCCGGGCCTGCTCGCTGAAGCACAGTTCCGCCACGGGACACTTCTGCGCCCCGAGGCACTCCATGGAGGTCACGGAGACTTGGCGCCAGGCCCGGTCGCTGACACCTGGCAGCAGTTCGTCGCGGTCCCCGGTTTCTGTTTCCTGTGCCCACTCCTGCAGGCGGACGACGTCGCGCCCCAGTGCCGAGGTGGGTCCCCCGGCGGGCGCTGGGTGGGACACCGCCTGCTCGTGCATAAACAGCGTTCCCGCCTCGTCTTCCTCGGGGAACCCGCCGCCGGTCTTGTGGACGCAGACGTAGTTACTGCGGCCCTTGAGCAGGGCGACATCCACTTCCCGGGGCAGCTTGGGCGCCAGGGTCTTCAGCAGGCGCGGCAAGTCCCGGCCCACAATCTGGGACTGCAGGGCCAGGGTGGCCGTGGAGACCAGGGCAGGCTTGTCGCTGTCGAGGGCATGGGCAATCAGCGGAACCAGGTACGCCAATGACTTGCCGGTGCCGGTGCCGGCCTGGACCAGCAGGTGCTCGCCGGACTCGATCGCCTCGGCCACCTGCCGGGCCATCTCGTGCTGGCCCGGCCGGTTCTGTCCGCCCATGGACGTGACCGCCGTGTCCAGCAGCTCCAGTACCTGCTCCGGCACCTGCTGCGTCTTCCTACCCATGGGTTACGAACGGCTCCAGCTCTGCAGCGAGCCCTTCACGGACCTTCACGTGCAGCCGGGTACCGGTCTCCACATGGTCCGTGGACAGGATCTCTGCGTCCTGCTGGTGGAGCCGGGACACAATCTCGCCGCGCTCATACGGCACCAGCAGTTCCAGCTCCACTCCCGGGCGCGGAATGCCTTCGGAGATCGCCTGGAGCAGCTCCGGGATGCCTTCGCCCGTGCGGGCCGAAACCACCACATACCGGCTTTCGCGCTGGCGCAGCCGTTCCAGGACAAACGGATCCGCGGCGTCGGCCTTGTTCAGCACAATGATCTCAGGCACCTTGCGGGCGTCCACCTCGGCAAGGACGGTGCGGACGGCCGCAATCTGGCCTTCCGGGTCCGGGTGCGAGGCATCAACTACGTGCAGGATCAGGTCTGCGTCCGCTACTTCTTCCAGTGTGGAGCGGAAGGCCTCCACTAGCTGCGTGGGCAGGGAACGGACAAAGCCGACCGTGTCCGCCAGCGTGTAACCGATCCCGTCTTCCGTCTGTGCCTTGCGGATGGTGGGATCCAAGGTGGCGAACAGGGCGTTCTCCACCAGCACGCCGGCGTCGGTGAGCCGGTTCAGCAGGGAGGATTTGCCGGCATTTGTATAGCCGGCAATGGCTACCGAGGGCACGGCGTTGCGCTGCCGGTTGGCACGCTTGGTCTCCCGCGCCGGCTTCATGCCCGCAATTTCGCGACGCAGCTTGGCCATGCGGGTGCGGATCTTCCGGCGGTCCAGCTCGATCTTGGTTTCACCGGGACCGCGCGAGCCCATGCCCGCGCTGGCGCTGCCCACCTGGCCGCCGGCCTGGCGGGACATGGATTCACCCCAGCCGCGCAGGCGCGGGAGGAGGTATTCCAGCTGCGCGAGCTCAACCTGGGCCTTACCTTCACGGGACTTGGCGTGCTGGGCAAAGATGTCCAGGATCAGGGCCGTACGGTCAATGACCTTGACCTTGACAATGTCTTCCAGTCCGCGGCGCTGGGACGGAGCGAGCTCGCTGTCCACGATCACTGTGTCAGCGCCGGTCGCCGTGACAATGTCCTTCAGTTCCTGGGCCTTGCCGGAGCCGAGGAAGGTGCCGGGATCCGGCTTGAGGCGGCGCTGGATGATTCCGTCCAGGACTTCCGATCCGGCGGTCTCCGCCAGCGCGGCCAGTTCCTTCAGGGAGTTTTCGGCATCTTCTGCGGTGCCTTCGCTCCACAGTCCCGCGAGGACAACCCGTTCCAGACGCAGCTGGCGGTACTCAACCTCGGTGACGTCTTCGAGTTCGGTGGACAGGCCGGCGACGCGGCGCAGCGCGCGCCGCTCCTCGAGGTCCTGCTGCTCGCCGTCGTGGACGGAATGCTCAGTGTTGTCGGACAGCGCCTGGGCGCGTCCGTTGTTGACTCCGGTGCGGGTCAGCGGCTTGGTCTCCACCGTTTTGGCTTCAACTGCGCTGTCCTTCGCAAGGATCCGGTCGATGACCCCTTGGATGTCCGAAGCGCTGAGCTCCGAAGCGGAGCCGGCACCGTTGACGGAACCCATGGAACGGGAGTTGTTGATGGTCATAATCTCCTTATGAGAACGTACTTAACATGGTAGGCCAGTGAACTGACATTCTCCGGCGAGACCGACCGTCTGCGCAATGGATTCCTGTCCCGACTTCCACCTGTTCCAACCCCGCAGGCACCGCTTAAATTCCTGTCCGCGCCCGGGTTCCGGCTAATCTGGACTGTTATGGGTTCAGACCACTATTTCTCTTCCACACCGTCCGGACCCGAGGTCCGACGGCCGCTGCGCGTCACGCTCAACGGCTCCGAACGGACGCTCCAGACCGCCGGCGGCATCTTCAGCCCGGACGGCATCGACAAGGGCACCGCAGTACTGCTGGACGAAGTTCCCGCCCCGCCCGCAACCGGTAATCTCCTGGACATCGGCTGCGGTTGGGGCCCGGTGGCCCTCACCCTGGCGCTGAAGTCCCCCGCCGCACAGGTTTACGCCGTGGACGTCAACGAGCGCTCCCTTGCCCTGACCCGCGACAACGCCGCTTCGCTGGGATGCACCAACGTTAGTGCTGCCCGGCCCGAGGACGTGGATCCGGAGCTGCGCTTTGACGCCATCTGGTCCAACCCGCCCATCCGCATCGGCAAGGATGAACTGCACGCCCTGCTGCTGCTCTGGCTGCCACGCTTGGCTCCGGGCGGCACCGCGTGGCTGGTGGTCCAGAAGAACCTCGGATCGGATTCGCTGCAGCGCTGGCTGACCGAAGAACTGCCCGCCGGCTTTGCGGTGTCCCGCCACAGCACCGCCAAGTCCTTCCGGATCCTGAAGGTGGAACGCGCGCACTCCTAGCCCGGGCCTTCTCCTACAGCAGGATGCCGCGGGCCACCAGCACGGCCGGTCCGCTGAGTTCGACGTGTTCGCGGCCTTCGGGACCGGTCAGGAACCGGACGCCGACGACGCCGCCGGGCACCGTCACGGCCCACGCATCGGGCGCACCGGCACCGGCCCAGAAACGCGTGGCGACGGCGGCGGCGCAGGCGCCGGTACCGCAGGACAGGGTCTCCCCCACGCCGCGCTCGTGCACACGCATGGTCACCAGTCCCACCCCGTCCTCCACGAGCGGCTCGGCCGGGACAACGAACTCGACATTCGTTCCGTTGGAGGGTTCGGGCTGCACCGACGGCGCGGTGGTGAGATTGGTTGCGGCCAGTTCGTCCAGCTCGGCCAGGGCAACCACCGTGTGCGGGTTGCCCATGCTGACCGACAGCCCGGGACGGGGCACTTCCAGGCCCCCGGCGTTCACCACGGTGTCCATGGACTTGGCGGCAGCGTGGTCCGGGTAGATGAACTCCCACGGGCCCATGTCCACCGCGTAGCCTCCGGGCGTGCGGGTGACGGTCTTCAGCCCGGCCCGGGTGCCGATAACCAGGCTTTCACCCTCTCCCAGTTCCACCAGGTGCTCTTCAAGCAGGAAATGCACAAAGACCCGCACACCGTTGCCGCACATTTCGGAAACGCTTCCGTCTCCGTTCCGGTAGTCCATGAACCATTCGGCTTCCGGTGCGTTCTGCAGCAGTGCACGGCCTTCGGGGACGTACTCGGAGCGGACGGCGCGGATGAATCCGTCCGCACCTATTCCGCGGTGCCGGTCACATACAGCTGCCACGTCTGCGGCAGCCAGGTCATGGGATCCGTCCGTATCGGCCAGCAGCACAAAGTCATTGCCGGTGCCGTGGCCCTTGGCGAAGGGCAGGCCGGCAACGGCAGCGGGCAGGCCGGAGGCGGGCAGGGACGCGGCAGATGCCGTCGAAGCAGAAGTGTTGGTCACCCTTCAAGGATACTGGGCCGCACGGCGGCACGGACGGCGTCGGCCGCTCGGGTAACCAGGGCGGGATCGTCAAAGCCCAGCCAAGTGATGCGCGGGTCGGCGCGGAACCAGGTCAGCTGGCGGCGGGCGAACTGCCGGGTGGCAACAACGGTGGCCTCCGCGGCCTCAGGCACCGAGGACTTCCCGTCCAGGACCGCAAGGAACTGGGCGTAGCCCAACGCACGCGAGGCGGTACGGCCGGTCCGCAGTCCGGCCGGTTCCAGCCGCCGTACTTCCTCGAGCAGGCCCTGTTCCACCATGGCGTCAACACGGCCGGCCAGGCGCTGGTGCAGCACGGGACGGTCCACCTCCAGGCCGATCTGCACGGCAGGCTGGAAGTACTGGCGGACGGGCATAAAGGAGCTGAACGGCCGTCCCGTCAGTTCGAGGACTTCAAGGGCCCGCACGACGCGGCGGGCATCTGAAATCCGTTCTGCCGAGACCGGGTCCGCGGCCCGCAGGCGGGCCATCAGCGCGGGCAGCCCGGCGGTTTCCAGTTCGGCTTCAAGTGCCGCGCGGACAGCGGGGTCGGTGCCGGGGAATTCCAGTACGTCCAGCGCGGCCCGCATGTACAGCCCCGAACCGCCCACGAGGATGGGGAACATGCCCCTGCCCCGGATGTCCTCGACCAGTGCCCTGGCCCGGGTCTGGAACGCCGAGACGCTGGCCTCTTCGGTAACGTCCATGATGTCCAGCAGGTGGTGCGGAACGCCGCGGCGTTCGGCAACCGGGATCTTCGCCGTGCCGATGTCCATGCCGCGGTAGAACTGCATGGAATCCGCGTTGATGACTTCCCCGCCCAGTTCCAGGGCAAGGTTTACGCCGAGGTCCGACTTGCCGGATCCGGTAGGCCCGACGACGGCAATCACCGGACGCTCAGGTGCAGGGTTCATGCTGCAGCGCCCTTAGGAACGCGGGGGCAGCGCGGGCATGCCCAGCGAAACACCCGTGCGGGTGCCGGCCGGTGCGGCCGGCACGCCGCAGGATTCGGCCTGCGAACGGTCCCAGGCATCTCCGGCGCGGGACCGGCGCAGCGAATAGTCGGCGGCTGTGGCGGGATCGGAAATCAGGTGGAAGGCGGCGGCAGCGGTGACCGGGACGGTGACGAGGTCGCCCGGCCGCGGTGCAGGGGCGCCGTCGGGCACCGAGAAGTGCACCAGCCGCTGGTCCCGGGAACGTCCGGAGAGCCGGCCGGTCTCTTCAGCCTTCCGGCCCGAACCGGCAGTGACCATGACTTCTACGGTTGTGCCCACCTGCTTGGCGTTCTCCTCGGCGGCAACCCGGTCCTGGAGGGCAGTGAGCCGCTCATAGCGTTCCTGCACCACGGCCTTGGGCAGCTGGCCGGGCAGGCCGGCGGCGGGGGTGCCGGGGCGCTTGGAGTACTGGAAGGTGAAGGCGCTGGCGAAGCGGGCCTTTTCCACGACGTCGAGGGTGGCGGCGAAATCCTCCTCGGTCTCGCCCGGGAATCCGACAATGATGTCCGTGGAGATGGCGGCGTGCGGCATCCGTTCCCGCACCCGGTCCAGGATCCCCAGGAACTTCTTGGAGCGGTAGGAGCGGCGCATGTCCTTGAGGACCTTGTCCGAGCCCGACTGCAGCGGCATGTGCAGCTGCGGCATCACGTTAGGGGTTTCCGCCATGGCGTCAATGACGTCGTCGGTGAAGGCCGCCGGGTGCGGGCTGGTGAAGCGGACCCGTTCCAGGCCCTCGATGCCGCCGCACGCGCGCAGCAGCTTGGCGAAGGCACCGCGGTCGCCGAACTCCACGCCGTAGGAGTTCACGTTCTGGCCCAGCAGCGTGACCTCGATGGCGCCGTCATCGACCAGTGCTTTGATTTCGGCCAGGATCTCCCCCGGGCGCCGGTCACGTTCCTTGCCGCGCAGCGACGGGACGATGCAGAAGGTACAGGTGTTGTTGCAGCCGACGGAGATGGACACCCATCCCGAGTACACCGAGTCCCGTTTGGTGGGCAGCGTGGACGGGAACACGTCCAATGACTCCAGGATTTCCAACTCGGCCTTGGCATTGTGCCGCGCGCGTTCAAGCAGCGCGGGCAGGGACCCGATGTTGTGGGTGCCGAAGACGGCGTCCACCCAGGGTGCCTTGCGCAGGATGGTTTCCCGGTCCTTCTGTGCCAGGCAACCGCCCACGGCAATCTGCATCCCCGGGCGGCGTTCCTTGATGGGCGCGAGCAGGCCCAGGTTGCCGTACAGCTTGTTGTCCGCGTTCTCCCGGACCGCGCAGGTATTAAAGACAACGATGTCCGCCTGCTCGCCGTCGGCCTCCACATATCCGGCGTCCTGGAGCAAGCCCGAAATGCGTTCGGAGTCGTGTACGTTCATCTGGCAGCCGAACGTCCGGACCTGATAGGTACGCGGTGTTGCCTCGGAGGCCACGGGGGAAGGCACGGGGGAAGGAGAGGAAACAGTCATGCTCACCCTCCTAGGGTACGTCAGCCGCCGTCCCCCACTAGGCCTAATCCCTCACCGAGGCGCAATTCCGCTGCCGCCCTTAGTACCGTTTACTGGCTAGTACCAGTTACTGGCTAGTACCAATTATTGGCGTGGTGGAAATTCAGCGCGTTGCAGGGGCTGCCGTAACGCGATGAGATGTACTGAAGTCCCCAGTCGATCTGCGTGCGGTAGTTCACCGCCCAGTCAGCTCCGGTTGCCGCCATTTTTTCGGCGGGAAGGGACTGTGCAATCCCGTAGGCTCCGCTGCTGGAGTTGGTGGCGCTGGTCAGCCATTCCGATTCTTTGGTCCAAAGCCGGTCCAGGCACGTCAGCTGGGATGCTTCCCACCCCCGGGAGGCGAGCATGGAAGCAGCGTAGGCCTTGGCCGCCGCAGGGTCATCCACAGGCACGGCCGCACGCGCGGCCTCGGCTGCTTCCTCTGCGGCCTGCATGGCCGCGGCCTCATCCGCCGCGCGGGCCGCAGCCTGCTCCGCGGCGGCTTGCTCTGCTGCAGCCTGCTCGTCGGATTCCCCGGCGGGCGGCTGCTCCGCGGGGTGCTGCTCTGCGGGGTGCTGCTCTGCGGGGTGCTGCTCTGCGGGGGCTGTTCAGCTGTTGAACCCTTGGTTTCCGTGACATTCCCGGTTGTGGCACCGTCCCGGACGGGTTCTTGGGTGGCGAGCAGCGGCACCGCCATATTGACCAGCTGCAGTCCGGCGGCGGCGCGCAGATCCTCACCTGCGGCAGTGCCGACCGCGGCGCCGGACACACCCAGCATTGCCAGGGAGCCTAGTGCTGCCGAGGCCCCCATTCGCAGCCTTCGGCGGCGGCGCAGGGCGCGTCGGATGCGGGTCTGTTCGCGGCGTGATGAGTCAAGTGAAGTCACAAGCGCAGGACGCTACCGGAGTTTTCTGGGAAAAGTCTCAAAAAGGTAACGACGATGTTGACGCCCCCGACATCGCATGCAGCCGCAAACCGTTGCCGCCAATTGGGCTAATACCAGTTGACCTCTTCGGAATGCTGCCAGGCGCCGCAGGGTGTGCCGTAGCGCCAGGAGATGTATTCGAGCCCCCAGTTAATCTGGGTCCGGTAGTTTGTCTGCCAGTCGCTGCCGTGGCTGGCCATTTTGCTACCGGGCAGCGACTGCGGGATTCCGTAGGCGCCGCTGGACGGATTGGCCGCCGAAGTGCGCCAGTTGGACTCCCGGTTCCAGAGGCTGACCAGGCAGCGGAATTCGTTGCCGTCCCAGCCGTAGGCACCCATCATGCCGGCGGCATAGTTCTGGGCCCCGGCCGGATCGTCCACCGGTTGGGCGGGCGGCGGCGGAAGCGGAACGGGTGCCGGGCCAGGCGCCGGCGCAGGTGCGGGAGCAGGTGCCGGCACAGGTGCTATGGGGAGGGTCACGGCCGGAACCCCTGTTTCCGGCGCGCCGGGAGCAACGGGTGAGCCAACCGCAGGCCGCGTCACGGTACCGGCGTTCCGTGCCGCCCGTTCCGCTGCCGCCTGCTGTTCCTGGAAGGCCTGCTCAGCGGCAATTCCGCGCAGCCGTGCGTTTTCCACGTCGGCGGTGGTCCCGTGCAAATCGGCCAGTTGGGCCAGCAAAACGGTTTTCCGGGCTTCCTCCTCCCGGACCGCTTCATCCGCCGCGGTGGCAGAGGCGCCGGCTTCGTCAAGATACCGTTTGGCCTCGGCCAGCAGGTCTGCACGGGCATCTCGGGCCTGCTGTTCCTGATCGGCAAGGCCGGCCGCTACCCGTTCGGATGCCGTCGCTGCCGCATACAGGGTTCCGGCCCGCGAGGAAACGCGGTCCATCAGGTCCGCCCCGTGCAGGGCGTCGGCAGACGCTTCCGTATCCAAGAGCAAAAGTCCCAAGCCGTCCGCTGCGGCACCTCCGGACTTGTACGTCTGCGCGGCCAATGCGGCCACACGCTGCAGCGTTTCATCCGCCTGCGCCTCGGCGGCCTCCCGCTGTGCGGATAGCGAGGCCAGGAGCTTCTCATTTTCTGCCAGGGCATCCCTCGCTGCGTTGTAGCGGCTGGTGGCTTTAACCGCAGCGTCGCCCAGTTGCCCGGCGTCGGTGCGCAGCTCCGTGAGCAGCCCTTCGAGCTTGTCAGCCTCAGAGGCTTTGGCGGCCTCGGAGGACTTGGCCTGCTGGATATCTTCCCAGGACGGGTACGGGTCCGCAGCCGAGACAGGTCCAGCGGTCAGCACGGCGGAGGCCAGGATTCCGGCAAACACCACGGCAAACAGCGGGGAACGCCTTAACTTGGGCCCCACCAAGCTCATCTTTAACATAGTTGGCACAGCATACGACACGGCGCGGCGAATTGACACCGGCCCTTCGAGGGTGTGCGCTTTTAGACGCTGTCGCCTCTGGCCTCGCGTGCCTCGCTGATAATTTCTCCGGCCACGCGGAAACCCAGCGACGGCGAGTAACCCTTGCGGGCCAGCATGCCCACGAGCCGCCGCGTTTGTTTGTCCCTTGCCGTGCGGTCTGCGAGATCCGCGGAGGACTGCAGCTTTTTCCGGGCCAGGGTCCTGGCGGCCTCAAGTTCGTCATCGGCGCTGACCTGTTCGAGGGCATCCTCGGCCAGATCCGGCGCAATCCCCTTTTCGGCTAGTTCGCGGCGCAGTGCGCCGCGGGCCAGTGATTTGCCCTGCGACCTGCTCTGGACCCACAACCGGGCGAACTCGGCGTCGTCCACGAGCTGCACTTCCTCGAAACGGTCCAGGACTGCTGCGGCCGCATCCGCCGGAATCTCGCGTTCGGCCAGCTTCGCTTCCAGCTGGTGCCGGCTTTTGGGTGATGCCGTGAGTTGGCGCAGCACAATGGCTTTCGCCTCCGAGTAGGCTTCCTCAGGTGTCAGCTCGGGCGCCGGCCCGGAAACGGAATCCGCCTCCCCCGCGCTGTTCCTCCGGCGCTTCTTTTTCTTGGTGCCGCCTCCGGCGCCTGGTTCTGCCCACGGTTCATCTGCCGGGGCTTCCTCGCCAAAACCGCCTTCTTGGAAGGTATCCCCTGCATCCTTCGGCTTCCGGCGGGAGCGCGCACGGGAGGCCGGAGGCACATCTGCCGGCGTCGTATCCGAAGGCACGGCAGTACCCGCCTGGATGTCGGCGAGCCGCTGCTTCAGTTGTTCGAGCGTTTCTTGGGATGCCATAGCTGTTCCGGTTGAATGAGTCAGTGTTGAATGAGCTGCTGCCTGGATGGCCAAACCCCAAGGGCAGCACCTCCTGAGGAGGCGCTGCCCTTGTTGCCTGAGGGGGTAAGCCCTAGGAGTCCTTGGCTACAGCCTTGAGCTTGGGTGCGGCCGGTTCCTCTGCGGCCGGAACGCCGATGCCCAGCTTTTCGCGGATGCGGCGGTCCAGCTCGTCGGCCAGGTCGGGATTGTCCTTCAGGAAGTTGCGGGCGTTCTCCTTGCCCTGGCCCAGCTGGTCTCCGTCGTAGGTGAACCAGGCACCGGACTTCTTGACCAGCCCGTGCTCCACGCCCATGTCGATCAAGCCGCCTTCGCGGGAGATGCCGACGCCGTACATGATGTCGAATTCCGCCTGCTTGAAGGGCGGTGCCATCTTGTTCTTGACGATCTTGGCGCGGGTGCGGTTGCCAACCGGGTTGGTGCCTTCCTTGAGCGTTTCAATGCGGCGGACGTCGATGCGTACGGACGCGTAGAACTTCAAGGCCTTGCCGCCGGTGGTGGTTTCCGGGCTGCCGAAGAAGACGCCGATCTTTTCACGCAGCTGGTTGATGAAGATGGCGGTGGTGTTGGTGTGGCTCAGCCGGCCGGCGATCTTTCGCAGCGCCTGGCTCATGAGGCGGGCCTGCAGGCCGACGTGGCTGTCTCCCATGTCGCCTTCGATTTCGGCCCGCGGCACCAGTGCGGCAACGGAGTCAATGACGACGACGTCGACGGACCCGGAGCCGATCAGCATGTCCATGATTTCCAGGGCCTGCTCGCCGGTGTCCGGCTGGGACACCAGCAGCGAGTCCGTATCAACGCCGAGCTTGGCGGCGTAGATGGGGTCCAGGGCGTGCTCCGCGTCGATGAATGCGGCGATGCCGCCGTTCTTCTGCGCATTGGCCACAACATGGAGGGCCAGCGTGGTCTTACCGGAAGATTCCGGACCGTAGATCTCCACCACGCGTCCGCGCGGGAGCCCGCCAATGCCCAGGGCAACGTCCAGAGCGACGGAGCTGGTTGAGATGGTCTCTGCGGGGGCGCGCACCTCATCGCCCAGACGCATGATCGATCCCTTGCCATACTGCTTGTCAATCTGGGCCAGCGCTGCCTCAAGTGCTTTTGCGCGGTCGGCTGGAGCAGCCATTCTTCACCTCGTGTTGTGGTTGTGAGTGGCCCGTAGGCCTGTCGTCCATTGCTTAGTAACGACCCTATCCGGCGGCACTGACAAAACGGCTGACCGGACCTTGTTGCTCATTATCTTGTGGATATCCCGGGCCGCGCCTGCTGTGGCCGACCCCTGTGTAGGAGCATATCTTTATCCGAACACAGATTCGAATATTCACCCCGGCGTGTTCCGTTCCGGCTGTCCGGGCTCCCGGGCGTTCCCGCCGCTACGTTGCCTTCGGTTTGATGTCCCGGCCAAGCCTGCGGTCAGCCGGCACGTCCTGGATCTCGCACACGGCCAGCCATACCGCTTTTGGTTCCACGCCTTTCCGGAGCGCTTCCGCAGCGGTAACCCCGCCCAGCTGGCCGAGGACCAGATCCGCGGCCAAGACCCGGGAATAGGCCGAACCGAACTCGTCATCCATGAGCCGCCAGAAGTCACTGATACGCATCGCTTAATTCTCGCACGCACGCAGCGCCCCGCAGTAACCAACCTAGAATGGAGACATGACCGAGACCACCGGTCCCGCGGACCGGCCCGATGGCGGGGACCCGGACAACGATGCCGCCATTGAGGACCTGGAACAGGAACTGAGTGTCCTGTGGCGCCGCGCGCGCTCCGTCTCCCACCAGATAGCCCGCGAAGTCCACCCCGACATGGAACCGTCGGCCTACGGCCTCATGGTGCTGCTCCACCAGCAGGGTCCCATGCGCCTGACGGACCTGGCCGCGGCGGTGGGGGTGGGTAAGCCCTCGTTGAGCCGTCAGGTTGCGATGCTGCAAAGCCTGGGCCTGGTGGAGAAGCATACGGACCCGGTGGACGGGCGGGCCCAACCCATCAACCTCACCGACGTGGGGGCGGCACAGTTGGAAGGCACGGCAACGGCCCGAAAGGAGCACTTCCGCCGGACATGGACCGGATGGGAGGCCGAAGAGCTGCGCGCCCTGGTTCGGCTGCTGCACAAGCTGAATGCCTCCGTCCGTCCGGCCGGGGACAGTCTTTGAAACCGGGGACAGTCTTTGAAATCAGCCCCGGACAGAACAAACCCCCGCAGGCACCGCACCTGCGGGGGTCACTAGCTGTTCAGCTGGTAAATCTTGGGGGCAACGCATCCGTCGCCTGAAGCGAAGGGGCGCTGCCGGGGTTCCTAGGATGTGCGGGCCAGGTCCCGGGCCAGGTCTTCGGGAAATTCACGTGCGAATTCCCGCGAAAACTCAGAGGGCACGGTATCTGGAATGGCAACGCCTTCAGCGCTGGCCACCCGGTCACTGACTTCACGGAGCATCAGGGACAGGGGCACATCGAGGGCCGTGCAGATTGAAGACAGGAGTTCCGATGATGCTTCCTTCTGTCCGCGTTCAACCTCGCTGAGGTAGCCGAGGGATACACGGGCACTGTGCGACACCTCGCGCAGGGTACGGCCCTGGCGCTGGCGCACGTCGCGGAGGACATCACCAATCTCGTGACGAAGAACTACCATCTTGCGCTCCTTAGGCTCCCGGTGTGCGTCTTCCGCCAACCCTACATCCCGCCAGCGGATCACGCCGTTCACGGATACGGGTTGTTTAACCATGTGTATCGTCCTGCTCCCTATGAGTACGGGCTGCGGCGAGTTGCCGCAGACTGTTCAAAGATCGTACTGAAAGAACCTTGGCGGTTCCTGATACTAACAACTGATGCCCTGACGGTTTTGTTCCCGCGGCGGATGGGGCGGTTACTGTCCGTCTCCAACGGGACCGGCGGTCTCCAGTTCTGCGGCCAGCATCGCGAGTGCCTCGCGGCAGGCAGCGGCACGGATGGCGGTGCGGTCTCCGGGGAACAGGAACTCCCGGAAGTAAGATCCTCCGGCAGAGGCGATCCCTACGAAGACTGTTCCCACCGGTTTGCCGTCGTGGGCCGCAGGCCCGGCCGCCCCGGTGGTTGATACTGCGACGTCGGCGTCCAGGGCCTTGCGCGCCCCGACCGCCATAAGCTCCGCCACCCTTCCATCCACGGACCCGGCTTCGGCCAGGAGCGCGGCCGGAACCCCGAGGACGGAATGCTTGATCCCATTTTGGTACGCGACCACGCCACCCTGCAAAACTGTGGACGCTCCCGGCACGGATCCAAGCTCCGCGCAGAGCATTCCCGCGGTCAGGGACTCGGCAGTGGCTACGGTTTTGCCGGCCCGGTTCGCGGCGCGCAGGACACGGGCGGCCGAGCTCTCCTCCACAGGGGCGCCCGCCCCGGTCTCCGGGCTCATACGCTCTTTGCGCTGCGGCGCAGGCGGACGGCCTGCAGGACGTAGTCGATGCCTGTCACCACGGTGATCACCAGTGCGGCGGCCATAAAGACGGCGCCGATCCACCAGGCCCAGCTGCCCAGCCAACTGCCCAGCGGCAGCAGGAACACGAAGATTGCGAAGGTCTGTACCACCGTCTTGAGCTTGCCCCCTCGGGAAGCTGCCATCACGCCGTAGCGGATCACCACGAAGCGCATCAGGGTAATACCCAGTTCGCGGACCAGGATCACAATGGTCACCCACCACCACAGTTCGCCCAGCAGCGACAGCATCACCAGTGCGGAACCGATCAGCAGCTTGTCCGCGATCGGATCGGCGATTTTGCCGAAGTCGGTGATCAGGCCGCGGCTGCGGGCTATGTCGCCGTCGAGCTTGTCCGTGTAGATGGCGACGGCGAATGTTGCCACCGCCAGCCATCGGTAGAGCCCGCCGCGGCCGTCGTCGGCAGCGAGGAACCAGATGAAGAGCGGAACCATCAGGATCCGCACCACCGTCAGTGCATTGGCGATATTGAGGGTAGGTACCCTCTCGCTAGGAGAATTGCTCACAGCTTCAGCCTAGCGAACATTCACCGGCCGGTGAGGTTCCATGCGTCCTCGGACTCCGGGTCGTCGGCGCCGTCGTGGTACTCCGCAGCCTGCGGCCGGCCATCCAGGTCGGCGGCGACCAGGTCCACGGGACCGCCGGCGTCGAACCCGTGGTTCACGTTGGCGTTCTCGGCCAGCGCTGCGGCGTCCGCTCCCCCGGACGGGGCAGGCGCTTCGTCGCCGCTGATGGCTGCCAGGGTGGCCGCCAGGTCGTCGGGCTTCACCAGCACATCGCGTGCCTTGGAACCTTCGGAGGGCCCGACGACGCCGCGGGACTCGAGCAGGTCCATCAGGCGTCCTGCCTTGGCGAAGCCCACGCGCAGCTTGCGCTGGAGCATGGAGGTGGAGCCGAACTGAGTGGTCACCACCAGTTCGGTGGCCTGCAGCAGCACGTCGAGGTCGTCTCCGATGTCGTCGTCGATCTGCTTCTTGGGCGCCGTGACCGCAACGTCTTCGCGGTAGACGGCCTGCAGCTGGTTCTTGACGTGCTCCACCACACGGTGGATTTCGGACTCGGTGACCCAGGCGCCCTGTACACGGATGGGCTTGTTGGAGCCCATCGGCAGGAACAGGGCGTCACCCTGGCCCAGCAGCTTTTCAGCGCCGGGCTGGTCCAGGACCACGCGGGAGTCGGTGACCGACGACGTCGCGAAGGCCATGCGGGAGGGCACGTTCGCCTTGATCAGGCCGGTCACCACGTCCACGGAAGGCCGCTGGGTGGCCAACACCAGGTGGATGCCGGCGGCGCGGGCCAGCTGGGTGATGCGGACAATGGAGTCTTCCACGTCCCGCGGGGCAACCATCATCAGGTCGGCCAGCTCGTCCACGATCACCAGCAGGTACGGGTAGGCGCGGATGACCCGCTTTGATCCGGCCGGGGGCACTACCTTGCCGTTGCGGACGGCCTTGTTGAAGTCGTCAATGTGCTTGAACCCGAAGTTGGCGAGGTCGTCATAGCGGGTGTCCATTTCCCGGACCACCCACTGCAGCGCTTCGGCAGCCTTTTTGGGGTTGGTGATGATGGGGGTGATCAGGTGCGGAACGCCCTCATAGGCGGTCAGTTCCACGCGCTTGGGGTCCACCATGACCATGCGCACCTCATCCGGCGTGGAGCGCATCAGGATGGAGGTGATCATGGAGTTCACGAACGAGGACTTACCGGCGCCGGTGGCACCGGCCACGAGCAGGTGCGGCATCTTGGCCAGGTTGGCCACCACGAACCCGCCCTCAACGTCCTTGCCCACGCCCATCACCATGGGGTGTTCGGTCTTGCGGGCGGAGTTGGAGCGAAGCACGTCGCCCAGGGCCACGACTTCCTTGTCCGCGTTCGGGATTTCGATGCCGATGGCGGACTTGCCGGGAATGGGCGAAAGGATGCGCACGTCGGAGCTGGCCACGGCGTAGGCGATGTTTTTGGAAAGGGCCGTAACCCGTTCCACCTTGGTACCCTCGCCGAGTTCGATCTCGTACCGGGTAACCGTGGGGCCGCGGGAGAAGCCGGTGACCTTGGCGTCCACGTTGAACTGCTCCAGAGTGTGCGTCAGGGCCGCGACGACGGCGTCGTTCGCTTCGGAGCGTTCCTTGGCGGGCGGGCCCGGCGGCAGGAAGTCCGACGGCGGCAGCGTGTAGGTGATGTCGCCGGAAAGCTGCAGCTGCTCGGTCCGCTGCGGGATGGGGGTAGCCGGCGGGGTGTGCGCCACCGGGCGGGACGGGACCGGAGGAACGGCAGCGGCAGCCGCGGGAAGGTTCAGCACCTCGGTGGCGCCCGGGACCATGCTGATGGCTTCGGTGGGCGGTTCCGCGCTGTCCATGCCGCGGTCCAGGTCGCCGTCGACCGGCAGGCCCTGGTTGCGGCGGATCTTCTGCGTGGCCAGTTCGGCCTGGGTGGGACGGCGGACGCCCGGCGGGACGACGGGCGCTGCTGCTGCGGCAGCAGCCGCTTCTTCCTCTTCATCGGCCAACAGGGCGCGTTCAAAGGCTTCATCGCCGGCAAAACCGTCCTGCGCAGCGGCTGCGGCCGCCTCGGCTTCCTTCTCCCGGCGGGTCTTGCGCGGCTTTTTGACCTTCTCGGGCTTGGGGTTGCCGTAGAGGTAGCTCTGGTCATGCGCCTCGGGATCATCCGGGGCCAGGTCCTGGCCCATGAGGTGCTCGTACAGGGCGCGCAGGCGTGCGGGAATGTGGCGGAAGGGTGTGGCGGTGATGATCAGGACGCTCACGAACACCAGGAAGGACAGAAGGATGAGCACCGGCCACTTGGTCAACGCGGCGGAGAGCGGGCCGGATACAAGGAAGCCGACAATGCCGCCGGATACCCAGAGCCGTTCGAAGCCGTCCGTCAGGGAGGGCAGGCCGCCGACAATGTGGGTGATGCCCGACCCGGCGAGCAGCATGATCACCAGGCCGATGCTGATCCTGCTGTTGGCGCGGTGGCGTTCCGGGTATCGGAAGAGTCGCACGGCACCGGTGAAGAGCATGAACGGCAGCACCAGCGCCATCCAGCCGAACGTGCCGGCGGCGCCGGCGTGGATGACGTCGGCTACGGGACCGCGCAGGGCCCACCACTCCACCGTGGCGACGGCAAGGCCGAGCAGGGTCAGGAAGAAACCGGTTCCATCGCGGCGGATTTCGTAGTCCGGGGACACATCGGTGCCGAGCTTGCGCACCCCGCCGCCGGCAATACGGGAAATGCCCATCCAGGCGCTTTCAACGGCGCGCAGCGGCAGGGGCAGCTGTTCCGGCGGGGCCGGGCGTGCTGCAGCGCTCCCCCGGCCTGTTGTTCCGCCGCGCGGGCTGCCTTTGCCTGATGCCTTGCTTGTGCTGCCGCCGGCACTCCGGGCCGTGGTACGGCCGGAAGAACCGCTGCGTGCGGCAGGGGAAGTACGAGTCGCCATACCAGCCACGCTACCCGACGGGACCCCTGATCCCCCGGATTTACGCGGCCGGACCGGCATTTACCGGCCTGCTCGGGCCGCGCAGGTACCCGCAAGTACCCGCGGGGGTCCCCTTCAGCGGGCTACGCCTCGACGACTACGGGGACAATCATGGGGCGGCGGCGCAGGCGCCGGTTGACCCAGGTGCCCACTACCCGCCGGACCACCTGCTGCAGCTGGTAGGTGGTGTGGTCCGTGTTGGAACGGACCGCTTCCTCCAGCGCTGCGCTGATCTTGGGAATGATCTCGTCAAAGACCGCATCACCTTCGGCGAATCCGCGGGCATGGATTTCCGGTCCGGAGACGATGGTCCCGGTGCTGCGGTTCACCACGGAGATGATCGAGATGAAGCCCTCTTCGCTGAGGATCCGCCGGTCCTTCAGATCGGTGTCGGTGATCGCTCCCACGCTGGAGCCGTCCACGTAGACAAACCCGCACTCAACCTCGCCGACCACCCGCGCCTTGCCGTCGCGCAAATCCACCACCGTGCCGTCGTCGGCCAGGACAATGTTCTGTTCCGGGACGCCGGTGGCCGCGGCCAGCCGGCCGTTGGCAATCAGGTGCCGGGTCTCGCCGTGGACCGGCATGGCGTTCTTGGGCTGCAGGATGTTGTAGCAGTAGAGCAGTTCACCGGCCGCGGCGTGCCCGGAGACGTGGATTTTGGCGTTGCCCTTGTGCACAACGTCCGCACCCATGCGCATCAAACCGTTGATGACGCGGAAGACGGCGTTCTCGTTGCCCGGGATCAGGGAGGAGGCCAGGATGACCGTGTCGCCCTTGCCGATGCTGATCCGGTGGTCTCCGTTGGCCATCCGGGACAGTGCTGCCATGGGTTCGCCCTGCGACCCGGTGGACATCAGCACCACCTTGTTGTCCGGCAGGTCGTCAACGTTTTTCAGGTCCACCAGGATGCCCTCGGGGACGTTCAAGTAGCCCAGCTTCTCCGCAATGGCCATGTTGCGAACCATGGAGCGGCCCACGAAGCAGACGTAGCGGCCGTGTGCCGCGGCGGCGTCCAGTACCTGCTGCACCCGGTGGATGTGGGAGGAGAAGGAAGCGACGATGATCCGTTTGTTGACCTTCCCGAACAGTTCCTGCAGCACCGGGCCGATCTCGCGTTCGGCAGTGGTGAAACCGGGTACGTCGGCGTTGGTGGAGTCGGCCATAAAGAGGTCCACGCCCTCTTCGCCCAGCCGTGCGAAGGCACGCAGGTCGGTGATCCGCCCGTCCAGGGGCAGCTGGTCCATCTTGAAATCACCGGTGTGCAGCACGGTGCCCGCCGCCGTGCGGATGAACACTGCCAGCGCGTCGGGGATGGAGTGGTTGACCGCCACAAACTCGCATTCAAACGGTCCGAAGCTTTCGGTCTGGCCTTCCTTCACGGTCAGGGTGAACGGCTTGATCCGGTGTTCCTGCAGCTTGGCTTCCACCAGGGCAAGGGTCAGCTGTGAACCGATCAGCGGAATGTCGTTCTTGAGCCGCAGCAGATACGGAACGGCGCCGATGTGGTCTTCATGGCCGTGCGTGAGCACCACGCCCACAACGTCCTCGAGCCGGTCCTGGATGTAGGAGAAGTCCGGCAGGATGAGGTCAACGCCGGGCTGGGTCTCTTCCGGGAAGAGGACCCCGCAGTCAACAATCAGCAACTTGCCGTCGATCTCGAAGACGGCCATGTTCCGGCCGATCTCCCCCAGCCCGCCCAGCGCGACGATGCGCAGCGTTCCCGGTTCCAGTGCCGGCGGGGTCATCAGTCCGGTGCCCGTTGTTTCCGTCATGTCCGGTTACGCCTCGTTCCGGGAAAAGTCCATGCCGGCTTCGGCCAGGTCCGTCAGGACCGTTTCCATTTCGACGGCGTCCGGTGCCACCAGCGGCAGCCGGACGGCGGCGGTGGGGATGACCTTCTGCATCGCCAGGACCTGCTTGGCGGCGACGGCACCGGGAATGTGGGTCATCACCGCGCGGATCAGCGGGTCCAGTTCGAAGTGGATCCGGCGGGCGGTCTCGAAATCCCCGGCCGCGGCGGCGTCCACCATGGCACGGAACTGTTCGGTGGCGATGTGCGCGGTGACGCTGACCACGCCCACGGCGCCGGCGGCCATCCACGGGAGGGTGAGGCCGTCGTCGCCGGCGTAGATGTCAAGCGTGGTGTTGGCCAGCACCCGGGTGATGCCGGCGAAGTCGGCCTTGGCATCTTTCAGGGCAAGGATGCGCGGGTTCTCGGCGAGCTTGAAGATAGTGGAGGTGCTCAGCGCAATTCCGGCGCGGCCGGGAATGTCATAAACCATCACGGGCAGCTCGGTGGCGGCGGTAACGGCATCGAAGTGCGCCACCACTCCTGCCTGCGTGGGCTTGTTGTAGTAGGGGGTCACCACCAGCTGGCCGTCGGCGCCGGCCCGCTCGGCGCGGCGGGCCATTTCCACTGAATGGGAGGTGTGGTTGGTGCCCGTGCCGGCGATGACCTTCGCCCGCCCGCCGACGGTTTCGGCAACCACCCGGAACAGGTCTTCCTTCTCGCTGTCCTCCAGAGTGGAGGTTTCCCCCGTGGTGCCGGAGACCACCAGGCCGTCACAACCGTCTTCCACCAGCTTGTTCGCGAGGTTGGCGGTGGCGTCGAAGTCCACTGCTCCGTCCTCCGTGAACGGGGTCACCATGGCGGTGACGAGTGTACCGAAGGGAAGGGTGCGGTTTTGGAAATCCATGGGTAAAACGTTACCCGCTGCGCAGCGCAAAGGGGCAACGGTCACGCGGCCGGCTGTTCCCAGCCGGATGAACCGGACGGGGCGGCATCAGGAGCAGACGGCTGCCTGCAGCACCTTCAGTGCGGCGTTCGACGCCGATCCCGGCTCCGCCCGGTAGACCACCAGTTCCTGTCCGGGTGCAGCCCGGACGTCGAACGCCTGCAGGTGCAATTCCAGGTCCCCGGCCTCCGGGTGGCGGAAGCGTTTGCTCCTCAGCCGTCCGCC
The DNA here is from genome assembly GCF_030142075.1 of Arthrobacter sp. zg-Y20. Classification (NCBI taxonomy): domain Bacteria; kingdom Bacillati; phylum Actinomycetota; class Actinomycetes; order Micrococcales; family Micrococcaceae; genus Arthrobacter; species Arthrobacter sp. zg-Y20. Next base: position 1,336,595 of record NZ_CP126241.1, on the reverse strand, counting down.
GCGCACCTCGGCATCGGTCCACAGTTCCGCGAAGCGGGCATCGGCGGCCAGCAGGCGTCCGCGGACCTCGGCGATCCGCGGCTCGCGGGGCTGGGCTGCCTCCAGCAGCCGGAAACTGGCCACCATGCTGGCGGCCACCGTCTCCCAGTCCCGGTACAGCACAGCCGCAGCCGGGTCCAGGAACATGGATTCCAGCAGGTTGCCGGTGGGGCCGAACCCCAGGAACAGGGCCTCGGCCAGCGGGTTGGCAGCAAGGACGTCGAAGGCCTGGCCAAGGACGAAGGCAGGGTGGTCCGGCCATTCGTTAAGGAAGGCCGCCAGCTGGGGGTCCACGGCGGCGGCGGTCGGAACGGTGCGCGGCGGCGTCAGCCCCGCCAGGCGGTACAGATGCGCCAGCGCATGTTCGTCGAGCAGCAGTGCGGTGCCGATGGCAGCCGCGACTTGGGGCGACGGCGAGGCTTCGCGGCCCTGCTCCAGGCGCATGTAGTAGTCCACGCTCACATCCGCCAGCCGCGCGACCTCCTCCCGGCGCAGGCCCGGCACGCGGCGCCGGCCGTTGCTGCGCAGCCCGACATCGGCGGGCTGGACACGGGAACGGCGGAGGATGAGGAATTCTCCCAGCGGCGAAGGCACATCAGCAGTGTAGCGAGGGTGGGTGCCGTGCACCCGGGAACGGCACGGCGTTCCGCGGCGGCCTTCTGCGCGCAAGCATTGACGCCATGGAAGACGCCATGGAAAACGAGCAGCAGAAAACAGTCCTGATTATCGGCGCGGGGCCCGGCATCGGCCTTTCCGTGGCCCGGCGCTTCGCGTCCGGCGGGGTTGCCCTGGTGGCACGCTCCGCGGAACGGTTGCAGCAGCTGGCCGCCACGCTGGCAGGCGAGGGGATCGCTGCCGAGTGGGAAGCGGCGGATGCTGCGGACCCGGCCGCCCTGCAGCAGGCCGTGAAGTTGCTCGTCGAGCGGGTAGGCCCCATCGACGTCCTCTGCTTTAGCCCGCTGCCCAGTCTCGACCTGATCGGTCCGGTCCTGGACACCGGCGCCGAAGAGTTCCTTGCCTCGCTTGCGCTCAGCGTAGGCGGGGCCGCTACCGCCGTGCGCGCGGTGGTGCCGGGCATGCTGGAGCGCGGACACGGCAGCCTGCTGTTCACCACTGGCAGCGGAGCCCTGCGGCCCTCCCCCGGCCGGGCGGCCAGCGCCGTTTCAACGGCAGCGGAAACGGCGTATGTGGACCTGCTGCACCGGCAGCTCAGCCCGGCCGGAATCCGGGTGGCGCACGTGCTGATAGTCGGACCGGTGGGTCCCGGGCTCAAGCACGAGCCCGAGGCCGTTGCTGCGGCGTTGTGGGAAGCCCACCGCACGGACGGCGGCGTCGTCACCGTTTTGGACTAGGGCCGTCCTGGACTAGGAGCCGTCCCCGGGTAGGCTCCGGAGCCTACCCGTGCGCGGGCAAGCGGGTACGGCGTGAGACGATGCTGTGCATGATCCAACGCCGCCTCACGGGCATCGATGCTGCCCGCGGGATCGCCCTGCTGGGTATGATCGCCACCCACACCATGCCCCTGTACAACCAGGAGACCGGGGATCCGTCGTTTACCGGCTTGGTCTTTTCGGGGCGGTCCTCGGCGCTGTTCGCGCTGCTGTCCGGCGTCGGGCTGGCCCTGCTGACCGGTGGCAGCCAGCCCCACGAGGCGAAGGCCGTGAACCGCGACCGCCGCGGCATTGCGGTCCGTGCAGTCATCATTGCCCTGGTGGGCCTGGCCCTGGGTGGATTGGAGACCAACATTGCGGTCATCCTGTTCCACTACGCGGTGTTGTTCCTGCTGGCCCTGCCGTTTGCCGGCATGCCGCTGCGCCGGCTGGCGGTCTGGGCTGCCGGGTGGTTGCTGCTCTCCCCCGTGCTGGCATACCTGCTGCGCGGCTGGCTGCGGGAAGTCCTTGCGCCGTCGGAGATCGGCGGCAACCTCACGTGGGACTCGTTCCAGGAACCGGCCGCCCTGGCGGCAGACGTATTCGTCACCGGCTTCTACCCGGTGCTGCAGTGGCTGAGCTACATCTTGCTCGGGATGGTTATTGGACGGCTTGACCTGAAGAACCTGCCGGTGCAGGTGGGACTGCTTGCCGCCGGGGTGTTCGCCGCCGTCGCCGCCAAGTTCACCTCGTACTACCTGCTGGGCACACTGGGCGGCCTGCAGGTGCTGGAAGCCACCGAATCCGGGCAGCGGCTGCCGCTGGCCAGGATGCTTGAGGTTAACCTCAGCCCGGTGGAACAGACCGGGTCCTGGTGGTGGCTGGCGCTGGCGGGGCCGCACTCCAACACCAGCCTGGACATGCTGCATGCCTCCGGGACCGCCGCTGCGGTCCTGGGTGCGTGCCTGCTGCTGACCAGGGCCCGCCCCAACCTGCTCCTGCCGCTGTCGGCAGCCGGGGCCATGACCCTGACGCTGTACAGCCTGCATGTATGGGTCATGACCATTGTGGACCAGCAGGACCCGGCGCTGGAGCCGCTCCCGGTGTTCTGGATCCAGGCCGTCTTCTACGTGGTCCTGGCCGTCCTGTTCCAGCGCATCCAGGCGCGGGGACCGCTGGAGTTCGTGACGTCCGGGGCGTCCCGGCTGGCGCGCGGGAAAGCGGCCGGCCGTTCAGCAGCTCGCTAGCTGCCGGCCTTCGCGCGTTCGGCAAACAGCTTCCCGGCCTGCCGCATGGAACGCCGGGCACGGGTGCGGTCCCCGGCGGCGTCGTAGGCGCAGGACAGCCGGAACCAGCTGCGCCAGTCCTCAGGTGCAGCTTCGGTCTCGGCCTTGTACTTGGGGAATTCCGCGTCCGCCGCTTCCCGGACGATGCGCCCGGCCGGTGTGCGGGGCAGATCATCAACGGGCAGGCGGCCTTCTTCGGCCAGGATGACTGCCATCTTTTCGGTCCGCGCACCGAACATCAGTTCCCGGATCAGTGCCCAGGCGCCTACCACCGGCAACACCAGGTAAGCGGCGCCCATAAAGCGTGCAGTCAGCTCAGACGAGGTCAGCAGCAGCCAACCCCGCTGCGCGGAGACCACCAGGTAGAACAGCAGCAGCAGCGTCACCAGGGCCACGCCCAGTTTGGCGCGGTTGGAAAACAGGCCGGTGAAGAAAGACAACGTGTTCCTTAGTCGTTCAGGTTGAGGTAGCCGTCAAGTCCGACGGTCAGTCCGGGGTGGGCGTCCACCTGGCGCAGCCCCAGCAGCACGCCGGGCATAAAGGAGGCACGGTCGAACGAATCGTGCCGGATGGTCAGCTGTTCGCCGGGGCCGCCCAGGAGCACTTCCTGGTGGGCTACCAGTCCGCGCAGCCGGACTGAGTGCACATGCACGCCGTCCACGTCGGCGCCGCGGGCGCCGTCGAGCTGTTTCACGGTGGCATCCGGCGACGCCGGCACACCTGCCTCGCTGCGGGCGGCGGCAATCAGCGCGGCCGTGCGGACGGCGGTGCCGGATGGGGCATCCACCTTGTCCGGGTGGTGAAGTTCAATGATTTCCACCGACTCGAAGTACCGCGCCGCCTTGGCGGCGAAGGCCGAGGCCAGCACGGAGCCCAGCGCGAAGTTCGGAGCGATGAGCACACCCGTGCCCGGCGACGCGCGAAGCAATATTTCCAGCCGGGCGAGCCTATCGGCGTCCCAGCCCGTGGTGCCCACTACGGCGTGCATGCCGTGTTCGACGGCGAAGCGGACGTTGGCCTCGGTGCTGTCCGGCACGGTGAGGTCCACGACATACTGCGCTCCGGAGGAGACGAGGGTTTCAAGCGGGTCGGTGCGGCCCAGGGCTGCAACGAGCTCCATGTCCCCTGCTGCCCGCACGGCGGCCACAGCCTCGGATCCCATGCGGCCTGCGGCGCCGAGGACCGCCACGGCAAGTTTTTCGCTCATGTGCACCAGATTACCGGTGCTCAGGGGCGGTCGCTGACGCCCACCCACTCGGTTGTGCCGTCCGTGAAGCCCTGTTCCTTCCAGATCGGTACGTTCGCTTTGACGGTGTCCACCAGCTCGGAGCAGGCCGCGAAGGCCGTGCCGCGGTGGGCCGATGCCACGGCGGCCACCAGTGCTGCGTCGCCGATGTCCAGGTTCCCGGTGCGGTGCGCCACCCAGATCCGCACGCCGTCGTACTTGGCGGCAACAGCTGCGGCAGTCTGGCCCAGCACTGATTCGGCGCTCGGATGCGCGCTGTAGCCCAGGGAGGTCACGGACTTGCCGTCGTCGTGGTTGCGGACAATGCCGCTGAAGGTCACCACGGCCCCGCAGTCCGGTGACCAGGCGAGGCGTTCCGCCTCGGCGCTGCTCAGCGGTTCCCGGGAAACTTTGGCGTTCAGGACTTGGCTAGTGTTCACGTTTTCCTTCGAGCTGGCCGCAGATGTGGCCGATGATAGGTTCCAGCACGGCCAGTCCGTCGGCCACGGCCGCCGGCGAGCCAGGCAGGTTGACGATGAAGGTCCGGCCCGCTGTGCCGGCGAAACCGCGGCTGATGGACGCCATTGGTGTGGACGCCAGGCCCTTGGCCCGGATGGCTTCCATGACGCCGGGCACGTGGCGTTCGAGCAGCGGTTCGGTGGCGTCGGGGGTGACGTCATCCGGGCTGAGGCCGGTGCCGCCGCTGGTCAGCAGCACGGACGGTTCCAGGGCGAGGATGCGCTGCAGGGAAGCGGCCACTTCCTCTCCGTCGGGCACCACTTCGGCCAGGACAATGTCATACCCCAGCGCGTAGAGCCAATCCGCTATCAGCGGACCGCTTTCATCCTGGTAGGTTCCGGCGGCGGCGCGGGTGGAGGCGATCAGCACGCCGGCGGTGCGTCGCGGCGACGCGGCAGGCTGCGAGACGCTCACAGCGTCCAGTCCCCGCTTTTGCCGCCGGATTTGGCGAGCACCATGGTGTCCGTGATCCGGGCGTGCTTGTCCACGGCCTTGATCATGTCGTACAGCGTCAGGGCGGCAACGGAGGCGGCGGTCAATGCTTCCATTTCGACGCCGGTGAGGGCCTTGGTCTTCACCGTGGCCTCGACGACGACGTCGCCGCCCCGGGGCGTGAAATCCACTGTGACCTTGGTGATCGGCAGCGGATGGCACAGCGGAATGAGATTGGAGGTCTGCTTCGCGGCCATGATCCCGGCCACCCGGGCCACGGCCAGCGCGTCTCCCTTGGGCAGCCCGCCGTCGGCGATCAGCCGGACCACGTCTTCGGTGCTGCGCAGTACCGCCTGGGCGGTGGCCTGGCGCGTGGTCTCAGCCTTGGCTGACACGTCCACCATGTGAGCGGACCCGTCCTCGCGGACGTGGGTCAGTCCGGCGGGTGGTAAATCTTCGGGTTCGACGCTCACGCGGGGTCCTTTCAGTGCACGCTTGATGCGGTGGCTCGTTTAGTCCCACCGGCAATTAGTCCAACAGCAATACTGTCACTTCCGTGCCGGCCGGAATGTGTTCGATGCCCGCAGGGATGGAAACCAGGGCGTTCGAGGAGGCCAGGGCGTGGACCAGGTGCGAGCCGGGACCGCCCACGGGTTCCACCGTGCCGCCGGCATACCGTCCGCGCCGCACCTGGTGTTTGCCGGCCGGGCTGTCCAGTGCTTCGGTGAGGCGGGCCCGGATCTCCGGGCGCGGCCGCGGGGCGCCGGTGACAGTGCCCAGGGCCGGGCGCAGGAACATTTCGAAGGAGACCAGCGAGCTGACCGGGTTGCCCGGGAAGCCGAGGAACGGCACACCGTCCACGGTGCCGATCCCCTGCGGCCCGCCCGGCTGCATGGCCACGGACAGGAACCGGACATCGGCCGAGGCCAACGCCTGCCGCACCACCTCGTACGCACCCTTGCTGATGCCGCCCGAGCTGAGCACTAAATCCGGTGCGTCGGCAACCAGATCGGCGCGGAGCAGGGCGGAGAACTCCTCCGGGGAGTCGGCCAGGATCCGGGAGCGGAGCACTTGTGCCCCGGCCTGCTCCAAAGAGGTCCGCAGCAAGGTGGTGTTGGCATCGTGGATCTGGCCCGGGTCCAGTTGCTGGCCGGGTTCCCGGACCTCGTCTCCGGTGGTCAGCAGCAGCACGCGCGGGCGGGCCCGGACGGGCACCTCGGCCAGGCCCAGGCCGGCCAGCAGCCCCAGTTGCAGCGGACCAAGAACCGTTCCGGCTGCCAGCGCGAGGCTGCCGGCGGCTATGTCGCTGCCTGCGGTCCGCACAAACTGCCCGGCCGGAACAGCAGCCGGCAGGTCCACGGTCCCCGCGGTCTCCGGCGGAAGGAAGCGGTCGGGGCGGCAGGCCTCAATCGGCACGACGGCGTCTGCCCCCGCGGGCAGCATCGCCCCGGTCATGACGGGTGCAGCGGTTCCGGGCTGCAGCGCAGCCGGGGCGGTCCCGGCGGGAATGGAGGCAGCCCGGGCCAGCCGGACCAGGCCAGCGGCCGGGGCGGTGGTGCCGGGGCCGCTATAGGGACCGGGAACGGCGTCGGGAACAAGGTCAGCCGACCGGACCGCGTAACCGTCCATTTGGGAATTCGTAAACGGCGGAAGGTTTCCCGGCGCATACACGTCCTCGGCCAGCACCCGGCCCGCGGCACTAGCCAGCCCCACCGTCTCCCGGGCCGGCGGGTGTGCTTCGAACCAGGTAGCGAGCAGCTCCCGGACGGCTTCGCGGTGCTCGGCAACACTGCGCGCACCGTGGGCGGAGTGCTGTCCGGAAGCACTGTGCTGTCCGCCGTGCGGGACCTGCTCTGGGGCGCGGGGGGCGCCTTGTGGAAGGGGCTGCGTGGACATCTTCCTCCTAGTGGAGACGGCGGGATGGAGCATCGGGCCCGGCGCCCTGGCCTCAGCGCACCGTCACCCGAATTGTATGCAGGCCGGTGGCGCCGTCGGGAAGCACCGACCGTTTCTCGTCGGTCTGCACAGTGCCGTTGGCATCCACGGCCCGCACGGTGATGTCGTGTCCGCCCGGCGACAGGTCAACAGGAATCCGGTACTGCCGCCAGGTGTCCGCCGAAATTCCGGCGGCCAGTTCCGAGTCCTGCCAGTCGCCGTCGTCAACGCGGACCTGGACGGCACTGATTCCAGTGTGCTGCGCCCAGGCCACGCCCGCCACCGTCACTGTGCCGGCCTGCACAGGCTTGCGGCCGGGAACGTCGATGCGGGAGGACAGCTTGACGGGCCCGCGCTCGCCCCAGCCGCGTTCGGTCCAGTAGGCGGTGTCATCGGCGAATCGGGTCACCCGCAGTTCGGTCACCCACTTGGTGGCGGAAACGTAGCCGTAGAGTCCGGGGACCACCAGGCGGACCGGGAAACCGTGTTCCAGCGGCAGCGGTTCCCCGTTCATGCCCACGGCCAGCAGCGCGTCGCGGCTGTCCGTGAGGGCCTCCAGCGGGGTGGACGCGCTCCACCCGTCGTTACTGGTGGAGAGCACCATGTCCGCGCCGAGCCGCACTCCGGCCGAGGCCAGCAGCTCGCGCACCGGCCACCCCAGCCAGCGGGCATTGCCGATCAGGTTTCCGCCCACCTCGTTGGATACACACGCAAGGGTCACGAAGCTTTCCTGCAGGGGTTTGGCCAGCAGGTCCGCGTAGCTGAGCTCCACTTCGCGGTCCACCATGCCGGTGACCCGCAGGCGCCAGTTCTCCGGATCGATGGCGGGCACGCTCAGCGCCGTGTCGATGCGGTAAAAGTCCGCAGCGTCAGTCACCAGCGGAGTCAGCCCGTCCACGGCCAGTTCAGCCCCCGCCGGAATCGGTGCCGCGGCGCGGGCGGGAGAGGGCAGCCGTACAGCGTCGCGCACGGCAGCTACTCCGGCCTGCCCGCCGCGGGCAATGCCGGCCAGCGCCGCACCGAGCAGGGCCACCAGCGCTCCCCCGCCGACCGAGACCAGGACCGCCCGGCGGCTCACGGCCGCGTCAGCGGGTGCGGGCGCCGCAGCCAGGGCGCGGACACGCACGGCGAGCCAGCGCAGGACCATGACGGCGACGACGGCGGCAGCCAGCGGCGGAACAATGGAGAGGACGGCTGACTGGGGACGGGTCAGGACAGCAGCCAGCCCCGCCGCTCCGAAGGCACCAAGGATCAGTGACCCGGCGGGCGGGCGGCGCAATTCCAGTACCCCTGCTGCAATAGCAGCGAGGGCAATGATCAGTCCCATGCCTGCCAGCAGGGCGGCTTTGTCCGCAGTGCCGAACAGGGCAATGGCTGCGTCCTTGACGGGTCCGGGAACGGCATTGATGACCACTGAGCCGACGGCCGAGACCGGGGACAGCGACGGACTCAAGAATGCCGCGAACAGCTCCCCGGCTGCGATGCCCAGGCAGGCTGCCACCAGTCCCGCCCCTGCCGCCCAGCCGCGGATCCGCCGCTGAGCGGGAGCGGGCTTACCTGCTGGACGTTCGGCAGGAGTTCCGTCCGGCTTTCCGCCGGGGGCGGGCGGCTCCGGTGCCGCCTCCGGTCCGCTCATCGCGGCAGCAGCCGTCCGGCGCCGAGCCGGGCCAGCAGCAGGACCAGAAGGTACAGGGCAATGAGCATCAGGCAGATCCCCAGTGCCGCCTGCGGCTGGTTGGAGTTCAGGCTCAGCTCGATTTGCAGCGGCAGGGTGCGGGTGCGGCCTTCGATGCTTCCGGCGAAGGTGATGGTTGCCCCGTATTCACCCAGGGAGCGGGCAAAAGCCAGCAGCGCTCCGGCCACAATGCCGGGCAGCGCCAGGGGAAGGGTGATGTGGCGCAGGATGGCGGTTGGGCCGGCACCCGAGGTGGCGGCAGCCATTTCCAGGTCCCGGTCCACGGCCGAAAGGCTGTTCAACGAGGCGACCACAAAAAACGGCAGCGACACGAACACCTGGACAATCACTACGGCGGCCGGTGAGTAGCCGACGTCGAGCCCTGCTGCGCCCAACAGCCGGCCGGCAATCCCGTGCCTGCCCCAGAAATAGAGCAGGGCAATGCCGGAGACGACGGGTGAGAGTACCAGCGGGATCAGCAGGATCCCTCGCATGAGCTGTATAGCGGGCCCCTCGAGTTTGCTGAACAGGACAGCCAGCGGCAGCCCCAGCAGGACGCAGATCAGCGTGGAGATAACCGAGGTGGCCAGGGACAGCCCCAGCGCGGTCCGGGCCTGGTCCGAGTCCAGCAGGTCTGAAAGGGAGGTCCACGGGACGTTCAGCAGCAGGGCGGCAACGGGTCCGGCACACAGCAGCAGGGCGAGACCGGCCGGCAGCCAGAGCCAGCCGGGTGTGGTTGCGCGCGCTTCCCGGTCCCGCAGGGAAGTCCGAGCGCGGGCAGGGACGGAAGTATTAGGGGGCATCGGTGTGTCCTGTGCCGGCGGGGCCGAAGCCTGCCTCGGCGAGGATGGCTGCGGCATCGGAGCCGGTGAGCCATTCATAGAACGCTGCGGCACTGGCATTTCCGGCTCCTTCGGCGGTCAGGGCGGCCGGATAACGGTTTGGTGCCGGATCATCCAGCGGCAGGAATCCAACGCCCGTGCCCGCTGCTGCCAGGGCGTCGGTCCGGTAGACAAAACCGGCGTCGGCCTGCCCGGTGGACACCTTGGCCAGCACTGATCGCACGCTGTCCTCGATGCTGGGGGCCTGCAAGGCCAGGCCGGCGGTTACCAGGATCCGCTCCGCAGCCCGGCCGCAGGGAACGGAAGGAGCGCAGACGGCGGTGCGCACCGCGTCGTTCGCGGCGTCGCCCAGCGCTGCAATTCCGGCGGGATTGCCCGGCGCATAAGCCAGGACCAGCGTGTTGCTGGCCAGCACGGTTTCCTCCGCCAGCAGGCCGGATGCGCGCAGGGGGTCAAGCGATTCAAGATCAGCGGTGATCACGACGTCGGCCTGCGCCCCCGACTGCAGTTGTGCCACGAGCTGGCTGCTGGAACCAACGTTGATGCGCAGCTTCCCCCCGCCGTCGTACGCGGCGTTCAGCGTCTCCACCACGTCAGTGAGGGACGATGCGGCGAAAACGGTGACGCCGCCGTCGCCCTCTGCGCCGGAGCCGGTGGACGCACACGCGGCCGTGCACGTGGCCAGGAAAACCGCCGCGCACGCCGCCAAGGTCCTGCGGACCCGGAGAACAAAGCGCATTCATAGAGCCTAACTGTGAAAGAGCGTAACCTCGAGGGATGGGAATACAGCTGGGAATGCCTGCCGTTGGCCCTTCCCCACACGCACCGGGGACCGGATCATCACCAACTAGTACATCAGAGTCCAGTACAGCAGAATTCAGCGTACCGATGGCCCCGGTTCCGGCGGCTGCTGAAGCGCCGGCCACGGCTGTGCTGTCCCCCGGCCCCGCCGCGGCGGACGGCCTGCTGGACAGGTATGGGCGCAGGGCCACCGATATGCGCCTCTCACTGACGGACAAATGCAACCTCCGCTGCACGTATTGCATGCCCGCCGAGGGGTTGGACTGGCTGGCCAAGGACAAAGTCCTGTCACGGGACGAAATTGTGCGGCTGGTCCGTATCGGTGTGGACCGGCTGGGGGTGCGGGAGCTGCGCCTGACCGGCGGCGAACCGCTGGTGCGTGCCGATCTGGTGGACATTATTGCCGGGATCCGGGCCAACCATCCCGATCTGCCGATCTCGCTAACCACCAACGGCCTGGGCCTGGACAAAAAGGCCCAGGCACTCAAGGAGGCGGGCCTGACCCGCATAAACGTTTCCCTCGATTCCCTGCATCCGGACACTTTTGCGCAGCTGACCCGGCGGCCTTTCCTGGACCGTGTGCTGCGCGGGTTGGAGGAAGCGGCGCGGGTGGGCCTGGGTCTTGTGAAGATCAATGCGGTGCTGATGCGCGGCATCAACGACGCCGAGGCCCCGGATCTGCTGGAATGGGCCGTCAGCAACGGTTTCGAGCTGCGTTTCATTGAGCAGATGCCGCTCGATGCCGACCATGGCTGGACCCGCGACGGCATGATCACCGCCGCCGAGATGCGGAGCCTGCTGGAGCGGGACTTCGTCCTGACTCCGGACCCCCGGGAACGCAACGGTGCTCCTGCCCAGCGGTGGGAGGTCCGTCGGCGGGCCACGCCGGAAACCGTGGCCGGCACGGTGGGGATCATTGCCTCCGTCACGGAGCCGTTCTGTGCCGAGTGTGTGCGGACCCGGGTCACGGCAGAGGGGAAAGTGCGCAGCTGCCTTTTCTCCCACGAGGAAACAGACCTGCTCGCCTTGATGCGCAGCGGAGTGGACGACGACGCGGTGGTCCGGCGGTGGCAGGAAGCAATGTGGGGCAAACCGAAGGCCCACGGGATGGCCCACGTTGGGCTGGGTGCGCCCGACTATGTACAGCCTGAACGAACCATGAGCGCGATAGGTGGCTAGGTGCTGATCCGATATTTCGGCGCTGCGAAAGCGGCAGCCGGCACAGAAGAAGAAACCCTGGATGAAGGACCCCTGACACTGGGCGAACTGGCGGAAAAGCTGGGTGCGAAGTATCCGGCCGCCGGGCCCGGGGTGCCGGTGCTTGCCACCGTGATTGCGCGCAGTACGTTCCTGGTGAATGAAACCGCAGCCCAGGATCGGGCCATGCTTCTGCAGGAGGGCGACGTTGTGGATATCCTGCCCCCGTTCGCCGGGGGTTAGGCGCCCGGCAAGGGTGGAGCCGTCGACCGGTACCGATGGCCGGTTGGCGTGCTGATCTCCACAGTGTGCCAGCGGGCACACGTGGCCTTCCGGGCGGTTGGGGCAGCAGTGGCCTTCCGGACCCGCGGTGTCGGCTGATCGGTGGTGCCGGGTGCCCCGATGACTGTTGCCTTCCAGCCTGGTGCCTCCTTGGCCTGGTTGCACGCCTCGCACAGCCCCTGGATATTGGCTGCCTCCGTGGGACCGTCGTCACGGTGCGGCCGAATATGGTCCTGGTGCCGGATCGGCGCATCACACCACGGGGTCCGGCACATCTGGTCCCGTACCGTGATCAATCGGGCCAGGGACACCGGTACGAACCCGGGCCTTCGAGTCCATGGCCAGCAGCTCCCCGGAACTCGGGGCCGTGTAGAGGCGGCGCAGCCAGAATCCGGGAGAGGACTCCCCCGTTTCCCCCGACTCCCCCGGCTTCCCTGTCTTCTGAGCCCTTCGACGGGCGCCCTTGCCTACCAGGTTCCGTGCCCACGGTGCCGGAACCACCCCGTACCCGGCCAGGTATGCCGGCTCCTTATCTTCGGCCAGCAGGGTTCGGTCCGTCATTACCAGCTGCACTTCCACCGGCACCTGCTCAGCCTTTGCCTGGCCGGTGATGCGTTCAACCATCGTGTCAGCCATGATCTGCCCCCGGCCGCGGGCATCGCCCCGGGCCCGCAACGAATCCGCAGCCCGGCACAAGGCCGCATACACCGCAACCCCCTGGGCCACCGGCAGCAGACCCGTCAGGTACGTCATGGTGTCCGGAGCCGGACGGCAGGACACAAACCGGTCCGCCTCCGCCTTCGCCGCCCGCCGCACCAACGCGGCCTGATCAAGCCGGTACGTGATCTTCCGGATCCTCGCAATCAGGCGTCCATCCCCCAACCCGTCCAACCCGGCAGGATCCCCGGCGATTTCACGGTCCACCAGTTGCCGGTCCGCCACGGACAGGCAGGCAGTCTCGCGGACCAGCAGGGTCGCCCGCCACTCACTGATGTGGCCTTCCGAGAACGCTTTGAGCGTGCACGGCATCTCCCGGGTCAAGGCCTTCGCGAAGCCCAGAATCCGGCCGCCGCGGGCCGGAGACTCCCGCCACGCCAAAGCCACCTGCGCTCCAACGCCCACACCATGCTTCTCCGCCGGCAGCCCGGCCCGGGCATGAGCCGCACGCACGGACACGTCCAACGCCGCCGCCACCCGGGCCTGCGCCGCACACGCAGCAGCCTTCAGCTCCTCCAAAGCACGGAGCCGGTCAACAAGCCCCGCATCGGAATCAGCAGCAATCGCGGCCAGCGTGTCAGGCGAAGAAAGTCCCAGCGTCAGGGCAGCTACTGCGGCAGTTGATGCCGCTTTCGGGTGCATCTCAAACGCAGCGTGCGGGCCCGCATCTGCAAGTCTTAAGTGCGGTCCGGCGCTGCCGTGAGTACCTGTTGATTCGAACATGTGTTCGATAGTAACGGCGGCAAAAGGCCGCAACAACGGGTGTTTGGGGGCTGTGGATAAAGTACTTGGACATACAGGTACCAGCATCCGGCGCGTCGACACGCGCCGCCCCACACGCCCCCTCACACCCCTCCCACAGCCCAGGGAAACAGCAAAAGCCGGGAACGCCCAGCGTTCCCGGCTTTGACGAAGTGCGGCTAGAAGCCCAATTCCGTCGCTGACTCGAAGGGTCCAACCACCGTGATGGTCCGCGGCGCCGCAGCCAGCTCAGCGGCCAGCTCCTGGACCTGCTCCGCAGTGACGGAGTGGATCCGCCGCAGGGACTCGTCAATGTCGATGAATTCGCCGCTGACCAGTTCAGCACGCCCGAGCCGGGACATCCGCGAACCGGAGTCCTCCAGCCCGAGAACCATGCCACCGGAAATCTGGCCCAGGGCCTTGGCAAGTTCCGCCGGCTCAACGCCGTCGGCCGCCAGGCGCTCAAGTTCGCTCCCGAGCAGGTCAATGACCTGCCGGGTCTTGGCAGGAGAGCAACCGGCGTACATGCCGAAGTAGCCGGCGTCGGCGTACGACGCCGAGAAGGAGTAGGTGGAGTACACCAGGCCGCGCTTCTCGCGGATCTCCTGGAACAGGCGCGAGGACATGCCGCCGCCGAGGATCGTGTTCAGCACGCTCATCGCAAAGCGACGGTCATCCGTGGCAGTCAGCGACGGGCAGCCCATCACGATGTTCGCCTGCTCCACCGGCCGGTTGTATACGTGTACGCCCGCGGTGCCGGAGATCAGTGCGGGTTCGGTGTTGCGGCGGGGAGACGGTGTGGCTGCAGGATCAAGGTCCCAGCCAGCAGTGCGGAGGGCTTCAAAAACGAGGGTGCAGACCTGGTCATGGTCCAGTCCGCCGGCAGCAGTAACCACCAGTTCCGAGGGACGGTAGTACCGGTGGTAGTGCTCCAGCACTGCTTCGCGCGAGACGCTGCGGATGGCTTCCGGGGTACCGCCGATGGGACGTCCCAGCGGGTGGTCCCCGAGAACGGCTTCGGAGAAGCGTTCGTGGCACAGGTCCGCGGGATCGTCATTGTCCATGGCAATTTCTTCCAGGATGACGTCGCGCTCCTGCTCCAGCTCGTCCGGGTCCAGGACGGCGGAGGTGACCATGTCGGTGATGACGTCAATGGCCATGGGAAGGTCGGTGTCGAGCACCCGTGCGTAATAGCAGGTGCTCTCCTTGGCGGTGGCCGCATTGGACTCACCGCCCACCTCGTCAAAAGCCGAGGCGATGTCCAGCGCCGAACGGCGGCTGGTGCCCTTGAACAGCAGGTGCTCAAGGAAGTGGGTGGAGCCGTGCCGGCCCGCGGCTTCATCCCGCGAGCCGACCCCAACCCAGAATCCGATGGCCGTACTCCGCTGGCCGGGCATTTCCTCCGTCAGTACCCGGACGCCGCCGGGCAGCACCGAACGGCGCACGACAGCGCCTCCCGGAGTGCCGACCACGAGGGTCGGGTCGGAGGGCAACGTGGTCAGTGGAAGCTTGACGACCGTCCCGTGTCCCTGCGAAGCGGACACGGGACGGGCACCATCGGAAAAGTCCGGCATTTACTCTGCAGACTCGGTTTCTGCTGCTTCGTCGCCTTCGGCGTCTTCAGCAACCACCGGGGAGAGCGAAAGCTTTCCGCGGTCATCGATCTTGGTGATTTCGACCTGGACCTTCTGGCCCACGGAGACGACGTCGTCGACGTTGTCCACGCGCTTGCCGCCGGCGAGCTTACGCAGCTCGGAGATGTGCAGCAGGCCGTCCTTGCCCGGGGTCAGGGAGACGAAGGCACCGAAGGTGGTGGTCTTGACGACCGTACCCAGGTAACGCTCGCCGATTTCCGGAACCATCGGATTGGCGATCGCGTTGATCGCCGCGCGGGCAGCCTCGGCGGAGCCGCCGTCGGTTGCGCCGATGAGGACGGTGCCGTCATCTTCGATGGAGATGACGGCACCGGTGTCCTCCTGGATCTGGTTGATCATCTTGCCCTTCGGGCCAATGACCTCGCCGATCTTATCCACGGGGATCTTCACCGAGATGATGCGCGGAGCGAACTCGGAGAGCTCGTCCGGTGCGTCAATGGCGGCCTGCATCACGTCGAGGATGTGCAGGCGAGCTTCGCGGGCCTGCTTCAGCGCTGCTGCCAGCACGGAGGCGGGGATACCGTCGAGCTTGGTGTCCAGCTGGATGGCCGTGACGAACTCGGAGGTACCGGCAACCTTGAAGTCCATGTCACCGAAGGCATCTTCGGCGCCGAGGATATCGGTCAGGGCTGCGTAGCGGGTTTCGCCGTCAACCTGGTCGGAGACCAGGCCCATGGCGATGCCGGCAACCGGTGCGCGCAGCGGTACGCCGGCGTTGAGCATGGACAGCGTGGAAGCGCAGACCGAGCCCATGGAGGTGGAGCCGTTGGAGCTGAGCGCCTCGGATACCTGGCGGATGGCGTACGGGAACTCTTCACGCGAGGGCAGCACCGGAACCAGTGCGCGCTCGGCGAGGGCGCCGTGGCCGATTTCGCGTCGCTTGGGCGAGCCCACGCGGCCGGTCTCACCGGTGGAGTACGGCGGGAAGTTGTAGTTGTGCATGTAGCGCTTGCGCGTTACCGGCGACAGCGAATCGATCTGCTGTTCCATCTTCAGCATGTTCAGCGTGGTGACGCCCAGGATCTGGGTTTCGCCGCGCTCGAAGATGGCCGAACCGTGCACGCGGGGCAGGACCTCGACCTCGGCGGTGAGCTGGCGGATGTCCGTCAGGCCGCGGCCGTCGATGCGGACCTGCTCCTTGAGGATGCGCTGGCGCACAACCTGCTTGGTGACGGAGCGGAAAGCTGCGGAGATTTCTCCTTCGCGGCCTTCGAACTTCTCGGCAAGGGAAGCCTTGATTTCGTTCTTCAGCTCGTCGGAAGCAGCGTCGCGCTCCTGCTTGTCGGCGATGGAGAAGACCTTGGCCAGCTTCTCGGCAGCTGCAGCTTCAACGGCCTCGTACACGTCGTCCTGGTAGTCCAGGAAGATCGGGAACTCGACGGTGGGCTTGGCAGCGCGTGCGGCCAGGTCCGACTGGGCGTCGCACAGAACCTTGATGAACGGCTTTGCAGCCTCAAGGCCTTCTGCAACAACCTCTTCGGTCGGGGCGGTAGCGCCCTCGTCCTTGATGAGGTTCCAGGCGTTGTCGGTGGCTTCGGCCTCGACCATCATGATGGCGACGTCGTCACCGGCAATGCGGCCGGCAACCACCATGGAGAACACGGCGCGCTCCAGCTCGGAGTGCTTGGGGAAGGCAACCCACTGGCCGTCGACCAGGGCAACGCGGACGCCGCCGATCGGGCCGGAGAACGGCAGGCCGCTCAGCTGGGTGGACATGGAGGAAGCGTTGATGGCAACCACGTCGTAAAGCACGTCGGGGTTGATCGCCAGCACGGTGACCACAATCTGGACCTCGTTGCGCAGGCCCTTCACAAAGGCGGGGCGCAGCGGGCGGTCCATCAGGCGGCAGGCCAGGATGGCTTCGGTGGACGGGCGGCCTTCGCGGCGGAAGAACGAGCCCGGGATGCGGCCGGCAGCGTACATACGCTCCTCGACGTCCACGGTCAGCGGGAAGAAATCGAAACCTTCACGCGGGGACTTGCCGGCGGACGTGGCCGAGAGCAGGGCGGTGTCTTCGTCGATGTAGACCATTGCGGCGCCGGCTGCCTGCTGGGCAAGGCGTCCGGTTTCGAACCGGATAACGCGCGTGCCGTATTTGCCGTTGTCAATGACGGCTTCTGAGAACTGAATTTCGGGACCCTCCATATGAGAGCCACCTCCGTTTCTTCTGTGGGCGGAGGCACCCAGCACCGTTTCAAACTTCCGTCCGTACGGCCGTGCCGTACGTTCAACACCCGGTCTTCGATCGAGGTCCACGGGCTGAAATCTCCCGGAGACCACTACCGAGGACCGCGAATGCTGCGATGCTGGCTGACTCCTGCTGTTTTCTTCTTTGCTGCGTGTTTCTTTTTGCTGCTTGCGGGTCCCCGGTTCAGGGGACCCGTTCGTCAATCAGACAGGTGCGCTTCCGGCTTTCCCGGTGTCCATGCCTGCCTGCGCAAAAGGCGGCTCCCCGTGCTGATGCACAGGTGCCGCCTTTCACAAAGACTATCGACGCAGGCCGAGGCGCTCGATGAGCGCACGGTAGCGGGCGATGTCGGTCTCGCGCAGGTAGGTAAGCATACGACGACGGCGACCAACCAGGGCCATCAGGCCGCGGCGGGTGTGGTGGTCGTGCTTGTGGGTCTTCAGGTGCTCGGTCAGGTCGAGGATGCGGCGCGAAAGCACAGCAACCTGAACCTCGGGGGAACCGGTGTCCCCTTCAGCCCGAGCGAATTCCCGGATGATCTCCTGCTTGACGGCGGGATCGAGTGCCAATGTAACTCCTAGAGTTGTGCCGTGAGGCCCGAGTCAGCACTTCGCTGCCGGGAATCTTTCCGCTCCTTGGGATGACCCCTGGGGCTCACACCCCGGAACACAAAGAAATTCAGCCGCCACGGACCGCAGCCGAATTTGAATCCAGTTTACCTGCCCGCGGCGGTTTCTGTCGAAAGCACATTTCTGGTGCGTTCGACGTCGAGGCGCATCTGCTCCACCAGCGCTTCGGGCCCGGTGTAGGCGACCATGCCGCGCAGCCGCTCCACGAACTCCACCACCACGTGCTGGCCGTACAGGTTGAAATCGTGCACGTCCTCAGCCGGGCGGTCGATGACGTGCGCTTCAACCTGGCGGCTAACCCCCTCGAAGGTCGGATTGGACCCGACGGACACCGCGGCCGGCCAGCGGGCACCGGCCTCGTCCACGAGCCACCCGGCGTAAATACCGTCGGCTGGGATGAGGCCGGAAGCTTCCGGTGCCAGGTTGGCAGTGGGGAACCCGAGTTCGCGGCCGCGGGCGGCGCCGTGCACCACTTCCCCGCGCATCCGGTGGGTGCGGCCGAGAAGGCGGGCAGCTGTGCGGACATCGCCTTCCCGCAGCGCCTCACGAATCCAGGTAGAGGAACAGCGCCGCCCTGAGGCCGGACCGTCCGCCAGGGCACCGAAGTCGTCCACCGCTTCGACGTCGAACCCCAGTTCGGCACCGAGGGCGCGCATGGTCTCCAGGTCTCCGGCGTTGCCGCGGCCGAAGCGCACGTCGTGGCCGATGACCACGGTCTTGGCGTGCAGTGCGTCCACGAGGACGGTCCGGACAAATTCCTCGGCCGTCAGGGACGCGAGGTCCATGTCATAGTGCATCATCAGCAGCCCGTCCAGGCCGGTGTCAGCAAGCGCCTGGACCCGGTCCACGGTACCCATGATGAGTTCCGGGGCGCTTTCGGGACGGTGCACCTGGGCGGGGTGCGGGTCAAAGGAAATGGCTACCGCTGCCGCGTCCTGTTCCCGGGCCGCCTTGACCAAGCGGTTCAGCACATGCTGGTGGCCCAGATGCACGCCGTCGAAGTTGCCGATGGTGATTACTGTCGGACCAATGCCGGCCGGTATCTCCGCCAGGTCATTCCAGTAGTACACGCAGGCTCCTTAGCAGCATTTTTCCGTGCCGGACCTTTCGCTTTGTCCGGCGCACCGCCGTCGGCTTCCGCCGCACGGGGACCTATCCATTATGTCCGATCATCGCCGGTCACCGGGCACCGCCCGCAATACCGGGGTCCGCGGCGCCTCCGCCGGCCCCGCCCTGCTGGCTGTACTCCTGCCGCAGTTCACTGGTCTTGGCAATGAACCGGTGCCAGACCAGCAGCGCCGGCGGGAAGGCCAGCTCCACGATCATCAGCACAATAAAGGTGAAGTGCGGCGTGCCGGAAAAGGCCCAGGACACCACCCTGCCAATGCCGCCGAGGAAGACCATCAGGCAGACCAGCCACAGCATGTTCGCCCACTGGAACTTCACGGCTATGGCCACGAACGCGGCTCCAACGCCCACCATCATGGCGGAGAAGAAGCGGTACTGGCTCTCCAGGGTGGCGTTGACCTCTCCCCCGCTTCCGTCCGGCAGGCCGGCGGTGCCGGTGATGAGGTTGTACAGGCCGAAGCCGGCCACCAGGATGCCCACGCCAATCACCACGGCCCGGAAGACTGCCCAGTCATCGCTGGCCTTATACGCTTTGGGGGCCTTGCGCGGCTTCGGCGCCCCGGAGCCCTTTGACCCGCGGCGCGGCTTGGCACCGCTGCCCGGGACCGCCTGCTCCGGCACACGCCGCCCGTCGCCGGTTCCGGGGGCCTGCGCCCCTGCTGCCTGCGGCGGCCGGGTTCCGGGTATGTCGGATCCGGCGCGGCGGTTCCCCTCGCCCGGTGCTGGTGCGGTGTTGCTCATGGCTCCCCCTGATTGGGTTTGGAACAGTGTCTGTTCCTGCCATGGTCTCACGCACCTGACCGGATCAGGTAAGCATGCTGTCTTTCTACTTCCGTGCGTCTGCGCGGTGACGGTACAGCCACCACAGGCCCACCATGGGCAGCACCAGCGGAACGTAGCCGTAGCCGCTGCCGAAGCCGGACCACACAGTGTCATCGGGCAGTGCCGCGGGGTCCACAAGGCCGAAGATGCCCACGGCCAGCACGCCGACCATTTCCACGCCCACGGCCGCAACCGAGACCTTGTACGCGGTGGAACCGGACCGGGCCAGTCCCACGGTTGCCACTATGTAGACAACCGCAGCGAAGGCGGACAGCAGATACGCCAGCGGTGCGTGCTCGAACTTGGTGAGGATCTGGAACGCGGCACGCGCGGTCGCGGCCAGGGCGAAGATGGCGTACACGGCTACCAGCAGCCGCCCGGGGCCGGCATTGCGCGCAGCAGGGGCCGTATCTTTGGCCGCACCGTCGTTGCGGGGGCCCATGTTGCGTTTCATAGCAGGTTTACTCCATCCCAGATCTGTTCCATGCGGAACAGCATGACAAATACGGTGATGCCGACGGCGGAGAGCACAATGTTGCTCCAGCGGCTGCGGTCCATCAGCGACCACCAGACCGCTCCGATTGGAACAATCAGGGCGGTCAGCAGGTAGCCCCAGAATTCCCACGCTTCACCGGCAATGTGCTGCCCGGTGGCCAGGCGGACCAGTGACACCACGCCGTAGACCAGCAGGAAGAGTTCAACGGCGGCAGCGGAGAGGATCGTGAGGTCGTTCGGCCCGTGGCGCAGGGCGGCCGCGCCGATGCACAGCACCACCGACACCAGGCAGACCAGCGAGCCGACCAGGAAAAGAAGGTCCACGCCCATTTACGCTTTCTCGTTTCCGGGCGCGAAGACCAGCAGCGCCTTGGCCGCGGTGCCCTTGTCCTCGAGCAGGCCCACCACGTGGCCCTCGGGGTCCATGGCAGCCACCGGCCCCGGCTCCGGGTTACCAGTGGCGGTGATCCTGCGGCCGTGGGACAGGTCCTCCGCTTCGGCCGCGGAGAGGTTACGGACCGGGAAGAGCTGCGCGGCGGCGTCGTCCAACTCCAGGACGCGCAGGTCACCGGCCAGCTCCTCCAGAGTGGACGCGTCGTCGATGCCGAAGGGCCCCACGCAGGTGCGGCGCAGGGACGTCAGGTGCCCGCCCACGCCCAGCGCGGTACCGAGGTCGCGGGCCAGGGCGCGGATGTAGGTGCCGGAGGAGCAGTCCACGGTGACGTCGACGTCGCGCAGCTTGCCGCCGTTCTCCCGCCGTATGTCGTGGATTTCGAAGCGGGACACCGTTACGGGGCGGGCCGGCAGGTTCACTTCGCCGCCCGCGCGGACCTTGGCATAGGAGCGTTCCCCGTTGACCTTGATGGCGCTGACGCTGCTGGGGACCTGCTGGATGTCTCCGGTGAGGGCCTGCACGGCGGCACGGATTTCTTCATCGGTCACTGCGGCGGCAATCGTTTCGGCAGTGACCTCGCCCTCGGCGTCGTCCGTCAGGGTCGACTGGCCCAGCCGGATGGTGGCCTCGTACGTCTTGGTGGTACCCACAATGTAGGTCAGCAGGCGGGTGGCCTTGTTGATGCCGACCACCAGCACGCCTGTAGCCATGGGATCCAGGGTGCCCGCGTGCCCCACCTTCCGGGTGCCAGCCAGCCGCCGGAGGCGGCCGACCACGTCGTGGCTCGTCCATCCCTGCGGTTTGTCCACAATAATCAGTCCTGAACGGACCTGCCCTGAATTCACGCCTTTCAGTATATGGTGCGGCGCGGTGCCCGGCGGGCGCGCCGCGGGTCGGCCCGACGGCGATACGATGCGGATATGGCACAGCTCTCACCCCACGTCCGCGCCGTTCCCGCAAACCAGATCCGCGAAATCACCCAGGCCGCGTGGGCGAAACCCGATTCCATTGTCCTAAGCATCGGCGAACCCGGCTTCCCCACTCCGGCGCATATCCTCGACGCGGCGCGGTCCACACTGGACCGTGACGAAACGGGGTACACGCCAAACGCCGGCATCGCTCCCCTGCGGCAGGCTTTTGCCCGGCACGCCGAAGCGCTCAGCGGCACGCAGGTTTCCGCGGAACGCGTGTTTGTCACCTCGGGCGCCCAGCAGGGACTGCACCTGGCGATGAGTATGCTCCTGGACGCGGGGGATGAGATCCTCGTGCCGAATCCCGGCTACCCAACCTTCGCGATGACCGCTGAACTGCTGCACGCGGTTCCCGTGCAGTACCCGCTGTATCCCGAGCACAGCTTCCAGCCGCGGATCGAGGACCTTGAGGCGCTGCTGGGACCGCGGACCCGGGTGCTGCTGCTGAACTCGCCGTCCAATCCGCTGGGCGCGGTGTTCAGTCCCGAGTTGACCAAGCAACTGGTGGATCTTGCCCGGCGGCACGATCTGTGGATCATCTCCGACGAATGCTATGAGGCCTTCACCTTCGACGTTCCGCATGTCAGTCCGCTGGCGTTCGACGGCGACGCCGGGGAACGGGTGATCACCTCCCTCACGCTGTCCAAGACCTACGGCCTGACCGGGCTGCGGATCGGTGCGCTGGTGCTCCCGTCCGGCCTGGAACCAGTGCTGAGCACAGTGATGGAGTCCATTGTTTCCTGCGTGGCTTCACCCTCACAGTACGCGGCGCTGGCCGCGTTGACCGGACCGCAGGATTACGTATCCACCGCTGCCGCCCACTACCGGGCGAACCGGGATGCAGCCTGCGCGGTGCTGGACAGGAAGGGCATCGGGTATCTGGAAGCCCAAGGCGCCTTCTACCTGTGGGCCGATGTGTCCTTCGCGGCCGGGGGCAGCGTGCGGGACTGGACCGTGCGGTTCCTGGCCGAACAGGGTGTGGCCGTGGCGCCGGGGACGGCTTTCGGTTCCATTGGCGAGGGCTGGATCCGGATCGCCCTGTGCGGGGACCGGGATGAGCTGCTCGAAGGGGTCGGCCGGCTGCCGGAGCCGCCGGCAGCAGGAACTACCTAGAACGCCGACGGCAGCTGGTTTTTATACTCGCACAGCGTCGAGCACGCACCGCGGTCAATACCCGCAGTCTCGGTTTACGTGCGTAGTCCGGCCCCCTAGTCTTTGAGCGCTCCACCCGGGGAACGCTTGCGGGTGCGTGTTGGGGCAGTCTCTCATCGGACCGAACCCTGCCGAGGAGTACTTTGTGAAAAAGTCACCCGCACTAATGACCCAGGCCCTGGCCGCGCGCTTGAGGCGGCATTCCTCCAGCGGCCATCGCCGCCCCGATCATACGCAGACCCTGAAAATCCTCGCTGTGGCCGTCTGCTCAGCTGCACTGGTGGTCCCTTCCGGAGCTGCCGGCGCCGCGAACGGACAGCAGGCCGCTGCAGGCAGCGGCCAGGCCAACGGAAACTACTGGGACGAGGACCAGTCCGCGACGGACCGGGCCAACGCCCTACTTTCCCAAATGTCGCTGGAAGAAAAAGTCGACATGCTGCACGGCGAGCTGAACAACGAATACGGGTTCTACAACGCGCCCATCGAACGGCTGGGCATTCCCGCCCTGACCATGACCGACGGCCGCACCGGCGTGCGGCAGGCCAACACCAACTTCAACAACGGCGAGTCCACCCTGCTGCCCTCCGCCATTTCCGTTGCGGCCTCATGGGACCGCAACGTCTCGGCGCGGCATTCACAGGTCGCCACGGACGAGACCTTCCGGAACGGCCTGAACATCCTGCTCTCACCGTCCATCAACATTGCCCGGGTTCCCCAGAACGGCCGGAATTTCGAGTCCTACGGCGAAGACCCGCTGCTGCAGGGCATCATGGGTTCAGCCTATTCCGAAACCACGCAGAACTACGGCGGGGTGATGTCGAACCAGCAGGACTGGGCTGTGTACACACAGGAGACGAACCGCCTGGAGGGCCTGAACAACGTCCTCAGCGAACGGGCGTTGCAGGAAATCTACACCCGGCCCTTCGCCATTGCCGTTGAAGGATCCCATCCCGGGTCCGTTATGTGCGGCTTCAACAAGGTCAACGGCGAATACTCCTGTGACAGCGACTACCTGCTCAACCAGATCCTCAAGACCCAGCTGGAGTTCGAGGGGTGGGTACTGACGGACTACGCTGCCGAAACCACCACACTGGGCATCAACAACGGACTGGACCAGCAGCAGCCGGGCAACTTCGACCCGGTGGCGGGTGAGGCCGGCACGTGCCTGTTCTGCCAGCCGCTGATCGATGCCGTCAACAACGGTGAGGTATCCATTGACCGGATCAACGATGCGGTGCTGCGCATCCTCCGGTCCATGTTTGGACTCGGCCTCTTCGACCGCAGCTACGAAGGACAACCGCTGCCGGTCGAAGCGCACAACGCGGAATCGGCAGACATTGCCGAAGAAGGCATGGTCCTGTTGAAGAATGACGACGAGCTTCTGCCACTGGACGCGGGGGCCCTGGATTCGATTGCCGTGGTCGGCACCGATGCGGACGTGGTGGTCCAGGGCGGAGGCAGCTCGCATATCGCCAACCCCACCGAAGAGACCTCCGCACTGGAAGGCATCCAAGACCGCCTTGCAGATACCGGTGCGGACGTGAACTTTGTCCCCGGCACCGATCCGGTCACCTCCACGGCATACCTGCCCGGCGCCCAGCCCATCCCGTCATCGTTCCTCACCCCAACGGGCGGGGCGGCGGGAACCGGACTGACCGCGCAGTACTTCCTGAACCAGGACTTCTCCGGCACACCGTACCTGGACCGGGTGGAGCCCTATGCCGGGTTGAACGCAGGCTTCTTTGTCTACACCAACTTCAACGCCTCCTCACCGCACTTCCCTACCCAGCCGCAGGAACTGGACACCAATATGTCGGCCCGCTGGACCGGCACGCTGACAGCGCCGGTGACCGGGACCTACGAGCTGCAGGTAGTCACCAACGGACGGACCACCCTCACCGTTGACGGCAACCAGGTCATCAATGAAACCGACTTCTTCACCCCCTCCGCAGAAGCCGAGAACCAGACCATCTCCGTACCGCTGGACTTCACCGCCGGCTCCACCCACACCGTGGAGTTGTCCTACGCCTTTGACACCGGCTCCCAGTGGAACGGCAACGGACCGCAGGTCAAGCTCGGTTGGGTTCCGCCGGCCGGTGTAGTCCTGCCGCAGGCGGAAGCCGCCGCCGAGCAGGCCGCGGCTGCCGATGCCGCCGTCGTTATGGTCCGTGACTTTTCGTCCGAGGCCGGCGACCTGCCGGATCTGGCGCTGCCGAATTACCAGGCAGACCTCATCCGTGCGGTGGGAGCCGCCAACCCCAACACCGTGGTCGTCATGACCACCGGCGGTGCCATGGAGGTAGTGGACTGGCAGGACGCGGTGGATGGGCTGGTCCAGGCCTGGTACCCCGGGCAGAACCAGGGCACCGCCATCGCGAGCCTGCTGTTCGGTGATACCAATCCCTCCGGCCGGCTGCCGATCACCATTCCGGTCAGTGACGAGCTGACGCCAACCGCCACCACGGCGCAGTTCCCCGGCAACGGACTGGACGCCGAGTTCACAGAGGGCATTTTCGAGGGCTACCGCGGTTACCAGGAGTTCGGCCTGCCCACGGCCTACCCGTTCGGGTACGGCCTGAGCTACACCGACTTCGACTATTCGGACCTGCGGATCACGTGTGGCGCGTTCAAGCCCGGCAAGGCCAAGGGCCTGACGGACCAGCTCTTCGGGGACGACACCAGCGTCTCCGAGGATGCAGCCATGGCGCAGGACGGCATCGCGGTTGACCCCGAGGTGTCCGCCCCGGAGGATGCCAAGGCGGGTCCGACCGCCGGGTCCGCCTCGACGGCCAGCCCGTCGCCGTCACCTACCGAGACGTCCACCCCAACGCCGAGCCCGACCAAGAGCCATGGCAGGGACCGGTGCAAGGGCAAGCCGCTGGAAGTTTCAGTGCGCCTGACCAATGTGGGCGAGCGGATCGGCAGCGAAGTGGTCCAGGCCTACGCGGGCCGGCTGCCGGCACCGGTAGCCACCGCCCAACGGTCGCTGGCCGGATGGGAGAAGGTAACCCTCGCCCCGGGGCAGAGCCAGCGGGTACGACTGCCCCTGGACATCCAGTCCTTCTCGTACTGGGACGAGAACACCGATCAGTGGGTGACGCCGGCCGGCAACGTGCCGGTGTACGTCGGATCGTCCGTTGAGGACACACCGCTGGCCACAGTCGTGCGGATCCACGAGCGCGACTGAGTCCGCACGGGCGGTACCCACCGCCCGCTGACCTTCCCGCAACCAGGGGGAAGGCTTGCTTGCGAACAGGCAGGCCTTCCCCCGTTGCCTCTTTTCCCAGCACCCTCGCCCCAAAGGAGACACTCGTGAAATCGTCATCATCAGCTGCCGCTGTCCTGGCAGCTGCCGCGCTGCTGGCCCTGGGCGCCTCGCCGGCCGCGGCCGGCGGCTACGGGCCCCGCCCGCCGCAGCCACCCGATCCGCCCGCCGCGGGCGAAGTCACCACCGTGGCAGAAAACCTGCTCTCGCCGCTCAGCTTCGCCGTGAGCCGCGGCGGAGCCATAGACGTAGCCCAGTCTTTTGCCGGGGTGCTTACCCGGATAGCTCCGGATGGCAGCACGAAAACCCTGGACGCCGTCGGAGGCGGCTACGGTTCCGCAGGTGTATCCCGCATCCACGGCCGGACCTACTACACCATGGGCATCGGCGCCGACACCGAAGACCCGGCGCAGAACATCAGCCTGCTGAAGTCGGTGGACCGGGACGGCAATGTGGAGACCCTTGCCAACATCGCCTCACACGAATACGCCGAAAACCCTGACGCCGTAAACACCTACGGCTTCGAAGGCCTGGATGCAGCCTGCGCGGCCCAGCTGCCCCCGGAGGTCCGCACAGCCCGCCCCGGCCGCACGGACTCGAACCCGTATGCCACGGTTCCCACCCGGGACGGCATAGTGGTTTCGGACTCAGGCATGAATGCCCTCGTGCTGGTGGACTGGGACGGGGACATCTCCACCCTGGCCGTGCTGCCGGCGATCCCCGTAACCATCACCGCACCCATGGCGGAGGCCAACGGGCTGCCGGAGTGCACTGTGGGACTCACCTACAACACGGAGCCGGTGCCCACCGATGTGGAGCGCGGCCCGGACGGGATGCTTTATGTCGCCTCCCTGCCCGGGGCGCCTGAGGGCTTCCCGACCGGGTCAGTGTTCCGGGTGGACCCCCGGTCCGGCGAAATGGAAGTGGTGGCCACCGGCTTCAGCGGAGCCACCGGACTCGCGGTTGCTCCGGACGGGGACATTTACGTGGCCGAGCTGTTCGCCAACCGCATTTCGGTCATCCCGGCCGGGAGCGATACGCCCGAACCATTCTACGAAGTGAACCAGCCCGGCGCCCTGGAACTGCGAGGCTCAACGCTCTATGCCTCAGTGGACGTACTTCCCCCCGGAGGCCCGCAGGAACCGGGTGAGCCACCCGCCGAGCCGCCCGTACCCGAGGCGCCTCCGGCCGGCCGGATCATCGGCGTCGAGGTGGTGCATGCCGGCTGCGGCGGCGCAGACGGTCACGGCGGAAACAGCGGCAGCGGGCTCCCATACAGCACACAGGACGAGGAGGACTAACTTTTGGCAGGCGGCCAACTCCCCTGACCGGCAACAAAAAGGAAGCGGCTCCCGGAGGGGAACCGCTTCCTTTTTGCGTCAGCGTCAGCTGCCGTTTTTGCTAGCTACTTTGCGTCCGAGTCGACCGGCGCATCGGAGTCCTCGAGATCGTCCTCGAAGTCTTCGTCGTCCTCGTCCTTGCGGTACGGGTCGGCGTCGCCGGCGTACGTGGCGCCTTCCTTGAGCGCAGCCAGTTCGGCGTCGCGCTCCTTGGCGGCCCGGATGAGCTCCTCGAGGTGGTTGGCATTGACCGGAATCTCGTCAGCCACAAATTCGAGCGTGGGCGTCAGCCGGACGGTGATGTTCTTACCCACCTCGGCGCGGAGGATGCCCCGTGCCGATTCCAATGCGGCCTTCGTGTCTGCCTGCTGTTCCTCGTCACCGAAAACGGTGTAGTACAGCGTGGCGTGCTGAAGATCGTTAGTGACGCGGGCATCGGTGATGGTGACGAAGCCCAGCCGCGGATCCTTGACCCGCCGTTCGAGCGCCTGGGCAACCACTACCTTGATGCGGTCAGCGAGTTTCGCAGCGCGTGCTGGATCTGCCATTACCTCTCCTTACCTAAGAACGTTGAAAAGCGCGGATCCGGAGCCGCCGGGAAACTTCCCGGCGGCTCCGGCCACGGACTGCTAGACGCGCGGCTTCTCGCGCATCTCGAAGGTCTCGATGATGTCGCCTTCACGCAGGTCGTTGAACGAGCCCAGGCCGATACCACATTCGAAGTCCGTGCGGACCTCGGTGGCGTCGTCCTTGAACCGCTTGAGCGAGTCAACAGTGAGGTTCTCACCGATGATCTTGCCGTCGCGGGTGACGCGGGCCTTGGCGTTGCGGCGGATGACGCCGGAGCGGACGATCGAGCCGGCGATGTTTCCGAACTTGGAGGAACGGAAGACTTCGCGTACCTCGGCGGTGCCGAGCTGGACTTCTTCGTACTCAGGCTTGAGCATGCCCTTGAGCGCAAGCTCAATGTCATCGATTGCTGCGTAGATGACGGAGTAGAAGCGCATGTCCACGCCTTCACGCTCTGCCAGGTCGGCAACGCGTTCAGCCGGCTTGACGTTGAAGCCGATGATGACGGCGTTGTCCACCGTCGCCAGGTTGACGTCGTTCTGCGTGATGGCACCAACGCCGCGGTGGATGACGCGCAGCTGCACGCCTTCGCCGACGTCGATCTTGAGCAGCGAGTCTTCCAGGGCTTCCACGGCACCGGAAACGTCACCCTTGAGGATGAGGTTAAGGGTGTCGACCTTGCCGTCGGCAACAGCCTGGTCGAAGTCCTCGAGGCTGATCCGCTTGCGGCGCTTGGCCAGGGCCGCGTTGCGGTCCGCAGCTTCACGCTTTTCAGCGATCTGGCGGGCGGTACGCTCGTCGTCGGTGACGAAGAACGTGTCACCGGCGCGGGGAACGTTGGACAGGCCGAGCACCTGGACCGGACGCGACGGTCCGGCTTCGGTGACGTTGTCGCCGTTCTCGTCGAACATGGCACGGACGCGGCCGTGGGCCGTTCCGGCCACGATCGTGTCGCCGACCTTCAGCGTTCCGGACTGGACCAGCACAGTTGCAACTGCACCGCGGCCCTTGTCCAGGTTGGCTTCGATCGCGATGCCGCGGGCATCCTTGTTCGGGTTGGCGCGCATGTCCAGGGCAGCGTCTGCGGTGAGCAGCACGGCCTCGAGCAGGGCGTCAATGTTGAGGTTCTGGCGGGCAGAGACCTCAATGAACATGGTGTCGCCACCGTACTCCTCGGGAACCAGACCGTATTCGGTCAGCTGGCCGCGGACCTTCTCCGGGTTGGCGCCTTCCTTATCGATCTTGTTCACCGCAACCACGATCGGCACTCCCGCTGCCTGTGCGTGGTTGAGTGCTTCCACCGTCTGCGGCATAACGCCGTCGTCGGCTGCAACAACCAGGACCGCAATATCGGTGACCTTGGCACCACGGGCACGCATGGCGGTGAACGCCTCGTGGCCCGGTGTATCGATGAAGGTGATGGCGCGCTCGGTGCCCTCGTGGTCGAAGTCGACCTGGTAGGCACCGATGTGCTGGGTGATGCCGCCGTGTTCGCCTTCAACAACGTTGGAGTTCCGGATGGCATCCAGCAGGCGGGTCTTACCGTGGTCAACGTGACCCATAACGGTGACTACCGGAGGACGTGCTTCCAGTTCGTCGTCGCCTTCGGCTTCCAGCTCGGCATCGAAGTCAATGTCGAACTGGCTGAGGAGCTCGCGCTCTTCATCCTCGGGGGACACAACCTCGATCCGGTAGCCCAGTTCCTCGCCCAGGATCCCGAAGGTTCCCTCATCGAGGGACTGCGTGGCCGTTGCCATTTCACCGAGGTGGAACAGCACGGTTACCAGTGCGGCCGGGTTTGCCTCAATCTTGTCGGCGAAGTCCGTGATGGACGCGCCGCGGCGCAGACGGACAACAGTGTTGCCGTCGCCGCGGGGTACCGAAACGCCGCCCAGCGACGGAGCTGACATCTGCTCCAGTTCCTGCCGCTTTGCCCGCTTCGACTTGCGCTGCTTGCCGCGGCCTGCGCCGCCCTTACCGAAGGCACCGGCAGTGCCGCCGCGTCCGCGGCCGCCCTTGCCGAAGCCGCCGCCAACAGGTGCGCCGCCGCCGGTTCCCGGGGCTCCGCCCGGTCCGCGGCGCGGTCCGCCTGCACCGGCACCGGGACGGCCCGGGGCTGCCGGACGCTCGGTGCGGTTGGGCATCATGCCCGGTGTGGGACGGGTTCCGCCGGCGCCTGCCGGACGGGGTGCACCCGGACGCGGGGCGCCCGGACGTGCTCCGCCTGCTGCGGGACGGGGTGCACCCGGACGCGGAGCGCCCGGACGGGGTCCGCCTGCACCGGCTGCGGGACGGGGGCCGCCGGCACCGGGGGCACTGGTCCGTTCGGCCTCGTCACGGCGTCCACCCGGACGCGGCATCCCCTGGGAGGTGGCAAACGGGTTGTTGCCCGGACGCGGTGCGCCCGTTCCCCGCTCGCCTTCACCGCGGCCACGCGGCCGGGGCATGCCCTGGGAGGTGGCGAAAGGATTATTGCCGGGGCGGGGGCCGCCGGCGCCGGGACGCGGAGCGCCCGGACGCGGTGCCGACGAAGCGGACGCGTTGTCGGCGTCTGCCTTGCCAGCCGCGGGGGTTTCGGCTGCCGGGGCGGCCGGAGCGGATTCGGCAGCTGCCGGGGCGGCCGGAGCTGCCTCAGCGGGGGCCGGAGCTGCGGGGGCGGCCGGAGCCGGAGCAGCAGGCTGTTCCGCTGCCGGGGCCGCAGGCGCGGCCGGCGCGGGCTTGCCGGGCTTGGGTGCTGCGGAGCGCGGGGCTGCAGGCTTGGAATCGGCGGCCGGTGCGGCTGCCTTGTTGTTGTCAGACGCCGGGAAGGCGCCTCGAAGCTTCTTTACTACCGGGGCCTCAATGGTCGAAGAGGCGGAACGGACGAATTCGCCCAGTTCCTGCAGTTTTGCAACTGCATCCTTTGAGGTAATGCCGAGCTCTTTTGCGAGCTCGTGTACGCGGACCTTGGCCACATTTCTCCTGTCTCGGTCCGCACCGAGCCAGGTACGAACCGTCTATTTGCTGCGGGCTTCCACTGCAGTTGCAGCAGGGCCCATCACAGAGCACAACAAAGCACTCATCGCTGGGTACTCATCGGGTTTCCATCAGATTTCTGACCCGCTTTCAGGTTGGACGGTTTTGAAGCCGTTCCCGGTCGGAACGTCCTCAAGGGCCTTGAACCAACGCTCCACGTCCGTTATTCCTACAGCGCCCCGGAAGGCCCGCGGGAAAGCGGAACGTTTCACTGCCAATCTCAGGCATGCCGGCTCCGGGTGCAACCAAGCACCCCTGCCGGACATTCGGCGGTCCTGGTCCACACGGACGGCGTTGACGCCTTCCATGCTGACCCGTACCAGCCGAAGCAGCACAGCCTGGTCATCCTTCTTCCTGCACCCTATGCATGTCCGCTGCGGAACGTGCGTACGGTCCCCGGTTTCCCTGGCAGCGCCGGAAGCGGCTGCAGGTGAACGGGAGGCGGAGGGTGACCCGGCCTTATACATTCTAGCGCCTTTCTTAACCGGCGCTGCATCCGCTCCCGGCACGGACGGCCTAGGAGGCCTTCGCGTCGGAAACGATGTCGATCCGCCAGCCTGTCAGCTTGGCGGCAAGGCGGGCGTTCTGCCCTTCCTTGCCGATAGCCAGCGATAGCTGGTAGTCGGGTACGACCACACGTGCCGAGCGCATGTCTTCGTCCGTGATGGTCACGGAGTTGACGCGCGACGGCGACAGTGAGTTGGCGATGAACGTTGCCGGGTCCTCGCTGAAGTCGACAATGTCGATCTTCTCGTCGTGCAGCTCGTTCATGACCGCACGCACGCGCGAACCCATTTCACCGATGCAGGCACCCTTGGCGTTGATGCCCGGGACGTTGGCCTTGACCGCGATCTTGGTGCGGTGCCCGGCTTCGCGTGCCAGTGCCACGATTTCCACGCTGCCGTCCGCGATTTCCGGAACTTCCAATTCGAAGAGCTTCCGGACCAGGCCCGGGTGGGAACGCGAGAGCGTGATGGACGGGCCCTTGAAGCCGCGGCGCACATCAACCACGAAGGCGCGCAGGCGTGAACCGTGCAGGTACTTCTCGCCGGGGACCTGCTCGGGCGGCGGCAGCAGTGCCTCCACCGATCCGAGGTTCACCTGGATCATGTGCGGGTTGTTGCCCTGCTGGATCTGGCCGGAGACCAGTTCACCTTCGCGGCCCTTGAATTCGCCGAGGATGTTGTCATCCTCGACGTCGCGCAGCCGCTGCAGGATGATCTGCCGGGCGGTGCTGGCGGCAATGCGGCCGAAGCCTGCAGGCGTGTCGTCGAACTCCCCCACCTCGGCGCCGTCGTCGTCCAGTTCCTTGGCCCAGATGGTGACGTGGCCGGTTTTCCGGTCCAGTTCCGCCCGGGCCGAATCCTGTGCACCGTTGGTCTTGTGGTAGGCAACCAGCAGAGCCTGCTCGATGGTCGGAACAAGCAGATCCAGGGGGATCTCCCGTTCGCGTTCCAGCAGCCTCAGCGCACTCATATCAATATCCATCTAGGCCTCCTCAGCTGTGGTTTCATCATCCGGGGCGTCCTCGCCGGCCGGGTCGTCTTCAAGGTGGGCGAATTCAACTTCAACGCGGCCCTTGCGGATGTTGGCGAAAGGCAGATGGAGCGGGTCCCCCTGCTTGGCTTTCATCCCTTTCTTGACCGGGAGTTCCGGTATCAACGTAATGCCGTCATCATCGACGGAAACAATGCGGCCCATGACGTCGTCGCCGTTCACTACGGAAACCGACACCATCCGGGCCACGTTGCGGCGCCAGTGGCGCGGTTCAGTCAGGGGACGGGAGACACCCGGGGAGGAAACCTCCAGGTTGTAAGGCCTGCCGTCGTCGTGGGGATCATTGTCCATGGCCTCGGATATTGCCTGTGCGGCAGCCGAGATCCGGTCCAGGCTGACTCCGCCGACCTGGGTCTCGGGAAGGTCCACGACCACGTGGACCGTGCGGTGGGCGCCGGCCATTTTGATCTCGATGTCTTCGAGGAAGAGGTCCTGCATCTCTACCGTGGGGGCCAGGTATTGCTTGAGCCGCTGCGTCTCCGCGGCTACTTCTGCACGCATCGCGTTCTTGCGGTAATCCGATGACGTGTCTTTTTTGGGGTTGGGCCGAACCGCCATAGCTGCCTCCCACTAGATGTTGTTGTAGTACCTAGACTACCGACTTTCCGCGGGCCTTGAGGCATCGATGCAGATGGGAGCGCCTTCGTGACATGATCGACTGTTGTGGATACCCCTTTGCAGAAGGCCGGAACCGAGCTCCCGCGCGCCCGCACCCGCGGCCGCCGGAGGGCCGCAGCGCGGCGGGTTGTGTTGTTCCTCGCACTGGGTTCGGTGGTGCTCAGCTTCGGCCTGATAGCCGGGAAAGGCGACGCCGCCGATCACACCCGGTCCTTCTCGCAGATTGCCTCCGCCCAGGCCCGCAGCGAAGCACGCGCCCTCGCGGCCGAGGCACAGGCCTTGGCCGGCGGGGCGCCGGACGGTACCGCTGCCGAATTCCAGCTCCACGCCGAGGGACTGCGCACGCAGGCCGCGTTGCTGGCGGGCACGGGACGGGAACCGGCAGCGGCGCCCACGCGGCACAGTTACGTGGAAACCCTCTCCACGTCCCGGCCGGAAGCCGGGCCGGGCGGGGAACCCGGGTCGGACACCGAACGGCAGCAGCGGAACACTGAACGCTATCTTCAGGCGCTGTGGGATTCAGCCGAGGCGAACCTGCATGCGGCTTGGCGGGCCGATGCAGGCACTGCCCGCCTCCTGGCCGCCACCGGCAGCGCGCAGCAGATCTGGGCCCTGCGGCTCGCTGACCTGTCCGGCGTCGAACTGCCCGCCGGGCCCGATGCAGCAGGCACGGACGCCGCCGGCACCGGCGGCTCCGCCCACTGCCCCGGCGGCAAGACCGGGGACCGCCCCGAAACGGCAGCGGCGACAGCCGCGCCCGGGGACCGCCCCGATGCGGCCGCTGCCCTCAAGACAGTCATTGATGCCGAACTGGGCACGGCCTATGCCTATGAGGTGGCCCTGGCCCAAGCCGAGCCGTCGCCGGAAATGGCCGGGGCGTGGCGCAAGCAGGTGACCGGCCACAAGGCAACCGGCACGGACGCGGTGGCGCATCTGTCCGACCTCTGCCTCCCGGCCGTGGCACCGGTGGCGGCATACCGGCTGGATCCGGATTTCCTCCGGGACCCCGCGGCGTCGCTGCCCGCTATGGAAGAGCAGTTCCCCGCCGTCTACGCTGACCTGGTGGCGCTGTCCGACGGCAACCTGCGCGGCTGGGCCATCGAGCGCCTGACCGCCGTCTCCACGGAGCGCTACCGCACGGCGGACACTGTCCCGGCGGCTCCGGGGCTGGACGCCGTTCCGGACGACCTCCCGTGGAACTGAGTCCCCCTGTCCCCCACTGCATCGGAGGTCCCCATGGCACCCGCCGTCGTTGTTCCTGACGGGCTGCGCCGCCGCTACCTCGGCAGCCGGGACGGGCGCAGCTGGCTGGAAGGCCTGCCGGCCCTGGCAGAGCGCAGCATGGCCGGTTTCGGCGCAACAGCGCATTTAAGCGCCGCGGGCCAGCCGTGGCACGGCCACGGCGCCATGGTCCTCCCCGTACGCCTGGCGGACGGGACGCCGGCCGTGCTGAAGTTCCCTTTTCCGCATCCGGAAGCCGCCGCTGAGGCCGCTGCCCTGGAACTGTGGGACGGGCAGGGTGCGGTACGCCTGCTAAACCGTGACGCTGCCGGAACATGCCTCGTCCTTGAACGCCTGGATCCGGACAATTCCCTGCTGGACGTGCAGATGGCCGACGCCGTGCGGATCTGGGGCTCGCTGGTCCGCCGGCTGTCCCGGCCCGCGTCTGATGCTCCTCAGTGGGCGGCCGTCCCCGCCCTTGCCGAGCATGCCGAACAGCTGTCCGATGAGCTCCCCGCGGAGTGGGAGGCGCTGGGCCGGCCGTTTGAACGCTGGCTGCTCGAGGCCGCCCTGCAGGTATGCCAGACCCGTGGCGCTGTGGGCAGGCGTTCCTCCCGCGACGTTCTGGTGCACGGGGACCTGCACTACGCCAACGTGCTGGCCCGCCCGGGAAAGCCGGGCGAATACGCCGCCATTGATCCGCAGGCTGTTTTCGGCGAGCCGGAGTATGCCGTGGCGCCCATGCTGTGGAACAGGCTGCAGGACCTGGACGCGCAGGCGCCAGAAACGGCGCTGCTGGCCCGTCTGGACGCGCTCTGCAGTGCCGCCGGGCTGGACCGCAGTGCCGCCCTGGACTGGAGTGTCCTGCGCGAGGTCGCCAATGCCGTGGACTATGTGCGGCTGGGCCGGCACGGGGATGCACAGCGTTCCATGTGGGTGGCCTCCGCCCTGACCGGCCGGCGCCATCCGGGGGTCCCGCCCGTGAGCGAGCTGCCGGCAGCCTAGGCCCGCCCTAGCCGCGGATGTTCTCCACCCAGACGTCGTGGCCGAGTTTGACGATCAGTGCAGCCACCACCACCAGGAACACAATCCGGATGAACTTGCTGCCCTGCTTTACCGCCATGCGCGCGCCCAGGTATCCGCCCACCATGTTGGCGAAACCGAGCACCAGGCCCAGCCCCCAGAGCAGGGACCCGTGCGGCAGGAAGAAGGCCAGGGCGCCGAGGTTGGTGGCCATGTTCACGATCTTGGCCTTGGCGCTGGCGGCGAGGAAGTTGTAGCCGAGCATGGTCACCATGGCGATGATCAGGAACGAGCCGGTACCCGGACCGATCAGTCCGTCATAGAAGCCAATGACCAGGCCAATGCCTACGGCGGTGCCGTAATGCCGGCGTCCGGTGTGGCGGAGTTTCGTCAGCTCCCCCACCGTTGGCTTCGTCGCCGTGAAGACGGCTACGGCGACCAGCGCCGCCACAATCACGGGTTTGAAGACCGAGGACGGGAGCGACGCCGCCAGCACGGCCCCGCCGAAACTTCCGGCCAGCGCCACGCCGGCCATGGGCAGGGCTGTCCGCAGGTCCGGATGGGCCCGCCGGTAATACGTGATGGCACTGGTGGTGGTGCCGAAGATCGACCCCAACTTGTTGGTTGCCAGGGCCTGAACCGGTGAAATACCGGGCACGAGGAGCATCGCAGGAAGCTGGATCAGTCCACCGCCGCCCACAACGGCATCAACCCAGCCAGCGGCCAGGCCCGCCACCACCACTAGGGCGATGGTGGCAAACGTGACCTCCTCGAGACCGGAGACCACGCCGGCTAGAGGGCGGCTGCGCGGCGCACGTACTCCACCGCTTCGGCTACCGGAACGTTTTCTGCCGTACCGGTGGCGCGGTCCTTGATTTCCACTACGCCGTCGGCCAGGCCGCGGCCTACCACCAGGATGGTGGGAACACCGATCAGTTCGGCGTCACCGAACTTCACGCCCGGGGACACCTTGGGCCGGTCGTCGTAGATGACTTCCAGACCGGCTGCTTCGAGTTCTTCGGAGAGCTTCGCAGCGGCGTCGAAGATTTCCTCGCCGCGGCCGGTGGCCACCACATGCACGTCGGCCGGGGCCACGGCCCGGGGCCAGATGATTCCCTTGTCGTCGTGGTGGGATTCAGCGAGGGCGGCGACCGCGCGGGTCACGCCTACTCCGTAGGAGCCCATGGTCACGGTGGCCAGCTTGCCGTTGCGGTCCAGGACCTTCAGGCCCAGGGCATCGGCGTATTTGCGGCCGAGCTGGAAGATGTGGCCCATTTCGATGCCGCGTGCGGCCTCCAGGGGGCCGGAACCGTCCGGCGCTTCGTCACCTTCGCGGACCTCGACGGCTTCGATGGTGCCGTCCCAGGTGAAGTCACGGCCGGCAATGAGGCCGAGGACGTGTTTGCCGGGCTCGTTGGCTCCGGTGATCCAGCTGGTGCCAGTGACCACGCGGGGATCCACGAGGTAGAGCAGGCCGGTGGCGGATTCCTCACCCAGCACGGGTTCTTCCACGGACAGTCCCGGGCCGATGTAGCCCTTGACCAGGCCGGGGTGCTTCTTGAGGTCCTCGTCCGTAGCGGCGTCGACGGCAAGTTCGCCGCCCATTCCCACGTGGGAGCTGATGTTGGCTTCGATGCGCTTGAGGTCGACGGCGCGGTCTCCCGGCACGCCGACGACGACGATGCGGCGTTCGCCGGTGGGCAGGGTGACGGCCAGGACCACGTTCTTCAGGGTGTCCGCAGCAGTCCATTCGCCCGTTTCACGCGGGAAGCGGGCGTTGACGTCAGTCACCAGGGTGTCGATGGTGGGCGTGTCGGGGGTGTCCACCACGCGGGCTGCGGGAGCTCCGGTGTAGTCGATCTCTGCCGGGACAACGGTGGTGACGGCTTCGACGTTGGCCGCGTAGCCGCCGGCGGAACGCACGTAGGTGTCTTCACCGACCGCCATCGGGTGCAGGAATTCTTCGCTCTTGGACCCACCCATGGCGCCGGATACAGCCGAAACGACGACGATTTCCAGGCCCAGGCGCTCGAAGATGCGCAGGTACGCCTCACGGTGCGCCTGGTAGCTGGCGTCCAGTCCTTCGTCGTCCATGTCGAAGGAGTAGGAGTCCTTCATGATGAATTCGCGGCCGCGGAGCAGGCCGGCGCGCGGCCGTGCCTCGTCGCGGTACTTGGTCTGGATCTGGAACAGGGACACGGGGAGGTCCTTGTAGGAGTTGTACAGATCCTTGACCAGGAGGGTGAACATTTCCTCGTGGGTGGGGGCCAGCAGGTAATCCGCCCCCTTGCGGTCCTGCAGCCGGAACAGGTTCTCGCCGTATTCGGTCCAGCGGTTGGAGGTCTCGTACGGCTCACGCGGCAGCAGCGCCGGGAAGTGGACTTCCTGGGCGCCGATGGCAGCCATTTCCTCGCGGATGATGGTCTCGACCTTGCCCAGCACCCGCAGTCCAAGCGGCAGCCAGGAGTAGATGCCCGGAGCGGCGCGGCGGATGTAGCCCGCGCGGACCAGGAGCCGGTGGCTGGCGACGTCGGCGTCGGCCGGGTCTTCGCGCAGGGTGCGCAGGAAAAGGGTGGAGAGTCGAAGGACCACGCTGGGAATCCGTTTCTGCAGCCGCAGGGCTGCATTCAAGCTGGGACAAAGGGAGTAATGCTCCCCTCTAATCTAGCGCGTACCGCCGGTTCGGCCCGACAAGCGCTGCGACGACGGCGGGGCCGGCCCTGACCTGCAGGACCGGCCCCGCCGGGGCGTACAGCTGGGGCTTACTGCTTTTCCAGCTCGGCGAGTACCGCGTTGATGAGTTCCTCGGCCTCGGCCACGGCTGCCTCGGGATCTTCCGGAGCCTGCACGCTCATGTTGACGCGGGTGGTTCCGGAGATGCCGGATACCTGAAGGGTGGTATCCATGGTGCCGGTGCTGGTCACCGTGGTGACGAAGGCCTGTGTTACATCGGCATCCGTAGACGCGTCAAGACCCACATTGGTGGCCGTAGCCACGGCGCCAGCTGCGTCCATCTGGAACGTTGCGCACTCGTCCAGCAGTTTGCTGTCATTCTCCACCTGGGTTTCCAGCACCGCCGCATCGGGGTGGCTGACCACGGTGAGGGCCGACGTGGGGGAAAGCATCATCATGGCAATTTTTGCGTTGTCCAGCAGCTCGCCGATATCGGTCGAGGCGAAGGCGGCGCACTGCTCGGGGGTGATAACCACGCCCGCCAGCGCATCGCCGGCTCCGGTCATCTCCGGACGCAGCTGCTCGTCATTGATGACCTTGGCGCCGAGTGCCTGGTCCGAGTTCACGGCGAGCAGCGCGTCTTCGAGCTGATCCTCCATGTACTGCTCCTCGCCCACCGGACGGGTGGTGGGGGTGGCCGATTCCGACGGCGACGAGGAGGCCGACGGGGCGGAGTCCTTGCCTTCGGCGGAGCTTCCGCAGCCGGTCAGGGCTAGGACACCGGCTACTAGCAGCGCACCGGCGGTTGTGGTCTTCTTCATGGTTCCCCCAATTTTGTCCCGCTTGCGGATTGCGCAGCGGCAGTGTGATGGTTGCAGCTTTCCGTAAATGGAAAGTTCACTGAGCATCCTAACCGCGTGATCCACCTCACCCAAAAATCCCCGATTATGGCCGGTGCCGCGCTCCGGGCCTAGCCTTCCAACCGGTTCAGCACTTCCTCGAGGACCGGAGCTGTGTAGCGGATGGCTTCCCGCGGATCGCCTGCTTCATTGAGGGTGATCTGGACCGAGTTGGTACCGGACCAGGCGGTCAGGATCAGCGTGGTTTCCGTGACTCCGTTGGCCGTGGACCGGGTCTGGTAAGCCTGCGATGCCTCCCCAACCGGTGGCATGTCAGCCTCTTCGGTAACCGAGGAAATGGTCTGGCCGTTAACCGTCAGCGTGAACTGCGGGCAGGCAGAGAGCTGGCGTTTGCTGGTTTCGATTTCTGCGTCCACCGGTTCTTCCCCGGGCCAACTGATGACCGAGATGGAGTCGGGTTTCCCCGGGGCATTTCCGTCAATGGCCAGGGCCGCCATGCTGGCTTCCTCGCTGGCCTTTGCCAGGTCCGTATCCTCGGTCGGGTTGCAGGGGGAATACTCGGCGCCGCGCATGGCTTCGACGGCCTGCATATTGGCCCGCTTGAGATCGGATTCCTCCACCACGGTGCCGCCAATGTCCAGGTCCGTGTTCATCTCATCCAGAAGTGCGGCCAGGTTCGCCCCGCTGATACTGCCGCCGGTGCCGGGCCCTGCAGCGGATCTCGAAGGCTGGGAGGACTGGGCGGGCTTGGCGGACTTCTCCGACGCGGATGCTGCAGGCTTGGACCGTTCTTCCGCGTCGTCCCCGTCGCCGCATCCGGTCAGCGCGAAGGCAAGCGTTACCCCCAGTCCTGCGGCGGCGGCACGGAAAGTTCCGGCACGGAAAGCTCCGACACGGAACCCTCCGGCACGGAACCCTCCGGCACGCGTGAAACCGGCATAACGGGTCCTTGTCTTATCCATCTGGTTCCCCCATTTGTCGTAGGTGACGGGCAGCCAGGGCAGCCCGTGCGTGTGCCAGAGCCTACGGCGCAGCCGGAATCAGGCCGTGAAAACGGGGGGCTAAAACAGGACGGTGGCGAAGGTGCCCACCTGCTCAAAGCCGACGGCCTCGTACGTGGCGCGGGCGGGCGCGTTGTAGGAGTTCACGTACAGGCTGGTGATGGGGGCAATGTCCAGCGCGGCGGCGACGACGGCGGACATGTAGGAGCGGCTCAGGCCCCGTCCGCGGTACGCCGGGTTCATCCAGACCCCCTGGACCTGCACGGCCTGGCTGGACACTGTGCCCAGTTCCGCCTTGAAGACCACTTGCCCGGCGGCGTCGAGATCCATCAGGGAATGCCTGCGGTCAATGAGGTTCTTCACCCGCTGCCGGTAATGCCGGTCTCCGTTGGAGACGGGCGAATACCCCACCTCTTCCTCGAACATGGCCGTACACGCCGGCAGCAGCACATCCAGGTCACCGGGACGTGCGGCGCGCAGCCCGGGTGCCGGGGCGACGCCGGATTCCGCCGTCATCTGCAGCAGAGGCTGATCGGGGCGGACATCAAAAGGCTCCGGGGAGGACTGCCGCAGCTGGGACCAGATGGAGAGCACGGCCTCCGACGGGCCGAAGACGGAGGAGAAGCGGTTCCGGGACCGGGCAAGGTAGCTGCCAACCTCCGGCCCGGTATCGGCGTCCAGGCCCACGGGGACCACGTTGACGCCCGCCCAGCAGGCACCGATGAGGGTGCCGCCGTCGAACACCCCCACAATGCGGCCCCCTGCCG
The DNA here is from genome assembly GCF_030142075.1 of Arthrobacter sp. zg-Y20. Taxonomy (NCBI): domain Bacteria; kingdom Bacillati; phylum Actinomycetota; class Actinomycetes; order Micrococcales; family Micrococcaceae; genus Arthrobacter; species Arthrobacter sp. zg-Y20. Next base: position 1,296,190 of record NZ_CP126241.1, on the reverse strand, counting down.
AGGTGGGCGCGGCGGTACGGGTGGTCTCCAAGTGCGAGAGCATAAAAATATTGGCCACCGGATCGGCGGCGGCCAAGTCCCACAGCGCTACGGTGTCTTCGTCGCGCAGGATCCGCAGCGCCGCACTCGTGGCGGCGCTGCGGACCGTGTTCGCCGGCTTAGCTGACGGTAACCATGGGGCCACCCGTCCCAGCATCCTCACCCTCGGGTTCCCCCATCTCTTCCGCGATCCTCATCGCTTCTTCGATAAGGGTTTCCACAATCTGGTCCTCGGGGACGGTCTTGATGACTTCGCCCTTGACAAAAATCTGTCCCTTGCCGTTACCGGAGGCTACACCCAGATCAGCCTCGCGTGCTTCACCGGGACCGTTTACTACGCAGCCCATTACGGCTACGCGCAGCGGAATGGTCATGCCTTCCAGTCCGGCGGTGACCTGCTCGGCCAGGGTGTAGACATCCACCTGGGCGCGGCCGCAGGACGGGCAGGACACGATTTCGAGCTTGCGCGGGCGCAGGTTCAGCGACTGCAGGATCTGGTTGCCCACCTTGACTTCCTCCACCGGCGGAGCGGAGAGGGAGACGCGGATGGTGTCACCGATGCCCTTGGACAGCAGCGCACCGAACGCGGTGGCGGACTTGATGGTGCCCTGGAACGCGGGGCCGGCTTCGGTCACGCCCAGGTGCAGGGGCCAGTCGCCGCGTTCGGCCAGCAGTTCGTAGGCCCGCACCATGACCACAGGGTCATTGTGCTTCACGGAGATCTTGAAGTCGTGGAAGTCGTGTTCCTCGAACAGGGACGCTTCCCACACGGCGGATTCCACCAGGGCCTCCGGCGTGGCCTTGCCGTACTTGGCCAGCAGCCGGGGATCCAGCGAACCGGCGTTGACACCGATGCGGATGGAGACGCCGGCGTCCTTGGCGGCATTGGCGATCTGCTTGACCTGGTCGTCAAACTTGCGGATGTTGCCGGGGTTCACGCGAACCGCTGCACAGCCGGCGTCGATGGCCGCAAAGACGTACTTCGGCTGGAAGTGGATGTCCGCGATCACGGGAATCTGTGACTTCTTCGCGATGATCGGCAGGGCGGCTGCGTCGTCGGCGCTGGGGCAGGCGACGCGGACAATGTCGCAGCCCGACGCCGTCAGCTCGGCGATCTGCTGCAGCGTGCCGTTGATGTCCGTGGTGGGGGTGGTGGTCATGGACTGGACGCTGATGGGCGAGTCCGAGCCGACTCCGACGGAGCCCACTTTGATCTGACGGGTTTTGCGTCGCGGCGCAAGCGTGGGCGGCGGTGCAGCTGGCATTCCAAGGTTGACCGAGGTCAAAACGTCCTCCATGTGCCGAAACGGCAGGTATTAGGCTGTGAAACGCGCGTATGACAACGCGCCCTTCCTATTATCACCCCGGCCCGGACCTGTTCGGTGGCACCGGGGCGGATATCACTCAGGGCTTAGAGCGCCCGGATCAGGAAAGGTCCGTGAAAGCGCCGATGGCGGGCTTCCACGCGGTGGTCTTCATCCCCGAGATGGCGCCCGCAACGGCGAACGGATCCTGTTTCAGGAGGTTGAGCAGATCACTTTCCTCTTCGGCCACCATCAGCAGCAGGGCTCCGGCGCCGTCGGCAAACGCTCCGGCGGACAGTACCCTGCCCTCGTCCGCCAGCTGCTGCAGCCACCCGCGGTGCGCGGGGCGGTGCTCGTTGCGGAGTTCATCCGAACCGGCTTCGTAGACATACTCAACTGCAAAAATACTCATGGGCTCAAGCCTACGGGATGCCCCGATACCGAACCGCAGGAGTGACGCAGGCTACAGCAGGAACAACCGGATCGGCATGGCCACGGCTGCGGCCCAGAGCATGGAAGTCAGCGTCCCGATGATGAAGCGTTCGGCGGCTGCCGGGGTTTCCTTAAGTTCGGCGTAGCGGCCCAGGCCCTTGACCGCCACCACATAGGCAATCGCCACGGGTTCGTCCGCGAGGACGGCGGCGGCCACGGCCAGGCGTTCCAGCATTCCGATGGCCAGTCCGCCGCGAAGGACCGCAGGCGGCGGGGGCGGCGGGTTGCCGACGTCACGGGCAAGCCGGAGCACGCCGGCGGTCACCGGCCAGCCGAGCAGTGCTGCAGCCAGCAGTCCAAGCGCAACCCACAGGACAGCCACTACCGGTCCCCCTTCATATCTGTTCCATCCCTGCCGGATCTGTTCCGTCCCTGCCGGCCCCGCCCGCACCCGGAGGTACGGCGAGGTCATCCGCGCGCCGCAGCAGCACGGCGGCCGCCGGCCGGGCAGCCCATTCCTCCTGCCACCCCGCCCTCGCTACGGCCTTACTCACTGCCTGGGAGCTGATGCCGAGCATACGGGCGGCACCTGTCTGGGCTCCCCATTTGCCGGGTTCGACGTGTTGCAGGATCCGCCATTCCGACTCTGTCCGCTCGGCGATCAAGCGGCCCAGCAGTACGAGTACTGCCTCCGCCTCGGCGGCGCCGGGCGATCCTTCGACCGCCACCGCGGGCCGGTCGCCGGTTTTCTTGGCCCGGTCGACGGCTCGGCGGGCGGCAACGAAGGCCGGCCCGCCGGCCTCCCGCGGGCTGCGCGGCAAGGGTTCATGGACCGGTCCGACGCCGATTCCCACGTACCAGTTCCCGTTCCTGAGGACCTGGAGAGCGGCGTCGACGGCGGTCTCGGCACTTGCGCAGACCCCTTGTACCTCATCCCCAACGGAGCGTTCGAAGGGCAGCACCATGGGCAGCTCAGCGAGGGCAGCCAGGAGCCCCGGAACACGGTCTCCGCTCCCCTGGCTGTTCCTTTGGTCAATGGTCAGGACGAACATTCTGCAACCGTAAACGTATGCAAATCAAATTGCAACCAATAAAGGGTTCATTTCCGATTGCAACCACCAGTGAGGCCAGGCCGGAGACCCTTGTGCGGGGACACTGTTTCTGTGCTTAGCGCCCACGCCTGGCGGATTGTCCCTGCTCGTCCGAAGGGGTAGCGGCGCCTCCGTTTCGGGAAAGGTCGACCGGTTTGGGAAATCCCTCGCGGCGAAACCCTGCGGTTTGTGGCATTCCCCGCGCTGCGCAGCGCGGGGAATGCCACAAACCGCGGGGATCCGGACAAACCGAAGCGAAGTGCCGGGATCGGACGGCGACGCGCGCAGGCACCCGAGCACACCGCTAGTTGAACAGGCTGACCGGCTTCACAATGTCGGCGTAGATCAGCAGCGCGCCCATACCCATCAGCAGCACCGCCACCGCATACGTCAAGGGCAGCATCTTGGCCATGTCGAAGGGCCCCGGATCCGGCCGGCGGAACAGCTTGGCCACACGGCGGCGCAGCCCCTCCCACAGGGCGCCGGCCACGTGCCCGCCGTCCAGCGGCAGCAGCGGAATCAGGTTGAACACAAACAGGGCCAGGTTGACGCTGGCGACCAGCCCGATGAGCGTGGCTACCCGGCTTTGGAGCGGGATGGCGTCCTGGGAAGAAATTTCCCCGGCGATCCTGCCTACGCCCACCACGCTCATGGGTCCGTTCGGGTCACGCGGCTCGGAGGAGAAGGCGGCCTGCGCCACGTCCACTACGCGCTGGGGCAGGTTCACCACCACGCTGGCAATGTTGGCCAGGTTCTCCCCCACCGTGGGCAGCACCGCCCCGGCAGACTGCCGGACGAGGGCCTGCTCGGCACCGACGCCGATGAAGCCCACTTCCTGTGTGACGTAGTTGCCCTGGTCATCGGTCTCTGCGGCACCGTCGTCGCCCACCACCGGACGTTCGGTGAGCAGCGGGGTGATGGTGGTCTGCTGCTCGACGCCGTCGCGCTCGTAGGTCAGCGGAACACTGCGGCCCGCGGTCTCGCGGATCCAGCCGGAGAGCTCCTCCCAGGAGGACACCTGCTTGCCGTCAAAGACCGTGATGGTGTCCCCCGGAAGCAGTCCGGCCTCATACGCCGGCGCCGCGGGGTCCTCGGCGGTGCAGTCGGTCTGGCCGGTGGCCGCCTGCTGCTCGGCGCTGATAACGCACTTGTTGACCTCCGCCAGCGTGGTGGTGGTCTGCGCGGTGCCGAAGCCCATCAGCAGTACGGCGTAGAGCACCACGCCGATCAGCAGGTTCATCAACGGCCCGCCGAGCATAATGATGATCCGCTTGTAGATGGGCAGCTTGTAGAAGACCCGGTTTTCGTCGCCCTCCACCAGGCGGTCGGTCTCGGCCTGCCGTGCTTCGGTAGCCAACTGCTGGAACATTCCGGTGCTGGAGCGGCGGACCTCGCCGTCGTGCTCCTTGTTGGGCGGGAACATGCCCACCATGGACACGTAGCCGCCCAGGGGCAGCGCCTTGAACCCGTACTCCGTTTCACCCTTGGTGCGGGAGAAAACCGTGGGCCCGAACCCGATCATGTACTGGGTCACCCGGACCTTGAACGCCTTGGCGGGCAGCAAGTGCCCCACCTCATGCAGCGCAATGGACGCCGCGATGCCCAGCGCCACAAAAAGCACGCCCAGGATGAAAAGCAGAATGGTCAACGGGCTTCCTTCATTTCAACGTCACAACTGATCATCTTCCACAACGCTTCCGCGCCGCTTCGCGTGCCCACCGCTCCGCTGCAAGCAGCGAGTCCAGGGTGAGCGGGCCGTCGTCGGGAGCTTCCCCAAGTACGGCGGCGATCGTATCAACGATGTCTGTGAAACCAATCAACCCGTCATGGAAGGCATCCACGGCTTCCTCGTTGGCGGCGTTGTAGACGGCCATTTTCGTGCCGCCGGCGGCTGCGGCGCGCTTGGCCAGGGCGACGGCGGGGAACGCTTCCTCATCCAGCGGTTCGAAGGTCCACTCGGTGGCCCGGGTCCAGTCGCACGGCCTGGCGGCACCGGGTACGCGGTGCGGCCAGCCCATCCCCAGGGCAATGGGCAGGCGCATGTCCGGCGGGGAGGCCTGGGCAATGGTGGACCCGTCCACAAACTGCACCATGGAATGCACCACCGACTGCGGGTGGACCACTACGTCGATCCGTTCCAGCGGGATGTCGAAGAGCAGGTGCGCCTCGATGACTTCCAGGGCCTTGTTCACCATGGTGGCGGAATTGGTGGTGACCATGCGGCCCATTTTCCAGGTGGGGTGCGCCAACGCCTGTTCGGGAGTCACATCGGCCAGATCTGCCCGCTTGAGCCCGCGGAACGGCCCGCCCGACGCCGTGACCACCAGACGGTCCACTTCCTCGTGGGTGCCGGAACGGAGGGCCTGGGCCAGGGCGGAGTGCTCGGAGTCCACGGGAACCAGCTGTCCCGGTGCGGCGGCCCGCTTCACCAGCTCGCCGCCCACAATCAGGGACTCCTTGTTGGCCAGCGCCAGCATGTGTCCGGCCGCCAGCGCAGCCAGCGTGGGTTCCAGGCCAATGGACCCGGTGATGCCGTTCAGCACGACGTCGGCTTCCGGCCAGGCGGCGACGGCGGTGGCCGCGGTGGGGCCTGCAAACAGTTCCGGATCGTAGCCGGTGACGCCGGCGGAGGCTGCGGCCGCATCGATATGCCGGCGCAGCGTTGCCACGTCCACGGCAGCACATCCCACTGCTTCGGCCCGGGTGTGCACGGCCTGCTGCGCGAGCAGGTCCAGGTTCGAGCCGCCGGCCGCCAGCGCCACAATGCGGAACCGCTCCGGGGCGCCGTCGGCCACGTCGATGGCCTGCGTACCGATGGATCCCGTGGATCCCAGCAGGACCACGCGGCGGGGCAAGTGGTTCGAACCGGGCCGGCGGGAACGGACGTAGTCGTGGTCGGAGGACATCGATTCGGAAGGCTGCATGCCTCCAGTATCCCGCACCCTACCGTCCGGGCTGCAGTGCCTGCACAGCATCGGCGATGGGCGTGGTGCCGGTGATCAGCCCCAGCGCCTGGTGGACGCCGTCGCCGGTCTTCAGCAATTCGGCCAGGACGGCGGCGACGTCGGAGCGCGGGATGGTGTCCCGGGGTACGTCCGGGGCCAGCTCCACGACTCCCAGAGGTGCGTCGTTGGTGAGGATGCCCGGGCGCAGGATGGTCCAGTCCAGCTGGCTGCGCGCCATGAGGTCCTCTTCGGCGGCGAGCTTGGCCACGAGGTAGGCGTACATCACCTCATCCAGGCCCTGCGGGCGGTTACCATCCCGGACTGCGTCCAGCCCGCCGGAGGAGACCTGGAGGAAACGCCCGGCCCCGGCCTGCTCGGCGGCTTCGGCCAGCAGCACCGCGGCGGCGCGGTCCACCGTGTCCTTGCGGGCGGCTCCGCTTCCCGGCCCGGCACCGGCGGCGAACACCGCGGCGTCGGCGCCGGTGAGCACCTGCACCACGTCTTCGAGGGTGCTGTTCTCCAGGTCCAGGACCACCGGAGCCACGCCGTCGCCTTCCAGGTCCGCTGCCTGCTCCGGGTTGCGGATCAACCCGGCGACGTCGTGGCCGTCCGCGGCCAGCAGGCGACCGAGTTCGCGGGCAATTCTTCCGTGGGCTCCAGCTATCACTATGCGCATGACAGCTAAACGGCTCCCGTCCGCGGATGATTCCCACCCGGCAACAGCTTTACGTCCGATTCAGTGCCGGAGGCGTGCCCGCCCTGCCGGTCCCAGCTCCGGCATTGCGGAGCAGATAAACCGCTGCCGCGGCACAGATGAGGAAAACCATCCCGCCCGCGGCTACCGGGAGGGCAACGTTTACCACGGCGAGGGCTCCGCCGGCTGCGGAACCCAGGGCCAGGCCCAGCAGCCCCAGCACGCGGGATGCGGCATTGACACGCCCGCGGAGTCCGTCCGGAACCAGGCGCTGCCTCAGCGATGTTGCGCAGATCCCCCACACAACAGCGTGGAAGATGTACGCCGCCAGAAGCAGTGCCGCCGCTGAGGCGTTGTGTGTGACGGCGAGGACGAGGAGGGAGCCGGCGCCGATGGCGAGGGCGGCGGAAATGGTCCAGCGGTAGCCGAACCATGCACTCATACGGGGCGTTGCATACGAGGCGATCAGGCCGCCGGCGGCTGACACGGCGAGGATGATGCCGTACCCGGCGCCGTCGACGCCCAGTTGCTGCTGCGCGAACAGCACCAGAATCGAGAAGGCCAGCATGTAGCCCGTGCTGGCGAGGGCGCCAATAAGCGCAAGCCCGCCGACCAGCCGGTGCCGCACCAGCCAGTGCGCACCGGCCATGGCATCCCGCCATACCGTGCTGCCGGGTACGGCGATACGGTCCGGGGCGGCAGTGCGGTCCGGTCCGGCGGTACTGTCCGGGGCGGCGCGCGGCGGCAAGGCCAAGGCCAGCACCCCTGCCACGGCCCACAACCCGCCCATCGCAAAGAGGGGTGCCGATGCAGCCAGGGCGAAGAGAAGCCCACCCAACGGCGGCCCTGCGAATTCATCCGCGACAAGCTGCGACGCCGAGATCCGGCTGTTCGCCCGGTCCAGGTCCCCAGGGCCTACGAGGCCCGGGACGAGGGAAACCGCGGCATTGTCGGCAGCGCTTTCAAGCGTTCCGACGACCGCGAACGCGGCATACACCAGAAGCAGTCCACCGATTCCGAAGTGGACACACAGCGCTAGGGTGGCCACCGCTGTGCCCCGCAGCAGATTAGCTGACACGAGCACGAGCCGGCGGTCGGCCCGATCCACCCACACCCCGACGGGCAGGGCTGCGAGCAGGCGTACAAGTGCATAAACCGTAGCGAGCCCGGCAACCCACCGCGGGTCGTCCGTCAGGGATGCGGCCAGCAGCGGCATCGACACGAAAGCCAGCCCGTCCGCGAGGTTCGACGCGGAATTCGCACCCCACAGGGCATTGAACGCACAGCCAAGGGACATGGCGATGAGCCTACCCTCCGGCCCCTGCGGGGCTACGCTCCGGCGCGGCGCAGGGTCTGCTCGGCCTGCAGCAGCAGCGGCCCGTCAATCATCTGGCCGCGGAAGCTGAACACTCCCCCGTGGTTCTTCGCCTCGGCGAGGACCTGCTCGGCGTAGGTGACATCCGCGGGGTTCGGTGCGTAGGCTGCGCGCACTGCCGCGACCTGGTCGGGATGGATGCAGGCCTTGGCAGCAAAACCGGAGGCAACTGCATCGCGGGCTTCCTGCTCCAGCCCGGCGATGTCCGGGATGTTGCCGTAAATGGAGTCAATGGCGCCCTTGCCAAACGCTCCGGCAGCCAGCAGCACGGTGCACCGGGCCTGGACGGCCACGCTGCGGTAGGAACCGTCGTCGCGGCGGCTGGACTCCCCGCCGAGGGAGGCGAGCAGGTCCTCGGCACCCCACATGAGGGCTGCCACGGTGGGCACCGCGGCAATCTCGGCGGCACGCACCACGCCCAGGGCGGTTTCCAGCAGGGCAACGACCGTGAAGCCTGCGAGCGCCTGCCCGATAGCGGCCGGGTCTTCGGCCTTGGCCAGCATCACCGTGCGGTAAGGGGTGTCCCACAGGGCGGCAAGGTCACGCTCAAACTCGTCGCTGCCCAGCGGATTGACCCGCACAATGGTGGACGCCGGATCCAGTTCCGCGGACCGGAGGTTCTTCCGGGCAGCGTCCTTGTCCCTGGGTGCCACGGCATCTTCCAGGTCCAGGATGACGGCGTCCGCCCGTTCGGCTGCCTTGCCGAAACGGTCGGGCCGGTCTCCCGGGCAGAAAAGCAGGGCGGGTCCCATGGGGAAGGTGGTCATGCGCTGGACTCCTCGGTCTTTACGGTGATGCTTATCGCTCCAACCTATCGCGTGGCCGCAGCCTGTTCCTGCGCTGCGTATCCGTCCGCTGTCCACATCAGGGCCGTCCGGGTACACCGGCCGACGACGTCGCCGTTCTGGTTCCGGCCGGTGTGGGCCAGCGTGACAATCCCCTGGCCCGGCCGGGAGGAGGACAGCCGCATATCCAGCACTTCGGTTTCGGTATAGAGGGTGTCGCCTTGGAACAGCGGGTGCGGGAAGCTGATCTCCCCCAGCCCCAGCTGCGCCACCAGGGTGCCCTGCGTCAGCTGCGCGACCGACTGTCCCACCATCGTGGCCAGGGTGAACATGGAGTTCACCAGCCGCTGCCCGAACGGCTGCCCCTGGCTGTAGGCGGCGTCCAGGTGCAGGCCCTGGGTGTTCATGGTCAGGGTGGTGAACAGGACATTGTCCGCTTCGGTGACCGTGCGGCCGGGCCGGTGCCGGTACACCGTTCCCGGCTCGAATTCCCCGTACCAGAGGCCGCGCTGCTCAACCACCCGGGGCGCCATGGCCGTCTTCTCGGTGCCGGCGTCCGGCTCCTCATACGTCAAGGGACACCTCCAGCGGAGCACCTGTTCCGGCCAGGACCTCTTCCACGGTGACACCGGGCGCCGTTTCGCGCAGCACCAGCCCCTCCGGTCCCACCTCGATGACGGCCAGGTCCGTGACGATCAGGTCCACGCATCCCTTTCCGGTCAGCGGCAGGGAGCACTCGGCCACGATCTTGGGCCGGCCGGCCCGGTCCAGGTGCTCCATCATCACAATGACGCGTTTCGCGCCGAAGACCAGGTCCATGGCCCCGCCCATGCCCTTGACCATCTTTCCCGGCACCATCCAGTTGGCCAGGTCGCCGTTGGCCGCCACTTCCATGGCGCCCAGCACGGCCACGTCCACGTGCCCGCCGCGCACCATGCCGAAGGACGCCCCGGAATCGAAGAAGGAGGCCCCGCTGTTCACGGTAACCGTTTCCTTCCCGGCGTTGATCAGGTCCGGGTCCAGCCGGTCCTCGGCGGGATAGGGTCCGACGCCGAGGATTCCGTTCTCGGAGTGCAGCACCACTTCCACGCCCTCCGGGATGTAGTTCGGGATCAGGGTGGGCATACCGATGCCCAGGTTCACGTATTCGCCGTCGTGCAGCTCCCGGGCCACCCGGGCGGCCAGCTCATGCCGGGTCAGTGCCATCTCAGGCCTCCTTCATTTCGGCAGCGGCTTCGGCAGCCGACGGCGCGGCGCTGACGGTGCGTTTTTCAATCCGTTTTTCCACGTCCGGTGCCAGCACCACCCGCTGCACGAAGATACCGGGCACGTGCACCTGGCCCGGATCCAGCTCACCCGGTTCCACCAGTTCCTCCACCTCGGCAATGGTGATCCGGCCGGCGGCGGCGCAAAGCGGGTTGAAGTTCATGGCTGTGGCGTGGAAGACCAGGTTGCCGTGCCGGTCTCCCTTGGCGGCATGGACCAGGGCGAAGTCCGGGGTCAGGGACTCCTCCAGCACATAGTCGGCGCCGTTGAAGCTGCGGACTTCCTTGGGTTCGGAGGCTACGGCCACCAACCCCTCGGCGTCGTACTTCTGCGGCAGCCCGCCCTCGGAGACCTGCGTTCCCACCCCTGCCGGAGTGTAGAAGGCCGGGATGCCGGCGCCGCCGGCACGCAGCTTCTCCGCCAAGGTGCCCTGCGGGGTCAGGACCACTTCCAGTTCCCCGGAGAGGAACTGGCGGGCAAATTCCTTGTTCTCGCCCACATAGGAGCTGATGGTGCGGCGGATCCGGTGGTCCGCCAGCAGCCGGCCCAGCCCCCAGTCATCCACGCCGCAGTTGTTGCTCACCGTCTCCAGGTCCGTGGTGCCCTGGGCATGCAGGGCATCGATCAAGGCCACAGGGATGCCGCAGAGGCCGAAGCCGCCCACAGCCAGGGAAGCCCCGTCCGGGATGTCGGCGACGGCTTCCGCCGCGCCGGGATACACCTTGTTGATCATCGCTTTATCCGTTTCTGCTCGGTTCGCACGCCGCCGGTTCCGGTTACAGGCCCATACTGCGGGCAATAAGCATCAACTGCACCTCAGTAGTCCCCTCGCCGATTTCCAGGATCTTGGAATCCCGGTAGTGCCGGGCCACGGGGAATTCGTTGATGAAGCCGTAGCCGCCGAAGATTTGCGTGGCGTCCCGGGCATTGTCCATGGCCGCTTCCCCGGCAATCATCTTCGCCATTGCGGCTTGGGTCTTGAACGGACGTCCGGCGAGCATCCGGGCCGCCGCGTCGTAATAGGCCAGCCGGGCGGTGTGGGCGCGGGCCTCCATGCGGGCGATTTTGAAGGAAATGGACTGGTAGGTGCCGATGGCTGCTCCGAACGCGGAGCGTTCCTTGGCGTACTTCAGGGATTCATCCACGCAGCCCTGGGCCGCGCCGGTGGCCAGCGCGGCAATGGCAATGCGGCCCTCGTCCAGGATCTGCAGGAAGTTCGCGAAACCGCGGCCGCGGGTGCCCAGCAGGTTCGCTTCGGGCACCCGCACGTCGGTGAGGGTCAGCGGGTGGGTGTCGGAGGCGTTCCAGCCCACCTTGTTGTAGGGCTTTTCCGCCGTGAAGCCGGGGGTGCCGGTGGGCACGAGGATGGTGGAGATTTTCTTCCGGAAGGTGCCGTCCGGCTCGGTGACCGTGTCCGTGACGGCGGTGACCGTGACCAGGCGGGTGATATCGGTGCCGGAGTTGGTGATGAATTCCTTGCTGCCGTTGATCACCCACTGCCCGTCCTCGAGCACCGCGGTGGTCTTGGTTCCCCCGGCGTCGGAACCGGCCTCGCGTTCGGTGAGCCCGAAGCCGGCGAGCGCTTCACCGCTGGCCAGCAGGGGCAGCCACTGCTGCTTCTGTTCCTCGTTGCCGAACCGGTAAATGGGCATGGCGCCGAGGGAGACGCCCGCTTCCAGGGTGATGGCCACGGACTGGTCCACCCGGGCAATCTGTTCCAGGGCCAGCGCCAGGGCAAAGTAGTCCCCGCCCATGCCGCCGTACTCCTCGGGGAAGGGCAGCCCGAACAGGCCCATCTCCCCCATCTGCGCCACTACCTTGTACGGGAAGCTGTGCTCGGCGTCGTGCTGGGCGGAGACCGGGGCAATGACCTCGTCGGCGAAGTCGCGCACCGTGTCGGAGAGGTCCTGGTATTCCTCGCTGAGTTCAAAGTCGGGCATGGTCTGCTCCTTCAGTGGAATCGGGTTCGGTGCTTTCGGGTACTGCGGGATCAGGGCTTGCAGGGGCGGGGCCGGCAAGGTCTGGCGTCACGGTGGCCAGGACCTGGTCGGCCTTGACGAGGTCCCCGGGACGGAGGCTGAGGCTGACTCTTCCCGCCACCGGCGCGCGCAGCTGGTGCTCCATCTTCATGGCTTCCACGCTCAGGAGCGGATCTCCGGCAGCCACCCGGGCGCCGTCGGGCACGGCCACGGCCACCACGGTGCCGGGCATCGGCGAGCGCACCACGGGGTCGGCGTCGCCCGCTTCCCGTCCTGCAGCCGCCAGCTGCCGCTCCAGCTGTTCGGTGCGGCTCCGGATGCGCAGGCGTGCGGTGAACGGTCCGTCGGCACTGTTGCCGGCCAGCCACAGGGCCCCGGTGCCCGGCTCGACTGCCGTGGTGAACGTGTGCAGGATTCCGTCCAGGGTCAGCCGGACGGGACGGCCGGCCGCGGCCGGGCCCTCGGTCACCAGGGCCGCGGCGTACTCCGGACCGTCCTCGCCGATCCGCACCGTGGCCTTCTGCGCGCTGCCGGCGACGGTGACGTTAGTGTCGGCTCCTCCCGGTGCCGGGGCGGCGAAGACCAGGTGCAGCGGCGCAGCGGCCCCGGTGTTCCCGGTCCCCACTCGCCAGCCGTCCGCCCGCCGCCAGGGCGAGCCCGACGCCGGTCCGGTCAGCCCCTGCAGATACAGCAGGGCCGCGGCGGCCAGTTCGGGATCCCCCGGGGTGCGGAACCGCATCCCCGGCAGCCGCCGCTCAATCAGGGTGGTGTCCAGCCGGCCGGCCCGCACATCGGGGTCGGCCAGAAGCAGCCGCAGGTACTCCACGTTGGTGCCGATGCCCAGCACTGTGGTTCCGGCAAGCGCGCGGTCCAGCCGGGCCAGCGCCGTGCCCCGGTCCGGGCCCCAGGCGATGACCTTGGCCAGCATGGGGTCATAGCTGGAGGACACTGCGAGTCCCGGGAGCAGGGAGGAGTCGATCCGGGTACCTTCTCCGGCCGGTTCCTGCAGCCACTGCACCGAGCCCGAGGTGGGCAGGAAATCCCGTTCCGGGTCCTCCGCGTAGATCCGGGCTTCCACGGCATGCCCGGTGAGCACCACATCCTCCTGCTTGAAGGACAGCGGGTGCCCGGCGGCGATCCGGACCTGCTCCGCTACCAGGTCCACTCCGGTGACCATTTCGGTGACCGGGTGCTCCACCTGCAGGCGGGTGTTCATTTCCATGAAGAAGAACTCATCCGGGGCGGCGTCGGAGACCAGGAACTCCACGGTGCCGGCCCCCGTGTAGTCCACGGACCGCGCCGCGTTGCAGGCCGCTTCGCCGATCCGTTCCCGGGTGGCCGGATCCAGCAGCACCGAGGGGGCTTCTTCGATGACTTTCTGGTGCCGGCGCTGCAGGGAGCATTCCCGCTCCCCCAGGTGGACCACGTTCCCGTGCGTGTCCGCGAGGACCTGCACCTCGATGTGCCGGGGTGAGGACACCAGGCGCTCAAGGAACAGGGTGTCGTCTCCGAACGCCGAGGCGGCCACGCGCCGGGCGGTCTGCAGTGCCGCAGCGAGGTCTTCTGGCCGTTCGACGGCGTGCATGCCCTTTCCGCCGCCGCCGGCGGAAGGCTTGATCAGGATGGGATAACCGATCCCCTCCGCGGCTGCCTGCAGCCGGGCATCGTCCAGGCCCGGTTCGGCAATGCCCGGCACCACGGGCACCCCGTGGGCCTGGACGTGGTTCTTGGCCCGGATCTTGTCCCCCATCAGGTCCAGGGAGGTTACCCCCGGGCCAATGAAGGTGATGCCGGCGTTGGCCAGAGCACGGGCGAAATCGGCGTTCTCGCTGAGGAAACCGTACCCGGGGTGCACTGCCTGCGCGCCGGTGCTGCGGCACGCGGCCAGGACGGCGTCCACGGACAGGTAGCTCTGCCTCGCCGGTGCCGGGCCCAGCCGGACGGCGGTGTCGGCTTCGCGCACGTGCCGCGCCCCGGCGTCGTCGTCGCTGTAGACCGCCACCGAGCGGATCCCCAGCTCGCGGAGGGTGCGGATGACCCGGCAGGCGATTTCACCGCGGTTGGCCACCAGCACGGTGTGGAACAGCGGAGCGTCAAAGGGTGTCATTGGGGGCTCACATCCGGAACAGGCCGAAGGAGGTCTCCGGCAGGGGTGCGTTGGCGCAGACGTCCAGGGCCAGGCCCAGGACGGTGCGGGTGTCGAGGGGGTCGATGATGCCGTCATCCCACAGCCGGGCGGTGGAATAGTAGGGGCTGCCCTGGGCTTCGTAGGTCTCGCGGATGGGCGCCTTGAAGGCTTCTTCCGCCTCCGCCGGCCACTGCTCGCCGCGGGCCTCCAACTGGTCGCGTTTGACGGTGGCCAGCACCGAGGACGCCTGCGCGCCGCCCATCACGGAGATCCGGGCCGCCGGCCACATCCACAGGAAGCGCGGTGAATAGGCCCGGCCGCACATGGAATAGTTGCCGGCCCCGAAGGAGCCGCCCACCACCACGGTTAGTTTGGGTACCCGGGCGGTGGCGACGGCGGTGACCATCTTCGCGCCGTTCTTGGCGATTCCGCCGGCCTCGTAGTCCCGGCCGACCATAAAGCCGGAGATGTTCTGCAGGAAGACCAGGGGGATGCCTCGCTGGTCGCACAGTTCAATGAAGTGCGCACCCTTGAGCGCCGATTCGCTGAAGAGCACCCCGTTGTTGGCCACAATGCCGATCCGGTGGCCGTGCAGCCGGGCGAACCCGGTGACCAGGGTGGTGCCGTAGTCCTTTTTGAATTCGTGGAATTCGCTGGCATCGATCAGGCGGGCAATGAGTTCGCGGACGTCGTAGGGGGTCTGCAGGTCCGTCGGCACCACGCCGTAGATTTCCGCCGGATCTTCGGCGGGCGGGCGGGTTTCCACCAGGTCAGCCGCGGGCTGCTGCTGCGGAAAGGTCTCCACGATGCTGCGCACTATTTCCAGCGCATGCGCATCATTCTCGGCGAGGTGGTCCGTCACGCCGCTGGTGCGCGAGTGCACCTCGCCGCCACCCAGCTCCTCGGCGGTCACAATTTCGCCGATGGCAGCTTTGACCAGCGGCGGTCCGCCCAGGAAGATCGTGCCCTGGTTGCGGACAATCACGGTCTCGTCGCTCATGGCCGGCACATAGGCGCCGCCGGCGGTGCAGGAGCCCAGGACCGCGGCGACCTGCGGAATTTTGCGGGCGGACATCTGCGCCTGGTTGAAGAAGATCCGGCCAAAGTGCTCACGGTCCGGGAACACTTCGTCCTGGCGTGGCAGGAACGCGCCGCCGGAGTCCACCAGATAAATGCACGGCAACCGGTTCTCGAGCGCGATTTCCTGGGCGCGCAGGTGCTTCTTGACGGTCATCGGATAGTAGGTCCCGCCCTTGACCGTCGCATCGTTGGACAGGACCATCACCTGCCGGCCCTGAACCAGGCCGATGCCGGCGATCAGGCCGGCGCCGGGGCACTCGCCGTCGTACATGTCCTCGGCAGCCAGCGGAGCGATCTCCAGGAAGGGACTGCCAACATCGAGCAGGCGGCTCACCCGGTCCCGGGGCAGCAGCTTGCCCCGCGCGGTGTGCCGCTCGCGGGAGCGCTGCGGCCCGCCCTCGGCGGCTGCAGCCAGCCGGTTGCGCAGTTCATCGGCCAGGGCCTGCTGGGCTGCAGTATTGAGCGCAAACGCGTCCGCCGCGGTGTCGAGCCCGGATTTCAGTGTCTCCATGACGTCCTCCTGCCGAGGGGCTAACCGGCCCAAACCCGAGTTAATGACCCCTAACCCAAGTCAGGTTATTGGTTATTAACTGACCTGTCCACCACAATGGGAGAAATGCTCTGTCCGATCAGAAGGGGTGGGTATGGACGCAGCTAAAGACGATGCAACCAACGAGAAGGTCCGGATGACGGGGCGCAGCCTCGCCAAAGCGTCGCGCCGGGCCGCGATGCTCGACGCCGCCGCGGCCCTGTTTGCCGAGCGCGGCTACAACGGGGTCTCCATTGAAGAACTCGGTGCGGCCGCCGGCGTCAGCGGCCCCGCGGTATACCGGCACTTCAGCGGCAAACCGGCCGTGCTCTCCGCCCTGCTGGTGGGAGTCAGCCAGGACCTGCTGGAGGGCGGCAAAGCAGTGGTGGCCGAATCAGCCACGCCCGAAATTGCCCTGCGCGGCCTGGTGGAATTCCAGGTGGACTTCGCCCTGCGGCAGGCAGACGTGATCCGGGTCCAGGACCGGGATCTGGGCAGCCTTCCCGAAGACGACGAACGCCGGGTCCGGTCCCTGCAGCGCCAGTACGTGGGGGTATGGGTGGACGCACTGTCCGCCCTGCATCCCGGCTCCGACCTGCCGCTGCTGCGGCACCGGGCGCAGGGCGTTTTCGGCCTGATCAACTCAACGTCGCACTCGATGCACGGGCGCACCAGCGCCCGGGAGACCGCACGGCTGCGCTCCCTGCTCGATAGAATGGCGTGGGCGGCCCTGAACGCCGAGTAGCTGCCGGACTTTTTTCCTTCCCTCCGAACACTCCCCAAACCCCGAGCAGAAAGACCTGCTGTGATTGAGCTTCGTGCCGTAGTTCCCGCCGATCTGGAGGAATTCTTCTCCCATCAGCTGGATCCCAGCGCCAACCATATGGCGGCCTTCACCGCCAAGAACCCGTCGGACCGCGGCGTCTTTGACCATCACTGGCAGAGCATCCTCAACGATGAATCCATTACGGTGCGCACCATCGTGTCCGACGGCGAGGTAGTCGGCAGCATCCTGGCCTACCGCGACGGCGACGTCCCCGAAATCAGCTACTGGATCGACAAGGCACGCTGGGGCCGCGGCATCACCACCGCCGCCGTCGGCCTGTTCCTGGAAGAGTTCAGCGACCGTCCCGTCCGCGCCCGGGCGGTTGCGGACAATGTGAGTTCCATCCGCATCCTGGAGAAGTACGGCTTCAAGGTAATCGGTGAAACCCAGGGCTTCGCCAACGCGCGCGGCGCCGTGGTCAAGGAACTCGAGCTCGAACTGAACTAGGCAATAGTTACAGGCAGCGAAAAGCGGACTGTAACAAGGCAGGACCCGTACCGGAGATGATCCGGTACGGGTCCTGCCCGCGTTGAAGGCGGGTCAGGCCATCGCCAAGGCGAGCACCGGCTCGGCCAGCACGTCGCCCACCGCGCGGAGGAACCCGGCTCCCTGTTCTCCGTCCACCAGCCGGTGGTCGAAGGACAGGCTCAGGGTCATCATCGAACGCAGCGCAATATCGCCGTTGTACTCCCAGGGCTGGCGGCGGACCGCACCCAGGGCAAGGATGGCCGCCTCCCCCGGGTTCAGGATGGGTGTGCCCGCATCCACGCCGAACACACCCACGTTGGAGATGGAAATAGTGCCTCCGGCGAGGTCCGCTGGTGCGGTTTTCCCGTCCCGTGCCGTTTGTGCCAGCGCGGTGACGGCGGCCGCGAGGCCGTGCAGGCTCAGCTTCTGGGCGTCCTTGATGTTCGGAACGGTCAGTCCGCGGGGCGTGGCTGCCGCGATGCCGAGGTTCACGTAGTTATAGCGGATGATCTCCCCGGCGTCCGCGTCCCAGCGGGAATTCACTGCC
Organism: Arthrobacter sp. zg-Y20; assembly: GCF_030142075.1. Lineage (NCBI taxonomy): Bacteria > Bacillati > Actinomycetota > Actinomycetes > Micrococcales > Micrococcaceae > Arthrobacter > Arthrobacter sp. zg-Y20. Next base: position 1,278,702 of record NZ_CP126241.1, on the reverse strand, counting down.
GGGAAACGCCGAAGGCCCAGGCACACTGCCTTCGCCGCCAGGGTCAGCGGTGAAAGCTTCACACCGTCAAAGTCCGGCTGAGCCCGGAGCCGGGCCAGCAGGTCCATGGTGGCTGTGACGTCCACGGTCAGGAACACGGTGGCATGCGGTGCGGTAAAGGCACTGGCCACCATGGCCGCGGCGGTGTGCTTCCGGACCCCAGAAATCCGGATGCGCTCTTCCCGTCCCGGCTGCAGCTCGGATTCCGCGGCCGTCCCGGTGGCCGGCGCTGCCGCCGGGGAGGCGGCGCGTACGACGTCGGCCCGCACCACGAGCCCCTCGGGTCCGGTACCCCGGACCTGGGCCAGGTCGATTCCCATGTCCCGGGCCAGTTTGCGGACCGGAGGCGTGGACCGGGGGCGTTCGGACACGGGCGCTTCGGACACGGGCGCTTCGGACACGGGCGCTTCGGACACGGGTGCCGGTTGGGGCGCCGGACGGGGTGCCGGTTCTGCCGCTGCCGACGCCGCTGCCCGGCGTCGTCGGGCGGGCCGGCCGGTGGAATCCGGCACCGCCCCATAGCCCACCAGGTTCGGTTCGCGCCGGGCCGGGGCGTCAGGTGCCTGCTCCGGCTGGGCACCGGCGGCCGCAGCAACCTCGAAGGATACAATCGGCGAGCCGACCTCCACCACGGTTCCGGGCTGCTCGTGCAGGCATGCCACCACGCCTTCGTACGGGGAGGGCAGTTCCACCACTGCCTTGGCGGTTTCCACCTCGGCAATCACCTGGTTCAGCGTTACGGTATCCCCCACGGCAATGTGCCAGTTGACGATCTCGGATTCAGTGAGGCCTTCACCCAGATCCGGAAGCCGGAATTCCCGCAGCATCAGCCCACCGCCGAGACGGTGCGGCCGGGAGCCGGGGCAAGGGAACTGGGGCGGCGCAGGACGCAGTCGACCCCGTCCAGGATCCGGTCCAGGTCCGGAAGGTGGTGGGACTCCAGCCGGGCCGGCGGATACGGAATGTCGAAACCGGTCACCCGGACGGGTGCGTGCTCCAGGTAGTCGAAGCAGCGTTCGGTGATGCTCGCGGCGATTTCCGCACCGAGTCCGCCGAACTGTGCCGCCTCATGGGTAATCACCAGCCGGCCGGTCTTGCGCACCGAAGCCTCCACCGTGGCGAAGTCCACCGGCGCCAGCGAACGCAGGTCAATGACCTCCACGGACACTCCCTCGTCCGAGGCCGCCACGGCCGCGTCGCGGGCGGTGGGAACCAGCGGACCGTAAGCCACCAGGGTGACGTCGCTGCCCGGGGTGACCACGCGGGCCGCTCCCATGGGCAGCTGCGCTTCAGCCGCCTCTTCCACCTCGCCCTTGACGTGGTAGCGGCGCTTCGGCTCGAAGTACAGGACCGGATCGTCGGAAGCGATCGCCTGCTGGATCATGGTGTAGGCGTCCTGGGGGTTGGACACGCTGATCACGCGCAGCCCGGAGGTGTGCGTGAAGTAGGCCTCCGGCGACTCGGAGTGGTGCTCCGGGGAGCCGATCCCGCCGCCGAAAGGCACCCGGATAGTCAGTGGCAGCTTGACCGCTCCCCGGGTCCGGTAATGCATCTTCGCCACCTGGGACACAATCTGGTCGAAAGCCGGATAGATGAACCCGTCAAACTGGATTTCCACCACCGGCCGGTAGCCGCGGAAGGCGAGGCCCACGGCGGTGCCCATAATGCCGGATTCAGCCAGCGGGGTGTCCACCACCCGGTCCGCACCGAAATCCTTCTGGAGTCCGTCCGTGATCCGGAAGACGCCGCCGAGCTTGCCCACGTCTTCCCCCATGATCAGGACCTTGGGGTCGTTTTCCATTGCCCGGCGCAGCCCGGCGGTAATGGCCTTGCCGAAAGTCATGGTGGTCATGAGCGGGTCGCTTCGCCGGCGAAACCGCTGAGGTAACGCGAGTACTGTTCCTGCTGGCGGTCCAGCCAGGAATGCGGCTCCGCGTAGACATGCGCGAAAACGTCGGCGGGCTGCGGGTCCGGCATGCCCAGGCAGGCGGCACGCAGTTCCGCCGCTGCTGCGTCGGTGCGGGCATCGACGTCGGCGGCAAAGGCGGCGTCGAAAAGCCCCATGGTTTCCAGCAGCGCCTGGACCCGGGCCAGCGGATCCTTGCCGCGCCACTGCTCCAGTTCGGCTGCGTCCCGGTACCGGGTGGGATCATCGGCCGTTGTGTGCGGGCCCATCCGATAGGTCACGGCCTCAACGAAGGTGGGGCCGTTGCCGGTGCGGGCACGGTCCAGTGCCTCCCGGGTGGCGGCCATTACCGCCAGTACGTCGTTGCCGTCCACGCGGATAGAGGGGATGCCGAAGCCCGGGGCGCGGTTGGCAATGGGCACCTGGGCCTGCAGGGTGACCGGTTCGGAGATGGCCCACTGGTTGTTGGTGCAGAAAAAGACCACCGGCGCCTGGTAACTGGCAGCGAAAACCATGGCTTCGTTGACGTCGCCCTGGCTGGTGGCGCCGTCACCGAAGTAGCTGATGGCGGCATCGTCGGACCCGTCATAGCTGATGCCCATGGCGTACCCGGCCGCGTGCAGGGCCTGGGCGCCGATGATGACCTGGGTCGGGGCCATGTTGACGCTGTAGGGGTCCCAGCCGGCCGCGGCGTTGCCGCGCCAAACCCGCATCAGGTCTTCCATGCCCACGCCGCGGCAGTAGGCCACGCCGTTTTCGCGGTAGCTGGTGAACGCAAAGTCGGAGCTGCGCAGCGACCGGCCGGAGCCGATCTGGGCGGCTTCCTGGCCCAGCAGCGGGGGCCACAGCCCCAGCTCGCCCTGGCGCTGCAGTGCGGTGGCTTCGGTATCGATCCGGCGGATGACTGCCATGTCCAGGAAGAGTTCCCGGAGCCGGGCGCCGTCGACGTCTTTCACCCAGCGGTCATACAGGGGGTCCGGGACGCGTACGCCCTCCGGTGTGATCAGCTGGACGTAGGGATCGGTGGGTGAGCTGCCGGAGTTTTCCGGGTGCCGCACCGGGGTATGCAGGGACACTGGGATACGCATCCTTCCGTGGTTGGGCCCCAGGGGTGGCGGGGCCTACGCCGGGCTCCATTGCCCGCGTAAATGTGACCCTACTCACACCCGGCATCCAGCACAACCATTAGCGAAAAGACCGAGCATCCTGCCCTATAAGCGGCCGATGGGCCGTGCTAGCGTTGCGCACTATGCAGCCCCTCGACGCCACCGACCGCCGGCTCCTGCTTGCCCTGGCGGAGGATTCCACCCGCACCGCCGTGGCGCTGGCCGCCGTGCTCGGGCTTTCACGGAATACTGTCCAGGCCCGGCTGGCCGGTTTGGAGCGCAAGGGTGCGTTCCTGCCGTTCGAACGCCGGATCAACACGGCCGCACTGGGCTATCCGCTGATGGCCTTCGTCCACGTCCACGTGCATCAGCCGGAACTGTCCCGGATCACCGCCGATCTGGCGGAGCTGCCTGAAGTCATCGAGGCGCACGGGCTCACCGGAGACGCGGATCTGCTGCTGCGCGTGGTGGCCGCGGACGCGGAGGACCTGTTCCGGATCAACAAGCTGATCCTGGCCATCGACGGCGTGCAGCGGTGCGACACCAACCTCGCCATGGGCGAACTAATCCCCCTGCGCGCCACTCCCCTGCTGCGCACAGGGCCGGGGCACGGGGTTTCCTAGCTGCAACGCCGCAGGCAGGCCCCGCCGGAGCGGGACCTGCCTGGGTTACCTGCTTGCGTTATGCGGAAGGACAGTCCTAGTGGTCGACGGCCTTTTCGGCGCCGACGCCGGTCAGGGACCGGACTTCCATTTCCGCCTGCTTGACTGCGGATTCAGTGTTCTTATCCAGCACCGTGCCCAGCCAGCCCAGGAAGAAGGCCAGCGGGATGGACACCAGTCCCGGGTTGCTCAGCGGGAACCAGGAGAAGTCTGCACCCTTGATCATGGATGTTTCCGTTCCGGAAACCACCGGAGAGAAAGCAATCAGCAGGATGGCCGACCCGAGGCCGCCGTACATGCTCCAGATTGCGCCCTGGGTGGAGAACTTCCGCCAGTACAGCGAGTAGATGATGGTGGGCAGGTTGGCGCTGGCAGCCACCGCGAAGGCGAGGGCCACCAGGAAGGCCACGTTCTGGCCCTGGGCCCCGATGCCGCCCAGGATCGAGATGATGCCGATGACCACCACCGTGGTGCGGGCTACCTTGACTTCGCCGTCTGCATCCACCTGGCCCTTGCGGATGACGTTGGCGTAAATGTCATGGGCAAAGGAAGCAGCCGCCGTGATGGTCAGCCCGGCCACCACCGCCAGGATGGTGGCGAACGCGACGGCGGAGATCAGTCCCAGCAGGACCGGCCCGCCGAGGGCGAAGGCCAGCAGCGGTGCTGCCGAGTTCACGCCGCCTGGAGCGCTCTTGATCGCCTCGGAACCGATCATTGCCGCGGCGCCGTAGCCCAGGACCAGGGTGAACAGGTAGAAGATACCGATCAGCCAGATGGCCCAGACCACGGACCGGCGGGCTTCCTTGGCGGTAGGCACCGTGTAGAAGCGCATCAGCACGTGCGGCAGGGCTGCGGTGCCAAGCACCAGGGCCAGGCCCAGCGAGATGAAGTCCAGTTTGGAGGTTTCGGTTTTGCCGTACTGCAGCCCCGGATCCAGGATGGCGGGGTTGCCCGTGGTTTCCACGGCGTGGCCGAGCAGTTCCGAGAGGTTGAAGCCGTGGTTCGCCAGGACCCACACGGTCATCACGGCGGCGCCGGCGATCAGGAGGCAGGCCTTGATGATCTGCACCCACGTGGTGCCTTTCATGCCGCCGATCAGTACGTAGATGATCATCAGGGCGCCCACCACGGTGATCACCAAGGACTGCCCGATCTTGCTGTCGATGCCCATCAGCAGGGACACCAGCCCGCCGGCGCCGGCCATCTGTGCCAGCAGGTAGAAGAAGCAGACTGCCAGGGTAGTGATGGCTGCCGCAATCCGCACCGGACGCTGCTTGAGGCGGAAGGACAGCACGTCGGCCATGGTGAACTTGCCGGTGTTGCGGAGCATTTCCGCCACCAGCAGCAGGGCTACCAGCCAGGCGACGAGGAAGCCGATGGAATACAGGAAGCCGTCATAGCCGTTTACGGCGATGGCGCCGACAATACCCAGGAAGGAGGCAGCGGAGAGGTAGTCGCCGGCAATGGCGGTACCGTTCTGGGGTCCGGTGAAGGATCGGCCGGCTGCGTAGTAGTCCGCGGCGGTCTTGTTGTTGCGGCTTGCGCGGAGCACCACTATCAGGGTGACGGCCACAAACAGGCCGAAGATGACCATGTTCAGCAGCCCGGTGTCCTTGATGGACTCGGCCGTTACCTCCGCGGCCGCGATGTGCACGTTGTTCACTTGGTCTCCTCCGGCCGGCTGACGCCCTTGGCCTCAAGTTCTCCGCGGATCTCCGAGGAAATGGGATCCATCCGGCGGTTGGCATAGCTGACGTACCACATGGTGATGCCGAAGGTGCTGACGAACTGCAGCAGCCCCAGGATCAGGCCCATGTTGATGTTGCCGATTACCGGGGTGGACATAAACCCGTGCGCGTAATCGGCCAGCAGCACATACGCGAAGTACCAGACCAGGAAGGCCACGGCCATCGGGAAAATGAAGCTGCGCTGGCGCTGGCGCAGTTCCCGGAACTCGGGTGAGCTCTGGACTTCCCGGAAGTCCACCTGCTCCGGGTGCGCAGCGTGTGAAACCGGCTGCTCTTCAGCCATTGTTCCTCCTCTGTTGGGGCACGCTCCACGCGTTGACCCGCCAAGAGGCCGGGACACGACGCCGTGCAAGCTGTGACGCTCATCACTTTCCTACAGGCCGGTCCGGATCGTCTGCACGACGCCGCCGGGCGTCGGTGAACGGTGCGTTCCGTGCGGTGAACGGCAGCGTTCGGCGCCGGGTAAGCCGGGTGCGGGGGGCCGGGGGGGCGGGCGGGGGCGCGCGGGCGGCTGGCCGGCTGGCCGGCCGGGTTGACGCCGGGGGCCGCTAGGGTGGGTCCATGCTTAGCCCCGCCGTCGACATTGCCCTGGTCTGCGCCGTCGCCGTCCTGACGGTTGCAGTGGTGGCCGTGCTCGGTTTCCGCCTCAGCCGCTCGGCACGGGACCTGGGTTCGGACGCGGAGCGTGCCACCTACGCCACCCTGCACACGGCGTCGCTCGCCTCTGCACACCTGCGCTCGGGCCTGACTCCGGCCGGTGCCCGCAAGGCGAGCCGGCACCTGCGGGACCTTTTGGACTGCGACACGCTGGTCATTACCGACGCGGTGGCCGTACTGGCCTGGGACGGCGCAGTTGCGGATACTCCGGCCCGCCGCGAACGGCTGCTGTCCGCCGCGCGGCTGGTGCTGGAATCGGGCCGGACCCGGGTGTTCCGCGGGGCGGCGCTGCGCGCGCTGGGCCTGCAGGACTGCGGGCGGGAACTGCTTGTCTCCCCGCTGCCGGTCAACGGAAAGACCGTGGGAACGGTCGCGGTGTTTGCCCCCTCGGTCCGGGCCGGACTGGTCCGGGCGGCCAACGAGGTGGCCGCGTGGCTGGCCACCCAGGTGGAGCTGGCCGAGCTGGACACGTCCCGGGCGCAGCTAATGGAAGCAGAAGTGCGGGCCCTGCGGGCCCAGATCAGCCCCCACTTCATCTATAACTCGCTCAACGCCATCGCCTCCTATATCAACACCGACCCGGCGCGCGCCCGGGAGCTGGTGGTCGAGTTCGCCGACTTCACCCGCTATTCCTTCCGCCGGCACGGGAACTTCACCACCATTGCCGAGGAACTGGAATCCGTGGACCGGTACCTGCTCCTGGAGCGGGCCCGGTTCGGGGAGCGCCTGAAGGTCAGCCTGCAGATTGCCCCGGAGGTATTGGGCACCGTCATTCCGTTCCTGTCCCTGCAGCCGCTGGTGGAAAACTCGGTCCGCCACGGGCTGGAGGCCAAGGACGGGCAGGGCCGCATCACCATTGCCGCCGTCGACGCCGGTGCGGACGCGGTGATCACCATTGAGGACAACGGGGTGGGGATGGACCCGGTCCATCTGCGCTCCGTCCTGGCCGGGCATGCCGACGGGGACCATGTAGGCCTGCGCAACGTTGATGTGCGGCTGCGGCAGGTCTACGGCGGGCAGCACGGCCTGGTCATCGACACGGCGCCCGGCGCCGGCACCCTGATCACCATGCGTGTGCCGAAGTCGCAGCCGGAGAACCGGCCCACCAACGCGTAATCTGTATCGCATGCGCAAACCTCCCCGCCCCCTCAGCGTTGTGGTGGCAGACGACGAAGCCCCCGCCGTCGAGGAGCTCGCCTACCTGCTCGGCCTGGACTCCCGGGTGGGCACGGTCTACCGGGCCGCCAGCGGCGCGGCAGCCCTTCACGAGATCTCCACCCGCGACGTCGACGCCGTGTTCCTCGACATCCATATGCCCGCCCTGTCCGGCCTGGACATTGCCAAAGCGCTGGGCCAGCGGGAACGGCCACCGGCGGTGGTGTTCGTGACGGCCGACGAAGACCAGGCACTGCGGGCCTTTGACCTGGCCGCCCTGGATTACCTGCTCAAGCCGGTGCGGCCGGAACGGCTTGCGGAATCCGTGCGCCGGATCTGCGAATCGGTCACTGAACCGGAGGCCGAGGCCGACATGGTGACCGTGGTCCAGGGCGCTACCACACGGATCATTGCCCGCGCCGACATCCGCTACGTCCAGGCGCAGGGCGATTACGCCCGCCTGCACACCACCGATGCCAGCTACCTGATCCGGGTCCCCCTGGCGGATTTGGAGGAACAGTGGTCGGGGGCGGGCTTCGTGCGGATCCACCGGTCCTATCTGGTGGCCCGGAACCACATCCGCCAGGTGCGGCTGGCCGGCGGCCGGGCCAGTGTGCAGCTGGGCGAGGTGGACCTGCCGGTCAGCCGGCGGCATCTGCCTGCCGTGCGGAACACACTCGACGCCGGCCGGGTCAGGCCCGCCCAGTGACCGCCGGAGCCGCCCCGGACCGGGCTGTGCCTGATGGGTCGGCGCCTGACCGGGCTGCGCCTGACGGCTCGGCACCTGAGCACGCCGACCCTGCCCCGCCGCGGATCCGTGTCACTGCCGCCGGCGCCTCCCCCGGGGCTGCGCCTTTCCCCGTGTCCCGGGAACTGGATGAACAGTCCGAAGTGGGTGAACTGATTATCGGCTCGCTGATCCGCAGCCAGCTGCGGCTGGCCCTGGTGGTGGGCGGAGGGTTCCTGCTGATCCTGCTGGGCGTTCCCGTGCTCCTTGCTTTCCTTCCGGTGAGTGCCGACCTGCATATCGGCGGCATCCCGGCCCCATGGATCCTGCTGGGCGTGGGGGTGTACCCGCTGGTGATCGGCTGCGGGCTGCTCTACATGCTCAGTGCCCAGCGCAACGAAAACCGCTACCGCGATCTGGTGGAGGGCCGGTGAGCTGGGACATCGCCCCGGGCATGAGTCCGGGCATCGGCTACACGGCGCTGGCCGCGGTGGCCGCGGCGACCCTGCTGATCGGGTTCTACGGGCTGCGGATTTCCCGGACCACCAGCGACTTCTACGTTGCCTCCCGCACCGTCAAGCCCTGGTGGAACGCCTCGGCCATTGGCGGCGAGTACCTCTCCGCTGCCAGCTTCCTGGGCGTGGCCGGGCTGATAGTGGCCTCCGGCGTCGACGCCCTGTGGTTTCCCATCGGCTACACCGGCGGATACCTGATGCTCCTGCTGTTTGTGGCCGCACCGCTGCGCCGGTCCGGGGCCTACACGGTCCCGGACTTTGCCTCCGCCCGGCTGGAGTCCCTGCCTGTGCGGCGCCTGACCAGCCTGCTGGTGATCGCCATCGGCTGGCTGTACATCGTCCCGCAGCTGCACGGCGCGGCGCTGACCATCCGGATCACCACCGGACTGCCGGCGGAGATCGGCTGCCTGGCCGTGACCGGCGTCGTCTGCCTGAGCGTGGTGACCGGCGGGATGCGCTCCATCACCTTCGTCCAGGCGTTCCAGTACTGGCTGAAACTGGTGGCGATCGCCGTTCCGGTGCTGTTCATCCTCTTCCGGCTCGCCGGCGACGGGCCGCCCGGCCCGGACGGCGCAGCGGTGCTGGCTGAAGCACTGGACCCGCAGACCCACGCCCCGCTCTACCGGAACATTTCCTTGAGCATCGCCCTGCTGTGCGGCACGCTCGGACTGCCTCATGTGCTGGTGCGCTTCTACACCAACCCCGACGGCGCGTCCGCCCGCCGCACCACCATGATCGTGCTGGGGCTGCTGTCCCTGTTCTACCTTTTTCCCATCACCTTCGGCGTACTGGGGCGGATCTACGCACCGGATCTCGCCGACGCCGGCGCCACGGACGCAGCCGTGCTGCTGCTGCCCGGACGTGTTTTCGACGGAGCCACCGGGGATCTGCTGGCAGCGCTGGTCACGGCCGGTGCGTTTGCCGCGTTCCTGTCCACCAGCAGCGGGCTCACCGTATCCCTCGCCGGGGTGATCAGCCAGGAGTTTTTCCGCGGCAGTGTCCGCGGGTTCCGGCTCTCCGCTGTCCTGGCCGCCGTCGTACCGCTGGCCATTGCCCTGCTCACCGAGTCCTCGGCCCTCGCGGGCAGCATCGGCATGGTGTTCGCCTTCACCGCCTCCACGCTTTGCCCGCTGCTGGTACTGGGGATCTGGTGGCGCCGGCTCACTGCGCCCGGTGCCGGGGCCGGCATGCTGACCGGAGCGCTGCTGTGCGGCGGGTCCATGGCGGCTGCCGCCGTCCTGCCGAGGCTCGAACTGCAGATTCCGGCCTGGATTGAACAACCGGCGGCGTGGACGGTACCCGCGGCCTTCGCGGTCACCGTGGTCGTGTCCCGGATAACGGCCGGCTCAACGCCGGGAGGCGCCGCGAAGTTCTTGGCGCGGCTGCACACCCCCGAGCCGCTGGAGCGTCCCCGCCCGGGCAGTGCGCCTCGAAGCTGAAGGCTCCGCTGCTGAAAGTCCGTTGCTGAAGGATGTCCGCTTTAGAGCCGGGAGGGCTGGTTAGTCGATGGAGGCCATCAGTTCGACAACGCGGTCCAGGAACGCATCCACCTGCGTTTCTTCATATCCCTGGTCGCCTTTGGTTTCGCGGAACACCGCACGGCGGACAACGTCAACGCTCAGCGGACGGTCGTGTTCAAAGTAGCCCAGCAATTCGTTGCACAGGGCATCCACGTCTTTGACGTTGTAGCTGGCCACACGCTTGCGGGCGGGACGGCGGAACCGCTCCCCCGGTTTGCGGTGCAGCCGTGCACGCAGGACGGCGGAGATGCGCCCGATCTGCAGCAGCCAGGCTTCTTCGCCGCGGTCTTCAATCAGCTGGTCCCGCTCACGCTGTGCAAAAACGTCTTCGAGGCGGTCCAGTGCCGCGTCTACGGCCTGCGGCTCGTAACCGCCCTTGGCCGGGTCGAAGGCCATGGAACGCACGTCGGCGCTGGTGACCGGGTTGGATGCCTTCGAATCGGAGTTGTAGTAGTTACGGGCCTTGGTCAGGAACTCATCGACCTGGCGGATGTTGTAGCCGAAGTCCCGCCGTCCCACGCGTTCGAAAGGAGCACTGGCCTGCCGCGCATCGTCCATGAATTTACTGTTCCTCTGTGGTTATTGCCTTACGGAGTTACTGCGCCAGGGCTGGATATCCAGGATCCGGCGCATGGGCAATGTATGAAAAACTCTGAAACATCTTACGACGCCGCCACCCGCGTATGTGTGCAGGCACACCGGACGTTGCCGGACCGTTACGGTATTACGGTCCCGCCGCGGTGATCCGGCTGGTAGGCAGCCGGTCCACCGGCAGGCACTGCCGGAAGGCGGCTAGGACACGCCGGAGAGCAGCACGGAAAGCAGGAAGACCACCGGAGAAGCGAACACCACGGAGTCCAGCCGGTCCATCACACCGCCGTGGCCGGGCAGGAGGTTGGACATGTCCTTCACGCCCAGCTCTCGTTTGACCATGGATTCGGAGAAGTCGCCCGCGGTGGCTGCCGCTACCGTTGCCACGGCCAGCACCACGCCGAACCACCAGGGCTGGTCCAGGAAGAACACGGCCGCTGCAACACCCACGATCGTGGCGCCGCCGGCGGATCCGGCGAAGCCTTCCCAGGACTTCTTGGGGCTGATCTTGGGGGCCATGGGGTGCTTGCCGAAGAAAGCGCCCACCAGATATCCGAAGGTGTCATTGGAGACCACCAGCAGGAGCAGCACGGCGACGCGGATCTGGCCGTCCGGCTCACGCAGGAGCAGCAACGCGAAGCTGAGCAGGAACGGCACCCAGAGCACCACGAAGATTCCCGCGAGAATGCTCTGGATGGCTTCTTCGGCGGTATCGATGCTCCGCCACAGCAGGATCGCGACGGCGGTGGCCACCATTGCGAAGGCCAGGGCTTCAGTGCCGCCGAAGAACGCGGCAAACGGCAGTCCTACGGATCCCACCAGCACCGGCACCAGCGGCACCTTCATGCCGCGCACTTCCAGCGCGCGGCTAACTTCCCATACCCCTACCGCAGCGAAGGCCACGGCAATGACCACAATGGCGAAGGGGAAGAACAGCAGGCCGATCAGCAGGGCACCCAGGAGGATGACCCCGACGGCGATGGCCGCCGGAAGGTTGCGTCCGGCGCGTGAGGCCTTGGCGGGCTTGGCGTCGGCTTTGCGGTTCCGGGTCCGACGGCTCGGCACCCGGCCGGAATCGGCTGCGCTCATATCCGTGGCCTTTGCTGCCGGAACTGTCTCGACGGACGGTGCACCGCCAGCCTGGTTGGAAGGCTGGGCGTCACTCATCAGACCTCGAGAAGCTCGGCTTCCTTGCGCTTGAGAAGATCGTCAATGGAATCGGTGTGCGCCTTGGTCAGGGCGTCAAGGTCCTTTTCCGCGCGGGCGCCGTCATCCTCGCCCACCTCGCTGTCCTTTACCAGGCGGTCGATGCCGTCCTTAGCCTTGCGGCGGATGTTCCGGACTGACACTTTGGCGTCTTCTGCCTTGCCGCGGACAATCTTGACGTATTCCTTGCGGCGGTCCTGGGTCAGTTCGGGCATGATGACCCGGATGACCTTGCCGTCGTTCGACGGGTTGGCGCCCACTTCGGAGTCGCTCAGGGCCCGCTCGATGGCGCGCAGGGCCGTCACGTCGTACGGGGTGATCAGCAGGGTGCGCGCATCAGGGGTAGCGAAGGACGCCAGCTGCTGCAGCTGCGTGGGAGAACCGTAGTAGTCCACCAGCACGCGCGAGAACAGTGCCGGGTTGGCGCGGCCCGTGCGCACGGAGGAGAAGTCCTCCTTGGCAACCTCCACCGCCTTGTCCATCTTGTCGGCGGCCTCTTTCAAGGTGTCTTCGATCACGGTATCTCCTCTAAAAACAGTGTCCACCAAGCACTCTCGCTCAGTGGCCGGACTCTAATATCATCCTAAGCCAAAAGGGTGCGGGTTCCCTGCATCGAGCGAAGCGAGGTGGAGGGGAACCCTTTCGGCGCAAAAGGGTGCGGGTTCCCTGCACCGAGCGAAGCGAGGTGGAGGGGAACCCTTTCGGCGCAAAAGGGTGCGGGTTCCCTGCACCGAGCGAAGCGAGGTGGAGGGAACCCTTTCGGCGCAAAAGGGTGCGGGTTCCCTGCACCGAGCGAAGCGAGGTGGAGGGGAACCCTTTCGGCGCAAAAGGGTGCGGGTTCCCTGCACCGAGCGAAGCCCCACTCTGCGGGCCGCAACGCAAACCGTGACCACCCAGGAAAAGTCACTGGCTGCCGTCCCCCACTGGGAGGACGTGCCGGTCCCGCAGGGACCTGGAGGAAGGCGGCTTTAAATCCCGGAGGCCGCCTGCGGCCGAGGGGATTTCGTTGCCGCCGTTCCAGGTCCCTGCGGGACCCGAGAGCCGCACCCGCTAGTTGGAAACGATGGTGCCGATCTTCTCGCCGCGGATGGCACGGGTTACGTTGCCTTCACCCTCCATGCCGAAGACCACCATGTCCAGGTCATTGTCCTTGCACATGGTCATGGCCGTCTGGTCCATAACGCGGATGTCCTGGCGCAGGGCGTCGTCGTACGTCAGGGTCTCCAGCCGAACAGCCGAAGCATCCTTGTTCGGATCGGCGGTGTAGACGCCGTCCACGCCGCTCTTGGCCATAAGGACCTCATCCGCATGGACCTCGAGGGCACGCTGGGCGGCGACGGTATCCGTGGAGAAGTAAGGCAGCCCGGCACCGGCGCCGAAGATGACCACGCGGCCCTTTTCCAGGTGGCGGATGGCACGCCGCGGGATGTACGCCTCGGCAACCTGGCCCATGGTGATGGCACTCTGCACGCGGGTTTCAACGCCGGCCTGCTCCAGGAAGTCCTGCAGGGCCAGGCAGTTCATGACGGTGCCGAGCATCCCCATGTAATCCGCGCGCGAGCGGTCCATGCCGCTGACGGACAGCTCGGCGCCGCGGAAGAAGTTACCGCCGCCGACGACGATCGCCACTTCCACTTCGCCGACAGTTGCAGCGATCTGCTTGGCCACTGCCCGCACGGTGTCGGGGTCCACGCCGAGCTTGCCGCCGCCGAACACCTCACCCGAGAGTTTGAGCAGGACGCGGCGTCGCGGGGAATCGGATTCTTTGAGTACGTGGGCCATTGTGCCTCCCGGGCATAGGTACTGCTGCTTCTAAAGACTAGTGAGGTGTTCTGGACAGGCAAAAGGGGTGGTCACCCGCGGTGACCACCCCCTCTGTCATGATGACGTATTCGTCGAAACCGTTTGGTCCTAAGTTATTAGGCGCCTACGCGGAAGCGGGCGAAGCCGACCGGTGTGACACCGGCTTCTTCGAGAACCTTACCGACGGTCTTCTTGGCGTCCTTGGCGAACGGCTGGTCCAGCAGGACGATTTCCTTGAAGAAACCGGTCAGGCGGCCTTCGACGATCTTAGTCAGCGCGGCTTCGGGCTTGCCCTCGGCGCGTGCCGTCTCATCTGCGATCCGGCGTTCGTTCTCGACGGTCTCTGCCGGAACTTCCTCGCGGGTCAGGTAGGTCGGAGCGTATGCAGCGGTGTGCACGGCAACGTCGTGTGCGGCGGTGGCAGCTTCTGCGCCTTCGCCGTCGACGGCGAACAGCACGCCAACCTGTGCCGGAAGATCCTTGGAGGTCTTGTGCAGGTAGGCGTCAACGGTCTTGCCCTCGACGCGTGCAACGCGGCGGACAACAACCTTTTCGCCCAGGATGGCGCCTTCTTCGACAACAATCTCGGACAGGGGCTTGCCGTCCACGTTGTAGGCGAGGAGGGTCTCGGCGTCAGCAGCAGCGGACTCAACAGCAGCGGCCAGGACCTTGTCGGCCAGCTCGATGAACTTGGCGGACTTGGCAACAAAGTCGGTCTCGCAGTTGAGTTCGATCATGACGCCGACGGTGCCGTCGATGACCTTGGCAGCAACCAGGCCCTCAGCGGTGGAACGGCCTTCACGCTTGGTAGCGCCCTTCAGGCCCTTGATGCGGATGAGCTCCATGGCCTTGTCGGCATCGCCGTTGGCCTCGTCCAGAGCTTTCTTTACATCCATCATGCCGGCGCCGGTGCGCTCGCGCAGTGCCTTGATGTCAGCAGCGGTGTAGTTCGCCATTTGGACTCCAGTCCTCCCGTAATAAGTATTGGTGCGGTTCCGCGAGTGCGGCTGGCCGGATTACCGGCCAGCCGCACTCGCAGGTACCTGGTCCGGGCGGTGGACCGCCCGGACTAAGGAATTCGTTATTTACTTCTCGGTTACTTCAGCGGCCGGAGCATCCACAACGGCGTCGACGCCGGTTGCTTCGGCAGCGGGAGCTTCTGCAGCAGCGTCGGCTGCCGGGGTCTCTGCAGCACCCTCGAGCAGTTCGCGCTCCCACTCAGCCAGCGGCTCAGCCGGTGCTTCGGTGTTGCCTGCGGCCTTGTTGTTGCGGGCGATGAGGCCTTCGGCAACGGCGTCGGCAATGACGCGGGTCAGCAGGTTCACGGAGCGGATGGCGTCGTCGTTGCCCGGGATCGGGAAGTCGACATCGTCCGGATCGCAGTTGCTGTCCAGGATGGCAACAACGGGGATGTTCAGCTTCTTGGCCTCGTCAATGGCGAGGTGTTCCTTCGGGGTGTCAACAACCCAGAGCACGGACGGTGCCTTGGTCAGGTTGCGGATACCGCCGAGGTTGTTCTGCAGCTTGGTCAGTTCACGCTTGAGGAGCAGGAGCTCCTTCTTGGTGTGGCCGGAGGAAGCGACGTCCTCGAAGTTGATCTCTTCGAGTTCCTTCATGCGCTGGATACGCTTGGCAACAGTCTGGAAGTTGGTGAGCATGCCACCGAGCCAGCGCTGGTTGACGTACGGCTGGCCAACACGGGTGGCCTGCTCGGCGATGGCTTCCTGAGCCTGCTTCTTGGTACCGACGAACAGTACGGTACCGCCGTGGGCCACAGTGGCCTTGACGAACTCGTAGGCACGGTCGATGTAGGACAGCGACTGCTGCAGGTCAATGATGTAGATGCCGTTGCGCTCGGTGAAGATGAAGCGCTTCATCTTCGGGTTCCAACGGCGGGTCTGGTGACCAAAGTGAACGCCGCTGTCGAGCAGCTGGCGCATGGTAACGACGGGCATGTCGTCACTCCTTCCGGCAGCAGCCGTGCGCACGGCGCACTGGTCCTACTGCCAATTGACGGTTTTAGCTGTACGCCCGGTCGGGCGGAGCTCCTGGTGTCCATCAGCCGCTACCCTTTCAGGCATCGACGCGCTCCCCCTGCCGGCGTTGCCGGACCGTTGGAGAAGCACCCCCTTTGACGGGGATAATTGGGACACGCGTAGTCAGATTCCAGTGCCAGTGAATGGGATGCGGGCCGATATGGTCCGACTCCCAGGCGCGGGACCGGCGGTGGATAAAACACGTCCGGGCAGGTCCCATGGCACAGCAAGCTGCTCCGACAAGTGTACTACAGCCCAGGACTGCCGGCGTCCGCCCGCACCATCCGGGCCCACCCTTCCTCCCCTGCCGGATTCGGGCCCGGATCCATCCACCCGGGGGCCCGCACCGGTCTCTCCGCGCCGGGGAAAGCCCAGGCTGTGCCCCATGCCAAATGGACGCTTCCGCCGTGCTGCCGCGGCACTGTTGGCCACGGGCCTGGCGGTGCCGGTCCTTGCGCTGCCCGCCCCGCCGTCAGCATCGGCTTTGCGTACCCCGCCCGCCGCATACTCCCCGCCGTGGAGCTGGCCGCTGGATCCGGTCCCGGCGCCGGAGCAGATCCGCGGCTTCGATCCCCCGTCCCGGCGCTGGCAGGCCGGGCACCGCGGGGTGGACCTTCCCGCTGTTCCGGGCGTGCTCGTCCTGGCGCCGGCGGATGGCCGCGTGGCCTTCGCCGGTGTGGTGGTCAACCGTCCCCTGATCACGATCGACCACGGCGGTGGCCTCAAGAGCAGCTTCGAATCCGTGGAACCGCTGGTGCCGGCCGGCAGCGCCGTGTCCCGCGGCTCCCCCGTCGGGATGGTGGCATCCGCGTCCGGCGGGGCTGGAGGGGTGCACTGCAGCGGGCAGTGCCTGCACTGGGGCGTCCGGCTGCACGGGGCGTACGTGAATCCACTCAACTACGTTGGCGACCGCCGCCCCTCGGTGCTGCTGCCGGTGCCGGATTCCGGCTATTAAACGGAACCGGCCGGAACCCTTGCGGGACTCCGGCCGGTATTCATGTGCCGGCTTTCATCAACCGGACACGGCGTTCCTAGACGAACGCGGTCACGCCGGTGATTGCCCGGGCGGTGACCAGTGTGTTGATTTCGTAGGTGCCTTCGTACGAGTAGATGGCCTCGGCGTCAGCGAAGACCTTGGCCATGCCGTAGTCGGTGACAATGCCGTTGCCGCCCAGGATGCTCCTGCCCATGGCGACGGATTCACGCATCCGTGCAGTGGTGAAGGCCTTGGCCAGCGCTGACTGTTCGTCCTTCGCCTGGCCCAGGTCCTCGAGCTGCGCCAGGCGCACCATCATGCCGAGGGAGCTGACGGTGTTGCCCAGGATCTTCACGAGCTGTTCCTGCACCAGCTGGAACGAGGCCAGCGGCTTGCCGAACTGGTGCCGTTCCACCGCGTACTTGCGGGCAATGTCGAAGGCGGCCATCTGCTGGCCTACGGCCTGCCAGGCGACGGCAAGGCGGGTGACCTTCAGGACCTTGTTGGTGTCGCGGAAGCTGTTGGCGCCCTTGAGGTGGAAGTCGTCGCTGACCACCACGTTGTCCAGCACAATGTCAGCGTTCTGGACGGTGCGCAGGGCGATCTTGTTCTCGATCTTGGTGGCACTGTAGCCGGGGGTCTTGGTGTCCACCATGAAGCCCTTGACCTGATTGTCCTCAACGTCGCGGGCGTAAATGACTACCCAGTCGGAGAACGTCGCATTGCCGATCCAGCGCTTTTCGCCATTCAGGATCCAGTTGTCGCCGTCGCGGCGGGCGGTGGTGCGCGTGCCGCCGGCCACGTCGGACCCGCCGAGCGGCTCGGTCAGGCCGAAGGCGCCGATCTTCTTCATGGCGTAGATGTCCGGCAGCCAGGCAGCCTTCTGCTCCTCGGAGGCCAGCGCCTCGATGGAGCCGGTGAAGAGTCCGTCGTGGACACCCAGGAAGGTGGCGAAGGAGGTGTCGGCGCGGGTGACCTCTGCGTGGCACAGGCCGGCGAACAGGTTGGAGTAGCCCTGGCGGTACACCGGGCTCATGACGTCCAGTTCGGCAATCTTGGGGATCATGTGGTGCGGGAATTCACCGGCGTTCCACCAATCAGCGGCGTGCGGCTTGACCTCTTTGGCGAGCCAGGCACGGATCTCGTGCAGGCGGTCGCGCTCCTTGTCCGTGAGGAGGTCCTCGAATGCGTAGAAGTCGCCGTCCGCGTACGGAAGGTTGTCGACGTCGATAGTTGCCATGGAAATATCCTTCGCTGCTGATCATCGGTGATCACCGGCACCCTTCGGGGACCGGCAGAACCTATGTTACCCACCAGTAACAACGATCACAATGTTCAGCCCAAAAGAAAACACCCCGGTCCGAAGACCGGGGTGTTGGCGATGCCAAGCCGGAACGCTTGTCCGGCCCTTCACACGGGTAGGGCTGGTGGGGCTTGAACCCACGACCCACGGATTATGAGTCCGCTGCTCTGACCAGCTGAGCTACAGCCCCGTAGCTGCCCGCAGGCAATGAAGCCATCCTAGTGCGTGCGGGCGCCGCAGAACCAATTGCCGTCTGCGCCCGCTAGGGCCGTACAGCCTCGGGTTCTGCCTGGCGGTAGAGCTTCTCGAACGTGGCCAGCGTGGCATCAAGGCTGTGCCTGTCCACCATGTCGCGGCTCGCCTCACCCATCTTCTGCCGGTCCTCGGGCGAGAGTTCCAGGATTTCCGTGAGGCGGCCCGCCAGCTCGTCGCTGTTGCCCGGGGTGAAGAGGTAGCCGTTGCGCCCCTTGTCCACCAGGTGCGGCAGCGCCATGGCGTCCGCCAGCAGGACCGGCTTGGACGCGGACATGGCTTCCAGGGTTACCAGGGACTGCAGTTCGGCAGTGCCGGGCATACAGAAAATATCCGCCCGGAGGTAGGCCTCCCGCAACTCTTCATCACTGACCAGCCCGCGGAACACCACTCGGTCCCCCAGACCAAGCCGCTGAGCCTGGGCCTGCAGCGCCGGCTTCACTTCTCCGCCGCCCACAATTTCGGCACGTACGCCCAGCTCCGCCGGGGTCTTGGCCACGGCGTCGATCAGGACGTCCACGTGTTTCTCTTCGGCGAGCCGGCCGACAAACAGCACGGTGGGGCCCGGGTGCGGAGCTATTTCCTCACCGGGATGCAGCTCGTAGACGGAGGCGTCGATACCGTTGGACAGCGGCATCACCTCGTGCAGGAACGCGTGGCGGTGCATGGCTTCCGCCGCCAGCGGAGTGGGCGTGGTGACGACGGCGGCCTGCCCCATCACCTTGCCCATGTCCTTCCAGGAGTTCTTGGCGACAATCCGCTTGACCCACTTAGGGAACGGCAGGAACGGGTCCAGGTTCTCCGGCATGAAGTGGTTGGTGGCAATAACGCGGATGCCGCGTTTGCGGGCTTCCTGGAGGGTGTAGTCGCCCACCATGTAATGGCACTGGATATGTACGACGTCGGGCTGCACCCGGTCGAACAGCAGGGTGATTTCCTTCTTGATCTCCCACGGCAGGCAGATCCGCCAGTACTCGTGGGTGGGCACTCCGTGCGAGCGGAGGCGGTGGACCGGCCACTGCCCTTCAAGGTCGGAACGGCTGCCGCCGTCGACGTCGTTCGGGGCCAGGACGTGGACATTGTGTCCGCGCCCATGCATCCCGCGCGCCAGCCGGTAGCCGAACTGGGCGGCACCGTTCAGGTGGGGAGGATAGGTGTCACAGGCAATAAGGATCGTCAGCGGTTTGTCTACCGGTGAATCGGTCACGTGAGTGGTCCTGCTTTCGGGGTCTTGGAGGCCAGCTTCTGCCGCCTCCGTTCTTCATTCCGCCTCTGAATGACATCAGGGTGGTACCGCGAGAGGGCAACGACCCCAACAATAGCAATCAGACCTGCCACGGCCATGGCTACGGCAGTCACTGCGGGCACATCGGGACGCAATTCATTCAGCACCCCGATTCCGATCGCGATCCCGACCATTGGATCGATCACCGTCAGTCCGGCGATCACCAGGTCCGGTGGACCGCTGGAGTACGCGTTCTGCACAAACCATGAACCCAAGGCTCCGGCCACCGCAATTCCCAGCAGCGTGTACCAGGGCACGTTCCAAAGGAAGCGCCCGTTGGGGTTGAGCAGGTCCCCGATGATGACCTTGGTCAGCACCGCCACGAAGCCGAACAGGATACCCGCCCCCAGAATGTGCGCGATGGCTTTCAACCGCTTCCCGAAAAGCAGGTTCAAGCCGCCGAAGAACACCACCACAACCGCCAGGATGAGGACAATTGTCACTTCCTGCGCCGAATCCACCGGCTGGCCCGAGCGGGTGGCCGCGATGGCGAGGGACACAAAGAGCATGCTGCCTGCCACACATGCTGCGATAGCCGCCACTGTAATGCGGTTCAGCCGCAGCCCCTGGTCCCGTGAGTTCACCACCGTGGTGATTACCAGGGCAAGGGACCCGATCGGCTGGACGACGGTCAGCGGGGCCATGGAGAGCGCGGCCACGTTCAGGCCCATGCCGATGCCCAGCAGCAGCAGGCCGAACAGCCACCGGGGGTTGCGCAGCAGTCGGGTGA
The DNA here is from genome assembly GCF_030142075.1 of Arthrobacter sp. zg-Y20. Taxonomy (NCBI): domain Bacteria; kingdom Bacillati; phylum Actinomycetota; class Actinomycetes; order Micrococcales; family Micrococcaceae; genus Arthrobacter; species Arthrobacter sp. zg-Y20. The sequence continues at coordinate 1,258,485 of NZ_CP126241.1, read as the reverse complement.
AACCCGACGAGTTCAGGGCCAGCCCGCCGGTGTCGGCGCTCACCGCGCTGCCTTGGCGCTGGGCCCCGAATGCCAGGAAAAAGGCACTGGCAAGGGCACAGGCGACGGCTATTCCTACCATCGGCACTGTCCAAGCCGGGCGCGGGCCGGCGCTGCGGTCCTAGGGTGCATGGCCGGTTCCGGTTCCGGCAGGCACATCCCGGCCGCGCAGGAGGCGGTACTTATCCCATGCCGCCGCCAGGTATCCGGCCGCTGCAGCCACATGTCCGATGCAGCCCATGGCCAGCACCGTGGTGCCGGCGGCAGCCAGCCACTGGAAGTCATAACCCTGCACACGGTCCAGCAACAGCAGGGGCGCCCCCAGGAGCAGCAGCGCTGTCCGGATTTTGCCGAGCACGCTCACCGGCAGGTCGGGGCTGCCGCGGAAAAGGAGCAGGGAGTTGATGGTCAGCACGGCGTCGGGAACGGCGATGCTGAGGATGAGCCACACCGGGGCAATCCCATCCACCACGAAGGTTGCGGCCACAATGATCAGCGCGAGGCGGTCCGCCACCGGGTCCAGCCATTGCCCGGTCCGGGACACCTGGTTCAGCCGGCGGGCCAGGTAACCGTCAATCCAGTCCGTGCAGCCCACCGCCACCAGCGTGATGAAGGCGCTTCCGTACCGGTCCTGGGCCACGAGGCAGACGAAAAGCGGGATCCCGAGAAAGCGAAGGACCGTGACCAGATTCGGTACGGTCCAGAACCCGTCCGTCACGGTTGTTTCCGTGTCAGGACGTGTTCCGGCACCGATGAGTCTGATCACGGTCCGTTCCCCTCGTCAAAGATGTACGAGTACAGCTTACTTTCGAGCCAGCCGGCGGAACATGATGAGCATGGCCAGCAGCGAGGCGCCCATAACCGCAAGCGGCTGCCAGCGTTCCTTGATCATGGCCAGCACGTCATCTGCCGGGGAAGCAGCGGAGCTGCCGTTGCCCCGGGACGCGGCTGCGCGGCGGGACTTCAGCTCCTGGATGCGTGCCTTGACGTCCACCTTTTCGCCAAGTCCGTCACGGACGGCGGCAAGGTGCTCGCGGCGCTGGCGGGCGCGGGTCCGCAGTTCCTCGGGGCTGGGCTGCTTGGGGCCTTCGGGCTTGTCGGCCTTCTCTGCCTTCTTGTCCTTCTTTTCCTTGGGCTCCTTGGGCTTATCCAGCGTGGCCGGATCAAAGCGGCGGCCTTCCTTCAGCACGCCGACATCGTAGCGCAGCCCGCGGATGGCCTCCTCGGGAAGCAGCGGCAGGGTCTTCTTGAACCGGCTGAAGCCAACCAGCCCGGCAACTGCCGCGATCACGAGGAACAATGCCGCCACCAGCAAGGCGGCCAGCCAGGCCGGCATCACCAAGGACAGTGCCATGATGGCCGCAACGATCAGCGCGATGGCCAGCGCGGCTACAAACAGCAGGGCAACAACCATGAAGGCGGCGGCGATGCCGGCCTTGATGCCCTTTTGCTTCATTTCGGCCGTGGCGAGGGCGAACTCGTCATTCAGCTGGCGCGGAGTCAGCCGGGCCATCACCTTCGCCAGCCCCACCAGCGAAGAGCTTCCCGCCGTCCGCTGTGTCCGAGTGCTAGCAGAGCGATTCATGCGCCCAGCCTCCGTCCCCTGTTCACTATTCACCGTAGCCATAACCCCAAATTACCATTCCCCTCATAGTTAACACCTTGCCCATTCGCATCACGTACCGGTCAGGCGGTTTCCAGCCCCTCGCGGTCCTCGAGTTCGCGCCCGGAGAGTTCGGGCAGCTTGGACTTGACGAACCAGAAGGACAGCACGGCGAAGGCGGTGAAGATGGCGTACATAATCCAGACCCCGAAGTTGTCACTGACCCACGGGAAGGCCAGAGTCACGATGAAGTTGAAGATCCAGTTGACCATCGCGCCCAGCCCCAGGGCCAGGGAACGGATGTTGTTCGGGAACACCTCGCCCAGGGTGACCCACATGACCGGGCCCCAGGTGGCGGCAAAGAAGACCACGAACAGGTTCGCTCCTACCAGGGCCACCGGACCCCAGATGTCGGGCAGGGACACTTCGCCGTTGACCGTCTCAGCCTGCAGGAAGGAGATGGTGGCGGCCAGCAGGCCGACGAACATACCCGCGGAACCGATCATCAGCAGCTTGCGCCGGCCGATGCGGTCCACGAAGGCAATGGCGACCAGGGTCATGACCACGTTGACCACGGAGGTGATCACCGACGTCGTGAATGAATCACTTTCACTGAAGCCCACGGACTTCCACAGGGTGGTGGAGTAGTAGAAGATCGCGTTGATGCCCACCAGCTGCTGGAAAGCTGCAATGGCCATGCCCACCCAGAGGATCGGCTGCAGGCCGAACTTGGGGCCGCGCAGGTCGCGGAACGTCGGCTTCGGGCTCTTGAAGCTGTCCCGGATATCGGCGATCTTCCGGTCCGTGTCCGTCACGCCGGAAATGGAGCTGAGCACCTTCGCGGCTTCTTCGTCGCGGTTGCGGCGAACCAGGAACTGCGGCGATTCCGGAATGGTCAGGGCGAGCACGCCGTAAACCACGGCCGGAACAACGCCCACCAGGAGCATCCAGCGCCAGGCGGCGATGCCTCCCCAGAGTTCCCCCAGCGCACTTCCCGCCGAGTTGGCCAGGAAGGCATCGGAGAGCAGAGCAGCAAAGATACCCAGCGTGATGGCCAGTTGCTGGACTGAGCCCAGCGCACCCCGCCATTTTGCCGGCGCCACTTCGGCAATGTAGCCCGGGGCAATAACGGAGGCAGTACCGATGGCCAGGCCGCCGATCAGGCGCCAGAGCATCAGGTCCCACTCGCTGAAGGCGAAGGCCGAACCCACCGAGTTCGCGGCAAACAGCACCGCCGCACCCACCATGACCGTTTTGCGTCCCAACCGGTCTGCGAGCTGGCCGGCAAACCAGGCACCCACGGCGCAGCCGAGCAGCGTAATGGCCACGGTGAAGCCCAGGATGCCCGGGCTCAGGGTGAATTCTTCACCGATGGCGTCCACCGCGCCGTTAATGACGGCGGTGTCAAAGCCGAAGAGCAACCCGCCCACGGCAGCAGCGACGGTGACGCCAATCACCCTTCCGGGGTGGGCAATCCGTTCGGATCCGCCCTTATTTGGTCCTGGCTGAGTCGCGCCCATCGACCGTTCCTCGTTTTCTGTTGGATTACTGAATACATAAGACTGCTGTCAAAACACTTAAGCCTACGCATAACCCTAGGAGTGCTTGTCCGGGCAGGGTAGCCGCAATGGCCAACCGGGGACAGATGGTCACTGAACGATGCGTCCCGATTCCAGGTCCCGGCCCTTGAACTCGGGCAGCGCCAGCTTTACGAACCAGAACGAGGCGAAGGCGAAAAAAGTGAAGGCAGAATAGGCAAATGCCGGGCCCAGCGAGGTGTTAACCCAGGGAAAGGCGAGGGTGATGATGAAGTTGAAAACCCAGTTGACCATGGCGCCGATGCCCAGTCCCAGGGAACGGATCCGGTTGGGAAAGATCTCCCCAAGTGTCACCCACATCACAGGTCCCCAGGACGCACCGTAGAAGACCACAAACAGGTTTGCGCCGATCAGGGCCACAGGTCCCCACCCGCCGGGCAGCGAAACGCCGCCGCCGGTGTCCACGGATTGGGAGAAGGCTATGGCAGTGGCGAGCAAGCCCAGGGTCATTCCAACGGACCCGGCCAGGAGCAGCTTCCGCCGGCCCACTCTGTCCACGAATCCAATGGCCACCAGGGTGGTCAGCACGTTGACCACCGCGGTGATCACCGACGTCGTAAAGGAGTCCTCTGTGCTGAATCCCACTGACTGCCACAGTGTGGTGGAGTAGTAGAAGATCACGTTGATCCCCACGAGCTGCTGCAGGGCGGCCACCGTCATCCCGATCCATAGAATGGGCTGCAGTCCGAAGGCCGGGCCGCGCAGGTCCCGGTAGCGGGCACGGGAAGCGGAGGAGAAGCTCTCCCGGATCTCGGATACCTTGGCGTCTGTGTCATCAACGCCGCTGATGTCCGCCAGGACGTGTTTGGCCTGTTTGTCCCGGTGTTTTCGGATCAGATAGTGCGGGGATTCGGGAATCAGCAGGGCCACTATCCCGTAGAAAACGGCCGGCACCACACCAACCAGCAGCATCCAGCGCCAGGCTTCAAGCCCCCACCACAACTGCTGCAGGGCGCCGCCGCCGGAGGCCAGCAGGGCATCCGAAAGCAGTGCCCCGAAGATGCCCAGCGTGATGGCCAGCTGCTGCACGGAGCCCAGGGCGCCGCGCCATTTAACCGGGGCAATCTCCCCTATGTAGTCCGGCGCAATCACCGACGCCGTGCCGATGGCCAGCCCGCCGATGAACCGCCAGATCATCAGCTCCACGTCGCTGCCGGCCAGTGCGGAACCGATCGAGTTCGCGGTGAACACGATGCCGGAGACCACCATCACGGCCCGCCGGCCCCACAGATCGGCCAGCTGCCCGGCAAACCAGGCGCCAACGGCGCAGCCCAGCAGTGCGATGGCCACCGCGAAGCCCAGGGCACCGCTGCTGAGGCGGAACTCCACGCCGATGGCATCCACTGCGCCGTTGATCGCCGAACTGTCAAAGCCGAAAAGGATCCCGCCCACCGCCGCACCGGCGCAGACTAGGATGGCCTTCACTGGGTGCTTGACCTGGTCCCGGTCCTCCGGGGCTGGGGGTACGGCCTCTGATGACATGCCTGCTCCTCGAGGTCAGCTGTGCCGGTCCCCCACGGCGCCGTCGGGGAGTGTCCCGAGGCCCCTCCACGCGAATTAAAAGCCTACGTCCATGGCGTTCGCCGGGAACCCCTCCCACCGCAAATCGTGCGGGTTCTGTACCGCATTGGCAGCTAGGCCGGGGCCGCGGCAGCGACCGCAGCGGCCACGGCTGGCGCCACGCGCGGATCCAGCGGGCTCGGCACAATGTAGTCCGTCCGCAGCTCCTCCCCCACCAGATTGGCAATCGCTGCTGCAGCGGCGACCTTCATGGCCGGCGTGATCCGGCGGGCACCGCTGTCCAGCGCTCCGCGGAACACCCCGGGGAAGGCCAGGACGTTGTTTATCTGGTTTGGAAAATCGCTGCGGCCGGTGGCGACGACGGCGGCGTACCGGCGGGCGGTGTCCGGGTGCACCTCCGGGTCCGGGTTGGAGAGGGCGAAAATGATCGCATCGGGCGCCATTCCGGCCAGCAGCTCCTCTCCGACGGTTCCGGAAGATACCCCAATGAACGCGTCGGCCCCCTGCAGCGCTTCGGCTGGCCCGCCGTCGACGCCGCGGGGGTTGGTCCTGGCGGCGAGGTCCTCCTTCACGCTGGTCAGGTCTGTGCGTCCGGGGCCGATCACTCCCCGGGAGTCCAGGACTACGACGTCGGTCATGCCGGCTTCCAGCAGGATGTTGGCACAGGCGACTCCGGCGGCACCGGCACCGGAGATCACCACCCGCAGTCCGGCGAGCTCCCGGTCCGTGACCCGGGCGGCGTTCTCCAGAGCGGCAAGGACCACAATGGCGGTACCGTGCTGGTCATCATGCATGACCGGGCAATCCAAGGCCTCGATCAGCCGCTGTTCCAGTTCGAAGCAGCGCGGGGCGGAAATGTCCTCCAGGTTCACAGCGCCGTAGCTGGGACGCAGCCGGACCAGTGTTTCGATGATCTCGTCCACGTTGGTGGTGTCCAGCACCAGCGGAATGGAATTCAGTCCGCCGAAGGTACGGAAGAGGGCCGATTTGCCTTCCATCACCGGCAAAGATGCTGCCGGACCGATGTTTCCCAGCCCCAGCACGGCGGTGCCGTCACTGACCACCACCACCAACCGCGAGGCCCACGTGGTGGTTGCCGCCAGTGCCGGATCGGCCGCGATGGCACGGCTGACCTGGGCCACCCCGGGAGTGTAGGCAATGGACAGTGCCCGCTTGGAGTCCAAGGACAGCTTCGTTTCCACGGAAAGCTTGCCGCCCTCGTGCGCCGCGAAGATTTCTTCGACGCTGATGGGCTGGGTGATGTTTTCAGAGGCAGTGGCAGACATAGCGGTTCTCCAACTGTTGGGTCCAGGGAAGGTCCGCCCTGCCGGTCCGGGATGAACGGACATGCAGAGCGGATACCGGAAGCCGTGGGGCTCCGGGCCAGGGGCAACAGGATGGGATGCCTTTACTGCCCGCGGGCGGGGCCCGGTGATGCCGGGCCGAGCCGTGACGGGCGCGATTACGGCCAGTGTAGGCGCATAGCTGTGCCTGCGGGCAAGTATGCTCTTTCGGCGTGCCGGGATGCCGGGCGGCAAGGCCGGAAAACGGGACACGGTAGAGGCAAAACGGGGGGATACAAAAAGGGTCTGCACCCGGATGACTCCGGCTACAGACCCTTGCTGGCTCCCCCGACTGGACTCGAACCAGTAACCCTTCGATTAACAGTCGAATGCTCTGCCAATTGAGCTACGGGGGAAAGCGGCGTCCTCAACTATACAGGAACTTTCGGGTGCCCACGAACCGCGGGGGTTCAGTGGTCTGTGCTGCCCGCCCGGCTTACGAAGCAGGCAAGAAAAAGCCCCCGGCCCATGTAAACACGGGCCGGGGGCTTCATTGGCTCCCCCGACTGGACTCGAACCAGTAACCCTTCGATTAACAGTCGAATGCTCTGCCAATTGAGCTACGGGGGAAAGCGCAGGTTTTACTTTACAGAGGTTTTCCCCGGAAACGAAATCGGCTTCCGGCCCGCAGAATCCGGGCCGTTACTGGTCCCCGCGCAGGGCCCGCCGCTGCATCTCCAGGTCCATCAGCTCGCGGTTGAGCTGGTGGAACAGCTCCGGGTCGGCATTGGGATCCAACCGCTGCAGCTGGCCCAGTTTTTCCGCCTTCAAATGCGTCACCTGCAGCTCAAACAACCGGTTCAGGATGTCCCGGCAGTACAGCGCCAGGGCATCGGCGTCGCGGGCCGGCAGCGGGGTAACGGCCAGTTCACTGACGAAACCGCGCAGCGCGTCCGGCAGTTCCTCCCGCACCCGCTCCACCCAGGCAGCCGGAACCGTTCCGGCGTCGCCGGCGGCACGGATCGCATCATGGACTGCCACGTAGGCCGGCACCGTGAACCGTGCCGCCTTGAACCGCTCCCACTGGCCGGCGTCGAGCAGGCCCGGCTGCTGCAGCGCAACTTCCAGGGCCTGGCGCTCCATCCGGGCGGCGGGATCATTCGGGTCGGGGCGGTTGAAGGCCGGGGCTGCCTCCGGCTCCGGCTGCTGCTGCTGGCCCTGCGGGTTCCGGTTCTGGCCGTACTGCTGCCGACCCTGCTGGCCGTAGTCCTGCCTGCCCTGCTGCTGGCCGCGGGAGTTCGACGCCGGCGTGTCCGTGTTCTCCGCACCGGAACCTGCCGTGCGGCGCTTGGCGGCCGCGTTCACGGCCCGGGTGACGTCGTCGACGTCGGTGCCCAGCCACCCGGCGAGCTCGCGTGAGTAGGCGGGCCGCATGGCCGGGTCCCGGATGTCCGCCACTACCGGTGCGGCGGCCCGCAGGGCGGAGACCCGGCCCTCCACAGTGTTCAGATCGAACTTGCGCAGGGTTGAACGGATTGCGAACTCAAAGAGCGGGCGCCGTGAGGAGATCAGCTCCACCACTGCTGAATCACCATGCGTCTGCCGGATGTCGCAGGGGTCCATCCCGTTGGGATCGACCGCTACATAGGTCTGCGCGGTGAACCGCTGGTCCTCTTCGAACGCGCGAAGTGCCGCCTTCTGCCCGGCGGCGTCGCCGTCGAACGTGAAGATGACCTCTCCCCCGGTTCCGTCGTCGGAGAGCAGCCGGCGGGCAATCTTGATGTGGTCGGTACCAAAGGCGGTGCCGCAGGTAGCCACCGCGGTGGTGATGCCGGCCAGGTGGCAGGCCATCACGTCCGTGTAGCCTTCCACGACCACGATCTGGCGGGTCTTGGCGATGTCCCGCTTGGCGAGGTCGATGCCGTAAAGCACCTGGGATTTCTTGTACAGCGGGGTTTCCGGGGTGTTCAGGTACTTCGGCCCCTGGTCATCTTCGTAGAGCTTGCGGGCACCGAAGCCGATCACAGAGCCGGTGAGATCGCGGATGGGCCAGATCAGCCGCCCGCGGAACCGGTCGTAAAACCTTGACGCGTCCGAGCCGGTGGAGAACATACCGGTTTCGGCCAGTTCGGGACGGGTGAAGCCCTTGGCGGTGAGGTGCTTGAGCAGCGAGTCCCAGCCCTGCGGGGCGTAGCCGACGCCAAAGTGCTCGGCGGCGGCCGGGTCGAAGCCGCGTTCCTGCAGGAAGTTCCGTGCGGCTGCAGCTCCGGGGGTGCCCAGCTGGCTCCGGAAGAACTCGGCAGCCACCTTGTGCGCGTCCAGCAGGCGTTGGCGCTTGCCCACGTCTTCCTTGCGCGGGCCGGTGCCGTCTTCGTAGTGCAGTTCGTAGCCGAGCCGGGCGGCAAGCTTTTCCACCGTCTCGGAGAAGGTGCCGTGGTCCATCTTCTGCACAAAGGAGATGACGTCGCCGCTCTCCCCGCAGCCGAAACAGTGGTAGGTGCCCACCTGGGGACGGACATGAAAGGACGGCGAGCGCTCGTCGTGGAAGGGGCACAGCCCCTTGAAGGAGCCGATGCCTGCGGATTTGAGAGTCACATATCCGTCAATCACGGCCTTGATGTCGGTGCGCAGGCGCACCTCATCGATGTCTTCACGCTTGATCAATCCGGCCATGACTTCAACTTTACTTCCCAAACGCCTGCACAATTCCCGATATAACTTCCCGATCAGGAAGTCCGGGGACCGCACCAAGCGGTGCGCTTGCCCAAGGAGGCCCGGACTCCCCCAGGCGTCCGGGCCTCCCCTCAGGCTTCGCGAGCACCCTTACTCTTCGCGGCGCTCCTCTTCCCGACGCCGGGTCAGGTATATCCCCAGTCCGCCGAGCAGGCAGAGTCCGGCGCCCAGTGCCAGATAGACCCCTGCGGGTATCTCCAGCCCGGTGCTCGGGAGGTTGGGCCGGACCGGGTTAAAGGGCTCCGGCCGCGGCTCGGGTCCGGGGGCTACGGAACTGTAGGTGTTGGTGATAACAGCCGTAACGGTTTCGCTGGCCGGCACCGTAACCGGACCGGGCAGCTCGGACTCCACGGTGACGGAGGCAGTGGCCCCGGTGCTGGTCTCCGTGACGGTGCATTCGGCGCCGGCGGTCAAACCTGCAAATTCCGTAGATACGTCCCCCGTGGCGCCAGCGGGAATGCTCACGGTTTCATCCAACGCGGACCCATCGGTGCCGCACCGGACTTCCAGGACAATGTCGCCCTGTGTGCCTGCGGCAGCTCCGGCGATGACCTTGGTGACCACCAGCACGCCGGGATTAAAGCCGTAGGTGTTGGTCACCGTCAGCTCCGCACCGCCCGCCGCGGGGATAGTGACCGGATCAGTGATCACCGTGTCCACCGAGACCGTCGTTGTTGCCCCGCTTTCAGTCTCCGTGACAGTGCATTCCGTGCCCGCGGGCAGCTCCTCGAAATTCCTGGTCACCGTTTCGGCGGTCCCGGCGGGAATGGTCACGGTTTCATCCAGGACCGAACCGTCCGGCCCACAGGTCACCTGCAGCACTACTTCGCCCTGCGCTCCTGCCGCGTCACCGGCAAACTCCTTGGTGACGGCCAAGGTTCCGGGGGTAAAGGTGTATGTGTTGGTTACCGTCGCACTGTCCCTGCCGCCAGGCGCTATGGTGACCGGTGTCGGGAGCTCGGAGCTGACCTGGACAAACTCAGTGGCTCCGGTGACCGGTTCCGTGATGGCACAGGAGGCACCTGCCGGAATGTTCAGGAACTGTGCACCTACCTCTCCGGTCTCTCCGGCAGGGATCTCCGAGGATTCCTCGAAGACCGTTTCCCCGGCCAGAGTGCAAAGCACGGCTACCTCCACCGCGTCCTGGTTTCCGGCCGCCTCACCGGTAATGAGCTTGGTGACGATCAGGGTGCCGGGATTCTCGCTATAGGTGTCCGTCACAGTAGCCGTGGCGGTGGCACCTGCGGCGATGGTCACGGAATCAGGCAGGTCCACCACCACGCCTATTTCAGTACTCTCCCCCGTGACGGGTTCGGTGAAGGCGCAGCTCGCGCCTTCCGGGATGCCGGTCAGGGTGCCCGCCGCAACGGTTCCGGTGGCACCGGTTGCGACGGTGAAGGTCCCCTCTGCCACCACCGCGCTCTCCAGGGTGCAGGTCACCTCCAGGGTGACCTCGCCCTGCTCGCCCGCCGACGGGCCGGCAATGGTCTTGTTCACCAGTACTGCCCCAGGATTTACTGTGTACGTGTCCGTGACCGTAACCTCCACGCCGTCGCCGGCCGGGATGGTTACTGCTCCGCCGGCCGGATCGATCACGGTGCTGACGCTGACCTCTGTGGTCGCACCGTCCGCTGTCTCCGTGACGGTGCAGGTGGTCCCGGCGGGAAGCCCCGTGATTTCCTCCGTTATGGGTTCGGTGGTGCCGGCCGGAATGGTGATGGTTCGGCCTGCACCGGAACTGCAGGTGACCTGCAGTGTCACAACGCCCTGCCGGCCCGCCCCGGACCCGGTGATGTCCTTGCGCACCGCAAGCGTCCCGGGATTGAACGTGTAGGTGTTGGTCAGTGCGGCAGTAACGCTCCCTGTCGGCGGAACGACCACAGTCCCCTCGCCTTCGACAGTGACCGCCACGGCAGTGGTCTCCCCCCTTCCGGTTTCCGTCACCGTGCAGCTGGAGCCTACGGCGATGTTGGGGAATTCTGCTGCCTGCGGCGTAAGCGTCCCTTCAGGGATAGTCACCGTTTCATTCAGTACCGTGGCCCCGTCCAGGGTGCAGACCACGGAGATCGTCACCTCGCCCTGCGCGCCGGCTGCCTCCCCCGTATTGGTTTTGGTAACCACCAGTGTCCCGGAGGTGAAGGTGTAGGTGTCCGTGACCGTCGCCGTCGCCGCGGTACCCGAGGGGATCGTCACTGCAGTCGGCACAATGCTTGTGCTCACCGCGACACTTGCATTGGCACCGTTGGTGGGCTCGGTAATGGTACAGACGGAACCTGCCGGGATGTCGGTGAAGGTCTCCGACGGCGCCCCGGTGGATTCGGCGGCGATATTGAACGTGAACTGATATCCGGGTCCGCAGTCGATGCTGATCACCACCGCGTCCTGGCTGCCGGCGGCGGGGCCTTCAATGGACTTGGTGACGGCCAGGGAGCCCACCTCGAAGAACTCCGCCGTGGCACTGGCAGCGGAACTCAGCTCCCGGGTGGCGGCCAGGATCAGCTTCTGCGCGGCATTCACCCCGGGGGTCGCGCCGTCGTAGAGATAGACGTTACCCGTGGGGACGGTAACCGTGGCGCGCGCCGTCACGGTGGCCGGCCCGGTGCCGCCGTCCTCGCTCCGCACCCACACCTGGGTGCCGCTGGCTACGGGATTGGTTAGCGGCACGGTCCCTGCCGCATCTGCGAAGAGCCCAAACCCCTCATCAGCCGTGACGGTGATTTCCGCTGCCTCCGAAGTGACGGTGTAGGGTCCCGCAACCCCTGTGACCGCTGCTTCGGCCGTGGCCGGCGTGATGGAGATGTCCGGGGCGTCCGGCTCGGTAAGCGGTCCCGCAGCAATGGTGGCGTTCACAATCGAGGCAACCGCGGAATACAGGTTGTTCGTGGGATTGACCACGTAACCGTCCGTGAAGAACCAGATGGCGGCCTGCACGGCGGCGGCTTTCCGGTTATCGGTAAGTCCGGCGGGCTGATTGGTATTCGGATAATAGGTGTTCAGGATCCGGTTAACGTATCCGATGTTGGGAACGTTGGACTCATCCCATGACCCGTTTTCATACCCGTAGCCGATGCCGGTAGGTGTACGGATATCAATGCAGTACATCTGTGCCGTGGTGGTCCCGTCGACTTCCTGGGTGTTGATGATGCCGGCGAAGCCTACGGTCTCCCTCTCGTATCCGGAGGGAATGCTGGTGGGGTAGGCCGTTATCGGCCAGCTGGTTCCCACCGGTGGCAGTGCTCCCGGCACATTGCTGACACCGGCCCCCGTGGAGGTGATGACAATATCGGTGTTGGCGTCCGCGATCGGCGCCTGATTCGGCGGCGGTCCCGGATCGATGACAGCCTGCGCAGGCACCGCGAGCGGAACGACCATCAGCAGCAGGCCCGTCAGGAACACCAGGACGCTGCGGAACCGGGATTGCCGGGTCCATCCAAAGACGTGGCGGCGGGGGCGGGGTACACGGGATTGCTGGGGGCTCATCAGGACCTCGGGTGCGCTCGATCGGCCGACATCTCCCGTCAGTGAATCGGAAGACGCTGAACCACCCCGCGCCAGAGGCTAACTGCCCAAACGGCCGTCCACCAGAGAGCAGCCGCGCAATCCTGCAAAGATCCCAGGGAAAGTCCCTACCAGAGCGCCGGAACCGGTCCTACCAGCCGCTCGTGCAGGGCAAGCGCCGAGCCGTCCGTCAGCGAGGCGACCTGGTCCACCACCACGCGCAGCCGGGCGCCGTCGTCGGCCGCGTCCTGCCAGTCGGCAGCGAACATCGGCTCCAGGTGCTTGTCCCCGGTGGCGGAGAGCTGGGCAACCAGGGCCGTGAGGATCTCCCGCTGGCGCTCATACAGCGGCTGGCGCTGGTCGGTGGTCATCACGAAGGTGGTGGCCAGGCCCTTCATCACTGCGATTTCCAGTGCGGTGTCCTCGGGGACCACCATCTGGGCGTTGTAGCGCGTCAGCGGGTCCCTGCCGTAAATGCCGCGGGTGGCTTCCAGGGCACTGTTGCAGAACCTGCCGATCAGTTGGCTGGTCATGTCCTTCAGCGCGGCCATGGCGCGGCGGCTGCCATCAGACTCCCGGACCCACACCCGGGTTGCTTCCAGCCGTGCCAGTGCCGCCTCAATGGCAGCGGGGTCGACGCCGGGCAGGTACCACTGCTGCGTGTAGCCGACTACGCGGGCCCGCTGGTCGGGGTTGTCCAGCCACTTGAGCTGCACGTGGCCGGCGACAATGGCGTCCTCGACGTCGTGCACGGAGTAGGAGATGTCATCGGCCAGGTCCATGACCTGGGCCTCGAGGCAGGAGCGGCCCTCGGGGGCGCCGTCGCGCAGCCAGGTGAAGACCGGCAGGTCATCCTCGTACACGCCGAACTTGGTGGTGCGGTGCCCGTTAACCAGCGGGGCGTCGGCGATGGACCACGGGTACTTGGTGGCGGCGTCCAGGCTGGCGCGGGTCAGGTTCAGCCCGGCCGGCGTGCCGTCCGGGGCGATGATCTTCGGTTCCAGCCGGGTCAGCAGCCGCAGTGTCTGGGCGTTGCCCTCGAACCCGCCGATCACGTGCGCTATGTCGTTCAGCGCGGTCTCGCCGTTGTGGCCGAAGGGCGGGTGCCCCAGGTCATGGGAGAGGCAGGCGGCATCGACGACGTCGGGGTCGCAGCCCAGCGCGTTGCCCAGTTCCCGGCCCACCTGGGCCACTTCCAAGCTGTGCGTCAGCCGTGTCCGCACGAAGTCATCCGTATCCGGGGCCACCACCTGGGTTTTGGCCCCGAGCCGGCGCAGCGCGGAAGAATGCAGCACCCGCGCCCGGTCACGGCCGAACTGCGTGCGGTTGGTGTTTTTGGCCGGCTCGGTAACCCAACGGGCCAGGTCAACATCGGTATAGCCTGCGGTGGAAACTGCCTGCGGGAAGGTCATGGGTTGCTTTAGCCGCCTGATACGTCGAGTTCAGCTGCCGAAATGATGGCTTTCTGGGAGGCGTTCAGTTCCCGCCCGTCCAGCCAGCCTTCCGGCAGCGCTGTCTTTTTGGGTGTGCCGGCCCGTCCGCGCGGTCCCTCGGCGTCGGCGCCGGGGTACGGAGCTTCGGGATCCAGCTGGTCCAGCAGTTCACGGAGCACCGCCAGGGACGGTACCGTCGCCAGTTTAGCGCGGAGGTCTCCCCCGACCACGTAGCCCTTGAAGTACCAGGCCATGTGCTTGCGGATGTCGCGCAGGGCAATGACTTCGTCCCCGAAGGTCTCCACCAGCAACTCGGCATGCCGGTACACGCTGTCCGAAACCTGCTTCAGTCCGGGCCGGTGCCGTTCGGTGCTGCCCTCGAAGGCGGCCTCCAGGTCACCGAACAGCCAGGGCCGGCCCTGGCAGCCGCGGCCGATGACGACGCCGTCCACACCGGTTTCGCGCACCATGCGGATCGCGTCCTCGGCGGACCAGATGTCGCCGTTGCCCAGGACGTTCATGTCCGGCAGGGCTTCGCGCAGTTCGGCGATGGCGGACCAGTCGGCCTTGCCGGAGTAGAACTGCGAGGCCGTGCGGCCGTGCAGGGTCACCGCGGCCACCCCGGAGTCGCGGGCGATCTTCCCCGCGTCAAGGAAGGTCAGGTGGTCCTCGTCAATGCCCTTGCGCATCTTGATGGTCAGGGGCACGTTGCCGCGGGAAGCTTCCTTCACGGCGGTCTGCACAATGGCGGTGAACAGGTCCAGCTTCCAGGGCAGCGCCGAGCCGCCGCCCTTGCGGGTGACCTTGGGCACCGGGCAGCCGAAGTTCAGGTCGATGTGGTCGGCGCGGTCTTCCTCCACCAGGAGGCGGACGGCTGCACCGACGGTCTTGGGGTCCACACCGTACAGCTGGACGGAGCGGACCTTTTCGTCGTCGTCGTGCTTGATGATGCGCATCGACTCCGGCGAACGTTCCACCAGGGCGCGCGAGGTGACCATTTCGGTCACGTAGAGGCCGCCGCCGTATTCACGGCAGAGCCGGCGGAAGGCCTTGTTGGTAATACCGGCCATGGGAGCCAGAATCACCGGGGTGTCCACAGTGATGGGGCCTAATTGCAGCGGGGGAAGCTCGAGCTTGAGCTCCGGAGATAGAACAGTCACCTGTCTATTCTCGCAAGTGGATGCAAATCCTGCTCAGAACACCGCTGCACCTTCCGGTAAACGCGCCCGGTTGCGCCGCCAACTAAGATCAGTGGAAGAGATGTTTTCCATCGTGAAGGACGTACTGCCGCATGCCACGCGAATCCGGAACCCAGCGCGCCATACTGGATGCCGCGCTGGAACTAGCCGCAGCGAACGGCATCTCCGGCACCACCATGGATGACGTGGCCGAACGGGCCGGTGTGGCCAAGGGCAGCCTCTATTACAACTTCTCCTCCAAGGACAAGCTTTTCGAGAAGCTGACGCTGGAGGGTGTGGGCTCCCTGACTGATTCGCTGCGGACAGCACGGAGCGGCCGTACGGGCTGGCCTGCCATCGAGTCCATGGTCCGGGCCCTCCTGGAACTGCTGTACGAAAACCGGGCGCTGGCCAAGCTGATGGCCGCCGAAATCCTGCGCACCGACCGCACCTGGCAGCACTCCATGCACCTGCTGCGCCAGGAGGCGCTGGCCGAGTTCGTGGAACCGATCCGTGAGACCGTGCAGGAGAACGGGACCGACGGCCCGGACAATGTGATGCTGATAGCCGGCAGTGTTTTCGGCGCCACCCTGATGGCTGCCCTGGACTGGCTGGTGTTTGACCCCGAACGCCCGCTGGAAAAGGTCACGGACTCAGTGCTGTATGCCCTGTCCGGCCAGCTCAAGTCCTAGCCGCTCTTTCCGGCCGCAGCCGCCGCAAACAGAAAAGCGGCGGCCCCCGGAATCGAAGTAATCCTCGATGCAGGGACCGCCGCTTTCGGCGCCGGTAACGCCTAGTCGCTGAGGATCAGCGTTTCGCTGCCGACCTGCCGGGCCACCCCGGCACGGGTCAGCGGTTCCAGTGCGCGGACCACGGCAGTCATGGACTCGTCGATTTCCAGCTGCACCGGATACTGGTACGCCAGCATGGCGATGAGCGACTCCACGGCGGCCTGCGCCTCGGCGTCGTCCAGCGTGGTGTCATAGCCCACCAGCACGTCCGCAGGCTCGTCAGTGCGTTCCTGCGTGTAGCTCACCGCGAAGGCGGCAATCTTCCCGCCGTCCTTCTTTGGCTTGTCCCGCAGCACAATGGCTCCGGAGGCACCGGTGGCGTCATTGAGCAGCATCTGCTGGGCCCGGCCCAGGTTCATGTCCGCCCGGTCCCAGCCGTGCACCGAGTTGTAGAACTCCGTCACCGCTGAGGTCAGCTCCACCGAACCGGTGGCGGCCTCGTCCAGCTGGGGACCGTCGTCGGTGAACACGGGCAGTTTCAGCTTGCCCGGCTCCACCACAATCACGGCCGAGCGCTGGATGGGTGTCAGCCCGACAGCTTCGGCGAACTTTGCGCCCGGGGTGCCCGGCTCCACCTTCGCGCGCAGCTTCCGCACGCCCGACGGCGCGGATTCGGCTTCCTTGCGAAGCATGCCCAGCAGGGTGCTGCCGAGGCCTGCGCGCCGGTTTTCCCGGGCTACCTCCACGTAGGCCCAGAGCCGGTCCGGGTGCAGGCTGGTCTCGTAGACCACCCCGGCGGCCACGGGGATACCGTCGTCTTCGGCCACAATGCAGCGGCTCCACGGTTCGTTGGAGGACGGGCGGAGCACGGCACGAAACTGGCCGGCCTGCACGCTCTCCGGATCGCCCCAGAGCTGGTTCAGCTTGAGATCGTCGTCTTCACGCCATTCGCGGAATGAAAGAGCCATTACGCGCCGATCAGGCGTTCGGCGAGGTAGCCCTCGACCTTGTCCAGGCTCACCCGCTCCTGGGCCATCGTGTCGCGTTCACGCACGGTGACGGCCTGATCCTCGAGGGTGTCGAAGTCCACGGTGATGCAGAACGGGGTGCCGATCTCGTCCTGGCGGCGGTAGCGGCGGCCAATGGCGCCGGCGTCGTCGAAGTCGATGTTCCAGTTCCGGCGCAGCTGCGCGGCGAGGTCCTTGGCCTTGGGCGAGAGGTCCTCGTTGCGGCTCAGCGGCAGCACGGCGGCCTTGACCGGGGCGAGGCGCGGATCCAGTTTCAGGACGGTGCGCTTGTCCACTCCGCCCTTGGCGTTGGGGGCCTCGTCCTCGGTGTAGGAGTCCACCAGGAACGCCATGAAGGAACGGGTCAGGCCGGCGGCGGGCTCAATCACGTACGGGGTGAAACGCTCGTTGGTGGCCTGGTTGAAGTAGCTCAGGTCCGTGCCGGAGTGCTTGGAGTGCGTGCCGAGGTCGAAGTCGGTGCGGTTGGCAATGCCTTCCAGCTCGCCCCACTCGGAGCCCTGGAAGCCGAAGCGGTATTCGACGTCGGTGGTGCCCTTGGAGTAGTGGCTCAGCTTTTCCAGCGGGTGCTCGAACAGCCGCAGGTTTTCGGGATCGATGCCCAGGCCCACATACCAGTTGAAGCGGTTTTCGATCCAGTACTTGTGCCATTCCTCGTCCGTGCCCGGCTCAACGAAGAACTCCATTTCCATCTGCTCGAACTCGCGGGTGCGGAAGATGAAGTTACCCGGCGTGATTTCGTTGCGGAAGCTCTTGCCGATCTGGCCGATGCCGAACGGCGGCTTCTTCCGCGAGGTGGTCAGCACGTTGTTGAAGTTCACGAAGATGCCCTGCGCGGTTTCCGGGCGCAGGTAGTGCATCCCTTCCTCGTTGGCCACCGGGCCCAGGAAGGTCTTGAGCAGGCCGGAGAATTCCTGCGGTTCGGTCCACTGTCCCTTGGTGCCGCAGTTGGCACAGGCAATATCGGCCAGGCCGTTCTCAGGGGCGTGGCCCTTCTTTTCCTCGTAAGCCTCTTCGAGGTGGTCGGCACGGTAGCGCTTGTGGCAGCTCAGGCACTCGACCAGCGGATCGGAGAAGACCTCCACGTGGCCTGATGCTTCCCAGACCTGGCGCGGCAGGATGACGGCCGAGTCCAGGCCTACGACGTCGTCGCGGCCGCGGACCATGTGCTGCCACCACTGCTTCTTGATGTTTTCCTTGAGCTCGACACCCAGGGGGCCGTAATCCCATGCGGACCGGGAACCGCCGTAAATCTCACCCGACTGGAAAACGAAGCCCCTGCGCTTGGCCAGGGAGATGATCGGATCCAGCTTGGATTTGGTCGAAGCCATGGAATGGTACCGCCGTTCTTTTCGTGTATACAGGGCCGCTGGGTGCGGTCCGCTCGTGGTCCCGGGCCCGTCCGCGCAGCTTCAAAGGGCATGCGGGGACAGTGCCAACAGGCAAAGCTTAACTACCAGCTTAAGGCGAGCAGGGCCCGCCCACCTACCGGAGCCGTTCGGTGCGTCGCTGCCCGTCTCAGCGGGGCGTGCCGGCGGTGTCCGGCCGGGAGGAACGGCGACGGCGGAACGGACCGCCGCCGGGCATGTTCCACGGCAGGGTGGCCAGCACAATGGCGGCCAGGGTCAGCAGGGTGCCGAGCACCGTGGCTGCCACCACTGTGGTTCCCGGGGCCGGGAAGACAATATCGAGCAGCAGGGAGCCGATCAGCTGTCCGCCGATCAGGCCGAGGCTCGTCAGCAGCACTCCCAGGCTGCGCACCAGCAGCGCTGCCAGGCCAATAAAGACGCACCCCATCGGGCCGCCCAGGTACAGCCACCATTCTCCCGGCAGCGGGTTGCCCAGACCGGACACAGCCACCTTGATGCCCCACATCACGGCCAGCAGGACGGTGCCCGAGATGAAGTTCACCAGCGTGGCCGTGATGGGAGTGCCGTAGTGCATGCCCGTAGTGCCGTTCATGGCCTGCTGGAAACTCATCAGCATGCCGGCCGTCAGCGGCAGCAGCACCGGCAGCAGCCAGGCGGACGGATCCTGCCCGCCGGTCAGCTTCGGGCTGACAGCCCAGGCCACCGCGGCAATGGTCAGCACCGCTCCCACCACGCGCATCACGGTCAGCGCCTTCTTACCGGCGGGGCCGATCCCGAGCCGGTCCACCACCAGTCCGGTCAGGGTCTGCCCGGCGACTGCGGCCACCGTGAACACGGCGACGCCCAGCACGGCGACGGTAAGGGTCTGGGAAAGAACAAAATAGCCGCCGATCATGCCGGCCAGTACGTAGTAGCGCGGAAAGCGCCGTTCGCGCAGGGCAGGCAGCAACTGGGAGGCGCCGGCGCGCCCGCGCGGAAGGACGACGCTGATGGCGCTCATCACTACCAAGCCAACGGTAAAGCTGACCAGTGCAGCGGCCAGGCCGTCGTCAAGCCGCTGTCCGAGGGTTCCGTTCACGCGCGTCTGGACCGGCATGGCGACGCCGGCGAGGAGGGACAGGGGCAGACCGATCAGCGGGGACATCCGCACAGCATTTGGCACGCGTCCACCCTACCGCCGCCCGCGTGCCCGCCGTTCCCCTGCGTCCGGCGTCGTCGTCATCGGGCAGAATGGAAGGATGAGTTCCCCCGATGCCCAAGACCTGCCCATCCGCGACGAAATGATCCGCCTCGGCCAGCTGCTCAAACTCGCGAACCTGGCCGAAGACGGCATCCATGCCAAGCAACTGATCGAAGACGGCCTGGTGAAGGTCAACGGCGACATCGAGGAGCGGCGCGGCCGGCAGCTGCACGCCGGTGACGAAGTAACCGTGAACGGTGAAACTGTCCGGATTGTCCGCGAAGGCTGACCTTTCGGCCCGGACGGCGGCGCTGGGACGTCCGGATTAGGACGTCCGGGCGCCGCGCAGCACCGTATGCGTGAGGAATTCCTTCACGTGCCCCAGCTCCTGCATGTTAATGCCGTGGCCCATGTTCGAGTACAGGATCTTGGTCAGCGCAGTGTGCGTATTGAGCCAGGCGTGCGTGTATTCGATCCGGGCTGCGTCGATCACCGGGTCGGCCTGGTCCCGGCCCCAGAAGAACGGCACCTTGCGCTCCGCCAGCTCGCCGTCAGAAAAGAACGCGTGGTCCTGCGAGGGCACTACAAAACCGGACAGCCCGACGACGGCGGCGAAGTCCCGGGGGCGGTGGCGCAGCAGCGAGGTGGCAACGGCCATCCCCATGGAGAAGCCCAGCATGCTCACGCTGCTGTGCCCGGTGCTGATGCCGTCCAGCCAGTCGGACACGGCGGATACTGAGTCCACCACGGCCTCCACGGAGTAGTCGGCGTCAGCCGTCAGCGGGAACCAGGTGTAGCCGGGGCCCATTGCCTGCGGGGCCCGCACCGAGGCGATGGTGAACTCTGCCGGGAGGTAGTCGGTGAGGCCCATGAGGTCCTCCTCGTTGGCCAGGTGACCGTGAAAAAGGACGAGCAGCGGAGTGCCGGCGCGTTCGGCTTCAGGCTTGGACCACAGGACAACGGGATTCTCGAAAGTCATGGGTCCAATTCTGGCACGCCCTTATTTACAACCTACGGTCGCGTAGCCTGCGGGCCGTTTGCAAGAATTGACCGGTGAGTACAAATTACCTGTCCCAAGCCGCTCCCGCCCCCGAGTCCGGACGACAGCAGCCGCCGGCTCACCTCTGGTCCCGGATGGTTGCCATGGGCGATTCCTTCACCGAAGGCATTGGCGATCCCGACCCGAACAGTCCGGGCGGCAACCGCGGGTGGGCGGACCGCGTGGCCGAGGAACTCGCGTCAGGCCAGCCCGACTTCGCTTACGCGAACCTGGCTATCCGCGGACGGCTGCTCAACCAGATTGTCGACGAGCAGCTGGAACCGGCCCTGGCACTGAAGCCGGACCTGGTGACCATCTGCGCCGGCGGAAACGACGTCATCCGTCCCGGCGGCGATCCGGACCGGCTGGCCGAACGCATGGACGGAGCCGTGGCCCAGCTGCGCGCCGCCGGTGCCGGAGTGGTCCTCTTTACCGGCCCGGACCTCGGGAACACTCCGGTGCTGAGCAGCGTCCGGGGCCGTGCCGCCATCTACAACGAGAACCTGCGGACCGTGGCCAAGCGGCACGGCGCCGTCGTTGCGGACATGTGGGCGCTGCGCGAACTGAACGATCCGCGGATGTGGGCTCCGGACCGGCTGCATTTCTCTCCGCTGGGCCATCACACCATTGCGGCCATGGTGCTGGACACCCTCAATGTCCCGCACACCCTGGAACCGCTGGAAACCAAACCCCTGCAGGCCAAGAAATGGCGTGCCGCCCGGTCCGAGGACCTGGTCTGGGCCCGGGAATTCCTCCTGCCCTGGGTGGTCCGCCGGGTGCGCCACCAGTCCTCCGGCGACGGTATTTCCGCCAAGCGGCCCGAGGCCGGCCCCATGTTCGGGGCACCGATGCCGCAGGGCGCCGGCGAAGCCGACTAGCGGCCCTGCGCGGCCGGCTGGCCGGTGCGCCCGCGCCGGCCCAGCCGGAACCCGCCCCAGAAGGCAGCGGCGAGCAGTCCCGCCGCCACAAGCAGATACCCCAACTGCATTCGTCCGGTGAGCATCAGCAGCTTCCCCGGCCCGGTGCTTTCCTCCAGCGGCCCGTAGGCAAACCAGCCGAAGGACTCCACCGGTGCGGTGGCGGCCAGGACGACGCCGGCAACCACCAGCGCCGCTGCCGCCAGCGGGACCATTGAGGCCTTGAGGATCCTGGCTGCCGGGCTGCGGCGGCCGGACACATCTGCTGCATTGCTCATGGCGGCAAGACTAACCCGCGCCGCGCCTGCTCACTTCTCTGCCTGCTCGATCAGGTTCGCCAGATGGAAGGCCCAGCCCTCACGGTGCGCCTCGGATAACGCCGGCCCAGATTTCAGGGCGGCGAACCCGCTCTCGGTGACGGCGACGTCTGTCGCACTGCCCTCCCCGCCGTCGTCGTCCGCCGGCGTGAGTTCAAAGCTGACCACTGTGTGCGCCTCCCAGTCCGGAGCTGTCCAGCGGAAGGAAAAAAGGTGGCCCGGGGCCACGGCCAGGACCGTGCCGCTGGCCGTATGCTCCACCCCGTCCTCCATCCAGCGCTCCTGCAGCGGAGAGCCGGGATGCGGCGAGAAATCCATGTCCGGCCACCACGCCGCCCGGTTGTCAACGAGTGCATGCCAAAGGGCCTGCGGCGAGCACTGGGCCCGCCCCTGCAGATGGATCCGGTCAGTCATGGCATTGTTTTCGCACGGATAGGCCCTGCTGGCAAGGGCACCGCCCTGTTGCCCGGCGGGCCCAGTTGATATAGCTGGGACTCCCGGCCCCCACCCGAGAGCAGGACTGCCATGCCCGAAGTGTCCGCCCCGTTTCCCGCCGGCGCCCCGTGCTGGGCGGACCTGGCCAGCTCCGACCCGCAGCGGGCCAGGGAGTTTTACGCCGGGTTGCTGGGGTGGGAGGCTGCTGTGTCCGAACCGGGCGGGTATGCCGACTTCCTCCATCGGGGCTCGGCGGTGGCCGGACTGATGCCCAACTCCCCCGAAACCGCCTACCCGGATACCTGGACGGTGTACCTGGCTTTCGGGGATGCCGCCGGTTCAGCGGATGCGGCTGCCGAGGCCGGCGGGCAGGTGATGCTGGATCCGCAGCAGGTGGGGACCAAGGGATCAATGGCCCTGCTCGGTGACCCGTCCGGAGGAACCATCGGCATCTGGCAGCCGGCGGACCATTCCGGATTCGCCCGGATCGACGAGGCGGGGGCACCGGTCTGGTACGAGCTGCTGACCAGCGACTATCCGGCCGCCCTGCGGTTCTACCGGGACGTCTTCGGGTGGGAGACCGAAGTCCTCTCCGATACCGCCGACTTCCGGTACACCACCGTCCAGAGCAACGGCCGGCCAGTAGCCGGCGTGATGGACGGCGCCGCGGACCTGCCCGACGGGATCCCCTCGCACTGGGAGCTCTACTTCGGGCACACCGACGTCGACGCCGCTGCCGACCTGGCCGAGGAACTGGGCGGGGCGGTGCTCACCCCGCCCGAAGACTCCCCTTACGGCCGGATGGTCCAGCTGGCTGATCCCACCGGTGCAGCCTTCTGGCTGATGGAGGCCGAGGCAGACTAGCCCGCCCCGCGGCTCAGGCGAAAAACGCCGCCCGGAGCGGGCCGGCAATCTCCTGCGCGTTGGTCAGGAAACCGTCATGCCCTATCGGTGCCCGGATCAGGTGCACGGAGGTACCCCGGGGCAGGGCCGCGGCCAGGTCGGCTGACTGCTGTGGAAAGTACAGCCGGTCCGACTCGACCGCCGCGATGAAGAACTCGGCACCGGTCCCCCGCAGTGCCTCGCGCAGGGATCCTCGTCCGCGCGCGACGTCGTGCCCCGCGAGAGCTTCGGTGAGCACCAGATAGGTGTTGGCGTCAAAGCGGTCCACGAGTTTTTCCGCCTGGTGGTCCAGGTAGCTTTCCACCGCGTAGCGGCCCCTCTGTGCAGGGAACGCGGCACCGAACGGGTCCTCGGTTCCCTGCGGACTGCGCCCGAACCGGTACTCCAGCTCCGGCTCGGACCGGTAGGTGATGTGGGCTATCCGCCGCGCCAGCCCGAGCCCGGCCAGCGGCGGGGCACCGTTGTAGTAGTCCCCGCCGTTGAACGCCGGGTCCAGCCGGATCGCGGCCAGCTGCGCCTGGGCAAAAGCGATCTGCTCCGCGGTGCTGGCCGCCGTCGCCGCAATGACGGCGCAGCGTTTCACCCGCCCGGGTTCGGTAACCGCCCATTCCAAGGCCCGTGCTCCCCCGAGCGAACCGCCCAGCACGGTGTGCCAGGCCCGGATCCCGAGCAGGTCGGCCAGCCGTGCCTCGGCGCGCACCGAGTCGCGGACGGTGACAAACGGGAACCGGGATCCCCAGGGCAGTCCCTGCGGATCCGGGGACGAGGGACCGGTGGAACCGTAGCAACCGCCCAGCATGTTCGCCGCCACCACATAGAACCGGTTGGTGTCCACGGTTTTGCCCGGCCCCACCAGGTCATCCCACCAGCCCGGTTCATCCGTATCGCCCCGAGCCACGTGGGTGCTGCCGGTCAGCGCATGGGCAATAAACACTGCGTTGCCGGCGTCGGCGTCGAGCCGTCCCCACGTTTCGTAACCGAGGACGACGTCGGGCAGGTAACCGCCCGTTTCCAGGTCGAGTCCGCCAATGGAGGCGAACTGCAGCACCCCGTCCCGGTCGGTGACGGGGTGCTGCAGAGCGGGGTGCCGGATCGCCACGGAAGGCTCAGGCTCCCTTGGCGGCCCGGAAGCCGGCATCGAGGTCCGCCAGGATGTCATCGATGTGTTCAATGCCCACGGACAGCCGCACCAGCCCCGGGCTGACCCCTGCCGCCAGCTGCGCCTCGGCACCGAGCTGGCTGTGGGTGGTCGACGCCGGGTGGATGACCAGCGAGCGCACGTCCCCCACGTTGGCCACGTGGGAATGCAGTTCCAGTCCGTCGACAAACCGCTTCCCGGCGTCCACCCCGCCGTCGATCTCAAAGGACACAATCGCGCCGGTGCCGCGCGGACCATACTTGCGTCCGCGCTCAAACCAGGGACTGGATTCCAGACCCGCGTACGCCACCGAGACGACGTCGTCGTGCCCCTCGAGCCAGTTGGCAACGGCGACGGCGTTGGCTACGTGCCGCTCCACCCGCAGGCTCAGGGTTTCCAGTCCCTGCGCAATGAGGAACGCGTTGAACGGGGACACCGCCGAACCGAGGTCGCGCAGCAGCTGCACCCGGGCCTTGAGGATATAGGCCAGGTTGGCGCCCAGCGCACCGTTCACGCCCAGGTCCCGGGCATAGACCAGGCCGTTGTAGCTCTCATCGGGGGTGTTGAAGCCGGGGAACTTCTCCGGGTCGGCGGCGAAGTCGAAGTTGCCCGAATCCACGATCACCCCGGCAATGGAAGTCCCGTGCCCGCCGAGGTACTTGGTGGCCGAATGCACCACAATGTCCGCACCCCACTCAATCGGCCGGATCAGGTACGGCGTGGAGAGGGTGTTGTCCACAATCAGGGGAACGCCGGCGTCGTGCGCGACGGCGCTGATGCCCTCCAGGTCCAGCACGTCCTGCCGCGGGTTGGAGACCACCTCGCCGAAGAACGCCTTGGTGTTGGGCTGCACCGCTGCCCGCCACTGCTGAAGGTCATCCGGGTCCTGCACAAACGTGGTGTCGATCCCGAACTTCTTCAACGTGTGCCGAAGCAGGTTGTAGGTGCCGCCGTACAGGCTGGGACTGGCCACGATGTGGTCACCGGCATGGGCTACGTTGAGCAGCGCAAAGGTTTCCGCTGCCTGCCCCGAGGCCAGCAGCAGCGCGCCGACGCCGCCCTCCAGGGAAGCGATCCGGTTTTCCACCGCTTCCTGGGTCGGGTTGCCGATCCGGGTATAGATGGGTTCCAGTTCGGCCAGCGCGAACCGGTTCGCGGCGGCCTCAGCGCTGGGAAACACAAAGGACGACGTCTGATAGATCGGCAGGGCACGCGCGCCGGTGACGGCGTCGGGCTCCTGGCCTACGTGGATCTGGCGGGTTTCAAAAGACCAATCTGCACTCATGATGCTCCCTCATACCAGGGGCCGCACAACGCCGTCGTTCCGGTTTTGGGTACACGAACGTGCACACCGGAATTCCGGTAGGGCTGCGGGGCCCGCGCTTGCCGGACGCCCTCTTGGCGTACGGCCAGGTCTTCACCCGGGGCACCCCACCGCGGTTGGAGGGTTGCCGGCCAGCAAGCCGGGGCTATCTGCTGGCACTCATGACCTGCACCTATGAAAACCGATAGCCGGGCCCAGCGCAACCTTCATGACTTTGCGTGAAACCCGGTGGCGCCCCGATCCGCCGTTTCGCTTCCGCCGGCACTGAAATTGGCGGTAAGGAGGTCCTAAGTCGAGACGGTGGTCACAACGTGCCACAATGAGCCGCATGCGCTTGGATCATGTTTCTTACGCCTGTGAATCTGACGGTCTTTTGGCCACCACCGAGAGGATTGCTGCTGCCCTCGGCGCCGACTTCGTTAAGGGTGGCGTCCACCCCCGATTCGGTACCCGCAATATGATCCTCCCCCTGGCCAACAACCAGTACGTCGAGGTTGTGGAGGTGCTCAACCACCCGGCATCGGACAAGGCCCCCTTCGGCCAGGCCGTGCGCCAGCGCTCCGAATCCGGCGGCGGCTGGATGGGCTGGTGTGTTGCGGTGGATGACCTCTCGCCCTTCGAAGAGCGGCTGGGCCGTTCCTCCGTGCCGGGCAACCGGAAGTTTCCGGACGGCCAGGAGCTGACCTGGCAGCAGATCGGCATCAACGGCCTGATTGCCGATCCGCAGGTGCCCTACCTGCTGCGCTGGGATGACGGGACCGAGGCACTGCACCCGTCCAACGCCATTCCCGGCATGCCCGGCTCCGTGAAGCTGAGCTCGCTGACCATTGCCGGTTCCGCCGCCCGGGTCAGTGACTGGCTGGGCACCCGTGTCGAGGAGCCGCTGGACGGCCTGGGAGTCACCTGGATCGCTCCGGCCGGCACACCGGGCGTTATGTCGGTAACCTTCGACACCAGCAAGGGTCCCGTCGAGATCTAGGTTCGGGTGCCGCGTCCGGATTCCCGCGCCGCGTCCGGATTCCCGCGCCGCGTCCGGATTCCCGCGCCGCGCAGTGCGGGGATTGCCACAAAGTGCGGGCGTTGCCACAAAGTGCGGGGCTTCGGCCCGAGCACTCCTGCACGGGAGCACAGCCCTGCGGTTTTTCCACAACAGCGGGGTCTAGCCTCGCAGGCCTGCCTATGCCCACGCAGCCTCGGTGCATGGACCCGGAGCTCATTTTCACAGCCGACGCCGAAGCTTTCGGAACGGACCGGCGATCCCTGGCCCTGCGCTGCCGTGCAGGCCAACTCGTCCGGCTCCGTCCCGGCGTCTATGCGCAGGCAGACCAATGGCGGAATCTCTCCCCTTGGGAACAGCAACGGTTACGCGTCCGGGCAGCCGCGGAACAGGGTGACGGGCAACGGATTCTGATTCAGGAATCCGCCGCCGTTATGTGGGGGCTGCCCGTGATTGGCAATTCACGCGGAGTTCTGCTGCTGTCCGTACCGCCCAGGCATGGGCATAACCGTGGCGAACTCCGCTGGGCCGAACGTGCACTGTTGGAGCCGGTCACCACCCTGGACGGTGTGCCCCTGACTTCGAGGGCACAGACCGTAATAGACATGGCCGCCTACCTCCCCTTTGAGCAGGCTGTTCCGGCCATGGACCGGGTACTGCGTCCGGATCCTGCGCGGTTTGCCCTCACGAAGGATGAGCTGCGGGGATTGGCCCGGGCGCTGCCCGCCGCTGGAAAGCAGGCAAAAGCACAGCGGGTCATTGATTTTGCCGACGCACGCTCCGAGTCGGCAGGGGAATCATACTCGCGCGCAGTACTGCACCGGCAGGGTTTTCCCGTTCCGGAACTCCAGCACGAATTCCACACTTCAGCAGGACGTTTCCGGACCGACTTCTATTGGAAAGAACACGGTCTCGTAGGCGAGTTCGACGGCGCGGTGAAATACGGGGCCGCCGGCTCAGCTCTCGCGCCGTCCTGGGACACCCTGATGCGGGAAAAGCGCCGGGAAGACGCTATTCGGGAAACGGGCGCCGCCGTTATCCGCTGGTCCTGGCGTGACGTGGGCAGACCTCCGCAGCACCCGGAGTCCATGGCATGGCGACTGGCCCGGGCCGGGTTGCCCCAATCCCGCCGCAGGCACTGATTTCCCTGCCGGTTTGGGAAATCCCTGCCGGTTTGGGAAATCCCTCCGCTGCGCTGTGGCAGGGATTTCCCAAACCGGTTGAATTTTCCCAAACCGGAGCGACTCCGGCGCAGGAGGGAGATACCGCACCGGTAAGTTGGTCCGAATGGAAAGAATCACGGCACCGGATGGTGTGCAGATATGCGTGCAACTCGAAGGCGCCGGTGACCAGCCGCCTGTTCTGGTGCTTCCGGGCGGACCGTGCCGCGACCCGGCCTACCTTGTGGGCCTGGCCGGGCTGGCTGCCGTGCGTCCGCTTGCCGTTCTCCATCCCCGGGGAACCCCCGCGACCGGTGGACTGTCCCGCGGTTGGTGGAATGACGCGGCGGACGCCATCGCGGTTGCCGATGCGCTGGGCCTGCCCGGCTTCGATATCCTCGCCCACTCTGCAGGGACGCGCCTGGCCCTGGCGGCCGCTGCGCAGTTCCCCGGACGCGTCCGCTCAATGGCCCTGGTCACTCCAGCCGCAGCCTGGCTAACCGGCGCGGTGCACGACGGCCCTGATCTTGCCGCCCGCCGGTCCGAGCCGCTGGTCGACGCAGCCCTCACCTCGATGTCCGGGGTGCAGCCCGGCACGGAGGATGAGTTCCAGCATGCCCTGAAGGTGGAGGCCCCCGCCGGATATGCCCGCTGGGCAGCACCGGAGCGGCAGCACTCCTGCGTCGGGACGATGACCCTCGCCGCAGCATCGGCCTGGTTCAACCGGATCCCCGGCGACGCCGCCGCCCGGATCCTTGCCTCGCCGCAGCCGCCCACCTTGGTGGTGGGCGGCCAAGAGGACATCCTCTCCGGCGTCGGACCCGTCCGCGCGTATGCCAATGCCCTCGGCGCCGAGCTCGCATTCCTGCCCGACTGCGGACACTACCCCTGGATCGAGCAACCTGAAGCCTTCGTCCGGATCATGGAGGGCTGGCTGCGGATTCCCGCTGCCGGTTAGGGATTCTCCTGCCGGTTTGGGAAATCCCTCCGCTGCGCCGTGGCAGGGATTTCCCAAACCGGTCGATTTCTCTAACTAGGAACACGCAGCGCGGATCAGCCGGGCGTTGAGCTCCCGCACCGTGCCGGCATCGATCTTCAGCACGGCCCGGTCATAGGTGAGCAGGCCGTTGTCCTCGTCCTCGACGTCGGTCAGCTGGGTGTAGACCGTGGCCGCCAGGCCGCGGGCCACCGCGGGTTCGATCTGCCGCAGCATCAGCCGCCGGTACGCCCGTTTCAGAGCCGCGCGGCTCCGGAAGCTCCGGTAACCGTGCTCCTTGGCGTTGAACGTGTGGCCCGGGATGCGCAGGCTGTAGCCGCCGTATTCGGACAGTACGACGGCGCGGCCGCCCCGCAGCCAGCCCTTCCGCAGCCGGAACGGCACCACGTAGACGTGCACGCTCTTCAGGTCTCCCCCGCCCTGGTCATGCCAGCCGCTGGCGTGGTCGATGGTGCGGGTGGGGTCCAGCCGGCGCAGCAGGTGAGCGGCGGCATTGGCGTCAAACTGGCCCCAGCCCTCGTTGAACGGAACCCAGACGGCCAGGGATACCGCGTTCTGCAGCAGTTCCACGGTGCCGCGCAGTTCGGCCAGAAACTCTTGGCGCCCCTGCTCGTCGTCCCGTCCGAAGACCAGGTACGCGTCGTCGCTGCGGTGCGGCGCCCCGGCCGCCGGCGGCCTGATCACCGAGTTCCGGTAGGTGCTGCCGCCGTTGACCAGGTCCTGCCAGACCAGGATCCCCAGCCGGTCGCAGTGGTAATACCAGCGCAGCGGCTCAATCTTGATGTGCTTGCGCAGCATGGTGAAGCCCAGGTCCTTGGCGCGGCGGATGTCTGAGGCGAGCGCCGCGTCCGACGGCGCCGTGTAGAGCCCGTCCGGCCAGTAGCCCTGGTCCAGCAGCCCGGCATGGAAGTACGGACGGTCGTTGAGCAGCAGCCTCTGCCGCCCCTTCGCGTCGGGTCCCATGCCGACGGTCCGCAGCCCGGTGTAGCTTTGCACCCGGTCCACTTCGCGGCCGCCGTCGAGCAGCCGCACCTCAACGTCGTACAGGAACGGGTCATCGGGGGTCCACAGGTGCGGGTCCGGCACTCGGATACGCGAGGGCACACCGGGTACGACGGCGGCCTCGGCCACGGTGCGTCCGCCGGCGGAGAGGGTAACGAGGGCGGTCAGGTCCGGGCCTCGGCCTTCCGAAACGTCCACCGATCCGCCTTCCCCTGCACACGGCCCGGCACCGCCGTCGAGCAGCACCTTGATGTCCACAGACTCGAGGTCGGGGACCAGCGCCAGCCGCCCAACGCTGATCCGCGGCACCGATTCCAGCCACACGGTTTGCCAGATGCCGGACTGGGCGGTGTACCAGATCCCGCCGCGGTCCAGCTTTTGCTTGCCGCGGCTGTGGTGACCGGTGTCGCTGACATCCCGGACCCGGACCACAATTTCCTGCCCGGACTGCCCGGACTCCCCTTCCGGGACCAGGGCATCGGTGACGTCCAGCGTGAACGGCAGGTAGCCGCCCACGTGGCCGCCCACCGGTATCCCGTTAACCGTCACCGTGCAGCTCTGGTCCACGGCACCGAAGTGCAGCAGCACCCGCTCGCCGGCGAACCCCTCGGGCAGCCGGACCGTCCGGCGGTACCAAAGCGCCTGGTCGGGCTGCAACTGGCGGCCGACGCCGGACAACGGGGCCTCCGGAGAAAAGGGCACCAGGATCTGCCCCTCCCATGTGTCCGGCGGCTGCTGCGCCGCGGCGGGGGTTACGGCGTACTGCCAGTACCCGTTGAGGTTGAGGTAGCTGTCCCGGACCAGCTGCGGGCGCGGGTATTCCTGGAGCACCGCGTCCGGGTCCAGGGCCGATCCCCAGGCGGTCAGCAGTGCCACAGTGTCTCCATCTCCAGATGCCATTCTCAGTTTCCGATGCCGATGGCCGGGCCGAACAGCGCAAACCCGACAAAGCCCGTGATGTCCACCAGTGCGTGGGCAATGACCAGCGGCATCACGCGCCGGGTTTTGACGTAGACCGCACCGAAGAGCAGGCCCATCAGGAAATTGCCTATCCCGGGGCCGATGCCCTGGTACAGGTGGTAGCTGCCGCGGATCAGGGCGCTGGTGAGGATGATCGCCGGGGCACCCCAGCCCAGCTGCCGCAGCCGGGTGAACAGGTAGCCCACCACAACCACCTCTTCGAGCACCGCGTGCCGCACGGCGGAGAGGATGAGCACCGGCAGCGTCCACCAGTAAGTGTCCAGCGCAGCGGGAACCAGCGCGGTGGTGATCCCCAGCGCCCGGCCGGCCGCATACACGCCCAGGGTTCCGACGCAGATCACTGCCGCCAGCCCCACCCCCAGCAGGAAATCGCGCAGCGGCTTCTCGAAGGTGAACCCGATCCGGCGGAAAGCCGACTTACCGGGTTCGGTCAGCAGGAAGAGCACCAGCGCCACCGGAACCAGGGAGAAGAAGATCCCCAGCAGCTGGTACACCAGGTCGAACCAGGGCTGCTCGTCCAGCACCGGATTCAAGGTGGTGGTCTGCCCGCCCAGGGGCGCTTCAGTCGCCTTTTCGATCAGCTCGACGACGGCGTAAACCCCGGACCTGCCCAGGGACAGTCCGAGCACAATCAGGATTTCGAAGACCAGCATCCGCCGGGCCCGGGGATCCAGTGAACCGGCCGGGGCGGAAGGGGAGGCAGCACGCATGGTGTCCATTCTGCCGGACGGAGTGCATGCTCCGCCCCGTGGCTCAGCGCACCTGCTGCCCGGCCCGCCACACCGCTCCCGTGAGCGGCATGCCGGGCCGGTAGGCCAGGTGAGCTGCGGAGGGCGCGTTCAGCAGCTGCAAGTCCGCACGGTGCCCGACGGCGAGCGACCCCACCGCCCGCTGCCCGTCCCGGTCTTTCCCGGTGTGCATCCGAAGGGCCAGGGCTCCGCCGAAGGTGGCGGCCCGGAGCGCTTCCTGAACGGTGAGGCCCATTTGCAGCACGGCCGTGGCCACGCAGAAGTTCATCGAGCTGGTGTAGGAAGTGCCCGGATTGCAGTTGGAGGCGAGTGCCACCTGCACGCCGGCATCCAGCAGCTGCCGTGCCGGAGCCAGTGGTGCACGGGTGGACAGGTCGCACGCGGGCAGGCAGGTGGCCACCGTTCCGGGGACACCGGGAGCACCAAGCCCAACGCCGTTCCATTGTGCCCACGTCCCGGCAAGGGCATCGATGTCCTCGTCCGTCAGGTAATTCACGTGATCCACGCTTGCCGCCCCGAACTCGACGGCCAGGCGCACCCCGGCACCGTGGCCCAGCTGGTTGCCGTGCACCCGCAGCCCCAGGCCGGCGTCGCGGCAGGCCTGCAGCACCCGGCGGGACTGGTCCTCGGTAAAGGCGCCCACCTCGCAAAAGACGTCGGCCCACTGCACATACGGCAGCACGGCTTCAAGCATGCCGGTGCAGACCAGGTCCGTGTATTCCTCTGCATCAGCGCCGGCCGGAACCAGATGCGCGCCCAGGTAGGTCACCTGGTTCGCAACCGTGGACGCAATCCGGGCGTGCCGCCGCTCTTCCTCCACACCCAGCCCGTAGCCGGTCTTGGTTTCCAAATATGTAGTGCCGCCGGCTGCGGCCTCGGCAACGCGTGCCAGCAGCAGCCTGGTCAGCTCGTAATCCGAGGCGTCCCGGGTGGCGCCGGTGGTGACGGCGATGCCGCCGGCGGCGTAGGCCTCTCCCGCAATGCGCGCCTCGAACTCCGCGCCGCGGTCCCCTGCAAAAACCAGGTGCGTGTGGGAGTCCACCCATCCCGGCAACCCCGCCCGTCCGCCGGCGTCGACCACCACATCAGCGGCCGGCGCCGCCGAGGCCGCACCGATCCAGCTGATCCGGTCTCCCTCAAACACCACGGCGGCATCCCGCAGCACGGAACCGTCCGCTCCTCGGGACTGGTCCTGGGTGGAGAGCTCGCCGATGTTGGTGATCAGTGTTGCTGCCGTGGGCTGGGTGGATGCGCTCATGAGTCTTTCGTGGTTGCGGCGGGTGGCGTGCGGTGCCGGGACGAGTCCACGGCGGCGACGGCGGCTGACAGCAGAACGGCCGGGTCGCCCAGGCGGGTGTGCAGCCCGTTCCGGGCCAGGATGCGGCCGCCGACGACGACGGTGTGCACATCCGCGGCCGTAGCGGTAAGTGCCAGCTGGCCCGCCTCCGAACCGGCGGTACGGATGGTTCCTGGATCCACTGACATCAGATCACAGGTTTGTCCGACGGCCAGCCCGGGCGCCGGCCGTCCCTGCGCTTCTGCTCCGGCACGGGAAGCGGCAGTGTGCAAATCCGCCGGGGCAAAGCGGCCGCGTTTCCCGGAGCGGAGGCGTTCCCCGTGTTCCAGCGCCCGCATCTCCAGCCAGGGATCCACGACGGCGTGCTGGTCGGTGCCCAGCGCGATCCGGGCACCCGCATCGCGCAGCTGTGCCGCGGGGCCGATCCCGTCAGCCAGGTCCGCCTCCGTAGTGGGACACAGAACCACAGTTGCGCCGGCATTGCCGAGGACCGTGATGTCTTCGGCACCCAGATGGGTGGCATGAACCGCCGATAGCCGCCGGGTCACCAGTCCGTGCTTGGCCAGCAGCAGTGCCGGGGTGAGTCCGGTGGCTTCTACACAGGCTTCGTTCTCGGCTGGCTGTTCGGAGAGGTGGATGTGCAGCGGCAGGTCCGCGGGAAGGTTCCGGGAGATCAGTTCCAGTTCCTCCTCCGGAACACCGCGCACGGAGTGCAGCGCAGCGGCAACGCTGACCTGTGCGGGATCGAATTCTTCCGCGAACGCTTCCCGGAGGGAGGCCAGCCGCTGCAGCCAGGCGGCGCCGTCGCGGTCACCGAACCGCAGCTGGCCCCGGGTGAGCGGCGCGCCGAACCCGCCGGCCAGATAACAGGTATCCAGAAGCGTCAGCCGGATGCCTGCGGCGACGGCTGCCCGTGCCAGGGCACGCTCCATGGCATGCGCCTGCCCGTAGGGGCTGCCGTCCGGCCGGTGGTGGACATAGTGGAACTCGGCCACCGAGGTCCAGCCGGTGACCACCATTTCCGTGAACACCGCCGTAGCAAGCTGCCCGTACAGGTCCGGGGTCAGTGTGGCGGCGGCCTCGTACATCTGCTCGCGCCAGGTCCAGAAGCTGCCCGTGCCGGCGTCGTGCGTGCGGCCGCGCAGGATCCGGTGGAAGGCATGGGAGTGGGCATTCGACGCCGCCGGGAACGTCACTCCGGCCAGCCGGCAGTCACCCGCGCGGGCCGGGACGCCGGTTTCGGAACGTGTCACTGTTCCCAAGGCATCGACCTCCAGCCGGACACCGCCAACAACGCCCCCGTTGATCCAGCCCTGCTCGCACCAGAAGGACGCCTGCCGGTCCGGCGCACTCACAGCAGGTCCTGCAGCACATCCGCCAGGGCCGCCGCTCCGGCGTCGGCGTCGGCCTCCTCCACGTACTCCTCCGGCGAGTGGCTGATCCCGGTGGGATTGCGGACAAACAGCATGCCGGCGGGCACGTGCCCGGCAAGGATCCCGGCGTCGTGCCCGGCGCCGGTGGGCAGCACGGGCGCCCCCGGCAGCGACAGCTCCAGGCTGCGCCGCAGTTCGGCGTCGAAGTCCGTGGTCCCGGTCCAGGATTCCCGGGACAGGGAAACGGTGCAGCCCTCGAACGCGGCGATCTTCTGCGCCTTGCCGTGGATGGTATCCACCAGGTCCAGCGCGGCGGCGTCCTGCGGGTGCCGGGCGTCCAGCCACAGATCCACCCGGGAGGCGATGACGTTGGTGCCGCCGGGCACGGGTTCGATCCGTCCCACCGTGGCCCGGGCGCCTTCCACGCCGGACGCGGCCTGCTGCACCGCGAGGATGATCTGCGCGGCGGCCACCATGGGATCTGCGCGGTCCGCCATCGCAGTGGTTCCGGCGTGGTTGCCCTGCCCGGTTATGCTCATCCGCCAGCGGCCGTGGCCCAGGACGGACCCGCCGACGGCGACTCCCGGACCGCCGTCGCCCAGCCCCCTGCCCTGCTCCACGTGCAGTTCCACAAAGTCCCCGATGCGGGCAAGGGCCTGCCCGTCCCTGCCCAGCAGCTCCGGGTCCAGCCCGTTGGCGCGGGCTGCTTCGGCGAATGTGGTGCCGTCTGCGTCGCGCAGGTTCCGTGCCTTGTCGGGGTCGATCGCGCCGGTGAGCAGGCGCGAACCCAGGCAGGCCACACCGAAGCGGGACCCTTCCTCTTCCGGGAACACGGCAATGGCCAGGGACCGGCGGGGCTCGACGCCGCGGCTGCGCAGGATGTCGACGGCGGCGAGCGCCGAGGCCACTCCCAGTGGTCCGTCGAAGGCTCCGCCACCGGGCACGGAATCCAGGTGGCTGCCGGTAACCAGGGCGCCTTCCTGCGGTTGCCCCCACCAGGCCCAGAGGATCCCGTTGCGGTCGGTTTCCACCGGCAGGCCGCGCCGTTCCGCCTCCACGGCAAACCACCCGCGCAGGTCCAGCTCCGCGGTGGAAAACACGGGGCGCGAGTAGCCGCCACGGCGGGGGTCCCGCCCAACGTCCTGGATGGATCCAAGCAGGGAAATGACGCTGGGGATGATCTTGTCCGTGTACCTATCCCTCATCGGCCCGGCCTATTCGTTCATGGGGATCCGGATACCGCGCTCCGCGGCAACCCGGTTCGCCTGGTCGTACCCGGCGTCGGCGTGGCGGATCACCCCGGTACCCGGATCATTGGTCAGCAGCGTTTCCAGCTTCCGGGCGGCCAACTCGGTGCCGTCGGCCACGCCCACCTGGCCGGCGTGGATGGACCGGCCGATGCCCACGCCGCCGCCGTGGTGCAGTGACACCCAGGTGGCCCCGGAGGCCGTGTTGAGCAGGGCGTTGAGCAGGGGCCAGTCCGCGACGGCGTCTGACCCGTCCGCCATGGCCTCGGTCTCCCGGTATGGGGACGCAACCGAACCGGAATCCAGGTGGTCGCGGCCAATGACGATCGGGGCGCTGACCTTGCCTTCGGCGACCAGGGAGTTGAACAGCAATCCGGCCTTGGCCCGGTCCCCGTAGCCCAGCCAGCAGATGCGGGCGGGCAGCCCTTCGAACTCGACGTGCTCCGCGGCGGCGTCGAGCCAGCGGTGCAGGCGGGTGTTCTCCGGGAAGAGCTCCTTCATGGCCGCGTCCGTGACCGCAATGTCCTGCGGATCACCGGAGAGCGCCACCCAGCGGAACGGTCCCATCCCCTCGCAGAAGAGCGGGCGGATGTAGGCGGGAACGAAGCCCGGAAACTCAAACGCACGGGCATAACCGCCCTGGCGTGCCTCGTCGCGGATGGAGTTGCCGTAGTCGAACACCTCGGCACCGGCGTCTTGGAAACCGACCATGGCAGCAACATGGCGGGCCATGGATTCGCGGGCCTTCTTGGTGAAGCCCTCGGGGTCCGCAGCAGCCTCCGCGGCCCAGTGTTCCACTGGCATTCCGGCCGGCAGGTAGCTCAGCGGATCGTGTGCGGAGGTCTGGTCCGTGACGATGTCCACGCTGATCTCCCCGGCCTGCTGCCGGCGCAGCAGTTCTTCGAAGACTTCCGCGGCGTTTCCCACCAGCCCCACGGACAGCGCCCGCTTCTCCGCCTTGGCTGCCATCACCTTGGCGACGGCGGTGTCCAGGTCCGTCTCCACCTCCTGCAGGTACCGCTTGCCGGCCCGGCGGCGGAGGCGGGTTTCGTCGACGTCGACAATCAGCACCGCTCCCCCGTTCAGGGTCACTGCCAGCGGCTGGGCACCGCCCATGCCGCCGCAGCCGCCGGTCAGGGTCAGGGTGCCGGCCAGGGTGGCGTTTTCATCCTTGAACAGTTTGCGGGCGACGGCGCCGAAGGTCTCGTAGGTGCCCTGCAGGATGCCCTGGGTGCCGATGTAGATCCAGGATCCGGCAGTCATCTGCCCGTACATCATCAGCCCCTCAGCCTCCAGCCGGCGGAACTCTGGCCAGGTGGCCCAGTCCCCCACCAGGTTGGAGTTGGCGATCAGGACCCGCGGTGCCCACTCGTGGGTGCGGAACACGCCTACGGGTTTGCCGGACTGGACCAGCATGGTCTCGTCATCCGCCAGCGTGGCCAGGGTGCGGATGATCGCGTCATAGGCTTCCCAGCTGCGCGCTGCCCGGCCGGTACCGCCGTAGACCACCAGGTCTGCAGGCCGTTCGGCCACTTCGGGGTCCAGGTTGTTCATCAGCATGCGCAGGGGCGCCTCGGTCTGCCAGCTCTTGGCCGTCAGTGCGGTGCCGCGCGGTGCCCGGATCAGCCGGGCCGGATCGGAGGTGGTTGCCATAGCCCCGACCGTAACCGAGGGGGCCCGGACCGGGCGCTGCTCCGGCGGCAATGTCTGGGATCCCAGACCCGTCCAGGCTGGCCCTCGACCCGTCCCAGCCGGTCCCGGGAGCTACGTTCCGGCAGCTAGGTCCCGGCAGCTAGGTCCCGGCAGCTAGGCCCTGGCGGTGCCGCCCAGCCGCCGGGAAATTTCGGCAGCGCAGCGGGTTAGGCCCGGCAGGTGGCGTTCGGCCAGAACGGCCAGGCTGCCACCGGTTCCCTCCGCCGTTTCCCCGTCCGTCCGGCCAGCCGGAGCGTGGTCCCGGTTGTCTGCGGTCACGGTAACGCTGGCAACGGCGTGTCCGGCCCGGTCCAGCACCGGCACGGCAAGGGAGGAGAATCCCTCCGTAACCTCGTTCTCTTCCCAGGCATAACCGCGCTCCCGCATCTGTGCCAGCAGGCCGGGCAGGCCCGTTCCACCGGCGCGGGAGGAACGCACCGCCGCAGGATCCGGATACAGCGCCCTGAGCTGGGCACCGGTCATCTGCCCCAGCAGCGCCCTGCCGCTGGCGGTGCGGTGGGCCGGAAGCCGCACACCGGCGTCGGTCACGAGCGGTGGCTGCCGGGGCGCCCGTTCTTCGACCACATAGATCACATCGGTGCCCTGCAGCACCGCCAGATGCGCTGTAGCGCGGCACTGCGCGGCCAGTTTCCGCAGCGGAAACCGTCCGATACGCTGCAGCGGTGCCTGCCTGGCATAGCCGGTCCCCAACTCGTGGGCGGTGGCACCCAGGGCGTACTTGCGTTCCTCGGGCAGGTGGACGGCGAAACCGTCCGCGGCCAGGGCGGCGAGCAGGTGGTACGTGGTGGACCGCGGCAGGGACAGGTCCCGGGCGACGGCGGCGGCACTCACCGGCCCGGCCTGGGTACCCAGATAACGGAGGATGGCCAGGACCTGGGCCGCAGCGGGAACCTGGACGCGCGAATAGCTGGCGGACATGCGCCGAGTCTAGGGCAGCGTCTGGTATCCCAGAAACACAATCCTGCCCGGAGGTAGGCTCGGCACCGAACTGGTGCTGGGATAGAGGTGCCGGTACAGGCATGCTGGAACAGAGGTGCCGGGACAGGAATGCCCCGGCACTGTGGATGACGGAGAGTTTTCTCCGCGAGGACGGAGATACATGGACATCATTTCCCGGGCGGCCGTTGAACTGGGGGCCGGTCCGCTGAGCGGCGGAGACATCGTGGCCGTGGCCCGCGGGGGCGCAGAGGTTGCCCTCTCCCCCGAGGCCCTGGCCGCGATGGCATCCTCACGCGGTGTGATTGAAAGCCTCGCCGCAGACGAGAAACCGCATTACGGGGTATCCACCGGTTTTGGCGCCCTGGCGGTCAAGCAGATCCCGCCGGAGCAGCGCACCCAGCTGCAGCGCTCCCTGATCCGCAGCCATGCGGCGTCGTCCGGTGCGGAAGTGGACCGCGAGGTCATCCGGGCCTTGATGCTCAACCGCCTCTCCACCTTGGCCACCGGCCGCACCGGCGTCCGCCCGGAGGTGGCGCTCGCCTATGCCGGTCTCCTGAATGCCGGGATCACCCCCGTGGTGGGTGAGTACGGCTCACTGGGATGCTCCGGCGACCTGGCGCCCCTGTCCCACTGCGCCCTGGCGCTGATGGGCGAGGGCGAGGTCCGCACCCGGGACGGCCGCCTGGTTCCCGCAGCCGCGGGTTTGGCCGAGGCCGGCCTGGAACCGGTCCTGCTGCAGGAAAAGGAAGGCCTGGCGCTGATCAACGGCACCGACGGCATGCTGGGGATGCTGACGCTGGCTATTGCGGACCTGCACCGGCTGCTGGCCATCGCGGACCTGGCGGCGGCAATGAGCGTTGAGGGGTTGCTGGGCAGCGATGCCGTGTTCGCTGCGGACCTCCAGGCGCTGCGGCCCCAGTCCGGACAGGGCGAGTCCGCCGCGAACATCCGGGCGGTCCTGGCCGGGTCGGCCCTGATCGAAGAACAGAAGACCGGCGGCTTCACCCGGGTGCAGGATGCCTACTCGCTGCGCTGCGCCCCGCAGGTGCACGGCGCGGCCCGGTCCACCCTGGGCCACGCCGAATCGGTGGCTGGCGCGGAGCGTGCCTCGGCCATCGACAACCCCGTGGTGACCGTGGACGGACGGCTGGAATCGAACGGCAACTTCCACGGCGCCCCGGTAGCCTATGTGCTGGATTTCCTGGCCATCGCCGTTGCGGACGTGGCGTCCATGAGCGAGCGGCGCACCGACCGTTTCCTGGACCGGTCCCGCAGCCATGGCCTCAACGCCTTCCTGGCCCATGATCCGGGAGTGGATTCCGGCCACATGATCGCCCAGTACACGCAGGCCGGCATCGTGTCCGAACTCAAGCGCCTGGCCGTGCCCGCTTCGGTTGACTCTATTCCTTCCTCCGCCATGCAGGAGGACCACGTGTCCATGGGCTGGGCGGCCGGCCTGAAGCTGCGCCGCTCCCTGGACGGACTGACCCGGGTGCTGGCCATCGAACTGCTGACCTCGGCCCGGGCCCTGGACATGCGCGACGGCGGTCTGGCCGCCCCTCGTTCGGCTCCTGCCGTTACGGCCGTGCGCTCTGCCATCCGTGCCGTGGTTCCGGGGCCGGGCCCGGACCGTTACCTGGCACCCGAGATTGAAGCGGTGCGGGTCCTGGTCGACGACGGCTCTTTGCTGGCCGCTGCGGAGGAACGGATCGGAGCCGGCCTGCTGTGAGCTGCTCCGCCGGGACTACGCTGGGCGGATGAATCAGGAACAGGAACAGACCCGCCGGCTTACCGCCGTCGTCACCGGTGAGGTGCAGGGAGTGGGATTCCGCTACCGGACCATGCAGCAGGCCACGCGGCTTGGCCTCACGGGAGTGGTGTCCAATAACCGGGACGGCTCGGTACTGGTGATTGCCGAGGGCAGCGGCCCGGCCCTG
The DNA here is from genome assembly GCF_030142075.1 of Arthrobacter sp. zg-Y20. Lineage (NCBI taxonomy): Bacteria > Bacillati > Actinomycetota > Actinomycetes > Micrococcales > Micrococcaceae > Arthrobacter > Arthrobacter sp. zg-Y20. The sequence continues at coordinate 1,218,828 of NZ_CP126241.1, read as the reverse complement.
GACGGACTGCGGGCATTCCTTCAGGGTCCCGAGGCGCCCGGGGCGGTAACCGGGGTGGAAGAACGGTTTTCCGAGGCCACCGCGGAATTCCGGGAGTTCCGGGCACAATAGGTTCCCGGCACCGGGCCTGCCCCCATAGGTAAGCCCCGGGGAACCAGAAGTTAAAAGGAAAACGCCGGCAGACTTGGGGTTGGTTGGGGGAAACAACCCTAGTCTGCCGGCGTCCGGACCGGTCACTACTCGGTCCATTCATCACTCGCACCCTTATGAGGTACTAATTACGATAAGCGGCCCGTCTGGGTAGGTGCTGAAGAGAACCTGACAACTACCTGAGTATCCGAAGGGGTCCGGGACTGTGCTGCGCGCTTAGGCCGCCGAAACCAATTCGCGGAGCCGGGCCACTGTAGCGGCACGGTCCGGGGCTGCCGTGAGCCCGCAGGCCGGGGCGCCGGAAAGGCGCGGCAATACATCCTGCTGGGCGGTACGGATTCCCGGAACGTTCATCAGCGGCGCCTTCCCAGCGGCGGTTCCTGCGGAGCCGGTTGCCCCTCCTTTTACCGGAGAAGGCGCAGCGGACGCTTTGGCGTTTCCTGCAGCGGCACCGGATCCAGCACCTTTGCCGGCCGAACCGGACTTCTTGCCTCCGGTGGTCTTCTTCGGTGCAGTGTTTGCCGGGCTTCCGGCAGCGCGCGAAGCGGCGGGGCGGGACTTGCCTGCCTGGGCTTTCTGCGGCTGGGCGGGCTGCTTCGGGCCGGACTTCTTTTTGGTAGCGGACTTGTTGACCGCCGATTTGGTTGCGGTCTTGGCCGGCGCAACCATGGCAGCGGCGGCGACAGCGGACTTCTCTGCCACGGCGGCTGCGGTCAGGGCAGCGGTTCGTGCCGCGAGGGCTGCGGCCACGTCCAGGGCGTCTACATTCTGCGGCATGCGCACGGCGGGGCGGCCGGCAGGAGCTGCAGGCCGCAGCGCGGCCATGATTTCCTCGGTGGCAGACCGGGTGGTGTCAACGAAAACGGCTGCGGCGTTGTCTTCGGGAACGGTTTCAACGCGCTGGCGTGCCGCCCGGGTGACGAACCGGTAGATTGCCGAGACCACTACGAGCAGGGCACCGCCGGTGGTGTAGAGCAGGATCAGTGAGAAGGCCAGGGAGGTGGTGCCGCCGGAAAAGAACCCCAGCCCGATGACGGCCGCAATCAGCCACAGCGTACTAAGAATTGTCAGGATGGAACGGACCCGGATGTAGAGCGGACGCTGCTGCACACCAACGACTTTTGGCGGCAAGAATTCTGGCACTGAGACTGACCTTTCGGGCACTGATTTTGGAGATGTTCCGGAGTTTCGGCCGGAGAAGCTTGGTACTACAACTCTAGGCATCGATCGGCCGCCTAAAGACCATACGGGCGGCCCTTGGCTGATTCGTTACGTGCCAAGCAGTGAGATCTTCGTCACACTTTGTGCCGGGCGGGGCTGAGGGCCCGGGAGGCACTGTTTTCCCCGGCCGCACCGCTGATGATTCCGGCTGCCAATTCGGCAATAGCGGACGATGTTTGGAAGCCGTAACCGCCCTGGCCGGCCAGCCAGAACAACCCCGGAACCGCAGCATCCCAGCCGACTACGGGCACGCCGTCGGCCGCTTCCGTCCGCAGCCCGGTCCAGGCCCGGAACACGGCCGAGATACCCATGGTGGTGACGCTGTTCACCAAGTCGATCAGGGCCTGCACGTCCTCCGGACGGTGCCGGGCGTCCTCCGGAACGCTGGGCTCGCTTTCCGACGGCGAGATCAGCACCCGGGTGCCTTCGGGCCGGTAGTAGAAGCGGTCTGCGGCGTCGGCCACCATGGGCGCTCCCGGCTCCAGCGGCCGTTCGACGTCGACGACGGCGGCCGTCCTCCGGTAGGGAGTGAGCCCCTGGGGGCGGGCCCCGAAAAGACCGGCGACGCCGTCGGCCCATGCTCCGGCTGAGTTGACCACCACAGGCGCGGTGAACCGCGTCTCCTCGGCCGAAACCATCCAGGCCCCGTCGGCCGCCCGGCGTGCGGCATCGACCCGCCGGCCGGTGACCACCTGTCCGCCTGCTGCCAGCAGGCGGGCGCGGTGGTACTCCAGCAGGGCATCTGTATTGCAGGCCACCGAGGTGGTGTCCAGACCTGCGGCCGTGAAGGATCCGGGCTTCAATTCCGGTGCCAGGGCCAGTGCCTCGGCGGGCATCACGGGATGCATGTGCGAGCTGGCCCGGTCCCGCACGGCTTCTTCATCGCCCACCAGCAGGAAGCTCCGGGGCGTGAGGATGGGCTGCGGCAGTCCGGCTTCGGCCGCCCGGATCAGCGCAAGCGTACGCAGGGTCAGGTCCTGGACCACCTGCGGTCCGTAGCTGGGGATCAGCTGCCGCGCCGAGCGGGAGGACGTGTGGTAGCCCAGCGTGGGTTCAGCCTCTGCCAGCACCACGGCCGCACCGTGGCCGGCAGCAAGTTCTGCTGCCAACGAGAGGCCGGCGATCCCGCCGCCAATAACCAGGATGTCGGAGGTGAGGTGTTCTGCCGCTGCGGTCACGGGAGCCTTTCTGCTGCGTCGATCCGTTCCACGGTAATAAGGGTTGCGTCGTCCGCGCTCTCGCCGGTTTCACGCTGCCGGCGGCGCAGCTCCAGCAGCATCTCCTGCGCGGCGACGGCGGAGCGGCAGGCGTGCAGGAAGCCGCCCGCACCGTCCACTATGCCCAGGTCCACTGCCCGCCACGCGCCGTCGGAGGCCAGGACAACGCGCCGGGGTGCGGGCAGCTGCACTGTGCGGGCATGCCGGGCCGCTTCCGGCTCCCGGCGGGCCACCCACAGCCGTCCGGGAGTGTTGCGCAGCTCCCTGTCCCGGATCAACTGCTCCCGTTCGCCTGCGGCATCGTCAAAGTGCAGCACCCGCAGGTCTGCGGGCTCGTGGGTGACGTGGACCAGGGAGGCGTCCTCGAGTTCCACCACCGCATGGCAGTCCGCCAAGGCCACGATCTCCACGCCGTCCTCGGTCAGCTGCGCCAGACAGATGGCTGCGGACGGGAACCGGGCCCGCTCCTCCCCTGCCACCTCCTGCGCCAGGGTATCCATCCGGGCCAGTGCATCGGCCAGTACCTGCTCCCCCGATCCGGCGCCGTGCCCGGCCTCCGGAGCCGCGGCGGCTTCGGTCAGCAGCAGATCCAGCCGGCGCGCATACCAGGAGGGGTCCGACGGTCCGGGCAGTCCGAGCTGCGGCAGCAGCGGCGTCGCACCGTCCACCACCCAGGCACTCGCTCCGGCATAACCGCAGATATCTTCCTGCACATGGCCGTCGCCCTCAATCGAAATGCGGACTGCGTTCCGCCAGGTCGCCATCTAGTCCGTCTCTTCGCGGTCGCCGGTGAGGATTTCCATCAGGGTTTCCGAGCCCACCAGGTTCAGGCCCGGGGCGTCGTCGGAATTGGCCAGCAGGATGGTGGCAATGCAGATCGCCCAGCCCCGGGCGCGGTCCCAGATGTAAGGATCGGCTGCGTACTGCCGGCCCAGGGCGTTGCGGAACGCGGACCGGCCATCGGCGTCGAACACCAGCCAGGCGGTGGCCAGGTCGGTGGCCGGATCCCCGGCGGTCATGTCCCCGAAATCAATGACCGCCTGCAGCGCCTCGTCTTTGGAGACGAGATTCGCGGCATGCAGGTCACCGTGCAACCACAGCGGCGGGCCTGGCCAGGCCGGGATCTGCTGTGCCTCGTCCCATAGCTCCCGGACCCGGGCCGCATGCGGGACCATACCGGAGTCCAGCCGCTGCAGCACCGACTCATACCGGCTGGAAAGCGGGCCGCCGCGGTACGGATTGCGCGGGTAGTCCGCCGGCGCCGGCCGGTGGAACGCGTTGAGGAAGCCGGCGAGCCCGGTGGCCAGGGCAACGTTGCGGTCCCGCGGCTGCAGGGAGACGTCCTGTCCGTCGAACCAGCGGGTGATGCTCCACGGCCACGGGTACAGCTCGCACGCCGTGCCGCAGAAGACGGGGGCCGACGTCGGCACCGGAACGTCCGCCGTCAGTTCCGGCAGCCAGCGCTGTTCGTTGGCGGTCAGTCCGACTGCGGACCGTCGGCGCGGGAGCCGGATGGCGTAGTCGGTGCCGAGCCGGTAGATGTGGTTGTCCCAGCCGCTGCCCTCCTGCCGGAGTTCCAGACCGGAGAGATCCGGACGCTGTTCCTGCACCAGCTGCCGGACCAGGGCGGGGTCGGCTGCAATATCGGCAGCGGGAAGGTTGGCCATGCCGCCAGAGTACCCGGCAGCTGTGTCGACGGTCACGTTGGTGACGCGGCCGCCGCATTCCTCCCGTTAACCCGACGGACCCCGGCAGGCGGAATGCCTGCCGGGGTCCGGAACGGACGGATACCGGGTGTTAGCCCTGTACGCCCAGGCGTTCCAGGATCAGTTCGCGCACACGGCCTGCGTCGGCCTGGCCGCGGGTGGCCTTCATGACTCCGCCCACGATGGCGCCGACGGCCTGGACCTTGCCGCCGCGGATCTTGTCCGCGACGTCGGGCTGGGCCGCGAGGGCGGCGTCGATGGCTTCGAGCAGGGGGCCGTCGTCGGAAACAACGGCGAGGCCGCGCTTTTCGATGACTTCCTCCGGGGTGCCTTCGCCGGCGAGGACGCCGTCGAGCACCTGGCGGGCCAGCTTGTCGTTGATCTTGCCGGCCTGGACCAGGCGGTCCAGTTCAACGATCAGTTCCGGCGTGACGCCTACGTCCACCGGATCCACTTCGGCTTCCTTGGCCCGGCGGGCCACTTCACCCATCCACCACTTGCGGGCCACCTGTGCGGAGGCTCCGGCGGCGATGGTTTCCTCGATGGCCTCCATGACGCCGGCATTGACGACGTCGCGGAACTCGGCGTCGGAGTAGCCCCACTCTTCCTTGAGCCGCTTGCGGCGCTCGGCCGGCGGCTCGGGCAGCTGCGCCCGCAGCTCTTCGATCCATTCCTTGGACGTGACCACGGGAACCAGATCGGGCTCCGGGAAGTAGCGGTAGTCATCGGCGTCGGACTTCGGCCGGCCCGAGGTGGTGGAGCGGGTGTCCTCGTGCCAGTGCCGGGTTTCCTGGACAATCGTGTTGCCGGAGTCCAGGACGGCGGCGTGGCGCTGGATTTCGAAGCGGACAGCGCGTTCGACGGCGCGCAGCGAGTTCACGTTCTTCGTTTCGGAGCGCGTGCCGAACTTTTCCTGGCCGTACGGGCGCAGCGAGACGTTGGCATCGCAGCGCACGTTGCCGCGTTCCATCTTGGCGTCGGAAACGCCCAGGTTCTTCACGATTTCCCGGATGGCGGCCACGTAGGCCTTCGCCAGCTCGGGGGCCCGGGAACCGGCGCCTTCAATCGGCTTGGTGACAATCTCCACCAGCGGCACACCGGCGCGGTTGTAGTCCACCAGCGAGAAGTCCGCGCCCTGGATGCGGCCTGCAGCGCCGCCCATGTGGGTCAGCTTGCCGGCGTCCTCTTCCATGTGGGCACGCTCAATCTCGACCCGGAAGACGGTGCCGTCCTCCAGCTCAATGTCCAGGTAGCCGTCGTACGCAATGGGATCTTCGTACTGCGAGGTCTGGAAGTTCTTGGGCGTGTCCGGGTAGAAGTACTGCTTCCGGGCGAAGGTGCAGGATTCGGCGATCTTGCAGTTCAGCGCCAGGCCGATCAGGATCGAGTACTCCACGGCCTTTTTGTTCACGACCGGCAGCACGCCGGGCATGCCCAGGTCCACTGGGGTGACTGCCGTGTTGGGCTCGTCGCCGAAGATGTTCGGGGCGTCGGAGAACATTTTGGTTTTGGTGTTCAGCTCCACGTGGACCTCGAACCCCAGCACCGGATCGTACTTCTCCATAGCCTCTTCGAAGGACAGGGTTTCATCCTGGATGTGGACGGACATTTACTTCACTCCTCCGAGTACGGGTGCCTGGGCCAGCAGCGGACCGCCCCACTTCTGCTCCAGCATGCCCTCAAGGGCGGCGCCGGCGCGGTAGAGGCGGATGTCTTCACGGGCGGGGGCCAGGAACTGGATACCGACGGGAAGGCCGTCGGACAGGCCGCCGGGAATCGAGATGCCCGGGACGCCGGCCATGTTGGCCGGGATGGTGGCGACGTCGTTCAAGTACATGGCCAGCGGATCGTCCAGCTTTTCGCCGAGCCGGAAGGCCGTGTTGGGCGAGGTGGGGGAAATCAGCACGTCGGCCTGCGCGAACGCGGCGTCGAAGTCGCGCTGGATCAGGGTGCGCACCTTCTGGGCCGAGCCGTAGTAGGCGTCGTAGTAGCCGGCCGACAGGGCGTAGGTGCCCAGGATGATGCGGCGCTTGACTTCGTCGCCGAAGCCGGCGGCGCGGGTGGCACCCATAACGCGTTCAATGGTCAGCGGCGGCTCGGCGGGCAGCTCGCGCATGCCGTACCGGACGCCGTCGTACTTGGCCAGGTTCGAGGAAGCCTCGGACGGCATGATCAGGTAGTAGGCGCCCAGGGCGTACTTGAAGTTGGGGCAGGAAACCTCGACGATTTCCGCTCCCGCGTCCCGAAGCATGTCCAGCGATTCGTTGAAGCGGGCCTGGATGCCTGCCTCGTAGCCTTCACCCTGCAGTTCCTTGATGACGCCGATGCGCATTCCGGCGACGTTGCCGTTCCGGGCGGCGTCGGCCAGGGAACCCACGGGCTCCGTCAGGGAGGTGGAATCGCGCGGATCGTGGCCGCCGATGACTTCCTGCAGCAGGGCGGCATCCAGCACGGTGCGGGACACCGGGCCGATCTGGTCCAGCGAGGAGGCCATGGCGATCGCCCCGTAGCGGGAGACACCGCCGTAGGTGGGCTTGACGCCCACGGAACCGGTGACGGCGGCCGGCTGGCGGATGGATCCGCCGGTGTCGGTGCCCAGCGCCAGCGGTGCTTCGAAGGCGGCAACAGCGGCCGCAGATCCGCCGCCGGATCCGCCGGGGATCCGGTCCAGGTCCCACGGGTTGCGGGTGGGGCCGTAGGCGGAGTGCTCCGTGGAGGAGCCCATGGCGAACTCGTCCAGGTTGGTCTTGCCGAGCATCGGCATCCGTGAGGCACGGATCTTCGAGATGACCGTGGCGTCGTACGGGCTCATCCAGCCCTCGAGCATCTTGGAACCGGCCGTGGTGGGCTGGCCCTTGGTGACAATCAGGTCCTTGATGGCAATGGGAACGCCGGCCAGTTCGTGCAGCTGCTCGCCGGCGGCGCGGGCCTTGTCGACGTCGGCGGCTACCTGCAGTGCCTCGTCCGTGTTGACGTGCAGGAAGGCGTTGACGGCGCCGTCCACCTCGCTGATGCGGTCCAGGTGCGCCTGGGTGACCTCGACGGCGGTGACCTCGCGGGCGGCCAGCTTGGCGGCCAGTTGCGCGGCGGAAGATGTAATCAGTTCACTCATGGAAGTTTTTACTCCTCATCCAGGATGGCAGGGACCTTGAAGCGGCCGGCGGCATTGTCGGGAGCGCCGGACAGGGCTTCGTCATTGGTCAGCGTCTGCCCCACAACGTCCTCGCGGAAGACGTTGGTCAGCGGGATGGGGTGGGAGGTTGCCGGGATGTCCTCGCCGGCAACTTCGCTTACGGATTTGATCGAATCCACGATGACATCGAGTTCGCCGGCCATCTTGTCCAGCTCGTCGTTGGTCATCTCAATGTGGGCCAGCCGCGCCAGATGCGCCACAGCCTCACGATTGATCTCAGACATGAGTCTCCCATGCGTCTTCTAAAGGAACGTTTCGGTATGAAACCGGTATCCGTTCCAGTCTACGGCGTTCGGCGGCCGCCCATGGAGGCCGCCGCCACACACTCCCGTGCAGCAGATGCTGGGTCGGGCTCATCTCCCGTACAGCAGATGCTGAGTCGGGCTCATCTCCCGTACAGCAGATGCTGCCTGGCGGAGCCGTAGCCCGCATCAGCTGTACACAAGGCACCGCATCCGGCGCGGCCCGTCGCCGGGCAGGGATACGCGAAAGCCGCCCCGCCGCCGTCGGGCGCTGGAGCGGCTGGCCCCGCGGGCAAGGACGGTTAGACAGCCTTGCGGAAGACCCAGAGAATGTAGTCTTCGCCGGGAACGGTCCAGTCCCGCTCCGGCACCCGGACAAAGCCCAGGGACAGGTAGAGGGCGTGGGCGTTCAGCATGGTGGTCATGCTGGTCAGGCTCACTGCCTCGATGCCGTCCTTGTTCCGGGCGTAGTCGATGATGGCGTTAACCAGGGCGCGGCCCACTCCTCCGCGCTGCACGGCGGGGTCGACGGCGAGCATCCGGAATTCCAGCTCGCCCTCAATGGCGATGTCGGTGTAGGGCTGGCCGGCGTAGGTGATGGCCGCGGAGGCTGCCACCTTTCCGTCCCGTTCCGCCACCCACAGTTCGGTGTGCTTGGCGCGGTCCTCGACGTTTTCGAGTTCCTTGACGTAGGGGTTGTCGGCCTCGATGTGATTGCCGTGCAGGTAAGCCTCACGGGTGATCCGGCGGATATCTTCAAAATCAGCCTCGGTGGCAAGCCGGATGGTGATGCTCATGCGCGTTACGAATCCTTACGTCTCTAGTTGAAGTGCACGTAGATTCTACCCTCACCCCGCTCCGTTTCCGGACCGGGGTGAGGGTACGCACATCACTGGAAAACGCCTGTATCCGTTAGCGCGGGTTTACCGGTTGTTCGCCGGTTGATTACCGGTTGCTCACCGGTTGCTCACCGGCGGCGGGCGGCGGCGCAACTGACGCAGAAACGCGTTTCCGGACGGATCTCCAGCCGGGCCGCCGGTATGGGATTTCCGCAGCGTTCGCAGATACCGTAGGCGCCGGCATCCAGGCGAACCCGTGCATCAAGCAGTTCAATCAGCGATGTTTCCGCTGCCGCCAGCAGCGCCACTTCGTTGGCGCGCTCCACCGAAACGGTGGTGCCTTCGGGGTCATGTTCGTCGTCGGCAGGGATGTCCTTTGCCGCCAACGTCACTTCCCGGATGACCGCGTTCAAGGTGTCGATCTGTTCACGCGTCCGGTCGATGCGTTCATCGATCAGGGTCGCGAAATAGGCGGTGTCCAGCTCCGGCGGTGTTTGCACCCGAGGCAGTGCCGGGGCGGACACGGGCTCCGTCCGCACGGTTTTCCGCGGAGCGGTGGTTGTTTTGCGGGGCACGGGGTACCTCCTGTGAGTCGATGCTGCACGGGATGCGTCGCATAGATTATCCGCGCTGCGGCTGGGAAACCCGGCCTGGGGAGAGTGGTCTTTCCTCAGGGCTTAATCCCGGTAGGCTTCCGGCTATCCGGAGGAGGAACAAGGGGATCCATGGTTGACGCACACTACAACGAGCCGCGCCTCGTTGCGCTTTACGACGAGGACAATGCCGGCCGGTGGGACACCGACTTTTATGCGGGGCTGCTGGGCACGGAACCGCTGCGGATCGCCGATGTTGGCTGCGGAACCGGCAGCTTCGCCGTCGAGCTGACGCAGGCGGGGCACACGGTGACGGGTATTGATCCGGCTGCCGGCATGCTGGCGGCCGCACGGTCCCGACCGGGTTCCGAACTGGTGACCTGGCTCGCCGGGACGGCTGAGGACCTGCCGGCAGGCCCCTTTGACGCCGCAGTAATGACCGGCCACGCCTTCCAGTGCCTGCTGACCGAGTCGGAGATGCTTGCAACGCTCGTTGCGGTCCGGTCGCGTCTCGTCCCCGGCGGCACCTTCTATTTCGAGTCCAGGAACCCGGCAGCCAAGGCCTGGCTGGAGTGGGACTCCGGCCGCTCCGGGCCGGAGCTCCAGGAGTCTTCCGCCGGGACCCTTGAGGTGGAGTGGGAGCTGATCTCGGTGCAGGAAGAGAACGACGGCGCGGTGGTCATCTTCGAGGACCGCACCACGTTCCTGTCCGACGGCGAACCGTTCGCCAGCCGAAGTACCCTCAAATTCCCGCCCGCGGATCTCCTGGAACGGCTGCTGCAGGAAGCCGGCTTCAGCTCCACGGACTGGTACGGGGACTGGGACGGCGGCCCCTTTGTGGAAGCGACGAGCCGGGAGATCATCATCGCCGCCCGGTGCCATGCGGCTGCCGAAGCCACTAGGCGCGTCCGGGGAACCGGATAGGCCATCATGGTGCCATGACCGCGACTCCCTCCGGCCCCCGCTGGCCCGTCATCACACCCCGCCTCACCATCCGTCCCGCCGAAGCCGAAGACCTGCCGCGCATGTTTGACTACCGGCGGAAACCCGAGGTCGCCCAATGGATGACAGCCCAGCCCACGGACGTGGACGCCTTCGTGGAGCGACTCCGGCAGCCGGAACATTTGGCGGCCACCTTTGCCGTGGAACAGGCCGGAACCCTGATCGGTGACCTTTATCTTGCCCGCCAGGACGCGTGGGCGCAGCAGGAGGTAGAGGAGTTGGCGCGCGGTACACAGGCGGAGATCGGCTACGTCATTGCGCCGGAGTTCGCGGGGCGGGGGTATGGGAGCGAAGCCGTGGCCGCACTACTGCGCGTCTGCTTTGAGGACCTGGGCCTGCGCCGGGTGGTGGCGGAGTGTTTCGCCGACAACACCGCGTCCTGGCGGGTCATGGAAAAAGCGGGAATGCGGCGTGAGGGGAGGTCCCGCCAGGGGTCCCTCCACCGTTCGGGGCGCTGGCTGGATGACCTCCGCTACGCACTGCTGGCCGATGAATGGCGCGCATCCCGGTCCGGCGGAAGTGCCGTGGCGGAACCGCCCCGCCACACTTAGCCGCCCCGCCACACTTAGCCCAGCAGCGCAGCTCCGGCCGTCGTGAAGGCAGCCTCGCGTTCGGCATCGTTGCCCGGCTTCGCGGGCCGCTGCACCGGCACACCGGCCTCCTCCGCGACCAGCGCCCCGGCGGCATAGTCGTACTCATTCAATCCGCGCTCGGTGTAGGCATCCAGCGTCCCGTCGGCAACCATGCACAGGTCCAGCGCCGCGGAACCGAGACGGCGCACGTCCGCGAACTGCCCGGCCAGGCCCGGCAACGCGGCATACTGCTCGTCGCGCACAGAGGCGTTGTAGGAAAACCCGGTGCCCAGCAGCTTTCCAACCCGCTCCGGATCCGGTCCGGTGAGTTTCCGGACGGTGCCGTGCTCAGCGAGCCATGCACCGTGCCCACGGGCGGCATAATAGACGCGCACCAGCGCAGGGGCGTGGACGACGCCGGCCAGCCACTCGCCGTCGTCGTTCACCGCTGCCACGGAGGTGGCGTAGTAGACGATGTTCCGGATGAAGTTGGTGGTGCCGTCCAACGGATCGATGGACCACCGGATGCCGGAGGAATGGACCGGGACCGCTGCTTCCAGCTCCTCCCCCGTCACCACATCCTGCGGGCGCAGCCGGGCCAAAACCTCGCGGACGGCCACCTCGGCGGCGGTATCGAAGTCCGTGACCCAGTCGCCGTCGGCGCTTTTGTTCACCGGGTTCAGCCCCGCCGCGGAACGCCGGGCCAGCACCGCAGCTCCGGCAGCGGCGGCCTCGCGGGCCACTTCCAGCAGTTCCAGCGGATCAACGTCGTCCGGCAGCGGGCTCATTCGGACCCTTCCTCCAGTGCTTCGGCGGCGTTCCCGTCACCGGGCTCTTCGTCGTCCAGCGGTACGGACCCTTCGGCCAGCAGCGTCCGGAAACCGTCTTCGTCAATTACCCGCACACCCAGGGCTTCGGCCTTCTCCAGCTTGGTGCCGGCGTTTTCCCCGGCCACCACGTAGTCGGTTTTCTTCGAGACCGAGCCGGAGGCCTTTCCGCCGCGGGTCAGGATGGCTTCCTTGGCCTCGTCGCGGCTGAAGTTCGGCAGGGTGCCGGTGACGACGACGGTCAGGCCCTCCAGCGTGCGGGGCATCGATTCGTCGCGCTCGTCGGCCATCCGCACCCCGGCTGCGGCCCAGGCGTCCACGATCTCGCGGTGCCAGTCCTCGGCGAACCACTCCGTTAGCGCGGCGGCGATGGTGGGGCCGACGCCGTCGACGTGTGCCAGCTGCTCTTCGGTGGCAGCGCGGATCGCCTCCATGGACCCGAAGGCCCCGGCGAGCGCACGTGCCGCCGTCGGGCCCACATGCCGGATGGACAGCGCCACCAGAACCCGCCACAGCGGCTGGGTCTTGGCCTTTTCCAGCTCTTCGAACAGCTTGCGGGTAGTGGCAGAAGGAACCGACGGTTTCTTGGCGGTGCCCTTGGTGTAGAAGTACGGGACCAGTTCGGTGCCGTCCACCACGCCCTTGACCCGCTTTGGCCGTTCGATCCGCACGTCCGCCAGGTCCTCGACTTTCAAGTCGAACAGGCCGGCCTCACTGGTCAGCGGCGGGTTTTCCGGCTCGGCGGGCGAGGTGAGCGCAATCGCCGCCTCCCAACCGAGCGCCTCAATGTCGAAGGCACCGCGGCCGGCCAGGTGGAACACCCGTTCGCGCAGCTGCGAGGGGCAGGACTTGGCGTTGGGGCAGCGGATGTCCACGTCCCCTTCCTTGGCCGGCTTCAGCTCGGTTCCGCAGGAAGGGCAGTGCGTGGGCATCACGAAGTCGCGAACCGGCGGATCCTGCGCGTCGCGGAGGGCGACGACGGGGCCAACGATTTCGGGGATCACGTCGCCGGCCTTGCGCAGCACCACAATGTCGCCGATCTTCACGCCCTTGGCCTTCACCACGTCCTGGTTGTGCAGGGTGGCCATCTCCACGGTGGAGCCGGAGACCAGCACCGGCGTCATGATCCCGTACGGGGTGACGCGTCCGGTGCGGCCCACGTTGACGCGGATGTCCAGCAGCTTGGTGTTCACTTCCTCCGGCGGGTACTTGTAGGCCACGGACCAGCGCGGCACCCGGGAGGTGTTGCCCAGCGCGCGCTGCAGTCCGAAGTCGTCCACCTTGACCACAATGCCGTCAATCTCGTGCGAGAGATCGTGCCGATGCTCGCCGTTCTCGGCAATGTACTTGAGCACTTCTTCGTAGGTGTCCAGCACCTTGTAATAGGGCGACGTCGGCAGGCCCCACTGCTTGAGCAGCTCATAGGTTTCGGACTGGCTGGCCGCACTGAGGCCTTCGCGGGCGCCGATACCGTGCACGTACATGCTCAGCGGGCGGCGGGCCGTGACTTCGGGGTCCTTCTGCCGCAGGGAACCGGCGGCGGCGTTGCGCGGGTTGGCGAACGGTGCCTTGCCCGCTTCCACCATGGTTTCGTTCAGGGCCGCGAATTCCTTTGAGGGGATGAAGACCTCGCCGCGGATTTCCATTTCCGCCGGCAGGTTTTCGCCCTTCAGCGTGCGCGGGATGGACGCGATGGTGAGCACGTTGTGGGTGATGTCCTCACCGGTGGTTCCGTCGCCGCGCGTGGCGGCGCGGACCAGTTCGCCGTTGCGGTAGAGCAGGTTGACGGCCAGGCCGTCGATCTTCAGCTCGGTGAGCCACTTGATCTTGGCGTCCGGGGCAATGTTGGCGACCGACGCTTCCGCCTTGCGGACCCAGGCGTCCAGCTCGTCGAGGGAGAAGACATCTTCGAGGCTGTACATCCGCTGCAGGTGTTCCACCGGGGCGAAGGCCGCGGATACCTCGCCGCCCACTTCCTGGGTGGGTGAATCGTTGGTGACCAACTCCGGGTGCAGCGCCTCGATTTCCTCCAGGCGGCGGTAGAGCGTGTCGAACTCAGCGTCTGAAACCAGGGGCGCGTCTTCGTTGTAATACGCGAACCGGTAGCGGCGCACCTGCTCTGCGAGCGCCTGGTATTCCTCGCGCAGGTCCCCGGCGGGCGGGGTGTCGGTGCTGACCGACTCGACGGCGGCTTCGGTGTCCGTGGTTTCCGGGGATGTCTTGGCTGTGCTCACCTAACCAATCTTGCCGTATACCGTCCGGTTGCGGGAGTTGCGTTGCACGCCGTCGTTGGCTGGCGACGTCTGTGTCGCAGCGCGTCCGGGCTTGCCAACTACGGGACATTCTCAGGTTGGAGGGTTCTTCCGCCACGAGACGTTGGAATTGCCCTAGCGCGCCGCCGGCTTGAGCCGGTTCTGGAACATCTCCACGTCCGTCACCGCAGACTCCGGCTGGACGGTCCAGTACACCCCGGCGTCCGCCTTGTTCAGGCCCAGCGACTCCGCAACATCGGCGTTGTGCCCGGTGTAGAAGAGACGGAAAACCCGGCCCCCGCCGTCGTGCGCCACATCCGTGATCCGGAACGGTTGCCCCTGCCACCGGCACACCGCATTGACCTCAAACAGGTCGTCCAACTCCGCCACCGGCACCTCCCGGCTCCAGCACCCGCGCATCGTCTGCCGGAACCCGGTAATCTCGGCCGGCGGCTCCGACGCCGCAGCCAGCACCGCCTTGTCCCCCACCACATCGGCCGGGAACTGGAAACCGTCCCAGACCGCCACCCAGCCGATCACCGTCTGCGGAGAGGCGTGCCGGGGAGTCGAGATGTCCGACCCCTCCAACACACCCCACCCCGAAGCGACATCTATATACATGGCCAGCAACTGCTCCTGCTGCCCCTCCCGGATCCGCCACAACTGCGCGCGCGGAGGAATCCGGCACTCGTCCAGGAACCACACCGGCGCCACTCCCCCGCCCCAGCGGGCAAACCCGGTACCGGTGAACGGCGGCCGGTCCACGAACCCCGGCGCCATCGCCGAATGCACATAGACCGACGGCGGCGCCTCGAAACGCAGCACGTCCAGGTAGTCGGCGTCCGGGTCCCACGGAGAGCCGGGGAAACCCAGCCCGTGCGCTTCGTACAGTTCCCGGGGCGACTTCACCTGCGCGACGTCGGCGGCGTTCAGGACAAACCCGGCGATCGAGTCGCGGTTGGCCTCCACCATCATGGCGACATGCGCCGGGCTGAGCGGTTTCTGAAAAATCACGAGACTCTGCTTCCTGCTGCCCTCGGGCCGCGATAAGTGCCGACGAAACCTACTTCTTCAAGTCCTTTTCAACCATCTGGACATCTTCCAGATCCTCCCAGCGGAAAGTCCCGTGATACTCAATCCGGTCAGCCTTGACAATCTCCGGGAATTCCCCCCGGTCAATCTTCGCTTCCTGCGCTGGATGCGGTTCCACCCTGGCGTGGACGACGCCGTCGGTATACGTGGCGATGCCAATCTTGTTTCCGTGCCAGGTGGCGATCACGGCGAGCCACACAAAGCGGTCTGCCTCATCCTCGGCGACTTCCAAGGTCCACGAGGTGTGCCCGCCGCGCGGGTCGCGCGCCGAGGAGGGAGACCATTCCGGTCCTGGAGCCTCGGATGCTTCAGTGAACAGAGTGATAAACCCCTTACGCAGGCGCGCGGCACGATACCACTGGCCCCTCCACACCGCGTATTTACCAGGCCGCAGCATCCCGTTCGGCAGCGTTTCCAGCAGGAACCGGGACCCGGGATGGGAAGCTCGGCGGCTGCCTGCCTCCTCGGGCCGCGGAGTTTCCTTAGTCAACCGTTTGCACCCTTCTCCACATGCCGGTCCCTGTGCTTTCCTCGAAAATGGCTGCCAGAACCCGTTTGCCCGGCCAATCCCTCATCATCGAACGATTACAGCTACTACAAGGGCAGAAACCGAAGCTCCCACCCGTTGGGACTAGTTGGAAGCGCTGCCAAGCCCAAGCTTCGGCGCCAGCCACGTCGGAATGTGCTCCGGATCCCGCGGATACCTATCTTGGTCCTGTTTATAGGACTGGTCGGCAAGCGGGAAACTCCAGTCCGCTTCCTCGTCAAAGTTGTAGCGCGTTTCCACATGGCCCTGATTATCAATGTGCGTCTCCAAGGAAAACCATGTGCCGTACCCCGGCCGGTACATCAGCTTGCGTAACTCCTCTATGAGGCTGAAGGCCTTACCAGAGGTTTTTTCCCTCTTCACCACGCCGTTCCGGTCGACGTAGAGCTGCAATTCAGTCACCGTACCGGCTTCACGTCCCTCTAACCTGAGCGACCGCCAGCCCGACCGCACACTACCGTCTACCTCGCGAGCCAATGCGGTCTCCAACTCGGTCCGTCGCAAAACCAGATTCAGACCTGCTAATTGTTCAGCCACCGGCCTACCCCCTCATCATCGAATGGTTACAGCTGCTGCACGGGTGGGAGCCGAAGCTCCCACCCGGTGGAACTAGTTGGAAGCGCTGCCAAGCCCGAGCTTCGGCGCCAACCACGCGGGAATGTGCTCCGGATCCATTCGATTTTCAGCCACGCGATGCCCTGTCCTGTCCTCGTGGCTGAAGCGCCCGGGAGCCGCGTAGAGCGCAGTGCCTCACCGCCGCAACTAAACCCCGAAAAGATTACTCGGCATATGGTTTTCCACCACACGGTTATCCGAGGTTTCCTCGGCCGGAACCACCTCCCAATAAACACCGGCGTCGGCCTTATTCAGTCCCAGCGCCTCCGCACGGTCGGCGTTATGCCCGGTGTAGAACACCCGGAAGACCTGCCCGTCCTGGCCCCTGGCAACGTCGGTGATCCGGAACGGCTCGCCCCGCCAGGTGCAGGTGGCCAGCAGCTCGAAGGAATCCTCCACCTCCGCGGCTGGCACTTCCAAAGACCAACATCCCCGCGGCATCTGCTCGAACGGACCGAACTCGGCCGGCGGCTGCGTGGGGGCAGCGAGCATTGCCTTATCGCCCACCAGGTCTGCACGGAATCGGTGTCCGCACCACACAGCGTTCCACCCCATGATGTGAGAGGGAATGCTCCTGCCCGGCTGCGGTGTCCCTGCCGGAGGAGTCTGTACCAGCGCCCACCCGTAAGCGGCATGCATATACACGGCCACCAGGTCCTCACGGCCGCCGGCTGAAACCCGCCACAGCTCTGCTCCGGCCGGGATCGCCGACTCGTCCAGGAAATACAGGGGTACGACGCCGCCGGACCAGGGCGCGAACCCGGTCCCAGTGAACGGGGGACGGTCTACGAACTCCGGGGCCATCGCCTTATGCACGTACAAGGGCAGCGGATCATGGAAGCGCAGCACATGCACAAACCCCGCCGTGGGATCCCAGCGGGAGCCCGGAAACCCCAATCCGTGAACCGCGAAAAGGTCCTCGGGAGTGCGTGCTCCCACGGCATCCGCCGCGTTCACAATGAAACCCGAAACCGTGTCCTGGTTCTGGCCAATCAGGAATTGAACCTGTTCAGGACTCAATGCCTTCTGAAAAACAGTCATGCAAATGCTCCCCCGCAAATATTCAGATTCGTCATGAATCATCATCTTTCCGCCATGAGACTTCGGATCTAATGTTGTGGACCTTCTCTGCCGGAAGCCAACCAAACACACTGGATCGCTCAACCGGTTCATCATAGAAAGTAGTGAACCCATAAGCGCTCACCAGCCGGCGTCGCTCCTCCGGCGGCAGTGACTCACCGGAGATGGCAGCATAATTCCCCTCAGGGTCCTCGGCGAGAAGCTTCACCTCACGCCCGAGACCCAGGTTCCCCATCGCACGGACGCAATGAATACCTGTTACATCTTCCGCGGGAACCTCAAGTGAATGTATGACAACGCCCGGAGTAGGGAACCGACCCCTGTCCTCCACCGACAACCAGCCCGGACCAGGGGCATCTCCACCATGCTTTATGAGCAGAAACACCCTGTCGTCCAGCGTCGTCGAGTCGATTTCAACCTCATGCTCTTTCCACGTACCGTACGAACCGGTTAATTTCTTGCCACTCGAACTCCACATGGTTTAGAGGCTAATCCACTGCTTGAGCTTCTTACTGTAGATGCCCACCAGAACTTCCCTGCCGTTTCGGTCGATGCGCCACATTTCGCTTCCATCTTTCAGCGCAACGCCACCCTCAATCTTAAGTTCCGGGACGACGGGAAGGTGCTCCACCCGACTGCTGGTTAGCCCATGCCCGGTGTTCGGCCAGACAGCGGAATCCCCAAGGATCTCAATCCCTTCTCCATTGTTCATATGTGCCCGGAAGTCGAGTTCGTCCTGCCGCAGCAGGTCTGTGTCCCGCTCAGTCAAAGGACCTACCGCAGGGCGTCGGTCCGCCTCGCCAATCCTGTCCCGCCTGATCTCATCCACCCGGGCGTGGTTCGAGGCGTCCGGGATCACAACATTATTTGCTTGGTTCCCAGCGAGGTTGAAACGGATGGCGTAGATTTCATCCACTTCACCGGCGTTGAAAGCGATGCCGCCGTGGCCGTCGCTGTAATCAAGACGGAGACCGAGGATGATCTCGTCCACGGTCCGAAGATCCACGGTGTCCGAGGCCTGTGTGATGAACCCACCGACACTGCCCGGAAAGCGGTCAGTTTTTTCCCTGACCTTGAGCGCCTCGTCAGCACTGAGGATTTTCTGGAAAGGCTGCCGCGAATCACCGGAACCGAGCATATGCCGGACGTCGTGCACCAGGGCGGCCTGCGCATCGGTCAGGTCATAGTAGTAGCGATTTGGGATGCCGCGCAGGGCGGTCTCCAAGGGACTGAGCCCGCTGGGAACATCTCCGCGTCCCTCGATGCCGAAAACTTTCTCCACGAGTTCGGCCACCTGTGCTTCGGCCACCTTGGGCGGCAGGGTGCCGTCCGGATTGCGGAGGTTGTCCAGACGGTGGAAGTCCTCCGGCGAGAGGTGGGCTCGCAGCAATCCGTCGGCGTCGGTCCAGGTTTTCGGGTCCAAACTACGGCGAAGCTGGGCGATCTGGTCGTTCCGCGTGGAGACAGTATGTGTTATCCGCCTGTCTCCCACGGTGTACTCGACCGTCTCCGGACGCCCCTGGGCGTCGTGCAACACGGTCGGCTGAGTGTGATCAGCGCTGGATGGGCCGCTGTCACGGCCGCCGTCGCCGTCGAACGGGCCGCGGCCAGCAGGAACGTCTGGGTCTGCCACCGGTGTGCCCGACCGTATCTCTTCACCGGGTGCGGTGTGGGACGATGAGCCGTCCAGATCAACACGGCCCGACGGTGCCGACGTATCCGGAGCCCGGTTCCCTGCAGCCTCCGGTAGCGTATGGGCCTGCGTCGCGTCACGGTTCCCCTGTGTCAGGTCCGTGCTGCTCCCGTGGCCGGTAGCGCCGCCAACCGCAGTGTTTCCGTTAGGGGTCCCGGAACCGGATCCGTCCACACGGGCGGCTGCTTCCGGAATGTTCCCTCCGTGCGCCGTACCCGCTGCCGGTGCCTGTGGGTGCTCAGGCTTCGCAGCATCGACGCCAAGGTCTCCTGTCGATGAGCCTGTGTCCGCACTGGAGCGCACGGGAATCCGGTCTGCTTCCGCAGCCGCCGAATCGGCACCGGCATAAGCCGGAACGCGTTCCTTGACGTCAGCATCGGCAGCATCGCTGGCATCGCTGTGTACCGGAGTCTTGTCAGGGTCCGGCTTCCCGGGAGGGTCCGCCTGTGTTATCGCAGGCCCGGAACCGTCACCCTCCGGCTTCTGCGGCGGATCGGCCGGAGCCGCATTCGGTCCGGAACCATCCCGGTCAGGGGCCGTAGCGGCACCGGACCGCCGAGCAGCCGAAT
Organism: Arthrobacter sp. zg-Y20; assembly: GCF_030142075.1. Lineage (NCBI taxonomy): Bacteria > Bacillati > Actinomycetota > Actinomycetes > Micrococcales > Micrococcaceae > Arthrobacter > Arthrobacter sp. zg-Y20. The sequence goes on along the minus strand of NZ_CP126241.1, from coordinate 1,199,418 downwards.
CGTCGGGACCATGCCCCGGGCCGTCGGCCGCCGGGGCGGCAGCCTGCGGAGCCGAAGCTTCCGGCGCGGCAGGAGAACCGGCGTCCGGCGCCGAGGTGTCATGAGCAGGATGAGCGCCGGGTGCAGGATTCCGGGGCGCCACGTCAGGCTCGGGTGCTGCAGCCGCGTGAGCCGGACGCGGAGCGGCCCCGCTGCCGTTCCCGTCGGCCAACCCCGTCCGTCCGGCGCTCCGGCCGGAGGCCTCAGGCACGGCCGTGCGGGTGTTGCCGCCTCCGTTGCCCTCACCGATTGCCGCAAGGTTCCGAAGTGGCGGGGTAGACGGGTCCGCGTCCGGCAGCGCCTGGCCAATCCGAGGCAGGGTGGTCTTTCCACCGTCAAACAGGTTGCGGCCCGCTTGGGCTGCGATCCGGGACGTATCGATCTTCAGCTTCTCGGCGAAGTCGGTGACCTTGATGGTGACGTCGGCGGCCTTGCCCAGGCCGGTGACGTCCACGGCCTTGCCGACTTTGCTGGCAGTGCCGGCGACATCTGAAACCTTCGACGCAACGGAGCCCACCTTAGCGGAAGCTCCGGCACCGGCCGTCATGAGAATGCTTGCCAGGTCAAAAGCGGATGCACCCGCTGCGTAGGCGGGGTCGGTTTTCCATTCGTCCCAGTGGATGGCGGCCTTGCCGACGGCGAGCAGCTCGTCGGCCGCGTCCTTGACCTTCTGCCCGTTGCCGGTAGCCACCAGGGCCATGCTCACCCCAGGCACGGCCACAATCGCCACATCCATGGCGAGCTTGCCCAGCCCCTTCCAGGTCTGCGCGAAGGCCTCCGGGCCCCCCAGCCCCACCATGTTGCCCAGCCCGGTGATGGTGCCGGTGACACCGCTCCACACGCCTTTGGCGAAGGAGCCGATGGCGTCGCCCACGTCCTGGTACCAGGGCTTGTCATACTCCCGGGGGTGGGCCCAGGGGACGTTGCCCTCCATGGACGCCGTGTTCAGCGAGTCCCGGGAGAACCCGTACTCAACTTCGCCGGCACCGGGGCCTTCCTCGGACGTCTCGACGTACTTGTCGCCGCCGTAAATGGCCGTCAGGGCATTGGCAAAGTTCCGCTCGGCAGTGGAGAGGTCCGCTGCAATGGAGTTGAGTTCCCCCGTGATCGCCAACTGCTCGTCATACAGGTCCTGGTCCTTGTTCCAGTCGTCATCGCCGGCGGTTTTCCGGTTGAACGCCGCAGCATCGGCCTTGGCGGCGGCAAGCCGTGCCTTCAGCGCCACTACCTCGTCGGCGTAAGTGTTGGCCGCTCCGTCCAACGTCCCAAAGTCGCCTGCGAGGTCTTCGGATGCTGTCTTGATGGGCCGGTACGCGGAGAACACCACCTCGGAGCCGTCGATGGCGTACACCTCTGGCGATTGAAGCTTCCCCCACGAGTGGGCTGCCGCTTCGGTGATGGTATCGATGGCAGTAGCGCCGTCGAGCAGGGCTTTGGCTGCTGCCCGGACTTCCTCCGGTTCCGGCATCATCGCCTCTAGTTCCGACACGTTGAAGATAGCCATGGCGTGGTTCGCTTTCCCGTCGAGGGTGTGAGGTTAGGGGCGGGTCAGGCCTGCGCGACGACGGCGCCGCGTGCTTGCCGGCCATAGACAGCAGGAGCGTAGGATCCTCCCGCAGTGCTCTGGGCGGCCTGGATCTGGGCCGTCCTGGCGTCATCGGCCATCTGGATATCAGCGGTTTCGACAATGGCCACGGCGTTGCCGACGGCCGTCGTGGCATCTTGGGTCCGTCCGGTGATGGTGCTCAGCTGCGGCATCAGGACGCGCTCAGTGAATCCGAGCAGTGCCGCGGACAGTGCCGGAGCGTTTTTCGACGCCGTGATCAGGGCCTGGAAATTACCCTCGAAGGCTCCGATGTGTGCCTCATACTGGGCGGCCTGGTCAGCCACTTCCGTCAGGACGGCACGCACCTCGGCCGGGCGAATGGAGTACGTCACCGCGCGTCCTAGCCGATATTGGCGACGGCGGACTTCGCCCGCGCACCCGCGCCGGCAGCCGTCTCATCATTCTGCGATAGCGTCTGCTTCACCAGGGCAATAATGTTCCGCGTCTCATTAGCCGCATTCCGGAAACGGTTCTCCACCGCCTGGTACTCCTCCGACACACCATCAGCCTGGAAATCCGACATCGCCGCGTTCACGGCCTTCTCACGCTCACCGATCAACGACTCCAACCGGGCAACAATCGACTGGATATCCCCCTGCACGGCAGAAGACGTATCAGTGTCATAGCTCAAACGATCCTGGGACATAACAAATCCTTTCAACACCGGCACCAGCCGGAACAAACAACCGAAAAAGAAAAGGAAGAAAAGAAGAAGCTCAACCCGCGCTAGCGCGAGGAACCGAACCGTGCGGCGTCGAACGCCGCCGAGCCCTGCTGCTGCGCCGCGTTATCCGCAGCCTCCTGGTCACCGGTCTGGAACGACCGGTCCATCTCCGACTGGCCCGTCAGGATCGCCGACAGGGAACTGTTCAGCTCATTGGCCACCTCATCAGTGCGGGCCTTGAACTCATCAAACTTCACCCGGCCGGCACCGTTGAACTTGCCCTCCAGCGGAGCAGCAGCCTCCATCAGGTTCCGCACCAGCTGCCCCAAATCCTCATTCGAGGAACCGGTCTGCTGCGTCAGCGTACCCAGCGTAGAAGAACCCATATCGAATTTCATGAAAAAACTCCCTATTGGCACCCCGCGGCGCCCTCGTCCGAAAACTGTTCCCCCGTCAGCCGGACGAATTCACCCCAACAGGTAAATCCCTTTCCGCTTGCCGGTAACCCCTATCAAACCCACCAAAACAAAACCGGTCAAGGAAAACACATGGGCAGAACTACCCATCCCCCGCCCATCCCACATAGCGCAAACCATCCCGTTCAGGTTCAATTGACCGGGTTAGCTTCCTTATCCAGACAGGGGAAAAGGTGGACCCGGACTCGAACCAGGCCGAAGCAACCCGCGTAAGCGTCTGCATGGCGGCCTACAACGGCGCCGAACACATTCGGGAACAGATCGACTCGATCCTGTCCGAACTGGGCCCCGGCGATGAGCTGGTAGTGGTGGACGATGCGTCCACCGACAAAACCCGGGACGTGGTGTCCGGCGTCGGCGACTCCCGCATCCGGCTCATCCCCTCTTCCGTCAACCGGGGGTACGTGAGAACCTTCGAGGCGGCACTGGCCCACAGCCGGGGTGAGTATGTGTTCCTGTCGGACCAGGACGACGTCTGGATCCCTGGCCGGGTCCAGCGAATGGTCGATGCCCTGCAGGATGCGGAGGTTGTCGCGAGCAATTTCAGTTTCTTCGGCCAGCAGCCGCGGGCCATAGAATCCATCCGCCTGCGGTCCGCGGACAGCGGACGGCGGTGGGCAAACCTGTTCGCGCTGTGGGTGGGATACCGCCCCTACTACGGTTGTTCCATGGCCATGCGGAGCAGTGTCCTGTCCCTGATCCTGCCGTTTCCGGGGTTCCTCACCGAAACGCACGACCAGTGGATAGCGATGGTGGCCAACCTCGCCGGCACCATGCACCACGTCGAAGAGGACACGCTGCGGCGCCGTCTGCATGAGGCCAACACCTCGCCCAAGCAATGGCGGTCGCTGCGGCGGATCCTGGCAGCGCGACTGATGCTGCTGCGCGCGTTTCTGGTGGCGGTCCGAAGGATCCGGCGGGGCTCTCCCGCCGGCACTGATCGACCCGCTTAAGCACAAACAAGCGGCGCCGGCAGGTTGCCGGCGCCGCTTGCCAAAGCGTCCTAGCCGATATTGGCGACGGCGGACTTCGCCCGCGCACCCGCGCCGGCAGCCGTCTCATCATTCTGCGACAGCGTCTGCTTCACCAGGGCAATAATGTTCCGCGTCTCATTAGCCGCATTCCGGAAACGGTTCTCCACCGCCTGGTACTCCTCCGACACACCATCAGCCTGGAAATCCGACATCGCCGCGTTCACGGCCTTCTCACGCTCACCGATCAACGACTCCAACCGGGCAACAATCGACTGGATATCCCCCTGCACGGCAGAAGACGTATCAGTGTCATAGCTCAAACGATCCTGGGACATAACAAATCCTTTCAACACCGGCACCAGCCGGAACAAACAACCGAAAAAGAAAAGGAAGAAAAGAAGAAGCTCAACCCGCGCTAGCGCGAGGAACCGAACCGTGCGGCGTCGAACGCCGCCGAGCCCTGCTGCTGCGCCGCGTTATCCGCAGCCTCCTGGTCACCGGTCTGGAACGACCGGTCCATCTCCGACTGGCCCGTCAGAATCGCCGACAGGGAACTGTTCAGCTCATTGGCCACCTCATCAGTGCGGGCCTTGAACTCATCAAACTTCACCCGGCCGGCACCGTTGAACTTGCCCTCCAGCGGAGCAGCAGCCTCCATCAGGTTCCGCACCAGCTGACCCAAATCCTCATTCGAGGAACCGGTCTGCTGCGTCAGCGTACCCAGCGTAGAAGAACCCATATCGAATTTCATGACAAAAACTCCCTATTGGCACCCCGCGGCGCCCTCGTCCGAAAACTGTTCCCCCGTCAGCCGGACGAATTCACCCCAACAGGTAAATCCCTTTCCGCTTGCCGGTAACCCCTATCAAACCCACCAAAACAAAACCGGTCAAGGAAAACACATGGGCAGAACTACCCATCCCCCGCCCATCCCCCGGACGCACGGCGCCGTCGCCGCTGTCGTCCGTCCGGACCCGCCGTGCTTGCAGCGGCGGCCCGCGGCTGCTAGGCCTGTAGGTAGGAGAACCCCGTGCCGGAACACTGCCGCCCGGGTGGACCTGCAACGGAGCGATGAAGGGAAGTGCGGCGTGGCCAGGAAAGAACCCCGGATAGAAGACGTCAACGAAAAGGACATCAAGGTCGAAAAGGGGCCCAAGGAATGGGCTGCGGGTATGCCTGCGGTCTACCACTCCATGAAACCCGCCATCGAGCACATGGGGCTTGCCCGGGCGCTGGGAACCACGTTCCGGATGAACCAGAAGCACGGTTTCGACTGCCCCAGCTGCGCGTGGCCGGATCCCAAGGACCGCAGCCCCTTTGAGTACTGCGAAGAAGGCGTCAAGGCCGTCACCTGGGAAGCTACCCCTGTAGTGATCTCTTCCGAATTCTGGGCCGAGCACAGCCTCACTGAACTGCGCGGACGCACCGAATACTGGCTCGGCATGCAGGGCCGCCTGACCGAGCCGCTGTACAAGCCGGCGGGCGAGGACCACTACCGGCCGGTCAGCTGGGACGAGGCGCTGACCATTGTTGCGGACCGGCTTAAGGCCTTGGAATCCCCGCATGAGGCGGCGTTCTACACCAGCGGACGTACGTCCAACGAGGCCGCGTTCCTCTACCAGTTGTTCGTGCGCGCCTTCGGCACCAACAATCTGCCCGACTGCTCCAACATGTGCCACGAATCCTCAGGATGGGGCATGGGCCAGACCATCGGCATCGGCAAGGCCACAGTCACCTATGACGATTTCGGCCAAGCGGACCTGATCATCCTGATGGGCCAGAACCCGGGCACCAACCATCCCCGGATGCTCACCGCCCTGGAACTGTGCAAGCGCAACGGCGGCAGCATTGTCGCCGTGAACCCGCTGCCCGAGGCCGGCCTGCGCCGCTACAAGAACCCGCAGAAACCGCGCGGCATCGCCGGCAAGGGCACCGAGCTGGCGGACCAGTTCCTGCAGATCCAGCTCGGCGGGGACATGGCCCTGCTCCAGGCCATTTCCAAGCGCGTCTTCGAGGCCGAGGAGAAAAACCCCGGCTCCGTCCTGGATCACGACTTCCTGGCGAAGCACTGCGAGGGACTCGAAGACCTCAAGGAACACCTGGCCATGCTCGACGACGAGGAAGTCCTCACCGCCACTGGCCTCCGCCCCGAGGAAATTGACGAGCTGGCCGAGCGCTACATCAAGGCCGACAAGGTGATTATTTGCTGGGCGATGGGCATCACCCAGCAGAAAAAGGGTGTCGCCACCATCAAGGAAATCATCAACCTGCTGCTGCTGCGCGGAAACATCGGCAAACCCGGGGCCGGCGCCGCACCCATCCGCGGCCACAGCAACGTCCAGGGTGACCGCACCATGGGCATCTGGGAACAGATGCCGCCGGCCTTCCTTGACTCGCTGGGCAAGGAGTTCAACTTCGACCCGCCGCGCGACCACGGAGCCGACGCCGTCGAGACCTTCCTGCAGATGCAGGACGGGAGGATCAAATTCTTCATGGCGCTGGGCGGCAACCTGGTTTCGGCCATCTCGGACACGCAGTTCGCCGAGGCGGCCATGGAGAAGACGGACATGACCGTCCAGATGTCCATCAAGCTCAACCGGTCGCATCTGGTCACCGGCAAAGAAGCGCTGATCCTTCCGGTGCTGGGCCGAACGGAGATAGACGTCCAGGAGACCGGCCGCCAGTTCGTCTCCGTAGAGGACACCGTCTGCGTGGTCCACGCTTCGCACGGAGGGGTAGAGCCCGTCTCCAAGAACCTGCTCTCCGAACCCGCCGTCATCGCACGGCTCGGAGCCATGGTGATCGGCGACCGGATCGACGCCGACTGGGCCGGCTACGAAAAGGACTACGACCTGATCCGCGACCACATCTCCCGGGTGGTGGAAGGCTGCGAGGACTACAACGAGCGCATCCGGCACGAGGGCGGTTTTGTGCTCCCCAACGGTCCCCGGGACTCCCGGACCTTCAACACGCCCACCGGCAAGGCCATCCTGACGGTCAATGACCTGGAAGCGGTGAAGCGCCCGGCCGGGACCCTGCTGCTGCAGAGCATGCGGTCCCACGACCAGTGGAACACCACCATCTACGGCCACAATGACCGTTACCGCGGCATCAAAGGCGGCCGGCACGTGCTGTTCATGAACGCCGAGGACATCACGGAACTGGGCCTGGCGGACGGCCAGTACGTTGATATCCACGGCGTGCACCACGACGGCGTCCAGCGGGTGCTGCGCAACTTCCGCGTGGTTTCCTATCCCACCCCCAAGGGCTGCGTGGCGGCGTACTATCCCGAAGCCAATGTGCTGGTGCCGCTGGACCATGTGGCCGAGGGCAGCAACACCCCGGTGTCCAAGACGGTGGTGGTCCGGGTGGAACCCGCGGCCCATGCTGCCGCCGGTCCCGAGGACAAGATGCGGCGCGCGGCAGCACCTGCCTAAGCGTTCCGGAGATACAACGGACGAGGGCTGAACCGCCGCGGCGGTTCAGCCCTCGTGTCTGTGATGCGGCCGCAGGAATTACTGGGCGGAGCCCTTCCACCCGGGGTTGTCCGGCCCTTCCAGGCCTGTCTCGGCCAACTGGAAGGCGGTGTCCGCCGCCTTCTGCACCGCTGCCTCCGCCGACTTCCGTCCACTGGTTTTGGTCAGTCCGGCGGCATAGCCCACCACAAAACCGCTGATGATGTCCGCGCCGCCTCCGACCGTCTCTTCGGATTTCCTCCCCAGCTCCAGCAGCATGGGGGTATCCACCTCCAGGTCCAGGATCTGCAGTGCCTGGGTCAGGCGCCTGCTCCAGTCGTCGAGCCGGCGTTCTTCAGTCTCCGGGTTGGTGCTCATGTTGTGCTCCTTCACTGGGGCGAATTGCGGGTGCTGGTCCCCTCAAGCATTAGCACCCGGGGCATGGCAGGCACAACGTACGGCAACCCCTGCGCTTGTCTTCGGCGACGGTGCCCCGGCGCGTGTGACGCAGACCGCTCCCGGATCGTGTAAGGATATGTCCGGTACTTGTCCATGTAGTGGGGGGACTTATTTTGGCGAGCGACTATGACAATCAGCTGATCGAATCCGTTGCCGTGCGCCGGAACCGGCTGCTGACTGCCCTGCTCTACGGCGAAAACGAGAACGAGCGGCGCTGGGTGGACAGTGTCCGCCTGTTCCTGTTCAGTGTGGCCGCTGCCGCGGTGATCGCGGCGGTCTGTGTGGGGTACTCCTTTGTGAGCAACCTGCTCGAGGAGAACCGGCAGAAACAGGAACAGCAGCGTCAGCAGCAAAGCTCGGCTGCCTTTCATCCCATGGACTACGACGCCGGCCCCGCCGCGGGCAGCTTCCGCCTTTCCTTCCCAGCGCAGACAGGATCCTAGCCGCCATGGCGCATGCCTTCACCCGAGTGACCCTGATTGGTTCCCGGCGACACCTGGACCTGCTGCTGCCCTCCGACCAGCCCGTCGGCGCACTGATGCCGCAGGTGCTGGAAATGCTCAACGATCCCCCGGCCGACGAAGTGGCGGCCAAGGTACTGGTGGGACCGGACGGCACCGAACTCTCCGCGGAAGCCACGCTGAGCAGCGCCGAGGTTGCCGACGGTTCCTCCCTGATGCTCACCAACGCGTCCGAAGCACCGCCGGCTCCGGTGGTGTACGACGTGACCGACCTGGTGGTTCACGAAACCGAAGCCGTCGCTGGCCGCTGGACCGACCGGTTCCGCGACCTGACCGCCGGGGTGTCCGCCGCCGTCGGGCTATGGGCCGGTGCCGAACTGCTGCTGGCTGCCCTGGCGCCCGGCGACGCCTGGTGGCTGCTGCTCTCAGCATCCCTGATCCTTTTGGTTGCCGGGACCGCTGCCGCGCGGCCGCCCCGGACCTCCGCCATCGGGCCCACCATGCAGGGCGCCGGCTGGCTGCTCGGCTTCGGCGCCCTGCTGCGCGCAGATCTGCCGTTCAGCGGCACCGCCCTGCTGCTGGCAGCCCTGTCCGTCCTGACCCTGGTCGGCATGGGCCTGAGCGCGGCCAATCCGCGGGCCCTGTTTACCGGAGCCGGCACCCTCGCCCTGGCCGCCGGCGTCTGGGCGGTTGCCGGACTTGTTTCCCAGGAACCGGCACGCGCGGCCGCGCTGGCCGCAGTGGCCAGCGTCCTGCTGCTGGGGCTGCTGCCGAAGCTGGCACTGGCCACCTCCGGCCTGGCCACCCTGGATGACCAGCGCGCAAAGGGCGGTACCATCGGCCGGACCGACGCCCTCGAAGCCGTAGCCGGCGCCCACCGCGGCCTCACCCTGGGCACCGTCCTCACCGCCTTGTCCATTGCCCTGGGCCTGTGGGTCCTTGGAACCGATACGGCGCACCAGAAATGGACGCTGCCGCTGCTGCTGGCCCTGACACTGGCCGTGTTCCTGCGGGCCCGCTCCTTCCCGCTGGCCGCGGAACGAATCTCGCTCTACGCGGCCTCCGGCGTTGGCGTAGTTGCACTTGCCGCCGCGTCACTGCACTTCTTCGCGGACCGGCCCTGGCTGACCGGCCTGGCCGTGCTGATCCTGGCCGCAGGGATCGCCGTGAGCCTCACCCTGAACCTGCCGGACCACACCGAGGCCAGGCTGCGGCTGCTGGCGAAGCGCCTGGAGACCCTGGCCATCCTGGCCTCGGTGCCCCTGGTCATCGGCCTGTTCGGCATCTTCAGCCAGCTGCTGGGCAGTTTCTGATGCTGCCCGCACCGCAGGCACCCATTACCTTCCGCACCGCTGATCCGGCAGCTGCTGCCGGTGGAGGACACCTGTCATGACCCAACCGCCAAACGCCGCTCCCGCCGCCTACGGAGCCCCGGGCATCGCCACCGCTGACGGCTTCGAGTCCACGCCGCAGCGCCTGCGCCGCACTTTGAAGACCCGGCCTGCCGAAGGGCCGGTCCGCCGCGCCCTGGGCACCGCCGGAAACCTCTTCCGCGGGGACGACTATCCCCGCCGGCTGGCGGAGGCAGCCGCCGGCGCCCAGGTGCCGGTGTCCACGGGCCGCCGGATAGCCGTCATCGGTTCGCGCGGCGGCGCCGGGAAAACCACGGTGGCCGCCCTACTGGGCGCCGTGTACGCCTCCATGCGCACCGACGCCGTCACGGTCCTGGACAACGCTCCGGCCGGCGGAACGCTGGCGCTGCGCACCGGGGCGCCCGACGCGCCGTCGCTGGATGCCGCAGCGGAGCAGCTCGCCCGCCGCCAGCCCTCCTCACTGTCCGATCTGGCCGCCCTGCTGACCCAGGCCGGCCCCGGCAACCTCCTGGTGACCGGCCGGCGGGGCACCCTTCCCCGTCCTGCCGGCGACGGCGCCGCCAGCGCACTCCTGCTGGCCGTCTCCCGGTACTGCCCCATCACCGTGCTGGACTGCGGCACCGGGCCGGACCTGCCAGCCACGCGCTGGGCCCTCGGCCAGTCACACCTGGCCGTTTTCGCCACCCCCGCCTCGGTGGCCGGGCTCGAAGACGCTGCATCCTATGCCGCCGCTTGGCGCCGCGACCCGGCGCTGGCCGCCAAGCCGCTGCTGGTGGTGGTGGTGCAGACGCTGCCCGACGGGCCGTTCCGGGCAGACGTCGAAGCGCGCCGGCTCGCCCGGGCCGGGATCGACGCCGTCGGCCTGGGGTATGACCGGCACCTGGCGGCAGGAGTGGAGATCAGTCTGGGGCTGCTGGCCCGCCGCACCCGGCTGGAGGCCGCCGGCCTCGCCGCCGGAGTCCTGGCAAGGGCATCGGCATGAGCACCCGGGTAATCCACCGGCCGGCACGCACCACCGCGCCGGCCCGCGGGCTGGAACCGTTCACCATGGACGCCCCGCCGCAGATGGAACAGGGCAAGGGCGGCATGAACATGATGTCGCTGGTGCCGCTGCTCGGCGCCGGCGTGTCCATGACCGTGATGATGCTCTTCCGCGGCTCGCCCCTGGCCGCCGTCGGCGCCCTGATGATGATCGTGACCATTCTGGCGTCCGTGATCATGATGGTCAGCCAGCGGGGCAAGCAGGGCCGCCAGCGCAAGGACCAGCGGGAAAACTACCTCGAATACCTGGAGCGCTGCCGCGCCACCCTGCGGACCGAGGAACACGCCGCCGCGAAGGTGGCCCGGGTGGCCAGCCCGCCACCGGAAGCCCTGTTCGACATTGTCCGCAACACGAGGCGGCTGTGGGAACGGCGCCGCCACAACGAAGACTTCCTCGATGTACGCATCGGCACCGGACCCCGCCAGAACCGTGAAGTGCAGATCACGAACTCCGGTTCCGCGGTGGCCCAGGGTGACACCTTCATGACCACCGAGGTGGAAATCCTCAAGCGGCGGTATGAATCCAGCCCCGATCTTCCCCTGACCGTGCCGCTGGACTGCGCCGGGAACGTCAGCATTGTGGGCTCGCGGGAATTCGTGCTGCGCGTAGCCCGGCTGCTGCTGGTGCAGGGTGCGGCGTTCCACTCCCCGGAAGACCTGCACGTGGCGCTGGCCGTGCCCGACGCCGAACGGGACAACTGGGAATGGGCCACCTGGCTGCCGCACCTGGCGGACCAAAAAGCCGCGCACCGCACGGGTCCGGTGCGCCGCCTCGCGCCGTCCATGGACACGCTCTCCGACCTGCTCGCAGCGGACCTGCACGGACGGTCCACGCTGGCCGCCGAATCGCGGAAGAACTTCCTGCGCGGCGGCGTCGGCACCGCCCTGCCCCGCCTGCTGGTGGTGGCCGACTCCTACGGCGAGCTGCCGGTGGAACTGGCCGTCCCGGACAAGCAGGCCGCTCCCGGCGCGCTGGGCATCACCACGCTGTTCCTGGTCCGGGAACGCCGGGAAGAGCCCGGCGAGGTAGCCATCCGCATCAGCGAAGAGGGCGAGGGGTTCCGGGTGGAAAACTTCCGCGCCGATCCCGTGGAGCCCGTGATCGAGACCGGCACCCTGGACCTGCTTCCGGTCCCGCTGGCCGACGCACTGGCCCGCACCCTCGCCCCGCTGCGGCTCTCGCCCGACTCCCTGGAACACGATTCCTCCGAAAGCTCCGAAGGCTTCCTGGAAATGCTCGGCCTGTCCCCGCGGCTGGACGAAGCCGACATCCGCCGGCTGTGGAAGCCGCGCGGCGAGGTGGACTTCCTGCGGGTTCCGCTCGGTCCCGATGACCGCGGCCGCCCGGCCCTGCTGGACCTGAAGGAATCCGCACAGTTCGGCCACGGCCCGCACGGCCTGTGCGTGGGCGCCACCGGTTCCGGAAAATCGGAAATGCTGCGCAGCCTGGTGGTTGGCCTGCTGGCCACCCATTCCCCCGAAGTGCTGGCCATGGTGCTGGTGGACTACAAGGGCGGCGCCACCTTCGCCCCCTTCGCCAACGCCCCCCAGGTCACCGGTGTCATCACCAACCTCTCGGACGACGTCAGCCTGATCGAGCGGGTCTACGCCAGCCTGTCCGGTGAAATCCAGCGCCGCCAGGAAGTCCTCAAGGACGCCGGCAACCTGGCCAACATCACCGACTACCAGCTGCACCGGCAGGAACTGCTGGCCCAGGGCAAGGACCTCGCCCCGCTGCCCCACCTGGTGGTGATCATCGATGAGTTCGGTGAACTGCTCACCGCCCGCCCTGACTTCATCGAGCTGTTCCTGTCCATCGGCCGGATCGGCCGGTCCATCGGCGTCCACCTGCTGCTCTCCAGCCAGCGGATCGAAGGCGGCAAGCTGCGCGGCCTGGACACCTACCTGTCCTACCGCATCGGCCTGCGCACGCTGTCCGAGGCGGAATCCCGGACGGTCTTGGACACCCCCGACGCGTTCCACCTGCCGCCGGTGCCCGGTTTCGGCTACCTGAAGGTGGACACCACCACTTACACCCGGTTCAAGGCCGGTTACGTTTCCGGGCCCCTGGAAATGGAAGACGAAGAAGACGAGCCGCAGACCAACGACGCCGGGCAGCCGGCCGTTCTGCAGGTGCCGCGCTACGCGGCCACGCTCCAGGACGCGGCCGCCGCCCGGACCGACGCGGGCAAACCGGCGTCCACCTCCGGGTCCAAGCGGACCACCGGCCCCACCGTGCTCTCCACCCTGATGGACACGCTGGCCAAGTTCCCGCGCGCCGTCGCTCCCATCTGGCTTCCCCCGCTGCCCGGCGGCATTGCCCTGGATACAGCCGCCGGCGGCCTGGACGTCACGAGCCAGGGCATCCGGCTGGCCACCGGCGGCGGGCTGAAAATCCCCGTAGGCCTGCTGGATGACCCCGCCAAGCAGTGGCAGGGCATCTGGGAACTGGACCTCACGGCCAACGGCGGGAACGCCGCCATTGTCGGCGGGCCGCAGACCGGTAAAAGCACCGCGCTGCGCACCATCGTGGCGAGCCTGTCCCTGACCCACAGCCCCGCCGAGGTGGGCATCTACGCCGTGGACCTGCTCGGCAGCGGACTGGTTCCGCTGGAAGGCCTGCCCCACGTGGGCGGCGTGGCCGTGCGCACCAACCGGGAGGTGGTCCGCCGCACGGTCGATGAAATCCTGGCCATGCTCTCGCAGCGCGAACGGATTTTCGAGAAGTACCAAATCGATTCGCTGCCCACCCTGCGCCGGCTCTGCGCCCAGGGCAGCATCCCCGAACTGCCCAGCGCCGACATAGTGATGGTGCTGGACGGCTACGGGCAGCTCTCCGACGAGTTCGAGGAAATCGAGAAGTCCGTGCACGCCCTGATCGGCCGCGGCGGCGGATACGGCATCCACGTGGTGGTGACCTGCTCCCGGATGAATGAAATCCGGATTGCCCAGCAGAGCTTCTTCGGCAACCGGGTGGAACTTCGTCTGTCCGATCCCGGGGAATCCGCCCACGGCCGAAAGCTGGCGGAGTCGGTGAGCCCGGGCACCCCCGGGCGGTCCATGACCGACCGCAAGCTGCAGGGCCACTTCGCCCTGCCCCGTATCGATTCCAACCCTGACCAGGACACCGCCGTAGGCGGTATGCGCGATCTGGTGGAAGCGGTCTCCGCGTCCACCGACGAGCGCGCCATGCAGGTACGCGTGCTCCCAGCCGTGGTGGACGCCGACGTCGCGCCCACCCCCGCAGCGCCTGCCACGGTGCCGCTGGGGCAACGCGAAACCGACCTCGGCACCGAACTGCTGGACCTGCACAGCAAGGAACGTCACCTCGTGGTGATGGGCGACGACGGCGCCGGCAAGACCAACGTGATGCGCTCGGTGATCCGGCGCATGGTGGCCCAGCACGACGCCGACGACATTGTCTTTGCCGTCTTCGACCCGCGCCGCACCCTGGCCGACGAGGTCCCCGACGCCTACCTGGGCGGCTATGCGACCAGCGCCGCCCTGGCCGAGCAGTTGGCCTCTGCCGTGGCCGGCGAACTGCAGAAGCGCGTCAACGCCACCCCGGAGGAAGTGGCAGCCCTCCCCCGGGTGGTCCTGGTGATCGATGACTATGACGTGCTTACTGCCGGCGGCTCCTCCCCGCTTGCCAGGCTGACGCCCTTCCTCCCGCTGGCGCCGGAGATCGGACTGCACGGGATACTGTCCCGGCGCGTGCGCGGCGCCAGCCGGGGCATGTACGAGTCCTTCTTCACCGCACTGCGGGATTCCGGTGCCGCGGCCCTCATCCTGTCCGGTGACCGTGGTGAAGGGACGTTGATCAACGGTGTCCGTGCCCGGGCACTGCCGCCGGGACGGGCCCAGTTGGTCCAGCCCGGACGGCCGGTGCAAACCCTGCAGCTGTTCTGGAACGAAACCGCCGACGAGGCCCTGGCCGCGGGAGCACCGTCGGCAGGAGTGCCCCGGTGAGCCGGGACTGGACGGTTCTGGGGGTGGAGGAACCCACGCAGCAGCGGGTGGTGGATTCGCTCGTGGCGACCATGCCCCACCTCACCCTCCGGCAGGGGGCGGACAGCAATGTGCTTGCGGTACTCGACGACGACGGAACGGTCCTGCTTGCCCTGGAGCTGCCCCGCCTGGTCCGGGTACCTGAGGAAGCCCTGCGGCTGCTGACCGGTGCACCCGTCAGCGCCCCGGCCGGAGCGGCAGTGCCTGCCCTCTTCGCACCGGGGGGCAACGGGCACCCGGATGACCCCCTGTGGTGGCAGGAGATCCATGCCATGGGCGGGGAGCCCGCCACGGATGAACTCGCCGACCGGTTCAGCCATGTCCTGGCCGGCCTGTGCTGCGGCGTCGTCATAGCCCCCTTTACGGACGCCGACAATGTCTGAGGCCAGCTTCGACCTGGTGCTTGGTTCCAGCGCCGTCCTGTTCCAGGACAAGCCCGTGGCCGCCCTGACCCCCTGGGTGCTGCGCGCCCACACTGCCGCCGCTGCGGCAGGCCTGGACTTTGTGCTGCTTACCCCCGGCAGTACCCGGATCACCCTGCCGCTCGCCGAGCTGCTGGGCACCGGAGGCGGCCAGTGGCTGGTAACCGGCTCCGGGGGTTCCCTCTATAACGGGATGACCGGACGCGAATATGACTGGTCCGATGTTTCCCTCACTCCGAAGGATTCCCTGGCGGAGGAATTCCTGGCCGTGGAGCCGAACCAGACAGGCTACGTACACGTTCGTGCCGCCACCCTGCATCCGGCGTCCTACCGGACCCGGGCCGGCAGCTTCACCGAGCAGATTTTCGCCGCCGTAACCGGCCTGCCGCCGCGCGGCTGGGGCGTCTGCGAACCGGTCAGCGAGCCGTGGAACGTGGACGCGGCCTCGGCGTTCTGTTATGACCGCTCCCCCAACGCCACCCGGCTCGAGGTGGTGGGCTCCGCCGTGAGGCAGGAGGCCAACGGCCGTGCTTCGGCCGGCTCCATCGGCGTGATGACCGTGGAGCGGACTTCACGGGGGGTCCTGGAAAGCATTGAGCTCCTGGCCGCCAGCCCGGATCCGCTCAGCCCGGAGCAGGTGCAACGTTTCGCGGACGGCGCCCACCGGGCCCGCGCCCGCACCGCGGTCCTGGGCCAGGGCATCGGCTATCACAACCTGAACCGGCCGGCGCGCTTCACCGGCCTGGTGGTGCCGCGCTGCGCACTTTTCGGCCCGGAGGCGCTGGCCGGCGTCGGGCCCGAGCGGGCACTGGCTGCTGCCGGAGAGGGGTCGCGGCTCACCGGCGGAGCGCCCCTGCAGTCCCTGGTGGTGGAATACCCCGCCGAACCGCTTGCCGGGCGTGTCCATCCCGTGGAGGCCTACGCCGTGCTCGCCGCTGCACTGGGCGCCGGTGAGCCCGGCGCTGTGCCGGGCCGGTAACACCCCACCGGTAAAGCCCGTGCCGGTAACTAGACCGGAGCGACCGTGAAGCTGCGGTCGCCGAAAAAGACCGTGCTGCCGGGCGGGGCCAGGACCGGACGGCCCGGTTCGAGTTCCTCGCGCAGCCCCTGGACGGTTACGACGGCGCTTCCGTTAGTTGAGTTGCGGTCAGTCACCCAGATGCCGTTCGGGTCGGCCTGCAGATGCAGATGCGTCTTGGATACTGAACGGCCCATATCGGCAAAGTCAAGCAGTTGATCCGCTGTCTCCTGCGGCTTGGGGCCCGGATTGCGGCCCAGCAGGGCGGTGCCCGTGATGACCGAGGAGTTGCCGTCATCAAAGCGGATCCTGATGCCGGCGGAACGGCGGCGACGGGCCACCCGGGTCATTTCCAGTTCCTCGTCCGGGTGCACTCCCGGCGGGGCGGGTACCGGCGCGGGTGTCGGTGCTGACGCCGGCACGGGTACCGACTGGAACGGCATGCTCTGTGCGGCCGGGGGTGCCTGGACGGCCTGGGCCGCGGGCGCCTGGTACTGCGGCGCCGCGACAGGGGCAGCCTGGAACTGGGGTGCGGGACCCTGGTGCCGGCCTTGGGCCGGCTGTGCGGCGGCGGGGAAACCGGGAACGGACGTCAACGGGCCCAGCCCCGGGACAGCGGTGGGTGCAAGCGGACCGGCCGGCACAAGGGAACCGGCCGGACTGGTCCGCCCCGCCCCGGCGGCTGTATGGAGCCCGCCGGTCAGCAGCGGATCCCGGCCTGCCCGGACGTCCACCACCAGGGTCCGGGCCACTTTGTCGTGCCATCCCTGCCGCTGGCTGTTCCGGTCCCAGAGGTTGGAGAGGAGCAGCACCACGGGGCCGGCCACGGTGATACCTGACAGGGCCAGGAGCACGTTGCGCAAGAGGACGGGTATCAGGCCGGGGGCCCGCCCGTCTTCACTGGTGGTCCGGATGCCCATTGCCAGGTTTCCGGGGGTCTTCCCGGTTCCTGCTTCCCAGATCCACAGCCAGAGGGCAAAGCCGCCCGCGAGTGCTCCTCCGGCGGCGAAACCTACGGGCAGGGCGTCACGGCCGGGCATGGCCAGTGACAACAGCAGCGGAGCTGCCGCCAGCAAAGCGGCAACCGGCAGTGCGTCGAGGATTTTCGCTCCCAGCCGTTGTGCTGCTGTGGCGTTGACGAGATTCGGGCTTGGAGACATCTAGCTGTTCCTTGTCATTCCGCGGGCCGCTGTTCGGCTCACCGGGGAAACCGCCCCGGGGACTGGACCTGCTGCAGCGCGCACCGGGGACTGCCGCCCCGTCGCCGGTTCCGGCCGCTCGGCGAGCTGGTCCAGCAACGGCAGGTCTGCCGAGGTCACCAGCTGTGAAGTCACTGCGTGTTCCACGAGGCGGGCACGGCGGTTCGACGCCGGTTTGCCTTCCTCTCCGCGCAGTCCCGCCACGCCTACGCGGGCCAGTTTGTCGCACACATTGTCCAGTTTCCGGTTGAACCGGGTTTGCGACCAGCCAAGACGGCGGGCCGCTTCGGCAGAGGTGGGCAGGGCACTGTAGCCGGTGCCGTCGCGCCGCAGCAACGGCTCTGCCAGGGCGACCATCACCGCTTTCTGGGTCTCGGTGAACAGCACCGGGCCAATGGTGGTTTCCCCGCCGTCGCCGACGCTGAGCGGATCCTGCCGGAACGTGGGTGTCTTGAGGTGTACGTCAAACTCGTAGGTGGTGGAGCCGGCACTGAAAATGACCCGTGTCTGTTCGAAGACCACCGGCATCCTGGCGCCGGGAGCCAGCCACGCCTGCATGCCTCCGCCGGAATCAGCGATGGTGGCAGAAATCCGGCTTCCGATGTTGGTGAGCCACCAGATCCCATTGTCCTTGGCAACGCTGAGGAACTTGCGGTGCAGGTAGGGGTTGTCGTCAATGGCGAGGTCGCCCTCCCGGCCAATGCTGAACGTTCCGCCTTCGTCCGGCTCGTACCATTCGCCGCAGTACTCTATGCCAAGCTCCCCCATGCTTTTCCCCCTCATCCGGTTGCCCGGCTGCCCGGACGGTTCCCCCATGGTTCCGTTCCGCCCCTCATTGTCCATGCCTGCACACCCCATACTCACTGCGGCGCGCAGAAGGCCACCGGAGCGGAAGACTTCCCGTTGCTCCGTGCCACCTGCACCTCGATGCAGGTTTGCGGCCCCGCCGCTGGCACCTTGGCCTGCGCCTCGGAGGTGCGCACCAGGTCTCCCTTAGCCGTGGCGCTGACCGTCCGCCAGAGGTAAATATCGCCGTCCTGCGGTGCCGGGTTCTCCCATCCGAACACGACCGCGTCCCCGGTGACCGACGCCGTCAGCGATTCCGGCGGCAATACCGTGCCCTCGCTTCCGGCCAGCGCGTCCCGGGCCGACTCCGACGGTGTAGGCAGCGCGCTTTTCGGTTCCGCACCCGGCAGGAGCAGGGCAGCAGCCACAATGCCGACGGCTGCAGCCGCTGCTGCCACCGCTGTGATGCGCAGGACCTTGCTCCTGCGCCGCGGAGGAGCCTCGGGCCATTGCAGGGCAACCGGGTGTGCTGCCTCACCGTTGGCTCCAGCCAAGTCTGAACGCAGCACGGTTCCCTCAGTGACTGAAGGATGGTGGGCCGCCGGCTGCCGCGGTGCCGGCCCGCCCGAATTTGTCCCCGGGACCGGTACCGAAGGCGGCTGCGGTGCCTGCCGCTCGCGCACGGACGGGCGCTGCAGCGGGGCACGCCGGGGCGGGGCGGTAGTGCCGGGGTCAATCGAGACCACACGGCGGATGCGTGTGCGGTCCTCTTCTTCCCCGCTCTCTTCTGCCTGATCGGGCTCGGCCAGCACTTCGAACGGCGTGTTGGCGAGGTTCAGTTCGCTTTGGATCCGCTGCAGCGCCAACCCGAAGGCATAGGCCGAGGAAAACCGGGACTCCGGAGCCTTGGCCATGGCCGTGGCCAGGGCAAGTTCCAGCGATTCCGGGACGTCGGCCCTGCCGGTGGGGCGCAGCGGCTGGCTGTTGATCCGGTCGATCAACTCCCGCTGGGTATTGCCAAGGCCCGGCACCACAAACGGGGACCGGGCCGCCAGCAGGGTGTAGAGGGTTGCTCCCAGCGCCCACACGTCCACCCGGATGCCGTCCGCCCGCCCGCCGGCCAACGCTTCGGGCGGCGACCAGGGAATGGACAGGCCCAGGTCCTCGTCCTCTGCCCCTTCGGTGGTCCCGGAAATACCGAAATCCGTCAGCGCGGGGCGGTTGTAGTCCGTGGTGAGGATATTGGCCGGTTTAATGTCGCGGTGGGCAATGCCGGCGCGGTGGGCGGTTTCCACGGCGGAAGCCACCTGGATCCCCAGCGTCAGTACCTCCGCCACCGGCAGTCCGCCCTGGCGGTAGCGGATATCCAGGCTCGGCCGGGAGCAGTACTCCATGGCCAGGTAGGAATGGCCGTCGTCGGTGATGTCCGCTTCGTAGATGGTGACGATGTAGGGGTGGGAGGACAGCTGTGCCATGAGGTTCGCTTCGGCTTCGAAGCTGCGTCTGGCACTGTCCGTCCGCAGGTCCGAAAGCAGTACCTTCACGGCAACCCGGCGCCGGGGATGGTCCTGCTCATAAAGGTATACATCGGCAAAGCCGCCCGAACCGAGATGCCGGAGGTAGCGGTAGCCGGAAATTTCCGGAGGTGGTGCGGGAGCCCGCTTTTTGTTCACGCCAGGCCCTCGAACCGCACCCAGACGCCGTCGCCGAGCTCCGCCACGTCACCGTCGAGCACAATCACGGCCTCGCTCTGGCCTAGCCGGTGCGGCAGCTGGCCCTCACGGACCATGACGGTCCCGTTGGTGGAGTTCAGGTCACGCAGCATAACGTGCCAGCCTTCCAGGCGGATCTCGGCATGGGAGCGTGAAATGTCGCCGCCGCTGCTGGGCACCTGCACCATGCGCGGCATCACCGATCCCGGAGTACGGGCCACTGAAGGCTGCCGGCCAATCACCATGTTCTTGTCCAGCGGTTCCACCTGCCCGGTGGAAAACACTGCCGTGCCCAGGGACGGACGGGGCAGCGGCTGCGGGTCCTCGCCAAGCGGCTGGCCGCAAAGGACGCATACAGACCGGGTGGGAGGGTTGGCGTGCCCGGAGGGGCAGGTGCGGGCCAGCACCGTGGGAGCCGTGTTCGGGCGGCTGTCCGGCGCCGGCGGAGGCAAAACCTTGGCGAGGTCGCTGCTCATGATCGTGTCGCCGTCGTGGTCCAGGTCGGCGTCGTCCAGGTCCAGTACGTCCAGGCCGGTGGCGGCCGGGGGTGCAGGGACGGGGGCAGGGGCCGGCGGTGTAGGGACGGGGGCAGGGGCCGGCGGTGCAGGGACGGGGGCAGGGGCCGGCGGTGCAGGAGCGGGGGCCGGTTTGGGCGCTGCCGGCGCGGCTGCGGCAGCGCCGTTGCGGAGCCAGGGCACGGAATCGATGAGCTGCCCGGCCGGCGACGCCGAGGCGGCCGTCTGCAGGGAGGCGGTCGACTGCAGGGAGGCGGTCGGCTGCAGGGTGTCCCGGGGGTCCACCGTTTCCGCCGGCGCCTCGGTCTCCTCGGGCGGGCGGACGGTCAGTCCGAGGTCAGGGTTCTCCGCCTCTGCAGCTTCCGGGGTCCGCGGAGCTTCCCGGTGACGGCCGGGCTCACGGACGTCCGCGTCGGGGGCATGCCCCGCCGAAACCGCCGGGTCCGGCGGAACGGGCGCAGCCGCCACAGCGACAGGCTCAGTTGCAGCAGGCGGAGCCGCCACAACGACAGGCGCTGCCTCAACAGGCGCCGTTTCGCCGGGTTCCCCTGCTCCGGGCAGGCTCCGGGCGGGAGCACCGGCCCGGGGGCCGGCATCCTGCGTTGAATCGAACTCAAGCACCGAGACCAGTGCTATCCCGCTTTCCAAGGGCAGCAGCATACCTGCCCCCGGCGCTCCAGCGACGGCGGGAGCAGTGACGCGCATGGTGAATCGACCGGGCCCGCTGAGGACACGTTCACTCCACGTGGTGACGAATTCACCGGACGCTGCCGGTTCGCTGTGACCGGCCTGCTGCAGTTCCAGCGGACCGCGCAGCAACACGTGCCGGCGCTCCCCCAGGGAAAG
The DNA here is from genome assembly GCF_030142075.1 of Arthrobacter sp. zg-Y20. NCBI lineage: Bacteria > Bacillati > Actinomycetota > Actinomycetes > Micrococcales > Micrococcaceae > Arthrobacter > Arthrobacter sp. zg-Y20. The sequence goes on along the minus strand of NZ_CP126241.1, from coordinate 1,178,364 downwards.
GACACCGAAGGCAGGCATGTCCGCCAGGTTGGTGCCCAGTCCACCCGAGACCGCGGAAAACACACGGTCCAAAGCGGGCTTCGTGCCGAGCAGGGACCAGATCTCCTGCACACGGTCCTCGCCGGTATCCGGGGGCAGCAGGCACAGGAGGGAGTCCTGCACCAAGCAGATCCAGGTGCCGGATCGGTAGCGGAGCCCCTCCATCAGGTTGCGGCCCTTCCCTGTTCGGCGTCGCCTTCGGCTGCGCGGGCCGCGCCGTCGGGGCTGACGGCCGTTGCGCCGGCTGCGTGCCGCGGCGACGTGACCTGTTCTTCCATCGCCATTCCCGGCAGCGTGATGGCGGCTGATTCGTGGACGTCAGGACCGCCTTCGGCATCCACGACCAAAACGCTGATGTTGTCCCGTCCGCCTGAACGCAGGGCTGCCTGCACCAGGGCGGCGCAGGCGTCCTGCGGGCTGCTCACGGATGTCAGGATCTGCAGGATGTGCCCGTCGGCAACCTCGCCGGTCAGGCCGTCGGAGCAGACCATGAGCCGGTCTCCCGGTTCCACCGGAATCAACCAGAAATCGGCCTCTGAGTCGTTGCCCGTGCCCAGGGCGCGGGTCACCACATGCCGGCGGGGATGGACCAGTGCCTCGTCGGCGGTGATCTGGCCCAGGTCCACCAGTTCCTGGACTTCGCTGTGGTCCACGGTGATCTGTTCCAGCACGCCGTGGCTGAGCCGGTACGTACGGGAATCCCCCACGTTGAATACCAGCCAGTATGGATTGCCCGCCTCCCGGACGAGGACGGCGCCGGTCAGCGTAGTGCCGGCCCGTCCGCCGGTGGCTTCGCGGATGCGGCGGTCGGCCTCCTGCAACAGTGCCTCGAGTTGCTCGGCGGAAACCTCCGGCAGGTGCCTGCCCACTATCTCGGAGTCGCCCAGGGTGCGGACACAGATACTGCTCGCCACCTCCCCGGCCTCGTGCCCGCCCATGCCGTCGGCTATGGCGAAGATGGGATCTGCGGCAATCAGCGAGTCCTCATTGAGTTCCCGCCGGAGTCCGCGGTCGGAGGCGTAGCCGAACACGGCATGCAGATCGGTATCCGGGGATGTCGTTTCGTCGGAGTTCATTCACGCCCTATCCGGAAGTATCACTAAAGTGATCTGGCTTACTAGTTCTCCTCCATACCCTAACCGACGGCAGCGCCCATCGGCCCGGGCTCAAGCGGCGGGTCCGCATCCGGGCATCCAGCAGCAGGGACCGCGGGGAATATCTTGCCCGCTGCCGCCGCCAGAACCCTACCGAACCGGTCATGGCACCCAGCTGTTCCTCCACCTGCTTCCAGTACTCCTCGACCTCTTCCTCGGAAGGCTCTCCGGGGCCGAAAATGCCGGCGTCGGCACGGCGTGCCAACAGCACCGTGGAGTCGGCTGCCGCCGGGAACGAGTCCTGCAGCAGGGCAGCGTGTTCGCGCCGGGTGGCACGGCTGGGCGGCTTGGCACCGAGGTCCGTTGCCATGCTCACCACCTCGTTCCAGCCGCCTCCGACCCGCCGCGAAGGCGGGCCGGTACGGCGCCGCTTCCGGCGCCGTCGGAGCTTGACCAGCAGGATCAGCAGCAGCGGACCGAAAAGGATGACGAGCGGCAGCGAAGCCAGCCCAACCAAACGCAGCCAGTAGCGGAAGGTGGCCCAGAAGTCCTCCTGCTGCTCCTCGGGTTCCTGCGCGTCCGCGTTGGTGTCCGGCGGCAGCTCGGCAGGCTCCTGCGGCGGAGGCGGCGGCTGCAGGACCTGGGGCTTGGGCGTGGACTTGGGCTGCTGCTGCGGGGGGACGGGCTCGTTGTCCTCGTCGGGGGTCGGGAAGAACGGCACCCAGCCCACGTGCTCAAACTCCACTTCCACCCATGCGTGCACGTCATCGCCGGTAATCTCCAAGGGTGCGGACGGATCGTCCACCTCGTCCCAGTCCGGATAAAAGCCCATCACCACACGCGCCGGAATGCCCAGCTTGCGTGCCATCAGGGCCATGGTCACGGCGTACTGCTCGTCGTCACCCACCATCTGGTCCGCGTCCATCAGGGTCTGCAGACGGGCAGCTCCGTGCCCGGGCAGGGACGGTGTTTCCCCTTCCTTGCCGTTGCTGAAGTAACCCTCCGACGCCAGGATCTGCTGGAGCCGGCGCACCCGCTGGACCGGGCGGGCTTCGTCGCCCACATAATCGGCGGCTTTGGACCCCAGTATGGGCGGGTCGTTGAAGACCCGGGGAAGCTGTGTGCCGGAGAAGCGGTACTGCGCCAGCTGCGCGTCGTCGGGCTCGTCCGGCAGCAGCACGTTGGCTTCGTAGGAATCCCCGGGCTGCAGCTGGGCCACCGTCAACGCCGTGCCGGAGGTTTCGCTGTAGTACAGGCCGGAGGCCAACTCCGCCGCCCGCTCCCCGTTCACTTTGAAACCGGTTGCCAGGCCCGCGGCCGGCACCCAGACCCCGCGGTACTCGCCCACCGTAATCTTGAGGTGCGCTTCCGTGCCCTCGCCGCCGGCCTGGACCAGGTCGGATCGGGCGTCACCGACCCGGGTGAAGTTTCCGTCCGTGCCCGGATCAACGCTGTACACCACGCCGTCGTAGGCGTCCAGGGCGGCCAGGCGGATCCGCTGGCCTTCGGGCAGGCCTTCCACGGTAAAGAGGGTGGTATCCGGTTCATCCTTGACGTACCGCCGGAAGTCCGTGAGCGGGCTGGGATAGTCAAAGAGGTCAACGGGAGGCTCGACGACGTCGCGGAGCACCTTCCGGTCGGTCCCCTGGTCCAGCAGCGGGGCCACGCCTACGGAAGCACCCAGGGCCACCGCAAGCACCGCGGCACCGAAGCCCAGGCGCCGGGCCCGGGCAGCCCTTGCTGCTCCCGACACCTGCTCCGGCCCGTCGCGCAGGCTGCGCCGGGAGGCGTCCATGGGAGCTGCCGCACCGGTCCGCGCCGGGCTCTGCAGGGTAACGGTCTCCACGGTCCCGCGGCGCAGCTCTCGCCGGTAGGCCAGCCAGGGCATCAGCAGGCCGATCAGCAGCGCGCCGCGGATTCCCGGCAGCGGGGCCTGATCCGTCCCCAGGGCAATCGCAGCCGTGAACAGCAGCACCACAGGAAGCAGCACCCAGTACTGACGCTTGGCACGCCAGGCCAGCAGCCCGGAGACCAGGGCGCAGGCAAACGCCAGCAGGAAGGGAACCACCAGCATCCCGGCGGCTGAGCCAACCGGCGGAGCAATGGTCAGCAGGTCCTTCCAGGCGAACACCACGCCCAGCACGATCACCCGGACGGAGGCGAAGGAAGGGAGAATTCCGGCCAGTGCTTCCCGGGGAGCCGCAAAGGCACTCCCCAGCAGTACGTACGCTGCGGCGGCAGCGCCGGTGGTTGCCCAGAAGCCCCAGCGGAGCCGGGCAGAAGTTTCCGCGAGTCCAAGCCCGAGCAGGATGCCGCCCAAACCGGCAACCAGGAACCGGGGATCCCATCCGAAGGTTGGGCCGAAGCCGAGTACCCCGAGGGACAGCATGGCGGTGAGCAGCGCCCAGTCCGCCAGCCGCGGCATCAGGGCGTTCGGCCTGGGGCCGGTTAGCCCGGCACTCATGCCACAGCCTTCCGCAGTACGGCCGGAAGGCCGTCGAGGTTCCCTACGTCCAGCACGGCCAGGTCACCAATGGCAGCCAGGGCCGGTTCCAGGCCGGCGCCGCACCGCAGCGCAATGCAGCGGATGCCCGGTGGAACCTTGGTGGACGCGGACCGCAGTGCCGCACCGTTGGGTTCGGTGCCGGTCACCAGGAAAACCACGGAAGCGTTGGGAACTGCGTCCGCCGTCGTCCTGGCCAAATCAACAATCCCCGGGGTCCGTTCCTGCCCCTGCGCTTCGGTCAGACCGTCGAGCATGGTTCCCGGCGCTGTGCACCGGATCGGCCCGTCCTGGGAAAGCACCGATAGTGCCAGCTGTTCGCGGAATGCCTGCAGCCCCAGTGAACCGGCAACGGACACAGCCAGTTCCAGGTCATCTTCGGAGGAGTATTCGGCGGTGTTCAGGGACAGCGCCACCGCGACGTGGGAGCGCCGGGTCTCCTCGAACTGGCGCACCATCAGGGCGCCTGTCCTGGCCGTTGTTTTCCAGTGGATATGCCGGCGGTCGTCACCGGGGACGTAAGCCCGCAGGGCATGGAAGGCGACGTCGGAGCTGGACAGGTCCGTGGTCGGTTCCCCTTCGAGATCGCGGATGAACCCCGTTGTGGATCCGCTGAGGGACACGGTGCGGGGATGCACATACAGGTCCACGGGGTCCGCCCAGGTGACGCGGCGTCCGATCAGCCGCAGCGGGTCCTGGCGGACGGATTCCACCGGGCCCACCACAATGACCGCGCGGCGGCGGGTGGGGATGCTGAACAGTTCTTCATGGGTCTGGCCCGGGCGCATGCGCGGCAGTTCGAAGGCGGCCGTGGCGCTGCCCACCGGCAGTTCAAAGGTCACCGGCAGCAAGGTTCGAGCCGCAGTGCTGGTGATGCTCAGGCTGCCAACCGCAGCGTCGCCCACGGCAACCCGGGTGCGGGCCAGGTCCAGCTCGACGTTGTAGGACAGCCGTCCCACCACAAAGGCGGTTCCCAGTACCAGCAGGACGGCGGAACCGACGGCGGCAACCAGGGCCTCCTGCCAGTCAAAGACCGCTCCCAGCAGCCAGAACATGGCAGTGAGCCCCAGAGCCAGCCAGCCGAGCGGGCTGACGGCGGCGGCGCCTGCGCGCAATCCTGCCGAAGCGGTTGCTGCGAGGCTTCCGGTCCGGGCCAGGACCGGGCGGAGGCGGCGGGCTGCCGGGGCAAGCCTTGGCGCTGCGGCCCGCCAATAAGCCGAGCGCTGCATGGTCCGGCGCAGGCGCTGGAAACGACGGCGCAACTGGACTGCGGCGCGCCGGCCCCGGCGGGCGCCGCGCTTGGTGATGTTGGGCATGGATCAGGCCTGCGCCTCTGCACGCTGCTGGGGTGCGGGTACATCGGCCAGCACGGACAGCAGGACTGCCTCGGGGCTGGCTCCGGCAAATTCCGCTTCGGGATCCATGACCAGACGGTGCGTCCAGACCGCCGGCGCCAGTGCCTTTACGTCGTCGGGCAGGACATAGTTCCGCCCTTCGGATGCAGCCCGGATTTTCGCCACCCGGACCATGGCGAGGGCGCCGCGGACGCTGACGCCGAGCCGGGTTTCGGTAGCCGTACGGGTGGCCGAGACCAGGTGGGAAATGTATTCCAGCACTGCGGGTTCCACATGCACGGTGGTGCCCAGCTCCGCCATGTCGCGCACGGCCGTTGTGGTGATGACCGGGGTCAGGGCAAGTGACCGGTCCCGGGTGGAGGAGCCGGAAAGCAGTTCCAGCGTGGCCTCGTGGTCCGGGTAGCCAATGGAGGTCTTGATCAGGAAACGGTCCAGCTGGGCTTCGGGCAGCCGGTAGGTGCCGGCCTGTTCAATCGGGTTCTGGGTGGCGATGACCATGAACGGCCGATCCTGGGTGTAGGTTTCACCGTCCACCGTGACCCGCGATTCCTCCATGACTTCCAGCAGCGCGGACTGGGTCTTGGGCGAGGCGCGGTTGATCTCGTCGGCCAGCACGATGTTGGCGAAGATCGGCCCGCGGTGGAACTCGAACAGCTGGGTTTTCTGGTCGTAGATGGTGATGCCGGTGACGTCCGAAGGCAGCAGGTCCGGGGTGAACTGGATGCGGGAGTTCGAGCCCTGCACGGTCGCTGCCAGGGACCGGGCCAGCATGGTTTTGCCGGTACCCGGTGCGTCCTCGAGCAGCACATGCCCCTCGGCCAGCATGGCAGTAAGGACCAGCCGCACGACGTCGGTCTTGCCCAGCACCGCTTGCCCCACGTTGGCCGTGAGGCGTTCAAAGGTCTCGGCAAACCATGCTGCCTGTTCTTGGGTCATTGCCATGTTGTTCTTATCTCCAGTTGCTTGATTCGTAGTTAGTCGTGGTGCTACCAGGTGGCCGGACAGTTCCCAATCTGGCTGAGAGCGTTGCCCTCGGCAGGTGCCACGTCCCGGTTCAGTACGTATGCGGGGCGCCCTCCGCGTCCGGGCACACGCAACCACGTCTCGCCCTTCCACATGCCGGTGCACTCCGCCTGGACCTCTGAACCTGCGTCCACGCCTCCCCAACCGCTGCAATCGCCGCTGACGGAGTCGTCCGGGTTGCGCCAGCAGGTGTGGGCAGTCGCAGTGCCCGCGTAATAACGGCCGCTGTTCACCGTTACTTTGACCGGCGCGCCGGCCTCACCCCTGGAGTTCACGGCGCGTACCTCGAACGAGTGCGCCTCGTTCAGCTTGTCTTTGCCCAGGACCGTGTTGTCTGAGTAGACCGGGATAAACGGCTCATCGTCCTTTCGTGCCTCCAGATGATGGACGTCGAAACTTCCGGAATCCGGTGGGGTCCATGTGACCGTGCCTCCGAGTTTCAGCGGTTTCCCGTCGGTGCCTGTCACCGTGGGCAGGCCCGGCGCCCCGTAAGGCATGACGTCGCCCGATGGCGGTCCTGGCTGACCGTCATATGTAGAGCCCGGGACGGTCACCACTGCCATGATTTGGGCACTGACCGTACCTCCGTTGGTGAACCCGCGCACCACGTCTCCGCTTCGGACTTGCTGCCGGTTTCCGTTGGAAAAGACCGCCACGTAGGCGATTTCGTCCGCTTTGGCGCCGTTGCGCTGGGATGCGTTCAGCTCTTGGAAGGTGACCTTGACTGCCCGGCCGGCACCAGCGGTCTCCGCCGGCTCCAAGACGGGAGCGGGCGGCCCGTCAGGAATACCGCGGGCCCGCCGCGGCGCTGACTGCGGCCCGGTTTCGCCCCATCCTGAGCGGTTTTGTGCCTGTACGGCGTAGGAGTAGTCCTGCTCCGAGTTGGGGACGGTGATGGTCACCCGGGTTTCCCTGCCGGCCGGAATGGTGCGAATGAGGTTGCTGCCTTGGTATTCGTACACCTGATAGGCCAGGATTTCGGCCCCGTTTCCGGGAGCGGCACCCCATTCCACGGTCAGCTGGGATTCTTTCCCGACGCTTGGTGCCGAGGACGTGCTCGGTGCGCCGGGCGCGCCCGGCAGTCCATTGGGATGCTCGGGGGCTGAATAATCACTCCATTCGGAGGGATCCGGAGCGGAGTTCCGGGCCTGGATCCGCACCCGGTAGCTGGTGCCGTTATCCAACCCGGACCACACCAGGGTGCCGCCCGCTGCGGGTGCGGATTTCTGTACCGCTCCGTTCGGCGGGGCAGGGGAAATCTGCAGGTCGTAGCCGGTGATGGGCGAGCCGTCGTTCGGCGGCGCAGTCCAGGCAACCTTCAGCTCCCGGTCACCGTAAACCAAGGTGGGCGGTGCCGGGCGCCCCGGCTGGGTGTCCGGGCGCGCCACGGCGGAGGTGGGCGACGGCGCGGACGTGCCGTGGGCGTTGGACGCCGTGACCCTGAAAACGTACTCCACGTTGTTGGTCAGCCCGGTAAGCGTGCACGTGGTTGCCGGGCAGGCCTGGCTGAATCCGTTGGCTGCCGTGACTGTGTAACCGGTAATCGGCGAACCGTTGGCTGCTGGCGGATTCCAGGCGAGCACAACGGTGCGGCTGCGGGTTGATTCAACCATGGGCGTGGAGGGAGCATTCGGCTTGCCTTGTACGGTGAGCCGGATCTGGCCGGCGGCCCGGCGGCTCACCTCACCCGTCCGGTCCCGGACGATGTACTGGACGTTCATGCTGCCCACGAATTCCGATCCCGGTGTCACCACCACATTCGAGCCCTGCAGGACCGCGGTGCCGTTGGCGTCGGACCGCACTTCGACAATCTCAAGCGGGCGGTCCTGGAACGGGTTGAAGTCATTGTCCAGTACCGGCACCGTCACGGGACGTCCCTGGACTGCGTCCGGGACGACGTCGTCGGCCGCTACGGGCAGTGCACGCATGGAGGCGATAACCGTGAGGTCCACCCGTCCCCGCACCGGTTCGCCGCGGCCGTCCGATACGGAGACCCACAGTTCCCCGGTGGTTCCTACCGCCGCATCATCGGCCGCGCGGATCTTCAGGACACTGCCGTCGATTTCGCCGTCAAAACCGTTCGGCACGTCGGCGGCCAGCTTGAAGCGCAGCCGGCTGGCATCCTCAGGGTTCGGATCAGATGCCAGGCCGGCCAGGTCCAGGGTCACCTCCGGCTCGCCCTTGGCCGTTTCGAGTGATCCCGAACTGATCGTGGGCGGGTAGTTCTGCTCCGGCAGCGGAATCACGTTGACGAGGACCGTCAGGGTCGCCTTCAACCCCTCGGGATCCTCCGGGCCGGCGCCGTCGGTGACCTCGAAGGTCACCGATCCCAGACCGGAATAGTCAGGGTCCGGGGCGTATCGGAGCGAGGAGGCACCCATGATCCGGGCTCCCCCGTCCTTCGTGCCAATGGCGCGGACGTGCTCTGCGGTGGTGATCCTTGGAGTGCGGCCGTTGCGCACCACCACGAGCGACTTAAGGTTCAGGTCCAAGGTGCTTCCGGCCTGCACCTCCAAGGGTTCCCCTTCACGCAGCATGGGGTACTGCGTGCTCAGGCCCGGCACCCAGATGATGGCGCTTGAGGTGCCGCCGTCCTGGTCTTCCGCCGTATAGGGAATGATCTGCGCCTCGTTGGTCAGGTCCACCCGGACCTTCCCCCCGGAAACCGAAGCGGAGGGATAGTCGCCCATGATCCGTACGGACATATCGTCCGCCAGCCCGTCCGGATCCTCATCATTTTCAAGCACGGGAACTTCCACGAAACTCTTGTCCCGGGTCTCGGATGCGTCCACCAGGTCATCCCGGGACGTGGGCGGCAGCAGGGGTGCGTCCTCGTCGACAACCACCATCACGTTGCCTGTTGCCACCCCTCCCCTGTTGTCCTTAACGCCGTAGGTGACGCCGTACGCGCCAGGTGTCTTGGGCGACTTCAGCAGGACCCGGGACAGGTCGGTGCGCGTCTCCAGCGCCGGGTCGCTGCCGGTGACCGCTGCGGTGTTTAGGGAGATGGGGTCCCCGTCCGGATCGGAGTCGTTGCGCAGCACCGAGGCCGCGTGGGACCGCCCGGGACGGAGCGTCACGGTATCCTCCACTGCCACAGGCTTCTGGTTGGCCTGTGCAGCGGGTGCAATTCCCACTTGGACCGTTCCGGTGTTTTCCACGCCCAAGCGGTCCCGGACGGTGTAGGTGAAGGAATCGGTCCCTGCGGCCTGGGCCAGGGCGGTGTAGTCGATGTAATTCGGGCCGGCGAGGGCAGCACCGCGGGTCGGAGCGCTGCCGATTCCGTTGAGCACCACGGAATCACCGTCCGCATCCAGCCCGTCCAGCGGAATGGGGATACGCACGGTGGTTCCGGCAACAACGCGCCCCTCCACGTTCACCGGCACCGGGGGTGTGTTCTTCTCATCGTCGCGGGGCCGGATATTGATGCGTACCTGCGCAGAGTTCTTTTGGCCCGTCTCGTCGGAGACCTCGTAAATGGCATACACCGTCTTGGCACTTTGCCCGGCCACGAACCGCAGCTTGTTGTCGGAGACGAACATTTGCCCGTCCTGCGGGTCAACAGGCTGCGGCAGGACCGGATTCAGTGTCAGCTCACCGCCGGTGGGAGAGGAGTCGTTATCAAGCACGGGAATGGTGACGACGTCGCCCACCCGCACCACTGCTTCATCCGGGCCGGCGGTCGGGGGCAGGAGGGTGGCCGGCTGCTCCACCGGAATGATGTTCACCTCGCCCGTCTTGGCGGCAGTGCCGTTGGAGACGGAGTACTCAATGGTCATTTGCTGGCGCAGGCTGCGGGTGTCATGGATCTGCAGGAGATGCCGGTCCAGCACTGCCACGTTCACCGGCGCGTCATCGGGAGTGCGGACAGACTGCACCACCAGGATCCCGCCGGTGGGGTCCGTGTCATTGCCCAGGACGTCAACCAGGACACTTTCGCCGCGGGGCAGCAGGGCGACGTCGCGCACCGCCACCGGGACTCCTCCCCGGCCGGACGGGTTGGCATCAACGCGGATCAGCCCGCTGGCGCTCTGCGGCCCGTTGGTCACCAGATATTCGATGTAGTAGGTGCCCGCCTCGGTTGGCATGAACCCAATGGACCCGGTCTGGTAGTCCGGGGTGACCACCACGCCTTTTTCGCCCTCGGCCTTGGCCAGGGTCAACTGGCCTCCTGCCGGATCCAGGTCATTCTTCAGCGGGAACATCTGAACGGGCTGGTCCACGGTGGTAGTGACGTGGTCAAAGTTGGCCACCGGCGGAAGGACGCCTGAGGGCCGCACGTCGTAGGTGACGGTCCCCTTGACTTCGTCAGTACCGTCGGAAACCGTGATGGCCACTTCCTTGACACCCTGGGTTTTCCCGACGTCCCGGAAGTCCAGCAGGCCGTCGGAGGCAGGGCGGACCTGGTCTCCATCTTCCGTGGGCTCCGCGCTGATGAGGACCAGGTCATCCCCGTCGGCGTCTTTCCAGTCGTTGAGGACGTTTTGGCTAACCGATTTTCCCTGTTCCAACAGGATTTTCGTGTTCCGGCGGGGTTCAGGCGGGGTATTTTCCCCGGCTCCCACTACCCGTACGCTCACGCTGGCGGTGTCCGTGCCGCCGCGGCCGTCACTGACCTGGTACGTGAAGGTTCCTGTTCCCGCGGGGGTATTAAGCGGGACCACGATCTGCAGGGCTGCGCCGTTGTAAATGGGTTCCACGCCGCCCACCATGGGCATATCCCCCACCACGGAAGCAGTCAGGAGGTCGCCGTCGGGGTCGCTGTCATTTTCAAGGACCTGCAGGATGGTGGTCCGCCCGGCACGGGCTCCCACAGTATCGTCCGAGGCCACCGGCGCACGGTTGTCCGTGGTCCGGTCCGGCAGGGCATTGACCGGGTTCTCGCTGGCAGCCTCCTCTTCATCGTCGTCATTGCTCTGCTCGGGCGGAATGACGTCCCCCCAGTTGTCCACCAACTGCATGTTCTCCAGGACAAGCCATACGCCGCCGCCGTTGACGTCGTTGAGGACCACCACGTCGCGGTTCACGCGGAAAACCAGTTCGGAAGACGGGCTCAGGCCGGGGATGTCCTCGCGGGTGTCCTCGGCGTCGTTGCCGCAGTCCCGCACATGGGTCCCTGAGCCTGCCCATGCCGCGTACACGCAGTCGCCCAGCCGTACCGGAGCCGCTGCGCCGCCGCCGCCGGAGTCGAGCTCAGTGATTTCCGGTTTCCCGCCGTCCAGGGGCTGCAGGATCAGGGCATCCTCCGTGGCGACGGCGACAAACTCGCTCTCCGGTCCGCTCTGCTGCAGCTTCGCGTTCTTCCCCTCCGGAATGCTGACGGTTTCACCGTTGGGCAGCAGCAGTGTTTCGGTTTCCGTGTTCAGCACCACGGGACGGGCCCCGACTGCAGCAATCTGCGCGTCCTTGAAGTCCTTCAGGGCGGCGGCTTCCCGGGTTTCGGGCTCGCCGAACTCACCGTCCTCGTCCTTCTCGAACGTGTAAAGAATCCCGTCCGACGGCGCCGCGACCACAACGTGGTCCTCTGAAGAGACGGCAGCCAGCACGCCGGGTTTCCCGTCAAGCACCGGTTTCGCGTCGTCCTCGCTGAAAAATCCGACGTCGCTGGCAGGCGTGATCCATACCCTGCCCTGGGCCGGGTCGGTAATGGCAACCGTGTCCCCGCCGAAGGAAAACTCGGCGGCACCGGGAAGCTGCACTTCGGCCCCGCGAGCCACGTTGGCCACGTCCACCGGGCTGGCCTTGGACTGGTCCGTGTTGAGGTTGAAGACGGTGCCGGCGTTCTGCAGCACATCGAAGTTGTCACTGTTCGCGGTGTAACCGCCGTCGAGCAGCCGGGAAGGGTAGTTCAGGTGGCCCACCATGCCCTGGGTGCGGTTGGTGACCCAGACCCCGCCGTCGTTCAAGTCCACATCGGCGCTGGCGAACCCCGGATACAGCAGTGCTCCGGTCACCAGCCCTGCGGTGACCGCAACGGCCGAGCCAACCGACACTGCCCTGCGCCGCTTGCGGCTGAGCAGACGTGCATTTCCCCCATGCGCTGCCACGATGTTTCCCCCTGGTTTTGACCTGCAGCGGAAAGGGGTCCGGCAACCCCCGAGACAGGGAGCGGACACCACAGTTCCACCGCATAGTGTTACACAGATCTCATCTGGAGGTAACTTGCGTCACTGCCCAAGGGAACGGGCCGCGGGGCGGGCCGCGGAGGGACCCGGAATCAGTCCAGGACCAGTCCCGATCCGGTGCCGCGGGCCAAAGTCACCGGGTGGATTTCACCAAACCCGCGCACGTTGCGCGGCTGATGCGGGATGAGGACAAACTTCGGGTTGTCCTTCAGCGCGGCCGCGGTGGAGGCATCGGTCAGCACAGTGCCGGGCTCGGCCAGGGACGTCAGCCGGGAGGCAAGGTTCACGGTGGGGCCGTAGATGTCTCCCAGCCGGGACAGGACGCGTCCCCAGACCAGGGATACGCGGGCCGAGGGCAGCAGCTCATCTTCGGTGAAGGCCTTCGCCAGTGCCAGTGAAATTTCGGCACCGGCCTCAGGTGTCTCGGCATTGAAGAGCACTTCGTCGCCGATGGTCTTGACCAGCCGCCCGCCGCCCACCGAAATGATCTCGGCACACTTGTGCTCAAAACGCTGCACCATCTGCGCCAGGGTCTTCTCGTTCATCTGCCGGGAAAGGCTGGTGTAGGAGACAAGATCAGCGAAACCCACCGCCCGTGCCAGCGGCAGCGGGGCATCATCCGAGGCGCTGCCGTCGTGGCTGGCCAGGCCCGCTTCGGCGCGCAGGGCCAGCCGCTGGATAGCCGCATTAAGCTGCCGCTTCCAGGCGTAGACCAGCGTCTTTTCCAACGGTTCAATCAAATCGGGCAGGGCCGCCACCAGGTTCTTGCGGGCCTCGGCGTCGGTGATTCCGCGCCTAGCCACCATTTCTTCGACCAGTGCTTCAACCTGCCACACCACCATGCGGTCCGTCATCTGGCCGATGGAACGCATGATGGAAATGGCCGCTTCCTCGGTGAGCTGCTCGTCTCGCACCAGTTCAATCACGGTGCTGAGCGCCTCCCGGTCCTGCTCGGTGAAAAAGACCGCGTCGTCGTCGAGGTTCGGGAAACCCATGGCGCGCCAGAGCTTGCGGGCCGAGAGGAGCGAGACGCCCGCTTCGGCGGCAGCTTCACGGCGCCTCAAGGTCCGCGGACCGCCGATCAGCTGCGCCTCGAGCCTGCGCACGTCCTCCCGGTCAATTTCCGTACCCGTGTCCGCCGCCGAATAGTCCGGGCGGGGCGCCGTTGCGGCCTGCAGCGGGTCCGCCGGCACGGAATCGGCAGGCACTGACAGGGGTTCGGGGTGGCTGGCGGCGCCGGCCTCGCCGTGGCCTGCGTCAGTCATTGTCCCTCCGTTCGTAGTCGTATCCCCCGTCTGAATCAATATCTACACCATCAAACATGGCGGTCAGCGGCAGCTGGCCTATGGCCGAGACCACTAGCGACCGGAAGCGGTGCACTTCGGGCACCGCCGGGTACTGCATCACCCGCCCGTGTCCGAGGTCCAGCACCAGCGTGCCGCTTCCCTGCATCCGGTCCGGCACGGACTGCCGTATTTCCAGCTGGTAGATGGCAGCCAGGGCAATCTCATGCTCACGCCGCAGCAGCACCCCCTGGCGCTGGATCAGCCGGCGGTCGGTGAGGATGATGCGGCCGGCCAACCAGCGCAGCACGGGCGGGACGCAGTAGCGCAGCAGGAGCAGCACGGCCACGGCAGCGACGGCGGGCTGCAGATACGGACTCCACTCGCCGAGCTGCCCGGGCAGGCTGTCCCGGCCGAGCCAGCCGTATGCGTATCCGGCGGCGGCACCGGTGACTCCGGCCAGTACCAGCGGTTTCCACAGAGAACGGGCGTGCGGGCGTCCGGCGGTTATGAGGTGTTCGCCGGGATACAGTCTCAGGCGCACCGCCCACCGCCTGCCGAAAAGGGACAGTCCGGTCCTCATATGCTCAGGCCTGCCCGGCGCGCAGGTGCACCACATCGGCGGCGCTGACCGTGTGCGGGTGCCCCTGCTCATCGACAATAACGAGGGCTCCCGTGGGCGCCAGCGCCGCAGCACGGCCCAGGAGGGCTCCGCCCCCGGGCAGCTCGGCACGCACGTCCCGGCCCAGGGTGGTCAACCGTGCGGTAACCCGGCCCCGCAGCGAGTCCTGCCCGCCTGCGGGCACGGCGTTGGCGTCTCCGTCTACGGAGCAGAACAAGCGGTAGCCGTCCGCCAGGGCCAGCAGGTAGTCCTGGAGCAGGATGTTGCGGTCCGTGGTGGAGGCATACTCCATCAGCAGGCTGGTGGCCGTGGGAACCGGCAGGTCCTCATCGGTGAGGCTCACGTTCAGGCCGGCACCAACCACTACGGCCGGCGGTGCGCCGTCGCTGGAGGGAACCAGCTGCGCCAGCACCCCGGCGAGCTTGCGTCCGTCCACCATCACGTCATTCGGCCATTTCAGCCGGGCTTCCACGCCGGTGCGGGCGGCTATGCTCTCTGCCATCGCCAGCGCAGCCAGCAGCGACAGCCAGCCGTAGGAGTCCGTGGGCAGCGGGCGCCCGTCCCGGTTCACCGGCCGCATCAGGACGCTGACAAACAGGGAGGACCGTTCCGGTGCCACCCAGCTGCGGTCCATCCGGCCCCGGCCGGCGTTCTGCAGTTCGGCGGTCAGCACCGTAAGGTCCGGAACCTCCCAGGGGCGCAGGCGGGCGGCGTCGGCCAGGTCCGTGTTGGTGGAACCTGTTTCCTGTACTACTTCCAGCTCCGCATACGGGCCGGCGGGGGCCACCAGGGCCGCCCGCAGGCGGTCCGGATCCAGGGCCGGTCTTTCCATGCTGGAGTAGTGCAGTTGCATGCATCCGATCTTACGCGGGCGCCCTGACATTGACGGGCACCCGGTTCCGTGCAGGCCCGGCTAGAGGAAGAAGTCCAGCATCAGCGACTCTGCGGGCACGCCCGGCGCGTACCGGCTGAAATCGGTGATGCCTTCCTCCCGGAGGACGGCTTCATCGGTGTAGAAGTTGCCGGTCGACTGGCTGCTGGGCCGGGTCAGGATGGCATGTGCAGCATCGGCCATGATGTCGGCGCTGCGCGACGCCGCCGCCAGCTTGTCGCCGCCGGGCATGTTGCGGATTGCCGCGGTGTCGATGCCGGTGACCGGCCACAGCGAGTTCACCGCCACGCCGTCGTTCTTCAGTTCCTCCGCCAGGCCGAGCGTAGTGAGCGACATTCCGTACTTGGCCAGGGTGTAGGCGAGGTAGTTGCCGGCCCACTTGGGGTCCATGTTCAGGGGCGGGGAGAGCGTCAGGATGTGGGCGTTATCGGACCGGCGCAGGGCGTCCAGGGAGAACTTGGACAGCATAAAGGTGCCGCGGGTATTGATGTCCGCCATCAGGTCATAGCTCTTCATCGTCACGGCGTCCGTGCCGGACAGATCAATGGCCGAGGCGTTGTTCAGGACAATGTCGATCCCGCCGAACTGTTCCACGGTGGCTTGGACCGCGCGGGCAACGTCTTCGTCGCGGCGCACGTCGCCGATGATCGGGAGGGCCTTGCCGCCGGCAGCCTCCAACTGTTCGGCGGCGGTGTAGACCGTGCCTTCCAGCTTGGGGTGCGGCTGCGCCGTTTTGGCGAGCATTGCAATGTTGGCGCCGTCCGCTGCGGCACGCAGGGCAATGGCAAGTCCGATGCCGCGGCTGCCGCCGGACATCAGGATGGTGCGTCCGGCCAGGGACCGCGACGCCGTTTCCGGGGTGCTGTTGGGTGTGCTCATGCCTCGACAGTAATACACACCACAGCTAAGTTACCCGTCAGTAACATCGTGTCCGCATGTCGGCCCACATCTGCGCCGGACCAAGCACCGGGACGCGAAATTGTAGGATTTCTACACTCAGTCCCGGTGCAGGCGCTCACTAGACTGGGTAAACCACACCCCGTAAACCGCACGCATTTTGTGCGGAACCTACTTAACGCCCAGCACGGCCCTTCCCGCCGGAAGGTTCCCGCGCTACTCGACCGGCACCCGGAGGCCTTCTTGAGCATCGACCAGGACACGAACCTGCACACGACCGCAGGCAAGATCGCCGAGTTCCGGCGGCGCCAGGCCGAGGCTGAGCTGCCCTCCGGACAGGCCGCCGTCGAGAAGCAGCACGCCCGCGGCAAGCACACTGCCCGGGAGCGCATCGGTTTGCTGGTCGACGCCGGGTCCTTCGTGGAGTTCGATGCACTGGCTGTCCACCGCTCCACCGCGTTCGGGATGGAAAAGAAGAAGCCCCTGGGCGACGGCCTGGTTTCCGGCTACGCCACTGTGGACGGCCGTCCCGTGGCCGTCTACAGCCAGGACTTCACTGTGTACGGCGGTTCCCTGAGCCAGGTCAACGGCGAGAAGATCGTCAAGGTGCAGGAATTCGCGCTGCGCACCGGCTGTCCCGTGGTGGGCATCCTCGACGGCGGCGGCGCCCGCATCCAGGAAGGCGTCGCGTCGCTGGCCATGTTCGCTGACATCTTCCGCAACAACGTGCATGCGTCCGGGGTGGTGCCGCAGATTTCCCTGATCATGGGCCCCTCCGCCGGCGGTGCCGCGTACTCCCCCGCCCTGACCGACTACGTCGTTATGGTGGACAAGACCTCCCACATGTTCATCACCGGACCCGACGTCATCAAGACGGTCACGGGCGAAGACGTGGACATGGAAACCCTGGGCGGTGCCCGCCAGCACAACGCCACCACGGGCACGTCCACGTACCTCGCCTCGGACGAGGAGGACGCCATCGAGTTCGTCCGCGAACTGCTGGACTTCCTGCCGTCCAACAACCTTGCCGAAGCACCGCTGACCGCTTTCGACTCCGATCCGGAACCCACCGAGGCGGACCTGGCCCTGGACACCCTCATCCCGGACTCCGCCAACCAGCCCTATGACATCCGGGCCGTCATCGAGAACGTGCTGGATGACGGCCACTTTCTGGAAATGCAGGCCCTCTACGCACCGAATGTGATCATCGGGTACGGGCGGGTCGAAGGCCACACCGTGGGCATCGTGGCGAACCAGCCCATGCAGTTTGCCGGCACCCTGGACATCGCCGCTTCTGAGAAGGCCGCACGCTTCGTCCGGAACTGCGACGCCTTCAACATTCCCATCCTCACCTTCGTGGACGTGCCGGGCTTCCTGCCGGGCAAGGACCAGGAGTTCAACGGCATCATCCGCCGCGGCGCGAAGCTGCTCTACGCCTACGCCGAGGCCACCGTCCCCAAGCTCACCGTCATCACCCGCAAGGCCTACGGCGGGGCCTACATTGTGATGGGCTCCAAGAAGCTGGGCGCCGACCTCAACCTCGCCTGGCCCACCGCGCAGATCGGCGTGATGGGTGCCCAGGGCGCCGTCAACATCCTCTACCGGGCGCCGCTGAAGGCAGCCGCCGACGCCGGGGGCGACGTCGAAGACGTCCGCCGCCAGTACATCGAGCAGTATGAGGACGAGCTGCTCAACCCGTACCAGGCCGCCCAGCTCGGATACGTGGACGCCGTGATTGCCCCCTCCGAAACCCGGCTGCAGCTGATCCGCGGGCTGCGGGCCCTGCGCGAGAAGCGCGCCGCCCTGCCGGCCAAGAAGCACGGGAACATGCCGCTGTGAGCACCGCGGACCTATCCCCCGAGTCGCCGGCCCCCGATGCACCCCTGCTCTCCGTGGTGGCCGGCAACCCCACGGACGAGGAGCTCGCGGCGCTGGCCGCCGTCGTCGCCGGGCTGGCGGCTGAAGAAGCAGTGCTGCCGGCACCGCGCCCGGCACACCGGATTTGGGCCCGGCGCCGGATGCTCCGGCTCGAGCCGACCCCCGGGCCGGGCTCCTGGCGGCGCAGCTTCCGTTAGCCCCCTTGCGGAACGGCGATTAGGCCCGCCGGGCGCCTCTGCGGTTAGGCTACCTTTGTGAGCCAACAGACATCATCTTCCGAGCCCATGTCCACCGCGGCCAGCGCGCCGGCGCGCCAGCCCACTGCCATCGACGCCGTGGCCAATGCATACACCGCCACCCTCCTCGACCTGGATCCGTCCCTTGCCACCTCCCTGGGCATCCCGGGGCGGGAAACCGAATACGGCGACTATTCCCCCGCAGGCCTGGAGTCCTTCGCCGAAGCCATCCGGGAAACGCTCAGCCGCCTGGACGGCCTGGAACCCGCGGACGACGTCGACCGTGTGACCCTGGACGCCATGCACGAGCGCCTCGGCCTGGACCTGGAGATCCACGAATCCGGCTGGGACCTGTCGGACCTGAACAACATCGCTTCCCCCGCCCAAGGCATCCGCAGCATCTTCGATTTGATGCCCACGGATACCGAGGAGCAGTGGCACCACATTGCCGGCCGGCTGAACAACGTCGACGACGCCGTCGCGGGCTACATCACCAGCCTCCGCAGCGGACTGGAACAGTCGCTGGTGCCGGCCCGCCGGCAGGTCAAGATTGTCATCGAGCAGGCTTCCGCCTATGCCGAGGACGGCGGGTTCTTCGACGCCCTGTCCGCCAACGCATCCCTGCCCGGCGGCGAAAACCTCCCCGAGTCACTGCTGGCCGAGCTGCGCACCGGCGCCGAGTCCGCCCGCCGCGCGTACCTGTCCCTGGCCACTTTCCTGGAATCCGAGATGCTGCCCGCAGCGCCGGAGAAGGACGCCGTCGGCGCCGAACGCTACGCACTAATGTCCCGCCGGTTCCTGGGCTCCTCCGTCAATCTGGAGGAGACCTACCAATGGGGCGTGGAAGAGCTGGACCGCATCATCGCCGAACAGGAAGCCGTAGCGGAGCAGATCCGCCCCGGCGCCACTGTGCAGGAGGCAATGGACATCCTGAACGAGGATCCGGCCCGGCAGTTGCACGGCACCGATGAGCTGCAGTCCTGGATGCAGGACCTGGCGGACCGCGCCGTGGAAGACCTGGCCGGCTCGCACTTTGACATCACCGGACCCATGCGCCGGATCGAGTGCATGATCGCCCCCACCCAGGAGGGCGGCATCTACTACACCGGCCCCAGCGATGACTTCTCCCGGCCCGGGCGCATGTGGTGGTCCGTTCCTGCGGGCGAGGACACCTTCACCACATGGCAGGAGACCACCACGGTCTACCACGAGGGCGTACCCGGGCATCACCTCCAGATTGCCACGGCGACGGCGGCGCGCGGGCTGCTCAACGACTGGCGGCGGAACATCTGCTGGGTTTCCGGCCACGGCGAAGGTTGGGCGCTGTACGCCGAGCGGCTGATGGATCAGCTGGGCTACCTCAGCGATCCGGGCGACAAGATGGGCATGCTTGATGCCCAGCGGATGCGCGCGGCCCGCGTGGTCTTCGACATCGGCGTCCACTTGGAACTGGATATTCCCGAGCGCTGGGGTGAAGGCACCTGGACAGCCGAGAAGGGCTACGACTTCCTTAGGCAAAACCTGACCATCAGCGAAGGCCAGCTGAACTTCGAGTTCACCCGCTACCTCGGCTGGCCGGGCCAGGCGCCGTCCTACAAGCTGGGCCAGCGGCTCTGGGAGCAGATCCGCGACGAGGTCCGCAGCCGCGAAGGGGACGCCTTCGATGAGAAGGCCTTCCACACCCGGGCCCTGCAGCTGGGCTCGGTGGGCCTGGACACCCTGCGGCGGGCCCTGCTGGGGAACTAACCCGGTTCCGGCGCCTTCCTCCAGTGCGAGGTTCGTCACAGTGCCCCGGGGAATACCCCGGGGCACTGCCCTTTCTCCGCAGGACGCCGCGGGCCTGCAGCGCGCTACCTGCAAAGCACCCGTTTTGGCCGGCGTAATATTTCGCAACTTCAAGGCAGGTCTGGTAGTGGTCCGCCGTTAGAGTCTTCTCCGTGACCACACAGACCTCCTCCCCTGATTCCCCCGCCCGGCGTTTGCCCAAGTGGGCAACGTCCTTCGGGCCGCAGATCATCGCTGCGCTCATCGCCGGCCTGGCCCTTGGCCTGCTGGCCAAGTCGATGGGCTCCAACGGTGACGAGCCGAACTGGCTGACCACCACCCTGAGCACCATCGGCACCAGCTACGTTTCGTTGCTGAAGACCGCCGTTGTGCCGTTGATCTTCACGGCCGTCGTCAGCTCGATCGCGAATCTGCGTGCCGTCTCCAACGCGGCACGGCTGGCCTGGCAGACCCTGCTGTGGTTCGCCCTTACCGCACTGATCAGCGTGGTCATCGGCATGGTGCTGGGCACCGTGCTGCAGCCGGGTAACAATGCCGACGTCGCCCAGGAGGACTTCCACGGCAGCCAGGGCAGCTGGCTGGGCTTCCTCACCGGCCTGATCCCGGGCAACTTCCTTGGCCTGGGTGCCAGCTCCAAGGTCGCCGAGAGCGGCGACGTGAGCACCAGCGTCAGCTTCAACGTGCTGCAGATCCTCGTGATCGCCATCGCCGTCGGCATCGCCGCCCTCAAGGTCGGCAAGGCCGCCGAGCCGTTCCTGGCCTTGAACGCGTCGGCGCTGGCCGTGATCCAGAAGGTGCTGTGGTGGATCATCCGCCTGGCCCCGGTGGGCACCGTCGGCCTGATCGGCACCGCCGTGGCCACCTACGGCTGGGACACCATCGGTTCCCTGGGCATGTTCGCACTGACCATCTACATCGGCCTGTTCCTGGTCCTGTTCGGCGTCTACCCGGCACTGATCAAGAGCCACGGCCTGTCCGTACGCCAGTGGTTCTCCGGCGCCTGGCCGGCCATCCAGCTGGCCTTCGTGTCCCGCTCCTCCGTGGGAACACTGCCGCTGACCCAGCGCGTCACCGAACGCAACCTCGGTGTATCCCGGGCCTATGCGTCCTTCGCCGTACCCCTGGGCGCCACCACAAAGATGGACGGCTGCGCCTCGATCTACCCGGCCGTATCCGCGATCTTCGTGGCACAGTTCTTCGGCATTGACCTCGGCTTTACGGACTACCTGCTGATTGCCCTGGTCTCCGTGCTGGGTTCAGCCGCCACCGCCGGCACCACCGGCGCCGTCGTGATGCTGACCCTGACGCTGTCCACGCTGGGCCTGCCGCTGGCCGGCGTCGGGCTGCTGCTGGCCATCGATCCGATCCTGGACATGGGCCGCACGGCCGTCAATGTGGCCGGCCAGACCGTGGTTCCCACCCTGGTGGCCAAGCGCAACGGCCTGCTGGATGCCGAGCTTTACAACGCCAAGCGCGAGGGCGACCCGTTTGCGGACGACTCGGAGCAGATCGACCCGGTGCGGACCGCTGCGGAGCAAACCGCCATCCAGGTGCCCGGAGCGGGTGTCAGGAGCTAGGTTCACCGCTTTGGCAGGGCCGTCCCCTTGGGGGGCGGCCCTGCTGCGTTAACGGCCGGCCGGGCTGGCTGAACCGGCTCCGGCGGCGTTTTCCCGGCGGCTTCCGCCGGCACTAGGCTGGATGCCGTGACCAACCCGAACCTGAGCCTCATCCTGGCCTCCGCCTCCCCCGCCCGCACCAAACTGCTGACCGACGCCGGCATTGCCCACACGGTCCTTGTATCCGACGTGGATGAAGATGCCGTCACCGCCCGCTACGGGCTGACCGACCCGCACGACACCGCCCTGCTGCTGGCCCGCGCCAAGGCCGAAGCCGTGGCCGCACGGCCGGAGGCGGACGGCGCCCTGGTGATCGGCTGCGACTCGGTGTTCGAGTTCGACGGCGAGGCGCACGGCAAGCCGTGGGAGGCCGACGTCGCCCGTTCCAGGATCCGGCGCATGAGCGGTTCCTCCGGGGTGCTGCACACCGGGCACTGGCTGGTGGACTGCCGCGACAACGACGAGGACGGGTCCGGCGCAACCCTCGGCGCGGTCAGCTCCGCCGAGGTGCACTTCGCCAAGCTGTCCGATGAGGAAATCGAGGCGTACATCGCCACGGGCGAGCCGCTGCAGGTGGCCGGATCCTTCACCATCGATTCCCTGGGCGGCGCCTTCATCGAGCGGGTCGTCGGTGACCCGCACGCCGTCGTCGGGCTGTCCGTGTCCACGCTGCGCCAGCTGCTGTCCAGTGCAGGGGTGCGGATCATCGATCTCTGGAAGTAGGTCCTCGGCTCCCGACGGCGGTTTGCAGCACCCCACCCCGCGCACCTTTCGTACAGCTGATGCTGTCTGCACTCTTTTCAGGGTGCATTAGCTGCACACCAGGTGGCAGGCGCGGGCCGCATCAGCCCAATGGCCTCCATCCGCCCAGCACCAGTCCCCGCCGCACCTTGGCGCGACCCGGAACGATCCCTGGGCCAGATCGGTCCGGCTGATTTTCACCTGGTGCCATCCGAGTTCGGCAGTCCTCAGGTCGCGGTAGTGATCCCGTGCCTGCTGGTCCGGAGTGAGGTGGTGCGCACCGTCGTACTCAAGGCAGGTGCGGAATTCCCGGCAGCCCAAGTCCGTCCAGACCTGCGGCCGCCCGTAGTCATCGAGCAGGGCAACGTTTGGCAGGAACTCCGGCAGATCGGCATGTTTGGCCAGCATCAACCGAAGCCGGGTCTCGGGCGGGGAGTCCACCCCCACCCGGACAAGCCCCAACGCCTGCCGGCTGCGGCGCACGCCGGGTGTACCCGACCGCCGCTCGACCAGGTCCCGCAGCTCTGCCAGCGGAACCATGGGCCGGCGGGGTGGCCCGAAATTGCGGTGGTGTTCGCTCACTATCTGGTCCCCCACCATGACGAGCTCCTCGATGGACAGAACACCGGCCAAGTCCAGCCAGGTACGGCCAACCGATGTGACAGGAAGGCCCGCAATATACGTAACCTCGTTGGATGCCAGTACCAGCCGATGCCCGCGGATATGGCGCCGTCGCGGGGGCGCGGATTTCGGGCTCCGGCTGAGGTGGAGCAGGGGTTCCTCGGTAATCCTGCGCGGCACGGCCAGCCTGTGCAGCCTGGCAGCTGTTCCGTGGCTGATGACGGCGTCCGGAAGCATCTGCAGGTACGGGCGGCACCCGGCCGCCAGGTCAAACACCGCCGTCTGGGGAACCCGTACTGCCCTGCTGGGAGTACGCAGGTCCGATGCGCGGAGCCGGGCAACACTCAGCCCGGCGGCCCTGGCCTCTGAGTATGCAAAGGGGGCGGCAAATTGCTCCGGCAAGGGCTGCGGCTTCGGCATGGCTCTATTACAGATTGCCCTTAGCCCGCAAAGCCGTTTTCCACAGCCTCGCCGGGCTCGGACGCGGCCTGTGTGCAGCTGATGCTGGTTCGGGCCGGCGCAGACAGCATCATCTGCACGGAAGGTGCACCACGGCCGCGCGCAGACAGCATCAGCTGCGCAGAAGGTGGGCCGAAGCGGCGCAGGCGGCACCAGCTGCACGGAAGGAGCACCGCGGCCGAAGCGGCGGGCAAGCCGTCTGTCTTTGTAGAATCCCCACAACGAACAGCCGCGTCCCACGCAGAAACAGCACGCATTATGGCCCGAGACCACAAAACCGCGCTAGGCTCCGAACAGATCAAAAGGAGCCAGTGCACCAATGAGCCAGAACATCCCCGAGCCTGCCGCGACCTCCGCCAAGGCACTCACCAAGATCCTCATTGCCAACCGCGGCGAAATT
Source organism: Arthrobacter sp. zg-Y20 (assembly GCF_030142075.1). NCBI lineage: Bacteria > Bacillati > Actinomycetota > Actinomycetes > Micrococcales > Micrococcaceae > Arthrobacter > Arthrobacter sp. zg-Y20. Next base: position 1,154,795 of record NZ_CP126241.1, on the reverse strand, counting down.
GCCGTCCGGGTAATCCGCGCAGCGCGTGATGAAGGCCTTGCCGCCGTTGCCGTCTATGCCGACCCCGACAGGGACGCGCTGCACGTACGCCTCGCCGATGAGGCCTACGCGTTGGGCGGCAGCACCGCCGCGGAGTCCTACCTGGACATGGACAAAATCCTCGACGCCGCGGCGCGCTCCGGCGCAGATGCCATCCATCCCGGCTACGGCTTCCTTTCCGAAAACGCCGAGTTTGCCCAGCGCGTCATCGACGCCGGCCTGACTTGGATCGGCCCCTCCCCCAGCGCCATCTCCTCACTCGGCGATAAGGTCCAGGCCCGGCACATTGCCGCCAAGGTCGGCGCCCCGCTGGTACCCGGCACCCCGGATCCGGTCGAGTCCGCCCAGGACGTGCTGGACTTCGCTGACCGGCACGGCCTGCCCCTGGCCATCAAGGCTGCCTTCGGCGGCGGCGGACGCGGCATCAAGGTGGCCCGCACCCGCGCGGAAATCCCCGAGATGTTCGACTCCGCGGTCCGCGAGGCCACTGCGGCGTTCGGCCGCGGCGAGTGCTTCATCGAGCGCTTCCTGGACGCACCGCGGCACGTGGAAACCCAGTGCCTGGCCGATGCCTACGGCAACGTCGTTGTGGTTTCCACCCGCGACTGCTCCCTGCAGCGCCGCAACCAGAAGCTGGTCGAGGAAGCCCCCGCCCCGTTCCTCACCGAGGAACAGACGGCCAGCCTGTACACGGCGTCCAAGGCCATCCTGAAAGAGGCCGGCTACCAGGGTGCAGGCACGTGTGAGTTCCTGGTCGGCACGGACGGCACCATCTCCTTCCTGGAAGTAAACACCCGCCTGCAGGTGGAGCACCCGGTGTCCGAGGAAGTCACCGGCCTGGACCTGGTCCGCGAACAGTTCCGCATTGCCCGCGGCGAAGGCCTGGGCTACGGGGACCCGGAAATCCGCGGGCACGCCTTTGAATTCCGCATCAACGGCGAGGACCCGGGCCGCAACTTCATGCCGGCGCCGGGCACAGTCTCCGCGTTCAAGCTGCCCACCGGCCCCGGCGTCCGGGTCGATTCCGGTATTGAGGCCGGCGAAACGGTGGGCGGAAACTTCGATTCCATGCTCGCCAAGCTGATTGTTACCGGCGCCACCCGCAGCCAGGCGCTCCAGCGTGCCCGCCGCGCCCTGGCGGAGATCGACGTCGTTGGCATGCCGACCGTCCTGCCCTTCCACCGCGCCGTGGTGGCCGACCCGGCCTTCACCTCCGAAACCGGCTTCGGTGTCCACACCCGCTGGATCGAGACCGAGTTCGTCAACTCCCTGCCGGCTTGGAGCGGCGAGGCGGGCGAAGCGAACGACGACGACGAACGCCGCCGAGTGACCGTGGAAGTGGGCGGCAAACGGCTTGAGGTTGTGCTGCCCGCCGGGCTGGGCGGTGCCGGAAACGGCGCGTCCAACGGTGCCCGCAACGGCGGCAGCGGCAAGGGCCGCAAGCGTTCCCGCGGCGGTGCTTCCGCGGCAGCAGCCGGCAATGACCTGACCTCGCCCATGCAGGGCACCATCGTCAAGGTGGCGGTGGAGGACGGGACGGCCGTCCGCGAGGGCGACCTGGTGGTCGTCCTGGAGGCCATGAAGATGGAACAGCCGCTGACCGCGCACAAGTCCGGCACCGTCACCGGGCTCACGGCGGTGCCCGGTGCAACCGTGTCCGCCGGCGCCGTCATCGCCACCATCGCCGACTAGGCCCGGGCCCGCAGGCCCACAGGCCCGCGCCAGGGCAACACAGGCCCGCGCGCGAGACAACACAGCACAACGGAAAGGCCCGGCTCCCTGGGGGAACCGGGCCTTTGCCCTGCCGCTGAACAGCTGTCGGCCGGAGCCTGCCTAGCGGACCTTCACGGCCTCACTGGTGTTGTTCTCGTAGTCGACGTCGCGGGTTTCCTTCGTGACAAACAGTGCCACCAGGGTCAGCACCGCCATGGAACTGAGGTAGATACCCACCAGCCACGGGCTGCCGTCTGCGGCCTGCCACAGGGCGACGGCGATGAACGGTGCCACGGCCGCACCCAGGATCGAGGAGACGTTGTAGGCAATGGCGGAGCCGGTGTAGCGGACGTTGGTCGGGAACAGTTCCGGCAGCATGGCGCCCATCGGACCGAAGGTGAGTCCCATCAGGGTGAAGCCGATGATCAGCAGGGTCATGACCCCCACGGTGCCGCCGGAGAACAGCGGCGCGAAGGTGAAGCCGAAAAGGAAGATCCCCGCGGTCACGGTTAGCAGGGTCTTGCGGCGGCCGAACTTCTCCGCCAGCGGCCCGGCCACCAGGGTGAAGATTCCGAAGAACACGACGCCAACAATCAGCATGATCAGGAAGTCGTTGCGGGCATAGCCCAGGCCCGCCGAGAAGGTCTCGGGGTCGAAGGCTTTGTTGGCTTTCTCGGCGGCGGCACGTGCCGCCTCTTCCGTCTTCGCCGCAGTGCCGTAGGTGAGGGTGAAGGTAGTCATCAGGTAGAAGAGGACATAGGTGGCCAGCATGATGAAGGTGCCGGCAATCATCTGCCGCCAGCTGAAGCGGAACGCCCGTCCCAGCGGCAGCTTGCTCACTTCGCCGGAGTCCACGGCCTTCTGGAACGCCGGGGTTTCCACCAGCTTCAACCGCACGTACAGGCCGATGATGACCATGACGGCGCTGGCCAGGAACGGCACGCGCCAGCCCCACTGGTCAAACTGTTCGGGGGTGAGCTGGAAGCTCAGCAGCAGGAACAACCCGTTGGCGAGGATGAAGCCGATGGGAGCGCCCAGCTGCGGGAATGTTCCCCAGACGGCGCGCTTGTTGGCCGGTGCGTTCTCGGTCGCCAGCAGGGCAGCGCCGCTCCACTCCCCGCCAAGGGCCAGGCCCTGGGCGAAGCGCATCACTACCAGCAGCGCCGGCGCCAGGATGACCCACCCGTCCTTGGCCTCGGGCAGGCACCCGATCAGGAAGGTGGCAATGCCCATGGTCAGCAGCGAGACCACCAGGGTCCCCTTGCGGCCGACTTTGTCTCCGAAATGCCCGAAGATGATCGACCCCAGCGGGCGGGCAATAAAGGCCACCCCGAAGACGGCAAACGAGCTCAGCAGGGCTGTGGCACCTTCCGCGTTCGGGAAGAACAGCCGGGGAAAGACCAGGACGGCAGCCGTGGCGTAAACGTAAAAGTCGTAGAACTCAATGGACGTGCCGATCAGGCTGGCAACGATCACGCGGCTCTTCGAATTGGCCTTGGCCGGCACCGCTTCCGCAGAACGATTCGTAGTAGGCATTGGGAGTCTTTCGCAAGAGGAATTGAAGTATCCACATCGTAGGCAACGGCGTCCGTTATCTGAGATTCGATTCCAGATAGTGGACAATGTTTCGGCGTTTGTCATATTCCGGGCACAAAAAACCCGCGCCCGCGGTCGGAATACTCCGCCGCGGACGCGGGATGGGGAAGCGTAAAACGCTACATATGTACGTGCAGGCGCCGAGCCGCCTCGGAAATGGAGCCGGTGAGCGAGGGGTAAACCGTGAAGGTGTTCGCCAGGTCATCCACGTGGAGCTTCTGCGTCACGGCAAGCGCGATGGGGAAGATCAGCTCGGAAGCACGCGGACCCACAACCACACCGCCGATCACGGTGCCGGAGCCCTTGCGGGAAATGATCTTTACGAAGCCTTCCTTGACGTCCATCATCTTGGCCCGCGCATTGGTGTGCAGCGAGAGCTTGATGACGTCGCCCTGGTAGCGGCCTTCGGCAACGTCCGCTTCGGAAACGCCCACGGACGCGATTTCCGGTGACGTGAAGATATTTGAGGCAACCTGCTTGAGCTTCAGCGGCTTCACGCCGTCGCCCATCAGGTGCGCCACGGCGATGCGGCCCTGCATGGCGGCCACGGACGCCAGGTTGAAGACGCCGGTGCAGTCGCCCGCGGCATACACGTTCGGCGCCGTGGTGCGGGAGACGCCGTCGACCTTGATCTGGCCGCGGTCATCCAGCTGCACCCCGGCCTCTTCCAGGCCGATGCCGGCGGTGTTGGGAATGGCGCCCACGGCCACCAGGCAGTGGCTGCCTTCCACGGTGCGGCCGTCGGAAAGGGTGACCAGCACGCCGTCGCCGGTATTCTTCACCGAATCGGCGCGGGAACGGCTGAGCACCGTCATGCCGCGGGCCTGGAACACGTCTTCGAGTACGACGGCGGCATCCGCGTCCTCGCCCGGCAGCACCCGGTCGCGGCTGGAGATGAGCGTGACCTTGGTGCCCAGGCCGTTGTAGGCGCTGGCAAACTCGGCTCCGGTCACGCCGGAACCAATGACAATCAGGTGTTCGGGCACCTCGGTGAGGTTGTAGATCTGCTTCCAGGTAAAGATGCGCTCACCGTCGGGCAGGGAGGTGTCCAGCTCGCGGGGGTTGGCGCCGGTCGCGATCAGCAGGGCCTCGGCCTCGACGGTTTCGACCGTGCCGTCGTCGGCCGTGACCTCAATGGTGGTGTTGTTCAGCAGCCGGCCGGCACCGATCTTTACCTTTACGCCCACGCGTTCGAGCGTGCGGCGGATGTCATTGGACTGTTCCTTGGCCAGCGCCAGCAGGCGGTGGTTGACCACTTTCAGGTCAGCGAAGACCGGGCTGGCAATATCGCCGAATTCAACGCCCAGGTTCCGGGCGGCAGTCATGCGGGTCATCACATCGGCGGTGGCGATGAGGGTCTTGGAGGGAACGACGTCGGTGAGCACCGCAGAGCCACCCAGTCCCTGCCGCTCGACAATGGTTACGTCCGCCCCGAGGGATGCGGCCACCAGGGCGGCCTCGTAGCCGCCGGGGCCACCTCCGAGGATGGCAATTTTCCGGGCAGTGAAATCTAGTTGGCTCGTCACAAGGCTCTATTGTGTCCCATCCCGTGACGGCGCTCAAACGGCGCCGCCGGCCCCGCACCCGGCCAGCGTGTGAAGACGGTAGGTTGTAGGTGTGACTAACGACCCATTTGAACTTGCCCAGCAGGCCGCCGACTACATTGCCGAGCACACCGGTGTGCCCTCCCATGACATTGCCCTGGTTCTCGGCAGCGGCTGGGGGGAAGCAGCGGAGCTCATCGGCGAGACCACTGCCACCCTCTCCGCCTCCGACATCCCCGGCTTCTCCGCCCCTGCCGTTCAGGGCCACGTCGGCACCATCCGTTCGGTGCTCACTCCCGACGGCAAGCGTGCCCTGGTCCTGGGCGCACGCACCCATTACTACGAGGGCAAGGGAGTACGCGCCGTCGTGCACGGTGTGCGTACCGCAGCCGCCGCCGGCGCCAAGGTCATGGTCCTGACCAACGGCTGCGGCGGCCTGAACCCGGCCTGGCAACCCGGCACCCCGGTGCTCATCAGCGACCACATCAACCTCACGGCCACCTCCCCGCTGGAGGGGGCAACGTTCGTGGACCTCACCAATCTGTACTCCCCGCGCCTGCGGGAGGTGGCCCGCAGCGTGGATCCCACCCTGGACGAGGGCGTGTACGCGCAGTTCACCGGCCCGCACTACGAAACCCCGGCCGAGGTCCGATACGCCAAGACCATCGGCGCAGACCTGGTGGGCATGTCCACCGCACTGGAAGCCATTGCTGCCCGGCACGCCGGCATGGAGGTCTTCGGCATCTCCCTGGTCACCAACCTCGCCGCGGGCATCAGCCCGGTGGCCCTGAGCCACCAGGAGGTGCTGGAAGCCGGGCAGGCCGCCGGCCCCCGCATCTCCAAGCTGCTCGCCGAAATCATCAACCGGATCTAGCGGCGCTCCGCCGTTGCCCAGCAAGGTACACATCATGACTATGAATTCCGTTGAACTGGATGAACTCGTTGCCGCAGCAAAAGCATGGGCAGCGAGTGACCCCGACACCGATACCGCGGCGGAACTGCGCGCCGTGCTCCGCGCTTTGGAAACCAACGACGCCGAAGCGGCCGACGACCTGGCCGACCGGTTTGCCGGCACGCTGGAATTCGGCACCGCGGGGCTGCGGGCGGAACTGGGCGCCGGTCCCATGCGGATGAACCGGGTGGTGGTACGCCGCACGGCTGCGGGCATCGCGTCCTTCCTGCAGGACACCGCCGGGGACAACTGGACCCCCAGCGCCGTGATTGGCTACGATGCGCGGCACAAGTCCCGGGACTTCGCGCTGGAAACCGCTGCGGTGTTCGGCGCTGCCGGCATCGAGACGTTCCTGCTTCCCTGCACCCTGCCCACGCCGCTGCTGGCCTATGCCGTACGCGCCCTGGACACCGACGCCGGAGTGATGGTTACCGCCAGCCACAATCCGGCCCGGGACAATGGCTACAAGGTGTACCTGGGCGGCCGCACGGTCAAGGGGCCGGGACGCGGCGCCCAGATTGTCACGCCGTACGACGCCGAGATCGCGGCGCGGATCGATTACACGGCGCCGCTGGACTCAATCGAGCTGGCACCGGACGGCTACACCGAGGTCTCCGAATCCCTCGTGGCTGACTACATCGGCGCCGTGGACGGGCTGATGCACCCCGAAGGCTACCCCGAGCGGGACCTGGACATTGTGCTGACACCCATGCACGGCGTCGGCGGCGAAACCATGACGTCGGTGCTGCGCGGAGCCGGGTTCACCTCGGTGGCGCTGGTGGCCGCGCAGGCACTGCCGGACCCGGATTTCCCCACCGTAGCCTTCCCCAACCCCGAGGAACCCGGCGCGCTGGACCTGGCCCTGGAACTGGCCGTCGAACGGAATGCGGATCTGGTCCTGGCCAATGACCCCGACGCCGACCGCGCCGCCGTCGCCGCCAAGGACCCGGCCACGGATGAATGGCGGATGTTGCGCGGCGACGAAGTGGGGGCCCTGCTCGGCCGCCATATCTCCCGCCGGATCGCTGCGGGACGGTGGAAGGTCCGCGGCGAAAAGAGCCGTAAAGGCGTGGTCTTCGCCAACTCCATCGTGTCCTCCCGCCTGCTGGCCCGGGTCGCCGAAGCGGCCGGGTTTGAGCACCAGGAGACCCTCACCGGTTTCAAGTGGATCTCGCGGGTGCCGAAGCTGACCTACGGCTACGAAGAGGCCCTGGGTTACTGCGTGGCTCCCGGACTGGTGCGGGACAAGGACGGCATCTCCGCCGGTGTGCTGATTGCCGAGCTGGCCGCGACGCTGAAGGCCGCCGGCCGCACCCTCTTCGATGAGCTCGACGACCTGGCCCTGGCCCACGGCCTGCACCAGAGCGACCAGCTCTCCGTCCGGGTGGACAACCTCGGCCTCCTGACCGAGATGATGCAGCGCCTGCGCGAACACCCTCCCGTGTCTTTTGCCGGCTCCGAGGTGGAATCCGCCGTCGACCTTTCCCTGGGCGACGCGGGCCTGCCGCCCACCGACGGACTGCGGTACATTACCCGGGACAACACTAGGGTCATCATCCGCCCCAGTGGAACCGAGCCAAAGCTCAAGTGCTACCTCGAGGTAATTGAGCCGGTGGCTTCGGCCGAGGAGCTGCCGGCCGCCCGTGCCAAGGCACGCGCTGCGCTGGACGCCGTGCTGGCGGATGTACGGACGGCCCTGGGACTCTAACCTAAACGGGAGACCGGCATGGGACGGCTGATCTACACAGGCATTACCTCGTTGGATGGCTACATTGCGGACGAGTCCGGGTCCTTTGACTGGAGCATGCCCGACGAAGAGGTGCACCGCTTCGTCAACGGACTGGACCGCAACATGCGGACGTTTCTGCTGGGGCGTCAACTGTACGAGGTGATGGCGTACTGGGATTCCGTGCCGCCGGACGAGCCCGAAGCCATCCAGGAGTATGCCCGGATCTGGCAGGCAGCGGACAAAGTGGTGTATTCCCGCTCCCTCACGGAACTGGATGCACCGCGCACACGGCTGGAGCACAACTTCGACCCCGACGCCGTACGGACCCTCGTTGAGGCGTCCGACGGCGACGTCTCGGTGGGCGGAGCGGCCCTCGCCGCGCAGGCGCTGCAGGCCGGCTTGGTGGACGAGGTGCAGCAGCTGCTCTCCCCCGTGATCATCGGCGGCGGCAAGCGTTTCCTGCCGGCCGGGCTCCGCCTGGACCTGGAGCTGGTGGAGGAACAGCGCTTCGGCAATGGTGTGGTGTTCCTCCACTACCGGGTACAGAAGTAAGCTCGGGCGGCGGAGGGCGCTTGGCCGGCGGCGTGCAGTCAGGCGAGTAGTTCGGTGGCCAGGGGCAGACGACTGCCGCTGGCCAGCAGGGTTCCCACCTGCTCAGCCGACAGCGGGCGGCTGAAGAAGTAGCCCTGCGCACTGGAGCAGCCCATCTGGCGCAGGAGGCGGGCCTGGTCACGGGTTTCAATGCCCTCAAAGACGGCTTCCATCCCGGCCGCCTGAATGAGGCGGTGCACGGCGTCCACGAATTTCAGCTGGCCTTCGTCCCGGCTGATGGTGGCAATCAGGGCCCGGTCCACCTTGACGGTGGCCACGGGCAGTCGCCGCAGGTAGCTGATGGAGGAATACCCGGTTCCGAAGTCGTCGATTTCCAGCCGTACTCCCAGTGCCTTGAGTGACTTCATGGAGTACGTCTCCACGTCTCCGCTGCCTACAAACGCACTCTCGGTGATTTCCAGGACCAGATCCCGCGGAGCTGCTCCCGTTTCCCGCAGCTGGGCGCGGACGTAGTCCACCAGGTCCATGCTCTGCAACTCAGACGGGGAGACGTTGACCCGGATGTGGAACCCGTCCTGGTCGTTTCCGGCGGCCCGCCAAGCCGCCAACTGCTCGAGGGAAGACCGCAGCACCCAGCGGCCTATGCCCCCAATGGCGCCGCACTCCTCAGCCAGGGGGATAAAAGCGTCCGGCATGATCAGTCCCTGTGTGGGATGCTGCCAGCGCAGCAGGACCTCAACGCCTTGCATCCGCCCGCTGGCCAGGTCCACCACCGGCTGGTAGTCCAGCCGGAATTCGTTGCGTTCCACGGCGTTGCGCAGTTCGGACACCATGTCCCGGCGCAGCTGCCGGGCATACAGCATGACCGGTTCGAAGGCCCGGACCATCCCGGGGCCCTCATCCTTCGCGATATACATTGCGGTGTCGGCACGCAGGAGGAGATCGGTGGCGGACTGCCCTGCTTCGGCCAGGTGAACCCCGATGCTGGCCCGCGGCCACACATCCAGTTCTTCCACCTCGGTACGGATGCTCAGTGCCTCCTGAAGCCGCTCTGCCGCTGCACGGGCGGACAAACGATTCACGCGCGGCAGCAGGATTGCAAATTCGTCCCCGCCGAGCCGGGCCACGGTGCTCCTCGGCGGCACCGCGCGGAGCAGCCGCACGGCAACCTCCTGAAGGACGCGGTCCCCCGCGTTGTGGCCGAAGCTGTCGTTGATGTCTTTGAACCCATCGAGATCGATCATCAACATTGCAGGCGCAGGCTCCGCACCGTTCCACTCGCTCAACGCATCTTCGGTTACCTGCATCAGCGCCAGCCGGTTTGCGACGCCGGTGAGCGGATCCGAGAGTGCCATGTGCTGCATCTGGGCATGGGCCTCCCGCAATTCCTCGGTGCGGTTTTCCACGCGCTGCTCAAAGTCGCGGTAGATGTCATCCAGCTCTGCGGCCAGCAGGTTAATACCGGTGCTGACCGCGTCCACCTGGTCACGGGCAGCCGATATGGGAATCCGGGCAGACAGATCGCCGGCGGCAATGCTGACAATGCCCTCCACGATCTTGTTCAACCGGTCGTCGTTATATGCCGAGGGTGCTGCCTGATCTTGATCCGCCATCACGAGGCGAACCGTTCCAGCCAGATCAGGGCGTCCGCCTCGGAGGAGAAATAACGGGTGGGGCAGGGCTGGACTTCCCCGCCCAGAAGGAAGTTGGCGATAACGCGGTCAACCGGTGAAACACCGATGACGGCGACGGCGGAGAGGGAGCGCGCAGCACTGAATACCTCCCGGGCACCCCGGGTGATGGATTCGACACCGGACAGGGTCAGGAGCAACGGCAACTTACCGCTGCTGGCCATCCTGATGATGTTGTCGGCCGCAATCTCGGCCATGGTGCCCGTCACAACCTCGCCCGGCGGCAGCTCAAGCACCAGGTGCCCCTCCTCGGACAGATGAACGTCCATGGATCCGGGCGCGGGCGGGTACTGCACCGTTGTCGGGTGCCCCTCGTATCTAGCCATGTTTCCCCCAAGTCGCCGCGCGGGACCTCTATGCAGCGGTATGCCTCGCCGTATTGGAATAACTGATAGCGCCGCCGCCGGTAGTTCGGAGACCGTGCTTGTATTGTGCGCCTTCAATGCTTAAATATCGAGTTCCTGTGGTTGTGTTGCACCCTGATTTCGAAGGGGCCTATTGCTCGCGGGCTGCTTCCATGGTGTCAATGAATGTACGGACTTGGAACGCACGCTCGGCGGCGCCGGTTTCCAGGAAGATCTGCTCGCTTTCCAGCGCGACTTTGAGCGCCTCGCCCTTTCGGCCCGCCTGCAGCAGGCACCCGCTGAGCAGCTGAAGGGACTGGGCCCGAATATACGGGAACATCTCCTTGGTTTGGGCCACAACCTCACGGAGCTTGTTCTCTGCGACCTCCAAGTTCCCTGACGCGTATTCCCAATGGGCGCGTGCCAAGAGGATTTCCACCTTGTCCGCAACGTTGCCGCCCACAACCGAAATAGCAACCTCTGCCCGTTCAACACATTCAAGTGTCGCGCTGTTTATGAGACCTGCTTCAAGGCGCATATTGGCAGCAGCCTTGTTAAAGAGTGCCCACAGATTCACGTCGCCGATACGAACGAGGTCGATTGCCGCTCGGTCGTGATACTCCTGTCCCTCGGTGATACGTCCGGACATAAAGCCGGCATTTCCGATGGCCCAATAAGCCATGCCGCGATCCCTTACGCCCGATTCCGGGCCAACCAGGGTATCCATTACGAGTGCTTCCCGCCACGCTTCTTCTGATTCACCCTTCTCAGCGAGGGTGGAAACGATGGAATGCTGGAGTACCAAACGGAGCTGTCCCGACTCATCCGGAACCAGACTTGCGGCTTCTTCGGCAGCGATGAACGCTCGATCACTCGCACCGTTGTTCTGCAGTGCGTGGGCAAGCAGCGTCCGGGCCTGGGCTACCAACTCAGGGTATTCAGTTATGGCAGGATGCTTCACGAGTTCCTCAATGGTGCGAATGCAGTCGTCCATTCGTCCCAGTGCGTACTGAAAATGAGCGATATTGAAAGATGACCGGTGAAACGCCCACTTGTCGCCGTCACTTAGGGCTGCATCGCGGGCAATTGCGGAGTATTCAATAGCCTTTGCATAGTCATGCTCAGCCTTGGCCTGCTGTGCTCGATACTCGTTGACTATAACGACTGGATTCTGTTCCAACGCTGCAGGCCTCTTTCAGGGGTCAAGGTCCAACGGTTACATAAAATATTTGCTCAGCATTCACCAAAGAACGCGCGCCGCACATCAATTGGATCCTAATCATAGCTACACTCCAATTGTCCCACCCTGAATGAACTTTCCCCCAAGGAGCACTCCATGAAAAAACTTGGTGCAGCAGCACTATTGGCCGCTGTCCTCCTCGGAGCGGGCGCGGCCGCGCCGGCTTCGGCTGCCACTGTATCGGCCGCTCCGGGCAGCACTCATGTACAGCTGATGGGCAACTGGCCCGGCTACTACTAAAAACGAACCGCTCTAAACGGCCGGGCGCCCGATTTCGGGGCCCGGCCGTTTATTTTTTTCCTGGGCTCCGAGGGACTCCCGCCGCATTCCCGCCGCTTTCCACCACTGCCCCTGTGGCAAGATAGATCCATGCCTACCCCCATTGCCTCGTACATTGATCACACGCTCCTGAAGCCCGAGGCCGGCCGCGAGGACATCCTGCGGGTCTGCGCCGAAGCCGCCGAATACCAGTTCAAGTCGGTATGCGTGAACCCGCTCTGGGTAGGTACCGTCCGTAACGCCCTGAAGGGCAGCGGCGTACTGACCTGCTCGGTGATCGGGTTCCCCCTGGGCGCCACCACCACCGAGGTCAAGGTCTTCGAAGCCCAGGGTGCACTGCAGGACGGCGCCGACGAAATCGACATGGTCATCGACATTGCCGCAGCACGCCGCAATGACCGCGCCGCACTGGTCCGTGACATCGCCGCCGTCGCCGACGCCGTCCACGCCGCCGGCGGCATCCTGAAGGTCATCATCGAAACTTCGCTGCTCACCGACGAGCAGAAGGTCCTGGCCTGCGAAGCATCGGTTGACGCCGGCGCTGATTTCGTCAAGACCTCCACCGGCTTCAACGGCGGCGGAGCAACGGTGGAAGACATTGCGCTGATGCGCCGCACGGTCGGTCCCGACCTGGGCGTAAAGGCCTCCGGCGGCGTCCGTTCCGCCGAAGATGCGCAGGCTTTGATCGACGCCGGGGCCACGCGTATCGGAGCGAGCTCCGGAATCGCTATTGTTAATGGAAGCAAAGCCACGTCGGACTACTGACCCGCAACGCTACTGAACACTTTTTGAAACGGAGAACTCCATGGTTGGAACACGGTCAAAGCAGCCGACACACTCAGGCGAGGGTCACCTGGTCAGCAACATCCTTACCTTCGTAGTGATGTTTGCGGTCTTCCTCGGCGCCATCTTCTCGCTGAACTGGCTGAGCCTGGACAACGTCTGGCCCATGGCCATCCTGCTGGTTGCCGCCTGCGGCATGTACTTCGTGGCCTTCACCATCGGGCGTTCGGACACCACTACCGAACTGGCCAAGGGCTACTCCCACAACGAGTAGGTCCGGCACCACACAGCACCACACCAGCGATGCACCCGAGGCCACCGGCCCGGGTGCATCGCTCGCTTAACACCGCAGGCTGCCCGCAGCAGCGGGACCGCGGCCGGGGAAACTGAGTAGCGGCCCGGGGCAAGCAGGTAGCCCTTACTCTTAGCGCACGCATGAAGCGCTCCCTAGATTCGCTGCATGACTACCATGATGACCCGCAGGGAATGGCGCCGGGACCGGGCCCGGCAGCAGCGCATCACCTTCATTGGCTACGCGGTCCTGGTCTCCTGCCTGGTGGCCGCCGCCGCACTCTTCCTGGTCGCCGTGACCGGCTGACCGCCCCGGGAGCCCCGGGGAGCCCCTACTCCTTGAAAACGGCGTCCAGCACCTGCTTGGCCCACGCCAGTATTTCGGCATCCATCAGGTCCCGTCCGCCAATCCGCGCTGTCTTCGGCTTCGGCACGAGCACCGCGTTCAGGGCCGGCTTGACCTGCGCCCCCGGGTACATCCGCTGCAGCCGCATCACGCGTGATTCCGGCAGGTCGGCAGGGGCGAACTTGATGAAGTTGCCCTGCAGCGCAACGTCGGTAAGCCCGGCTTCCCGCGCGTCCACCCGGAACCGGGCCACATCGATGAGGTTCTTCACTTCCTGCGGCGGCTCGCCGTAGCGGTCCACCAGTTCGGCCAGGACCTCATCGATCCCCTCGTTGGTCAGTGCGGAAGCCAGCTTGCGGTAGGCCTCCAGCCGCAGCCGCTCCCCCGGCACATACTCGTGGGGCAGATGGGCGTTGACCGGCAGCTCGATCTTCATCTCGGCGGCCTTCTGCTCAGCCTCGCCGCGGTAATCGGCCACAGCTTCGCCCACCAGCCGGATGTACAGATCGAAACCAACACCGGCTATGTGCCCGGACTGTTCCCCGCCCAGCAGGTTGCCGGCGCCGCGGATTTCCAGGTCCTTCATTGCCAGCTGCATGCCGGCGCCCAGTTCGTTGTGAGTGGCCACTGCCTTGAGGCGTTCAAGCGCCACCTCGCCCAGCGGCTTCTCGGACGGGTAGAGGAAGTAGGCGTAGGCCCGCTCCCGGCCGCGGCCCACCCGCCCGCGCAGCTGATGCAGCTGGGACAAGCCGAAGTGGTCTGCCCGGTCCACAATCAGCGTGTTGGCGTTGGAGATGTCCAGGCCGGTCTCGATGATGGTGGTGCACACCAGCACGTCAAAGCGCTTCTCCCAGAAGTCCACAATGATCTGTTCAAGCTTCGACTCGCTCATCTGGCCGTGCGCGACGGCGATCCTCGCCTCCGGCACCAGCTCCTGGAGGTGCGCGGCGGTCCGGTCGATGGAGGACACCCGGTTGTGCACAAAGAAGACCTGCCCTTCACGCATCAGCTCCCGGCGGATGGCGGCGGACGCCTGCTTGTCCGTGTACGGACCCACGTAGGTCAGCACCGGGTGCCGTTCCTCCGGCGGGGTCGCCAGGGTGGAGGTCTCCCGGATCCCGGTCAGGGACATTTCCAGGGTGCGGGGAATCGGGGTGGCGCTCATGGCCAGCACATCCACGTTGGTGCGCATCTTCTTCAGCGCTTCCTTGTGCTCCACGCCGAAACGCTGCTCCTCATCCACGATCACCAGGCCCAGGTCCTTGAACTGGACCTCCTGGGAAAGCAGGCGGTGGGTGCCGATCACTACGTCCACCGAACCGTTTTTGACGCCCTCAATGGTGGCCTTGGCCTGCTTGGCGGTCTGGAACCGGGAGAGCGAATCGACCCGGACCGGGAAACCGGAGAAGCGTTCGGCGAACGTTTCCATGTGCTGCTGGGCCAGCAGCGTGGTGGGCACCAGCACCGCCACCTGCTTGCCGTCCTGCACCGCCTTGAACGCCGCCCGAACCGCGATTTCCGTTTTGCCGTAGCCCACGTCGCCGGACACGAGGCGGTCCATGGGCACTTCGCGCTCCATGTCCGCCTTGACCTCGTTGATGGTGGTCAGCTGGTCCGGCGTTTCCACGTAGGGGAAGGCTTCCTCCAGCTCCCGCTGCCAGGGGGTGTCCGGGCCGAAGGCGTGGCCCCTGGAGGCCATCCGGGCCGAGTACAGCCGGATCAGTTCCCCGGCGATCTCCTTGACGGCCTTCCGGGCCCGGCTCTTGGTCTTGGCCCAGTCGGAGCCGCCCATCTTGGACAGCACCGGGGTTTCGCCGCCAACATAGCGGGTGATCTGGTCCAGCTGGTCTGTGGGGACAAACAGCCGGTCCCCCGGAGCGCCGCGCTTGGAGGAGGCGTATTCCAGCACCATGTACTCGCGTACGGTCTTGTTGGCGCCGGCTCCGGTGGCGCGCTGGATCAGTTCAATGAACTTGCCGACGCCGTGCTGTTCGTGGACCACAAAGTCGCCCTCGTGCAACTGCAGCGGGTCCACGGCGTTGCGCCGCTTGGAGGGCATCTTGCGCATGTCGCGCGTGGAATATGCGCTGGCCCGGCCCAGCAGATCGGCTTCCGTGAGGAGCCCGGTCTTGAGCGTGTCGAAGACGTATCCGCGGCCGGCGCTGGCCGTGGTGATGGCGATGACGCCGGGGCGCGGTTCGGTGTCCACGGACTCCACCAGGGCGGCGGGGATGTCATTCTCGCGGAACAGTTCGGCCAGCCGCGCTGCCGGCCCGGGGCCTTCGGTGACCACGACGACGCGCCACATGTCCCGCACGCGGCCGCCGATGAAGTCCATCATCTCGGCCACATCACCCTGGTAGCCGCGCGGTTCGCGGGCGTTGATGGTCAGCGTGTCGATATCCAGCACGGTTTCGTCGTCCGGGTTAAAGGACGTGATGGACCACCAAGCCACACTGTTGGCGTGCGCAGCGGTGCGCGTTTCGGCCAGGGAACGGAAGCTGGCGGCGTTCAGGTCCGCCGTGAGTCCTGCGGACAGGTCCAGCGGCGCCGAGCCGCCGTCGGAGGCCGTGGCCCACGCCGCGGCAAGGAATTCCTCGTTGGTGGCGGCCAGGTCATGGGCGCGGGCACGGACCTTTTCGGGTTCGATCACCACGGCAATCGAGCCGGCGGGCAGCTCGCCCATCAGTGGAACCATCCGGTCCACCAGGACCGGTGCGAGGGATTCCATACCCTCCACGGCAATACCGCCGGCGATCTTCTCCAGCATGTCCGCCGCTGCGGGCATCTGGTCCTTGAGTTTCGCGGCCCGGCTCATCACTGAGGGAGTGATCAGGATTTCGCGGCAGGGAGGAGCGTAAAGCTCGCTGGGGTGGGTGATGTGCTCACCTGACAGGGTGCGCTGGTCGGCGACGGCGAACCAGCGCATCGAATCCACTTCGTCGCCGAAGAAATCAATGCGGATGGGGTGGTCCTCGGTGGGCGGGAAAACATCCAGGATGCCGCCGCGCACCGCGAACTCGCCGCGGTGGGAGACCATGTCCACCCGGGCGTAGGCCGCCTCGGACAGTGCGGTGACCACGGAGTCGAAGGGCTGCTCCTGCCCCACCTTCAGGGCGACCGGCTTCAGCTCCCCCAAGCCTGCCACCAGCGGCTGGACAACGGCACGCACCGGCGCCACCACAACCTGCACGGGAGCGGTTTCCGGATGGGCCAGCCTGCGGAGGACGGACAGCCTGCGTCCCACCGTGTCCGAGCGGGGCGAAAGCCGTTCGTGCGGGAGCGTCTCCCAGCTCGGGAACTCCTCGATGCCCGCCAGCGGAAGGTAGCTGCGCAGCGCAGCGGCCAGGTCCTCGGCTTCACGCCCCGTGGCGGTCACGGCCAGCACCACCGGGGGCACGCCGTCGCCGGCCCCCGAGGCAGCCAGGCCGTCCACAACTTCGGCCAGCAGCGCCGCGCGCATGCCCTGCGGCGCACCGATCTGCAGGTCCTCACTGCGGTTTGCGGGCGGCCGGGAGGAAAGGGTGCGCACCCGGGCGTAGGACGGGTCCTCGGTGAGGGCGGCACGCAGTCCGTTCAGGCTCATGGGGGTGTTTTCTCCTTCACGACGCAACGCAAATACCCGAAGTTCACAGACGGAACCCCGGGGTTTTCTTCCACCCTACCCGCTGCCTGGGGGCTCCGGCGCACCTGTCGCTGAGAGCGGAAAGACGGTTTTCCGGCCCGGCGCTTCCCATCGAATCCGTTGCTGGATTTTCCCTGTGCGCCCTGCGACGCTTGAAAGGCACTGGCGTCACTGCAGTTCCCCACAGCTTCCTTTCCGGCAGCTGGCCTTGCGGCTGCCTTCACCAACGGAGGATTGCCCCATGACACGCAAAGCACCGGCACGCAAAGCGCCCTTCCGGGCTATCGGGTTGGCGGTACTCACCCTCGCACTTGGCGCCTGCGCCGGCACCAACGGCGACGGCGGGGGCACCGCCACCGGCAGCTCGAGCTCCTCGGCATCGGATGCGTCGTCCTGCTCCACCATCTCCCCCAACAGCCCCGGCGAAGAGAACTGCCAGGCGGCAGGGATCCCGGGAAGCACAGCTGCCAATGAACGCTGCACCGGAACCCCGGCCGCATCCCCCACCGACGGACTGAACGAAGGAACCTTCGGCCCGTACTGCGAAAACGCGGTCGCCATCAGCTACAACGCGGGCCTGATCCCGGACGACGCT
The DNA here is from genome assembly GCF_030142075.1 of Arthrobacter sp. zg-Y20. NCBI lineage: Bacteria > Bacillati > Actinomycetota > Actinomycetes > Micrococcales > Micrococcaceae > Arthrobacter > Arthrobacter sp. zg-Y20. Next base: position 1,137,476 of record NZ_CP126241.1, on the reverse strand, counting down.
GAGGGCATCGTGACCGTTACCGAGACCAATGCGGACACCACCGTGGAACTGACCGCCCAGGGCTTCTCCCCGGACATGACCTTCACCGCGCAACTGCACGAGCGCACCTGCGGAGCGGACCCTGCCGATGCCGGCGGGTTGGTCCAGAATCCGCAGGACAGTACCGGCGGCAACGGACTGGCCGTGGACTTCACCACGGACTCCTCCGGCAATGCCACGGCCACCGGTACGGTGCCGTGGGTCCTGCCGGGCAGCGGCGGCGGCCACTCCCTGCTGATCTTCGAGGCGGGCGGCAGCGAAAACGGCGAAGCAGCCGGCTGCATGACCCTCGCTCAGTAGGGGGGCGTTTACAGGCCGGCTGCGGGTCCGGTTTAGGATGAGGGTTGGCCGGTAGGCGGGCGTGCCCGCAGTTATTCAGCCGGCGTTCGCACCCACCTCTGGAGGACCCATGGCCCTGAACGCAACAACCATCCTGCCCTACGACGTCGCCACCGTGACGGACGCCTTCGCCAACGAGGACTTCCTGCGCAGCATCAGCGAACACGTGGGCGGCTCCCTGGTCTCGGCCACCGTGGAGGGCGACACGGCAGGTGCCTTTGTCCTGACAGCAGTGCGCACCATGCCGACCGACCGCCTCCCGGATATCGCCAAGAAGTTCGTTGGCGCTACCCTGACCGTCACCCAGAAGGAACAGTGGGCCGCACCGGGCGCGGACGGCACCCGCGAAGCCGCTGTTGAACTGTCCGTGGGCGGCGTTCCGCTTAAGGTGACGGCCGTACAGCGCCTGGTCACAGTGGCCGAAGGCACCCGGGTGGACGTCGACGGCAACGTCGGTTCCTCCATTCCGTTCCTCGGCGACAAAATCGCCAAGGCCGCCGAACCCATGATCGGCAAGGCGCTGACCATCCAGGCAGGCCAGGCCGGCAAGTGGATCGAAAGCCGGAAGGGCTAAGCATCTCCATGAGCCTTCCCACGCCCCTGGCCCTCGTCCTGATCGTCGCCGGCCTGTGGTCCATCCTGGTCTGGCCCTCCTTCCTCAAGGACGTACTGAAATCTCCGCAGGCCCGAGATGAAAACGGCGCCGCCACCCGGTACATGACGGTGAACCTCATGAAGATCAGCTCCGCCATGGTCTTCGGCCTGGCCACCATAGTGATCGGCATCCGGGCACTGGCCGGTTGATCTTCCGGCTGCTTCTCCGCAACGCCCCGGCAGGGATTCCTTCCGGGGCGTTGCGCTGTTCCCGGACCGTTGAAGACCCCCGGAGTCCGCTGCAGGGGCTTCCGGGACACCCGCCAACGTAGAACCGGGTAGACTGGTTCACGGTGCGCCGGGAAGTCTGGTCGGCAATTGTTTGCCGTACCCGAATCCGTTAGGAACCTTTTGATGGCCTCTGAGTCACCCAAGCCCCGCAGCCCCCGTACCGTCCTGAGCCGGGGCAGCTACGGCGAAGCACAGCGCATCGGCGAAATCCTTAGAAAAGAAACCGTAGGCGGCATCCTGCTGCTCGTCGCCACGGTTGCCGCCCTGATCTGGGCAAACTCCCCCGTTGCCGACAGCTATTTTGCCGTCCGAGACTTTGAAATCGGATATGAGCCCTGGCACCTCAAGCTCAGCATCGGCGCCTGGGCCGCGGACGGACTGCTGGCTATCTTCTTCTTCCTCGTGGGACTTGAACTCAAGAAAGAATTCGTCGCCGGCGACCTGCGGGACATCCGGCAGGCCATTGTGCCTATTGCCGCGGCGGTGGGCGGCGTGGTGGTCCCCGCCTTGATCTACGTTGCGGTAAACGTGCTCGCCGGCTCGGACGGGCTGCGCGGCTGGGCCATTCCGACGGCCACGGACATTGCCTTTGCGCTAGCCGTGCTTGCCGTGATCAGCTCCCACCTGCCCAGTGCCCTGCGGATTTTCCTCCTCACACTGGCCGTGGTGGATGACCTGATTGCCATCACCATCATTGCCTTCTTCTACTCCGATGACGTGCATCTGGGCTACCTGCTCTGGATGTTCCTGCCGCTGGCGGCCTTCACGCTGCTGGTCCAGCGCCTCCCCAGGTTCTTCGGCACGCGGACCTGGCCCGCTTGGGTGATCCTGCTGCCGCTGGCCGTGGTTACGTGGGCTCTGATGCATGCCTCCGGCGTACACGCCACCGTTGCCGGTGTCCTGCTCGGTTTCGCCGTCCCGGTGCTGCGCCGCGGACCGGACCGCAGGAAGCTGCCGGCCAACCCCGAGCTGCCGGGGCTTTCAGAGATCTTCGAACACCGCTTCCGCCCCATTTCCACCGGTTTCGCCGTGCCGTTGTTCGCTTTCTTCTCCGCCGGCGTCGCGCTGGGCGGATTCGACGGCCTGGGCCGCGCACTGACAGACCCGGTGGCCATCGGCATTATCGTGGCGCTCGTCCTGGGTAAACCGCTGGGCATCCTGGCCACCACCTGGGGCATCACCGCCGGCACCAAGGCGAAACTGGACCCGGACCTGCGCTGGGTCGACCTGCTGGGCATCGGAGTTCTCGGCGGGATCGGCTTCACTGTGTCACTGCTGGTCAACGACCTCAGTTTCGCGGTGGGCAGTTCACACAACGACGACGCGAAGGTGGGCATCCTTGCCGCATCCCTGCTCGCCGCGCTGCTGGCATCAATCCTTCTGACCGCACGCAACCGGCGCTACCGCGCGATCGAGGAACAAGAGCGGCTGGACGCGGACAATGACGGTGTCCCGGATGTGTACGAAGGACGCGAGGATTAGCGGCAGCCGAACTCCGCGTACGGACCCAGCCAGCTGTTCTTGGTGGTGTAAGACATCGTTGTGGGCCACATCTGTACCCGCTCGGACGGAAAGGAAATGTCCGGCTCCTGAACCTGGATGACGCCCGAGACCGGACTCTTAGGAAGGGCCGTTCGAAGGCTCACCGCCATCGGCTGAGTCCTGCCGTTGGTCGTGCCGAGCGCCGAACGCAGCCCTTGCAGCTCTGAGGGGTTCACGGTCAGCTGCTGCCGCGGCACAGCGTAGGACTTACTGGCTGCACCCACCGTGAAGGTCAGGACGTATGCGGCATCCGTTTCCAGACCGGCCGCCGGTGACCATGAGATTTTGCCCGATTCGGTGCACCATGGCGCCGGCGGTTTTACGACATTGGGCATCGGTGTCACGGTAATGGTGGCCGCAGTGGATGCACTCCAGTAGGCATATGCTGCGGTTCCGCCGAGTCCAAGCACCACCGTCAGGAGAAACGCGACGGCGGCGGTACGGAACCCCGGCAGCCGCCGCAGCCGGCCGAACCGGCCGGTGCCGACACGGGGGGCCATCACTTGGTCCCGCTCCCGGCTCTCCGCAGCCCCCTGCTGCGCCTTGGTACTCATTGGCTCCTGCTTCGTAGACGGACACCTGCCGCGGCGAAGAACGCCACCGACAGTACTATCAGGAGCGTACCCGAGAGTGACCGGATGATGGGTTCAACGGTGCTCTGGAAACCCGCCGGCGCCGCGTCCGTAAGCCTGCCCGCTTCTGCCGGCGCCACGTTGGCGTTGAAATTCGGTGTGCTGCCCGGTACCTGTCCCGGCTCACCTGCGGCCGCGGGAAAACCGGCCATTGCAGCAGCGCCCGGGGTGTTCTGTCCGGCCTGGAACAGGGCAGCGATCCGCCCGGTGCGGTTTGGTGTCGGTGCGACCCCATCGGTGCCGGTGATGCCGTTGCCGCCGGTTCCCGTTCCGGGTGTTCCGTTGTCCGTCCCGCCGCCGCTGGCGGGGATTTCCGGGTTCCCCGCCGAACCATCCAAGGCCTCGCAGGCATCCGGGCCGGTCCCCGGGATGTCCGTGGACTGCAGATAGAACACCAGGTCGAACGCTGCGCTGCGGTTACGGGCGGCATTGGGCGCCTCGATGGAAAGGTCCGCCGTGAGCTGCACGCGTACGTCCTCTCCGGGGGCAAGTTCCCACCCCTGATAAAGGGAGGTGCACGCTCCGGCATCGCCAAGCAGCACCGGATTACCGCCAATACCGTCTGCTGATGCGCTGACCGAAAGCAGGCCCGCCAATTCGGGGTCCAGGATCGGCCTGACGGCGCCCGCCGAGAGATGGGCCGGTCCGTCCCCGTTGTTGCGGATCCAAATGGACCCCGCGGTTGAGCTGCCCGGAACCAGCCGGATGCCCTGGTCAAAAACAGGGGTGGCCAGTGTCGGTGCAAAGGAGGTGCCGTCTGTACTGAAGGCCAGGTAATCACCGGCCGCAGCCGCAGCCGGCATGCCCGTAAGGGCGACGGCTGCGGCGGCGCTGGCGACCACACCCATAGTGAGCCAGCGCTTCGCCGGCCAGGAAACAGGCATTAGACGGCTACGGGCTTCCGGTGGCTGCGCAGGTGCTGGCGTGAGCTGCCGTGGGTGCAGTGCTCGCACTCTTCCAGTACCGGATCGTCCTCCATGTCGTCCCTGTCCAGGGACAGCGTGCCAAAAATCGGATTCGATTCCGAAGCCGGCCCGGCTCCGTCGGAGTCATTGCCCGGCTCGCCGCTGCCGGCGTCACCCGTCTCCCCGTCCTCACGCCTCTTGGCCAGCGCACCGCGGACCATGGTAACCACGCCGTAGCCGAGTAGTGCGACGGCGCCCCACTGCAGGGCGGCCCCCCGGTCCGAGTTGCCGAGGGCGTTGGCAGCGAAGCCAACGAACGGGACCGCGTAAAAGAGCTTGCCGCGCACCTGGATTTCGCGCACCGGGTTCTCGTCCGCAACGTCATTGTTGTCGCCCTGGGTGATCAGGGTCCGCGCGCCGTCCTGGGCCGTGCCCACGGAAACGATGCGGTGTGTGATGACGGCCGGATCGTTGGATTCGATCTGGTAGGTGATCACGTCGCCCACGCGCAGTTCCTCGAACGGAACGGGCTTGACCACCAGAAAGGTGCCGGGTGCGTAATGCGGGGCCATGGAACTGGTCAGGACGCTGTAAGTCTGCGATCCGGTCACCAGTGGGACAACTACCAGGACCAACGCGATCAGCGCGGTGGCGCACAGGGCAAGGTAGCTCAGGCCGGTTCCGATGAAACTCAACGGACTGGCAGGCTTTTCTGCTGTTCTGCGGCCACTTGACATGGTTTTCCTATCCATCACTTAGCTGCCGGCGCAAGCTGCGCCACGCTGAGGTTTACGGGGATGCTGACCGGAGTGCCCAGAAGACGTGCCGGTGTGCTGGTGCTAAGGGTGATCTTGAAACAAAGAGTCTGGGTCGCTCCGGTACCTAGTGTCTGGAGCTGCGGGGTGCCGGGCGGAACATCCAGAGGTGCGGAACATGTCTGACCTGCCTTCAGGACGCGGGCGGTCACCGTGAGGTTGCCCTCGAGCAGGGTGCCCGGGGCGGGCAGCCCAACGGCCGGCTGAAGCACCAGCGGCGACCCCGGCTGCACGTTGACCGCGTTGGTTACCCGCACGGACTGGTAAGCGGATGTTCCGCGCTTCAACTCCCCGGGATTCAGCGCCAGCGCGGGTGTGTCGGCCATGTTGGCGTCGTTGATCAGGACGTTGAAATCTGCGGCCTGAATAGTTCCGGCGTTCACTTCCACCGATGCATTCCACAGGGCGTAGCTGCCCTGGACCGTCATAAGACCGAGCACCACAGCGGCCAGGACCAGGCCGGCGCCTTTCAATGCTCGAAGACTCTTCACGGTTTATTTCCTCCAGGGATTGGGCTGTGTGCGGCACTCCGCGCACAGCCCGGACTTGAACAAGGGGTGGAGAAGCGGTGCTAGCTGACAACCTGGGTCAGGGTGAAGCCGACCTTGTTCAGGGCGAGCGTCATGTTTGCGTCGGCGCGTCCCTCGGTCTTCGGGTTGAAGATGAAGGTGCCCTTGGCGGTAATAACGCCTGAGTTGTCCTTGGTGAGCAGCGCCGGGTCTACGGCCTTGCCGTTCTGCGTGTAGGTCACGGTGGGCATCGCGCTGCCGGTGAACCTGTTGACTGCTGCGACGTTGCTCATTTCAAGCTTGGCCTTGAGCTGGTCACCGGTGAGCGTGACGTTGATGTCCTGCGTGAAGACCAGAACATCGCCGGGCACTGCGCGGTAGGTGGCGATGTCGATGGGCGCACCCGCCGCGGTGCTCCAGGTGCCCGTCTTCGTGGTACCGAGGTTCAGGTCGCCGGCAGTGATGGTTCCGGGAGCAACGTCCGCTGCCGCGTTCCAGGTAGCCAGCGTTCCGCCGCCGCCGAGCAGCATGGCCGCTCCGATGCCGATTGCCAGTGCACCCTTGGTCATGCTCTTCATCGTTATCCCTTTGTTCGAAAGTCTTTGGCCCCGGAATGTTTTCCTGCCGCTGGGATAAGTCTGCTGCCCGGCCCTCAAGAATCGACGGGCGCTTGGCGCAGGGTTGCGGCAACATTGGGGCAATGCTCAAGCGCCGCACAAGGTAGTCTCAACATCGACTCAAACCGGTGCCGCGACCACCGGAAACCGTAGCGTTCTTCCGGCCGGAGGACCCATGCCCCGTCATGACAAACCCATGAGCCGCCCGCCGGGCGCTTCCATACGCGCACGCGGGGCCGCCGCCGTCGTGCTGGTGGTCTACTTGGTGTTGCTGGGTGCGGCAGTGTTCTGGCCTTCGCCTATCGACCGGCCAGCCGCCGCCTTCCTGCAGGACACCGCACTGCGCCTGTATGAGCTCGGACTTCCGCCATGGTTCGACTACGCCCGTCTTGAATGGTCCGCCAACGTGGCCCTGTTCATCCCGTTCGGCCTGCTTGCCGGGCTTATCCTTCCGCGCAGATATGTGTGGCTGGCAGGAGTGTGCGGTATTGCGGCGTCCATTGGCATCGAGACAGCTCAGTCGGTGTTTCTTCCCCTGCGCTATGCGACGGTCAATGACGTGGCGGCGAATTCGATAGGCGCCGTATTCGGCGCGGGCCTGGCCTATTTGCTGCATGCCCGGCCCCGGGCGCGGCGGCGGGCACCGTTTTCCTAAGGGCAATTAAAGATGCCCTTACCGGCGAAATTCAGCGGGAACAATTGCAACTGAAATATTGCCACGATCTTGAGCGTTGCGGGCACCCGTTCCTGAGCTTGGAATGCCACTGTTGGTGTTGGCCCGGGAAGTGTCCGAGCCGGCACCGATCCAGGATCCATAACCTCGACGAGCCCCCACTCGAAGGATATTTTTTGTACTTCACTGCCCCGCAGCGGAGCCAGCCCGCAGAAGCGGGTATGCCTCCGACCGCACCAGCATTCCCGGCCATGAGCCGGCATCCCGGCCTGCCGGCCGCAGCGCGGTCGGTGATGCCTGAACTCCCCCACCGGATGATCGCGCTGGCCACCCTGCTGGATTTGAGCGAGCAAATGGGAGCACGCACCTGCCGGCAGTACATCGGCAACTACATTTCCATGTGGGACGGACGTTTCGCCCGTCTGGTGGGGGCCGCAGAAACGAAGGATCTCGAGGCCGCCATGGATGTGGTCCTGAGCATCAAGATCTCCAGCCACATGGCCGGCGCGGAACGGCTCTCAGCCTTGGCCGCGGAGGCCCAAGCGGCCGTGGCGGCCTACGATTTTCCGGCACTGGACAGCATGGTCGAAGCCATCGGCCGGTGCGGCGCAGACACCATGGCGTTCCTCACCGATTCCCTGGGCCCGGCACGGCAGGACCGGTTCTAGGGCTGAAGAAGTGAAACCCCCGGCACGCCATGCGTGCCGGGGGTTTCGTCATTCCTGGGGGGACGGGCTAGGAAGCCGGGGTAAGCCGGTAACCTACACCGCGCACCGTCTCGAGCCACCGCGGTGACTTGGAGTCGTCGCCAAGCTTGCGGCGCAGGTTCCCCACGTGGACCTCGATGGTGCGCTCGTCGGCGTCGCTGATGAACGACCCGGTGTCATATTCCTCGCCGCGCAGGCGCCGGACCAGATCAGTCTTCGTCCGCACGAGGCGGCCGCCTTCCAGCAGTGCATGCAGCAGGTCGAATTCGGTCCGGGTCAGTTCCACGGCCTGCCCGTTGATCTCCGTGGTGCGCGTGCCCGGGTCGAGTGTGAGGCCGTTGTGCCCGAATGCGCCCGGGGCAGCAGCCGCCTGCGGGGCCTGGACCGCTGCAGAAGCCGCGGCCGGCATTGGATGCGCGGCGCCGTCGTCGCCGGCCGGCACGCCGGACCCGGCGCCCTCTCCTTCCGAAGCGGATTCGCCGCGGGGACGGCGGAGCATTGCCGAGATGCGCGCGCGCAGCTCACGGGGGCGGAACGGCTTGGTGATGTAGTCATCGGCACCGGCTTCAAGGCCCATCAGGGTGTCGAGCTCTTCGGCGCGGGCCGTGAGCATCACAATGTAGGCGTCGCTGAACAGGCGCAGTTGGCGGATCACTTCGAATCCGTCGATATCCGGCAGGCCCAGGTCCAGGGTCACCACAGTGGGATTGTGCAGGCGGACCATCTCCACGCCCTCGGAGCCGTTAGGGGCCGTATAGACCTTAAACCCCGACTGCTGCAGAACTGCGTTGAGAAGATCGCGGATATCTGCGTCATCTTCGACGATGACCGCTACGCGCTGTATTTCCATGCCTGTTTATTTTCCTGTCCAGCGAGACTTCGGATTGTCCGCTCCCCTTGCACGGTATCTTACAGGAGCACCCCTATAATCTGAGCTACCACTATCGGAATCCGGGGGTTCCACTTTTATATGTCCAGTCTCGAAGGCCGCCTAGCAGCCCTTTTGGGTTTCAAAACGCAGTTGTACGAACTCAATCTCCGGAGGCGGCTGCTAATCAGCCAACTGCCCCTGGTTATTTCGGTTGCCGTGGCGCTTCCCATCGCGGCACTGGTGGACCCGGGTCTTTTTGGCAATACGGCCTTTCAATTCGGTCTGGTTCTGCTGGTTTTCCTTACGGCCGCATGTGTGGCGATACCTTGGGAACGCCACCGGCCCCTGGCTTACTGGATCATTCCCGTGCTCGATTTCGCAGTAGTGGGCGGCCTGTACTACGACGGCCGCACCTCGGTCATCGGACTGAGTTTCCTGTCGATTTTCCCGGTTTTCTGGATGGCATGGTCCGGTTTGGCTCCACGCACGGCGGGGCTGCTGAGCTACGCCTGCACCACTTTGGTGCTGTGGGCGCCGCTGGTGACCACAGGAGCCTCGTCGCCCCGGGAACTGGCGGCACCCATGCTCATTCCGATCATCATGATGGGCACTTCAATGGTGGTTTCCACCGTTGAGCGCGATGGAAAAGTCCATCGCGCACGCCTGATGGAGGCGGAAGCACAGCTGCAGGGAAGCCTGCAGGAGACCCGTGTCCGTTCACAACTCCTGGACGGAGTGCTGGAGACCGTGGACGTGGGCGTGATGGCACTCGATGCCAAGGGCCGCACCATCCTGATGAACAGCCGGCAGCGAAGCAACCATGCCCTGGCCAACCTGGATGCCGGCTCGCCCGACGGCGAGAACGACCTCATCTTCGGCCTGGACCAGGTAACCCGACTGCCCCATGCGCAGCGCCCCACGCAGCGGGCACTGCGCGAAGAATCCTTCTCCGACGTTATTGTGTGGGTGGGCGCCGGTGAACGCCAACGCGCCTTGGCGGTATGTTCACGGTCCCTGCGCGACAACGGTGAATTCTCCGGATCGGTCCTGGCCTACAGCGATGTCACCGACATGGTCAACGCCCTCAATGCCAAGGAAGACTTCGTGTCCAGCGTGTCGCACGAACTGCGCACGCCCCTGACATCGATCATCGGCTACCTCGACCTGGTCCTCGAGGACCTGGAGCCCGCGGCGGTCCCGGACCATATCCAAAGTGCACTGCAGGTGGCCCAGCGCAACGCCGAACGCCTGCTGCTTTTGGTGGCCGACCTGCTGACCACCGCTTCCGGAACCATGCACCTGCACCGCAGGGACACCGACGTCGCCGAACTGGTCCGGGCGAGCCTGGACAGCGCCAGACGCCGGGCCGAAGCAGTAGATGTGGCCCTGAAGTGTGATTGCGAGCCGGGCCTGGAAGCCACGGTGGACCCGGACCGGATTTCCCAGGTGCTGGACAACCTCCTCTCCAACGCCATCAAGTACTCCCCCGACGGCGGCACAGTCACGGTCCGCTCCCGCCGGGCGGAGGGGAACCTTCTCCTGGAGGTCCAGGACAACGGCATTGGCATGAGCGAGTCGGACCAGCGGGACGTGTTCACGAAGTTCTTCCGGACCGGGCAGGTCAAAAAGGCCGCGATCCCCGGGGTGGGCCTCGGACTGGTCATTACCAAATCCATTGTGGAAGCCCACGGGGGACGGATTTCCTTCGTTTCAGAACTGGGCAGGGGCACTACGTTTCGGGTCGAGATTCCCGTGCACACGGCCGCGGATATCCCATTGCCTGTTTACTAACCGGGCCACACCCTCACCGGCGCCAGACCGGGCCGGTACTCAGCTTCCGCACGCCCGCTACTTGGATTCTGCCGTGTGGATAGGGCCTGAACCCAGACGATAGGCTGGTGGGGACTTCATCCGCCGGATCCATAGGGGAAATGTGCGTCTTTCAGTCATCGGCTGCGGCTACCTCGGCGCCGTTCATGCCGCATCAATGGCCAAACTGGGGCACGAGGTCATCGGGATCGACGTCGACCAGTCCAGGGTGGACGAGTTGTCCGCCGCGAGGGCACCCTTCTTCGAGCCGGGGCTTCCCGAACTGCTGGCCGAAGCCGAGGCCACCGGCCGGCTGAAGTTCAGCACGGACATGGCGGACGCCGCCGGGGCGGATGTCCACTTCATTTGTGTGGGTACCCCGCAGCGGAAAGGCGAATACGCCGCGGACCTGCGCTACGTTGATGCCGCCGTTGCCGGCCTCGCGCCATACCTCAAGCCCGGCAACGCGGTGGTCGGCAAGTCCACCGTTCCCGTTGGCACGGCGGCGAGGCTGGCCGAGCAGCTGGAGGAAGACGCACCCGGGGCCGTACTGGTGTGGAACCCCGAGTTCCTGCGGGAAGGCCATGCCGTCCAGGACACCCTCTCCCCCGACCGGTTTGTGTACGGCGTGCCCGCTGGCCCCGCCGGTGAAGCCGCAGCCGCTGCCCTGGACGAGGTCTATGCCGTTCCCCTGGCCACCGGCACGGCCCGGTTGGTGGTGGACTATGCCACCGCTGAACTGGTGAAGACGGCCGCCAACTCTTTCCTGGCCACCAAGATCAGCTTCATCAACGCGATGGCCGAGGTATGCGAGGCTTCCGGAGCGGACGTAACTGCGCTGGCTGACGCGATCGGCATGGACGAGCGGATCGGGCGGAAGTTCCTCAATGCCGGAGTCGGGTTCGGGGGCGGCTGCCTGCCCAAGGACATCCGTGCGTTTATGGCACGTGCCGGTGAGCTGGGTGCCGATCAGGCCCTGACTTTCCTCCGCGAGGTGGATGCCATCAACATGCGCCGCAGGTCCAAGGTCGTGGAAATGACGCGGGATATCTGCGGCGGTTCGCTGCTCGGCAAACGCGTCACCATTCTCGGTGCCGCCTTCAAACCGGACAGCGACGATGTCCGGGACTCGCCTGCCCTCAGCGCAGCCGCGCAGCTGCAGCTGCAGGGGGCAACCGTCACGGTCACCGATCCCCAGGCTCTGCAGAACGCCAAAGGACGCTTCCCGGAACTCAACTATGAACCGGTTACGGAAAACGCCATGCAGAACGCCCACGCCCTGGTCCTCCTGACCGAGTGGAAGGAGTACCGGAGCCTGGATCCGGTAGCCACCGCAGCCATGGTGGCGGAGAAGAACATCATTGACGGGCGCAACGTCCTGGACTCCGGCCGTTGGCGGGCGGCCGGCTGGAATTACCGGGGCATGGGCCGTCCCTAGTCCTCCTCCAGCACCTGTTTCCACCAGGCACGGAGGTTCTCCCGGAAGATAGCGGCGGTGTACTGCTCCTCGTAGGCGCGCCGCGCCAGCCGGCCCATCGCCAGGGCCCGGGGACGGTCCACCTGCCGCAGGACGGTAGCCAGGCCGGCCGTGTCGCCGGGCTCGTACAGCCAGCCGGTAACGCCGTGGGTCACCACATCGGCCAGCCCGCCGGCGTTGCTTCCCAGGACGGGTTTGCCCCGGGCGAACGCTTCAATGGCCACCAAACCAAACGGCTCCGGGCTGGTGGACGGGACCACCATCACATCTGCCGCGTCCACGTAGGGAGTAATGTCCGGAACTTCTCCCACCACCCGCACTGATTCGGGTTGCCGCAGCCCGGCAGCCATGGCCGCGACGTCCACGGCGTTCCCGGTGGCCGGCGGGCCGCCCAGGATGCTGAGCGTTCCCGGCGGATCCCCCGCGTCCCACGCGGACAGCAGGCACTCATGGCCTTTCCATGTATTCCACCGCCCTGCCATCACAAAACGAAGCGGTGTCCCGGCAGGGCCGTCCGGCTGTGTCTCCGGCCCGCCTTCCTCCGGCCCGCCGTGTCTTTGCGGGGCGGGCAGGTCCTCCACCCCGTTGGCAATAACGTGCACTTTATGCCGCAGGGCCGGCGGCACGGAATCCGCACAGGCGCGGGAAATAGCTATCCAGTCCGTGGCAAACCGGGACAGGATCCGCAGTACCACTGCTTCGGGTCCGGACCATATTTCCTGGATATGCAGTACCACCCGGGGAATGCGCAGCATCCGGGCAATGGGAGCCAGCAACAGGAGCGCACTGGTGGAGCAGTAGAGTACCTGCGGGCGCAGCCGAATCAATGCCGGCAGCACTGAAGCCAGCTGACCGGCAAGCAGGAGCAGGCCGCGTACCGAAATCAACCGCCGTCGAAGCACCGGCATATTCCGCCGGACGTGGCGGAATCCGAGGCGTCCCAATTCGTCACTGAGCTGTGCACCCTGTGCCGGGCCGGCGTCGGCCCCCGGGGTGCGCGGCAGCCACACCACGAGGTCCTCCCTGCGATTGGGCGGCACCGACTGCACCACTTGGAGCAGTACCCGGTCTGCGCCGTACATCTCGTTGGAAGAGTGCACACACAGAATGCCCGAGCGGGCTCGTAACGGTCTGCCCAGGCGCATGCGTGTCTCCCCGTGTCGTGTGCGTACAAACAGGCTAGGAAGCCGCCCGCCGCCCGCGGAACACTCGTTTGCTACCTACGGGAGTACTTTCAGCCGTTTACCCGTACCTACCTAGTCAGGCCCTGGTCCGAGGACCGGTTGCTGCGGTGCCCCAGCCGCCGGCGGCCTGTTAGCATCCTGCGTTCGGCGGTCCGCTTCGCCTGCCCGCGCTTCGGCCCGACCTCTGCCCCGACCGCTTGCCTAGCCCGAGGTGCACGTATGTCCGACACCACCGCACAGGCCTCCTCCAACCCGCGTCCGGCCCGGTTGACGCCGTCGGGCACCCTGCGTCCCACCCACCGAACCGCGGTAGGTGCCGCGCCGGTCCTAGTGGGTCTCATCGCGGTGGCGGTGTCCCTGTTCCTGGCCTGGCAGCCCGCATTGTGGACGGATGAAGCGGTGACCATTTCCGCTGCGTCCCGAAGCTGGTCCTCGCTGTGGTCCATGCTCGGCGAGGTGGACGCGGTGCACGGCGCCTATTACGCGCTGATGCACCTGTGGGGCTCGGTCTTCGGCTATTCCGAAGCGGCACTGCGCCTGCCCAGCGCCATCGCCGTCGGCTTCGCAACCGCAGGACTGTACCTGGCGGCCCGGGCGCTGGACGGGCCCCGCACCGCGTTTGCCGCAGCAGCCGTTTTTGCGGTCCTGCCCAGGACCACCTGGATGGGGATGGAGGGACGCTCCTTCGCTCTCAGCACCGCCGTCACGGTTGCCCTGAGCTGTGCTCTGCTGGCCGGTGTCAGCAGGCGGCGCCGGCGCTGGTTTGTGCTCTATGGCCTGCTCGCGGCAATAGGTGTCATCCTCAACATCTACGTCCTTTTGGCCGTGGTTTCCCACGGCCTGTACATATTGCTGCTTCCACGGGCCCGCCGGGCATTGCGGGCATGGTCTGCCGCTGCGGCGGGCGGCGTGCTGGCAGGGGCTCCGGTGGTGGTTGCAGCGGTCTGCCAAGCGGGGCAGCTGGGAACCCCTGACCTCACCCTGCAGCAGTTGGCACGAAAGGTACTGGTGGACCAGTGGTTCCTGGGTGAAACACCAACAAACGCTGCAGTCTCCGGGTCCGGGAACGGGCTGTGGCAGCCCGCCGCGGTGATCCTGGCCGGTGCCGCATGGCTGCTGGCCGCACATGCCCTGCGGGCGCCGTCCCGGCCGCTGCTGGCCTTCGCGCTGCCGCTGCTCTTGGTGCCTACCGCAGCTCTTGTGTTTTACTCGCTGGCCGCCTCACCCATCTACAATCCCCGCTACCTGTCCCTGACGGTCCCGGCCATGGCCCTGCTCATCGGAGCGGGCCTTGCGCGCCTGCGGAGCCCCCGGGCAGTGGCCGCCCTTGGCCTGCTGTGCGCGCTGATCCTGCCGGTCTACCTCTCACAACGGAGCGAGGGAGCGAAGGACTCGTCCGACTGGGCCCGGGCGGCCGGCTATGTGCAGGCCCACGCCAACCCGGGGAACGGCATCTACTTTGGGCCGCGGCGGGCCCCGGAAGGGCCGCTGGTGGATCAGACCCAGCGCCGCATCAGCACCGCGTATCCGGAGGCCTTCGAGGGCCTGCGGGACGTGACGGTCCTGGCAACGGGCGAAGCGGACGGCAGCTTGGACGGGACGTCGCTGCGGCTTCAGGACAGTACCTCCCGGATCAAAGACATTAACCGGGTCCTTGCCGTCCGCCGCGCCGACTACCCGCCGGAGCTGACAGCTGCGGAAGACCGCTGGTTCGTCGAGCAGGGGTTCACGGCCGTGGACGCCTGGTCCGGAACCACCAACCGCATCACCGTGTTTGAGCGGAAGAGCGGCGGCAGCAGTTAGGCGGCACAACGGTGGCACAACGACGGCGCGGCTCAGGCCGCGCTGAGCACCGCATCTTCCAGGGCCACCCAGGCCAGCATGGCGCACTTGACCCGGGCCGGGTAGCGGGAAACACCGGCGAAAGCTGCCGCGTCCCCCAGTACCTCTTCGTCCGGTTCGATGGTTCCACGGGACCGCATCAGCTCACGGAAGTCCTGCACCAGTGCGAGGACTTCCTGCCGGTCCAACCCTGCGGCCATGTCCGTCAGCACTGATGCCGAAGCCATCGAGATAGAACAGCCCTGTCCTTCCCAGCTCACCGCATCCAGCCGGGATCCGTCCATCACCGCGCGGAGGGTGATTTCATCGCCGCAGGTCGGGTTCAGCTGGTGGGACTCTCCGGACCCGGCACCGGCAGGAACGTCCAGCAGCCCGTCGCCGTGCCGGTCCTTGGCATGCTGCAGGATGATCTGCTGGTAGAGCTGCTGCAGGTCGGAACTCATTTACTTCACCCCAAAAAATGGCCGGACGCCGGCTACCGCGGCAAGGAAGGCATCGACGTCGTCCGTTGTGTTGTACAGGTAGGTGCTGGCCCGGGTGGTGGATACCAGTCCCAGCCGGCGGTGCAGGGGCTGGGCGCAGTGGTGGCCCACCCTGACGGCAATGCCCTGGTCATCCAGGAACTGCCCGACGTCATGGGAATGGACGCCATCGACGTCGAAGGCCGCCAGCCCGATCCGTTCGACGCCCGCCTTCGGACCCAGTACGCGGATGCCCTCGATCTGCTCCAGTCCGCTGACCAGGCGTCGTCCGAGTTCAGTTTCCCAGGCATGGATGCGCTCCATACCGGTTTCCTGCAGGTAGTTCACCGCCGCGGCCAGGGCCATGGCCTGGGAAATGCGCTGGGTGCCCGCTTCGAACCGCTGGGGTGCAGGAAGGTACTCCGCCTTGTCCATGGTCACGGTAGTGATCATGGAACCGCCCGTGAGGAACGTGGGCATGGCGTTCAACAGGTCCGCCTTGCCGTACAGCACGCCGATCCCGGTGGGGCCGAGCATCTTGTGGCCGGAGAACGCGGCGAAGTCCACGTCGAGCGCTTTGACGTCCACCGGCAGGTGCGGCACGGACTGGCAGGCATCCAGCACCACCAGGGCTCCGTGCCCGTGCGCCATCTTTACCAGGGTTTGCACCGGGTTGATGGTGCCCAGGACGTTGGAGGCGTGAGAGAACGCCAGGATGGCGGTGCGGGGACCAATAATGTTCTCCGCTTCCTCCAACAGGAGTGCCCCAGTGTCATCCACCGGAATGTACCGGAGGGTGGCACCCGTGCGGAAAGCCAGTTCCTGCCAGGGAATCAGGTTGGCGTGGTGCTCCATTTCCGTCACCACAATCTCGTCCCCCGGGCCCAGGGCGAAGCGCCTGGCGGCGGCACCTCCGCGGCCCAGCGAGGCGTTGGAGAACGCGTAGGTCAGCAAGTTCAGCGCCTCTGTGGCGTTGGAGGTCCACACAATTTCGTCCGGCCGCGCGTTAATGAAACCGGCTACGGTTTGCCGGGCGTCTTCGTAAACGTCGGTGGCGGCAACTGCCAGCGTGTGGGCGCCGCGGTGGACGGCGGAGTTGCGCTGCTCGTAGAACTCCTGCTCCGCTTCAATCACGCTCAGCGGGTTCTGGGACGTGGCCCCGGAGTCCAGGTACACCAGCGGATGGCCGTTGACCTCTTGGTGCAGGATGGGGAAGTCGTTGCGGATGCGTTCAACTTCGGCGTTGTCCATCGGGCCTTCGGCATGGCGGAGGCTGACTGGAGTGGAAACCACGGGCACGGAAGACTCCTAGAAGGGAAAGGTGTGCACCATTACGCAACACGACTATGCCCTAATCATTCCACGCTGCACCCCGGTGTGCACCTGAGCACTGCCTTAGTTCGCCGCCGGCTTGCTCCGAATGGACCGGAACTCCACGGCCGGCGGCCCGTCGTAGTTCCGGCATAGGAAAAAGTAACCGCCCCGATACGTGTTGTTGCGGGCGGACACCGTCCGTTCTCCGTCCCCGTCCAGCCGTGCCACGGATACTTCGTCCGGGGTTACGCGCACCTCGTAACGCATCCAGTCCCCCGGCACCGGCCGCGTTGCCGCGCTACTGCCCAGCACGTAGCCGGAAGTCTCGCCGGCCTGGCGTCCGAAGAGTTCCATGGTGCCGTCCGTCCGCTGCACGAAGTGGTACCCGCCGGAGGACGCAGCCTCCCGGATGCGGTAGGGCGCGTCATTTGCCTGGCCGAAGGCGAGCCCGGCGTGCCCGGCCTCGTCGGGAAGCTTGTCCGGCCAGCGCATTT
Organism: Arthrobacter sp. zg-Y20; assembly: GCF_030142075.1. Taxonomy (NCBI): domain Bacteria; kingdom Bacillati; phylum Actinomycetota; class Actinomycetes; order Micrococcales; family Micrococcaceae; genus Arthrobacter; species Arthrobacter sp. zg-Y20. The sequence continues at coordinate 1,120,361 of NZ_CP126241.1, read as the reverse complement.
CAAAGGAGATCCTGTACCCCGCTTCGCCGTTGAGCGGACACATGGATCCCATGCAGTAACTCGCCTTGACCGGATGGTCCAGCCGGATCGAGGCTGTGGCCGGTTGGATTACCGGCTGATGGGTCCAAGCCAGTGCATAGGGCAGGTCGCCGGCTGCACGCAATCCGCCGGCAAAAGAGTCGGCGTCCGCCCGGGGCGCATCGGTGGTGACATAAGGGAGGTTCGCGCAAATGATGCCGCGGGCACCGAGGCGCACCATGCGGTCCCGTTCGAATCTGGTGTGGATGTCCCAGGTCAGCACGGGCTTGCCATATTCCACGGCCCGTTCCACCTCGCCGTCCGGGGCGCTCCAATGCAGTCCCACCAGGTCGAACCGCTCGGCCAGCTGCGCCGTGAGCTTGACGGATTCGTCTTCTGCGAAGTAGCCCCATGTCAGGTAGCCGCGTTCTTTCACTGCTGGGGTTTGCCGGGCGGTACCGGACTGCTTCCACACAAAGTGCCGTGTGGGTTCCGGATACTTGTCCATGATGTCGAGCAGGTCTGCGGGGTCGCCGGATGCCTTGTCCTCCAGAAAGATCACGCACGACGCCGCGTACTGGTCCAGCACATCCGTCAGCTTGGGCAGCGGCACCCCGGGACTGTTCGGGCCCAGCCAGGCTTTGGCGTTGTTGGACAGCTCCAGCAGTTCCTCGTAGGTGCTCCGGGCGATTTCCTTGTCGACGCCGGTCATGCGGAGTGTATTGGGGTCATGGTGGCAGACGAACACATTGTCCGATGTCCGGTGCACGGAAATTTCCAGCGCCTCGGCCCCTGCCTCGACCGACCGCCGATAGGCTTCCGCCGTGTGTTCAGGCCAGTTGTCCTGCGACCCCCGGTGGGCGGCGTAAAAGGGCTCGCGGGTCAGCAGGTCCTCCACCGTTGCGATGCTGTTCGCAGCGGGCGGGGCCACCCGGGCCCCTGCATGGCACCCGGTGGCCGCCATACCGAGGCCTGCCCCGGCCAACAGGAACACGCTGCGGCGGGAAATTCCAGCACCGGTGGCGCCGCCGGATGCGGCAGCTGCCAGCTGCATGCGCCCATGCCCGTGCCCGTTCATTCCGTTCCGGCTGCCCGGACCGGCACGGCTGCCAGCGGCGCCGATCCCGCGTGAGGATGGACCCCGCCGGCGGGCTTCCCTGTCCCGAGGTGCCCCGCTGTGCCGCGCGGCCTGTCGGTTTCCACCCGGCGGTCACCTTCGGCTACCACCAGGGCAATGACGGTCCACAGCAGGATGGCTGCAGCTGAACGCGTGGCCAGTCCGCTGTAGGTCTGCGGAATGGCAATCGCCAGCAGGCCGGCGACGGCCAGCCCGCTGCGCAGCGTGCGGCGGAAATTCATCAGCACGAGCACAGCAAGCAGGCCGAAGTACAGCACGCTGAAGAACAGGCCGAGGTCCACGCCGTACATCAGGAAGGAGTTTTCCAGGCTGGTGCCCAGCCCTCCTTGCTCTGCCACCCGGTAGCTGCCGCTGATGCCCTGCCCTTCAAAGAGAAACTCGGGCCACCTGTTCAGCACGGTAAGGACCGCAGACGTTCGGGCGGCAGCCGAACCGTTGTCATCCTCCAACCGGTGAAGCAGGCCTTCGGCGAGGGGCCCGGAGAGAGCCCAGACCACCAGCGCACCCAGGACACCCACCAGGCCGATGCGGGCCGCAACGGGTTTCCGCGTGGCTGCCGCCACGAAAAGGACCGCTGCTGCAATAACAACCAGTCCAACCCTGGACTGGCTGACCAGGACGCCCGCTCCGAACAGGGCAAGCAAGGCAACCTGCTGCCATACACGCCGCAGGGTAACGACCAGCGGTGCCGCCACGCAGGCCGCCAGGGATAAGGTGAGCGGCTGGTCCAGCAGACCCATCCATCTAGGGCCCTCGGGGTTGAACCAGTATCTGGTCTGGAAGCCCTCCTCATAAAACAGGACGTTCCCGGTTACGCGCTGGGCCAGTGCGACCAGGCAAACGAACGCGGCAAGCGCCAGCAGCCCGTTGCGCAGCCACGGCACCACCCGCGCGTCGCGGGCGGCGTTGCCCACCACGAACAGGAAGAACAGCACCGGGGCCACGATCTGGTCTACAAGCAGGATGCCGCCCTCGCCCTCCCCGTTGACGGCAGTACTGAGAATGGCAGCCCCCAGCACGGTGGCCAGCACCACTACTGCGTAGATGTGGCGCGCTGCAGCGTCGGCCAGCACATGCGGTTCAAAGGCCAGCTGGACAACCATTATTGCGAAGATCAGCCAGGTGGCGGCATGGATTGAAAGCCAGCCGTCCGCCTGGCCCGTCAATAGATAGCTGCCGGCAGCCGGAACCGTGAACCAGAGGCCCACGACGGCGAGCGCCGCTGCCGCAGGATGCCTGCGCAGCACCACGGCTGCCACAACGCAGATGAGGATCCAGGGAAGAAGCTGCATCTAGGCCGCCTTCCGCCACAGCATGCCCAGCGTGAAACAGCTAGTGTGCAACATCTGCCGGTTGTTCCCGCGTCGTCTGCCGAGCCGCGGGCATGTGCTCCCTGCCGCGTGAGCGGGCCACCACCAGGAGTACGCCTGCCGAAAGTCCCAAAAGCCCGCCGATGGCCAGATTCACCAGCGGCCGCGGCCGGACCGGTTCCTCGGAGGTGGAAGGGCCGGACACCACGTTCAGGACCGTTTCGGCGGATGTTCCGCTTTCCAGGTCACTGACCATGTTGCCGAACGTGCCGGCAATCTGGGTGGCGATCTCGTCTGTTGTCTCCCGCTCCGGGTCCCGGACGTTCACAGTCAACGTCAGTGTGTCCGGGTCTCCGACCCCCGTGATGCTTTTCTTGACGACCTCAGCGTCCAGGTCAACGCTGCTCGCACTGACTATCCGGTCAATGAACTGCTCACTGGTCAGCAACGCGGCGTAGGCGGTGATCCTGCCGCGGACCAGTTCATCCGATTGGAGTGCACTCTGCCTTTCGGTGCTGGGTGCCACCACATAAAAAGTGACGGTGCTCTGATACAACGGCTGCACCAGAGCCGTGACGATCATTCCCCCGCCCAATCCAAGGGCCAGGCACAGCAGTACCACCCACCAGCCCCGAACCAACGCACGTGCATAATCCACAAGTTTCATAGCGAGACCCAATCCCTCGACGAGTGAAATCCCGCAATTTGTACCACGCCGTCCGTACGTGTTTGGGGGTCCTGAATACTGCTCTTTTCCGAACAATTACTTACCGTTTCCGGCAGCGCAAAACACTCTGGACGGCACCCGCTCCAGCACATACTGTTCCGTTCCGATGCAGGTCTCCCCCCGCCCGGATCCTCTTCCCGGCAGGGGATTCACCGCCGGTGTGCCTCCGGGCTCCGGCCAAGGGGGTAACGCAGTGGCGGACTCAAACGCCGTACGTGACGGCAGCGCAGGTCCCGGCGGGGAAAGCCGCATGGGGGCGCGCTCAGCCAGCGGTGTTCGCTGGAGCCTGCTGGCGGTCATGTCCAAGCAGGGCTTCCAAATGCTCTCCGCAGTCGTCCTCGCACGCCTGCTGGGACCTGAAAGCTACGGGGTTATCAGCGTCGCCAGCCTCTACATCGTATTCACCACGCTCCTGATGGACCAGGGGTTGTCCTCCGCCCTGATCCAACGCCCCCGCCTCAGCCGCCGCGCGGCCGGCGCCACCTTCACGCTGAACATCGCTCTCGCCGTCGCCGTCGCCGCGCTGACCTGGTTCTGTGCCCCTGCCATTGCCGGATTCTTCCACGTGGACGGACTGGCCGGGCTGTTGCGGCTTATCACCCTTGCCCTCCCGCTAAAGGCCCTGAGCATCACTCCCCGGGCACTGCTCTCCCGCGACCTGCGCTTCCGGGGCATCGCTGCCGCCGACGTCGGTGCCGCGGTCATGGGCTGCGCCGCCGGTATTGCCGCAGCTGTTGCCGGTGCCGGCTACTTCGCCGTGCTTTACCAAACGGTGCTCACCGACCTGGTCACGGCCGGAGTGCTCCTTGCCTGCACCCGCGGCCCGGCACCCAACCTGCACCTCGGCGAGGTCCGGCCCCTGCTGGGTTTCAGCATCGGCGTGTTCGCCACCAACGGGCTGGCCTACTTCTCCCGCAACGCAGACAACATCCTCGTGGGACGGGTACTGGGCGTCGCTTCCCTGTCGCTGTATGCCATGGCTTACCGTGTGCTGGTGGTACCGGTCCAGTTGATCGGACAAACCGTCAACAGGGTGATGTTTCCGGCCTTTTCCCGGCTTGCCGCGGACCGTGCGCAGGTTGCCGCGCAGCTGCAGGCTGCCATGTCGCTGCTGGCGGCCTGCGTTATACCGCTGATGGCCTTCGTGGCCTGTGCCGCTCCCGCCCTGGTGCACCTGCTGCTTGGGGATGAATGGCTCGCCGCCGCACCGCTGATGAGCGTCCTGGCCATTGGGGGCGCCCGGGAAACGGTGTTCTACATTGCCCCGTCGCTGATGAAAGGGCTGGGCAAGGCCGGGCTGAACCTCCGCTACGAGCTGCTGGCCACGGCTGCGCAGCTTGGCGGTATTGCTGCCGGGCTCCAGTTCGGCCTCATGGGAGTGGCCGCGGGTTACACAGCAGCCGGTTTTGCCCTGACGCCGGTACTGATGTTCCTGCAGTCCCGGCTCTCAGGTGTGGGTATCGGGGCGCAGGTGCGGATCCTCTGGCCCCCGGTGCACGCCAGCCTCTGGGGCAGCGCCGCGTACCTGACGCTGGGGCGGGTGCTGCCCGGACCCGGCATCGAGTTGTCGATGGGATTGGCGGTCTTTGTGTGCACCGCCGCCGGAGTGCTGTTCCTGGCCCACCGCCGCACCGTGCGTTTCCTTTTGCCGCTGTTCCGCCGGCTGTTGCGGCCACGCAATCCAGTACCTGTCCGAGGAGGCCAAGCATGACCACACCTGCTCCCGGTGCCGAACCCCGGGTTCCTGATCCCCCGGCGGCGGCAGGCCCGGTTCCCGCTCCGCTGGGTACGCTGCAGGCGCAGCTCATCATCGCGGTCCTTACCTACAAGCGGCCGGAGGACCTCGCCGTCGCCCTGCCGCGGCTTCTTGCCCAGGCCCGCAGCGCGCCGGTTCCAGCCCAGGTACTGGTGGTGGACAACGATCCCGACGGCGGTGCCCGCGCCACCGTAGCTGCCGCCGGCGACTCACACCTGGTCTACGTCCACGAACCCCGGCCGGGCATCGCCGCTGCCCGCAACCGTGCGCTCCGGGAGGCCTACGCCGTCGCGGATCTGCTGGCCTTTATCGATGATGATGAAGTGCCCTCGGAACAATGGCTGGACCGGCTGGCCGCCCTGCAAAAAGAGTCCGGGGCAACCGCCGTGGTCGGTCCGGTCCTCTCCGAGTACGAGGTGCAACCCGATGAATGGATCACGGCCGGAGACTTCTTCCGGCGGCGCCGGCTGGCTACCGGTTCCGTCCTCAGCGTGGCCGCAACCAACAACCTGCTCCTGGACCTGAACCGGATCCGGCCCCTTGGCCTGGAATTCGACGAACGCTTCGGACTCAGCGGCGGATCGGACACCCTGTTCTCCCGGCAGCTGGTCCGCGCGGGCGGAAAAATGCTGTGGTGCGACGAGGCTGCGGTTGTGGACCGTGTGCCCGCATCCCGGCTGACGCGCCGGTGGGTGTTGCTTCGGGCGTTCCGAAGCGGCAATTGCCATTCGCGGGTAGCGCTGGCCACCAGCCCTACCGCAGGTGCCCGGGCCGCTACTCGGATCCGTCTGCTGGGTCCGGGGACGGTGCGTTGCGCGGGAGGAGGAGCCCGGTGGCTGCTCGGAGCGCTTCTGCGGTCCCCGGCGCACAATGCCAAGGGTTTGCGGACTGCGGCGCGGGGAGCGGGTATGGTCACGGGTGCCTTCGGCTATGTCTTCAGCGAGTACAAACGCAAGTGAGTCCCGTGCCAATTGAGTCCCGTGCAGGGGACCAGAGGCGCAGCCATAAGCGGACAGCCATAAGCGGACAGCGAAAAGCGGGACCGGCTCCAGGGCCGGTCCCGCTTCCGGTTTCACTTATCCATCCGTGTTTTGATCCGCGGCTGGACCCCTACTGGGCCGTGACCCGCAGGTTGTCAAAGGCTGCCGTCACAGGGACGTTGGTGGTGCTCCCTGAGATGTAGCCCGTCAGGGCAACTGTTCCGGGCTGCTGCAGCCCGGCAGTGGTGTCCGTTGCCGTGACTGTCCATGCTGACGGCTCGGAGCCGCCGGCCGGCCAGACCTTAATACCGAGCGCGGTGGACCCCGACCCTACTGCCGAGAAACGAACAGCCAACTGGCTTCCCGCCGCGTACGTCAGCCCGGGTACGGTCTTGGTGGCCACCTTCGTGGAGGTTCCGCCGGCCACCCGGACCAGGTCCACGGTTACGGCCCCTGCCGCCGAAACCTTGACCACACCCTGGTATTCACCGGCGGCAGCCTTGCGGGCCGCAATGGTCAGAAACGCTCCGCCGCCGTTGGGTACCTTGTCCAGCGCAGTGTCCACCCTGACCACGGAATCCTGCTGCGCCAGGTTGAGCCGAGCGGTCAGGCCGAGTCCGGCCTTGTTCAGGGACATCTTTCCTGCCCCGTCGACCGACCACAGGCCGGCGGAGCCGGTATGCGTCCAGGCCCCGCCGGTGGCGGCTGTGCCCCACCCGCCGCTGCCGGTCCGTCCGAAGTCATCCGAGGCCCCTGCACCAGGCTGCGGCTGGGGCTCCGGTTCGGGCGCTGGCCCGCCGGGCGCCCCTACGGGCACGTTGACCCGAAGGATGTCACTCTTGACGGTGTTGCCCAACGGATCCGTGGCCACAATGCGGTAGCTGTGCTCCCCCGCTGCAAGCCCGGTGTTAGTGAAACTCAGGTTGGGCCGGTTGTAGAACCGCGAGGTTTGCGTAGTGGTGTACACGGGTGTGGGGTTGCTGTCCCGGATCACCTGATAGGTCAGGGACTCATTGTCCCGGTCCCAGTTGGACTTCCAGTCCACCTGGACTGTTCCTGCGGATTTATACGTCAGCGTGGGGTTGAACTTGGCTCCGCTGACCCGCGGGCCGTCGGCATTGGGGGCAACTTGCCGGACGGCGAACCGCACCAGCCCCTGCTGCGGTTTGTTGTTGACGTTGCGGAACTCGCCCGCCATGGTCACATACTGCTCGTTTCCGGCCACTGCCCACGGTCCCTGGCTCTGGCCGCTGGCTGTGCCGGTATCCAGGTCGGGGAACCAGTTGAGCATGCTCGGAGAGGCAATCCCGGTGAAGGACGGCCAGCCCTGCGTGTCCTTCGCCATAACCCCCGTGGCGGCTTTGCTGAACGCCACGGCCCGGTGCTCAACCCGCGGGTTTACTTCCGGGAATCCGCCGAAGTTCCGGCAGTCATGATTATGTCCGGCAACGTAGACGGCGGTGGAGGAGGCCCATACGCCGTAAGTGTCGCCGTGGCAGTCCTCCACCCACTGCAGGTTGCCGTCCCCCCACTTGCCGGAGAAGGATCCCTCGAGGTTACCGGTCCCGTTGGATGCCCGGTAGATGTAACCGGTGCCGTAGAAGTTCGTTCCGTCGGAGGAAAGCGAGAGGATGGCCGCATTGGTTCCGGAGTTGCGGACGGTGTTGTTCACGCCCAGGGACATGCTGGCGCCCGAAACCGCGTCCACCCGTCCCAAGCCGAAACCGGGGCGGGAGCTGCCGTTGAGCGTACTGAAGGCACCGCCGATGACCACTTGGCGGCCGTCGGGAGACACCACCAGCGCGTTAACCCGGTTGTCCGTCTTGGGATTCCAAGGCAGGAGTGCGCCGTCACCGGCGCGGAAGGCTGCCAGCCTGGAGCGGGAAACGGAGCCGACGTTACTGAAGATTCCACCCGCGTAAACCGTATCCCCGGCAGTGGCAATGGCACGGACCGTGCCTCCGACCTTCGGATTGAAGCTGGAGATCACGGAACCGTCGGCCGCGTTCAGCGCGACGATCCGTGAGCGGGCCGTGCCGTTCACCTGGGTGAATTCGCCGCCCACGTAGATCCGTGATCCGTCCGGGGACGCAGCAATGCTCAGCGCCTGCCCGTTCAGGTTCGCGGTAAACGGCAGGAGTTCTCCCGTCGAGAGCCGATACGCCAGGACATTGTTCCGGCTGACGGTCTGGCTTCCGGCGGCGGCACCTGCCGGGCGTGCCTTGCTGAACTTGCCGGCCACATACACGGTGTCGCCCACCACTACCTGTTGCCAGGCGACGCCGTCGAGCTGCGCGGTGGGCAGCGGATCTGAGGATACCGTTACCGGTGTTTTCGGGTCGGCGGGGTTGACCGGTGCAGTGTCCGCGCTGGCACCGCCGGCCAGTGCAGTGAGCGCCGTAACCGTCAGGGCGCAGGTTGCTGCGAGCGCCGCAAGCTGGCGCAGGCCGCGGCCGGCCTGCCTGGTTCGGGAGCCCGGAACGGTGCGTTCCGGGCCTGTGGTTTCCGTGCTTCTATGCACGGCTGCTTTCTTTCTGTTCATTACGGTGTCCATCCGTTGATGGGTGCCATGCACCCGGGAGCAGTTGAAGCTGGACCGGTCTCCGGCCCAAGACAGCGGCCGGCCCCGGCCGCGCAACGTCTTCTTCTCGCGTTCGTGGAACCACGGTCATGGTTGATAGGCGCCCTCGATCATCCGTATGTCTTCCTCCGTGTACAGACCCCGGATCCATTCGTCATTGCGCCCCTGGGACACGTTGACGGACAGTAAACGGGTGTCCTGGCTGCCCGGGATAACCGGGAAGTGTCGCGGCACCGGGGAAACCTGCCGCACGGGAACGCCGCCGCGCAGGGCCACCCAGTGCAGCCATATGTCGTCCGCGGTAGGGCTCAGATCGCGGAAGGACGCTCCGGCCGAAGCCAACCGGTCCAGCATGTGCGGCGGGTAGAGGACACCGGACACCCCAAGTGCCAGGCTGTCGCGCCGTTTGTCAGCCGTGCGGCTGGGCACCCAGGAACGGTACTGCCCGATTGCCCCGCCGGTGACCGTCATTCGGTTGGCCCAATGGCAGCTGACGACGTCGGGCGACGCCGCGTAGGAGCGGAGCAGGGCATGCAGCCAGTGCCTCGGATAAATGATGTCGTCATCGGCGGTGACCAGAGGCAGCGTGTGCTTGGGGGTGGAGGCAACGTATGGGTAGTACTTGGTGTGTGGTCCGTAGCCTTCGCTCAGCCGAAGTTCCAGTCCCCGTGCCTGCAGCCGGGCAAGTTCCGCCGGCGGTGATGCAGCAACCCGCGGGTCCTCGACCCAGAGCAGCAACCGGCGGGGGCGGACCGATCCCCGCCCGATGGACTCGATGGCCAGGTGCACGGTCTCCAGGCGGCGGCCGTAAGAGGTCAGCGATACGACTACGGGGGCGGTTCCGGTCACCGGGGCGCCGGAGCGTGCATTCCGCATAGCCAGCAGCGGAGTTTCAGTCCGGGCCCGAAGATGGCGTCCGGCGCGGCGGGTGCTGCGGACGATCCGGCGCAGAGCCGCGGCACGGGGTTCCCGTCCCGGGAACGGCTTCGAGGTCTGGTTCATGGCGCAGGGACCGCTCCGTGGAAGGCCGCCACCGAGGCATCCACCGAGTAGTTCAGGTAGACCGTGACGTCGTTCCGGCTCTCCTCCGGAATCAGGAAGACAAAAATCCCGGTAACCGTCTCACCCGGTTTGGCTTGGACCGGGAAGGCGGCCGTCGCGGGGCCGCTGAGCTCGGTGCAGGGCAGCCGGTCCGGTCCGGCTTCGACAGTGAGCACGGCGTTGCTGAGGTCAACCGGTTCGTTGCTGCCGTTGGCAACGCTGACAGTGAACCGGACCGACGGGCCGCCGATCTCGCCGATCCCGATGGCTTCACCCTCCACGGCTTCCATTGACGCCACCCGTATGTCCAGGCCCCCGGCCTCGCTGGATCCGCCGTCAATGGCCACGGGTTCGGCCACGGGCAGGTCTTGGGCAGCCAGCGATGGGTCTTCCGGTGCAACCGGTTCGGCACCGGGTGCCGGCTGGGTTGCTGCGGTGCCCGGGTCTGCCGTTCCTGCCGGGGCGGGCTCGGCGGCCGGCCCCGACTCGGCAGCCGTCGCGCGCGGTGTCTGGGTGGTTGCCTCGCGGGATGCGGCCACGGCGGGAACGCCGCCGTCATTGCGCACGGCGTTAGCCGCGAAGAAAACGCCCAGGACCACTGCGGCGGCAACTGCCACCGCGAGCACCACACGCCGTCGTCGGTGCCCGGACCCCTCCGGCCGGGAGGAACCGTGCGGGCCGCTGCCCGAATCCGAGCCGTTCATGAGCGTGCCTCCAGCCGGATCATGTCCAGGAACCATTTCGGTGCGGCGAGCGCCAGGTGCAGGAAGTTGAGGATAAAGACAGCGGTGTAGACGGGCACAAAAACCTCCGGCAGTGCGGTGAGCAGGAACAACAGGCAAAGGAAGCCGTAATCGGTGGGGATCAGTACAAGCGAACGGCGCAGGTTTCCCGTGCGCACAGCGGCGGCTTGCCCGGCCCTAAGCGCGTGGCCGGTTTTCAACTGGTCGTTCAGGATCATGGCGAAAAAGGACACATTGGCCACCACCGTGAATCCCAGGGGAACCAGCAGCCAGGCCTGCTCCGGGCCGCCGTCGAGCCTGAACGCCCAGAGTGCCACGGCCAGGTGCAGGCAGGAGAGCTTGATGCTGTCCAGGACGTGGTCCAGCCACTCCCCTGCCAGTGAGCTTCCGCCGCGCAGCCGTGCAACCTGCCCGTCCGCTGAATCGAAGGCGTAGCCCAGGACCAGGCAGAAGCAGATGCCGGCCGCGCTGAGCCAGGACGGTGCAGCCAGGGCCAGGATCAAGATGCCGCTGAAGGTGAACGCCGCGCTGACCGCACTCACGGCATTGGGCGTCATCCCCAGCAGGTGGCACGCGGCGGCCAGGTAGCGTCCGGCCCGGCGGTTGATAAAGAGCGAATACGCCGGGGCTCCCGGCGCGGCCCGTTTCTGGGCAGCCGCCAGGGAGTGCACGGTGGCTGCATATCCCGGGGTCCGGGGTGATGCCCGGTGCGCGGGAGCGGCGGGCGCGTGCGTTCTCTGCGTCACGATGCCGCCACCCCCCTCCGGCGGCGCCGGGAGGGCCGCGGGGGCCCTCCTTCCCCGGCAGCAAGTTCCTGCACCAGGCGTTCATATCCGCGGGATACTTCCGTCCAGTCGTAGCGTGCTGCTTCACGGGTGGACGCCAGGCCGCGTTCGGCTATGGCTGCGGGCGATTCCTCAGCGTCAAGCGCCAGTTTGGCTACGTCTTCGGCCGTCCGGAAGAACCGTCCGGCATCGCCCAGGACCTCGCGGTTGAAGCCGACGTCGAATGCATTGACCGCTGTGCCGGCACCCATGGCCCGCAGCAGGGACGGGTTGGTTCCGCCTACGGAATGCCCGTGCCAATAGACCCGGGCATTGGCGTACAGCTGGTCCAGCAGTTCCTGGTCCCATACACCGCCCAGGAAACGCACCCGGGAGTCGGCAGCGCGCCGGATGGCGGCGGTGTAGCGCTCGGAATAGGGTGCGCTGCCCACTACAACGAGCGGCAGCTCGGACCCGCTGTGCACATACCCCTCCACAATCAGGTGGACATGGTTTTCCGGTTCCATCCGGGCCACCACCAGCTGGTATTGGCCCGGCACAAGGTCCACCTCCGCCAGGCGCCGGCTGCCGGCGCCGCTGATCGCCGGAGCCCCGTACGTCAGCAGGGTGCTGTCAGCGCCGAACTTGTCCCTGTAGTAGTCCTGGATGCCTTGGGCGTCGGCGATCAGGGCATCGGAAAAGCGCACCGCCAGTGCCTCTGCGCCCCGGTAGTACCGCTGGCCCGCCGGCCCCCATTTGGCGCGCTTCCACTCCAACCCGTCCACATGCGTGGCCACCGGGATGCGTGCCGTGCGCAGCAGCGGCAGCCACGGTGAGTTGGCCGCGTTGAAGACTATGGCAGCATCGGGCCGGTGCCGCAGCAGGTGCAGCACGCTGAGGCCGGTGTGCGTCAGGGTCTCCAAGGTGCGCCGGTGGAGTGCCGGCAGATACACCAGCTCCATCCCCAGGTACTCGGTTTCGGACGTGTCGGTCTGGCTGTCGGTACGGCAGTAGACCGTAACCTCGTGCCCGCGTGCCGCAAGGCGTTGTCCCACCTGCTCCACGCAGGTCTCGAATCCGCCGTAGCGGGCCGGCACCCCGCGGGTCCCCACCATTGCGATGCGCAGGCCGGGCTGCACCTGCCGGGCCGGCCCCCTCACAGCCGCCCCCCGGCTGCGGCATCCAGGATTTCCAGGCTCCGGCGCAGCCGGGTACTGGACGTTTGGACTGTGTAGGGGAAGTACACGACTTCCACGCCGACGGCGGCAAAGGACTCCTCCAGTGCCGTTCCGGCCGGGGTACCCCGCCAGTCATCGCCCTTGAAAAAAACATTGAAGCGCAGTTGCTGCCAGGTATCCATTTTGTCCGGCAGGACCTCCGCGACAGCCCGGTCCACACACTGCAGTCCCCGGACAATCTCGAGGCGCTCCGTCAGCGGAATGACCGGAGGCCGGCCCTTGCGGGCCTCGCAGAGTTCATCGGAAACCACTCCGGCTATGAGGTAGTCGCACTGGCTCCTGGCATGGCGGAGGATGTTGAGGTGGCCTATGTGGAACAGGTCGAAAGCGCCTGCGGCGTAGCCTATGCGGATGGCCATGGTTGCCGCCTTCCCAGAGTGGATGAAGTGGATGGAGGGGACTGAGCTCCCGGGGGCCATCAGTAGGACCCCAGAGGTTTGAACATCTGGACAACCGTGCGCCAGAGGATGATCAGGTCGCCGGTGAGTGACCAGTTCTCCACGTAGTACAGGTCCAGCCGGACACTGTCCCGCCAGCTGAGGTTGGACCGGCCGTTGGTTTGCCACATGCCCGTGATCCCCGGCTTGATGTAGAGGCGGCGGTGGACACGGTTGCGGTAGCCATCCACTTCCCGCTGCAGCGGCGGACGCGGTCCCACCAGGGACATATCCCCGATCAGGACGTTCCAGAACTGCGGCAGTTCATCGAGGGAGTAGCGGCGCATCCACGCCCCCACCCGGGTGATCCGCGGATCGTTGCGGATCTTGAACATCAGCCCAGCGCCCTCGTTGCGGTCCAGCAGGCCGACCAAGTCGTCTTCAGCCGTTTCAACCATGGAACGGAACTTCAGCATGAGGAATTTTTTGCCGCCCCGTCCTACCCGTTCCTGGCGGAACAGCGCCGGTCCGGGGCTGTCCCGCTTGACGAGCAGCCCGAGCACGACCATCAACGGAAGCAGGATGATCAGTGCCGCCGCGGAGAGGACAATGTCGAAAACCCGTTTGAGTGCGTGCCTGGCACCGGAGTACTGGGGCAGTTCCACATGCATCAGCGGCAGGCCCTCCACCGGCCGGGAATGGATCCGGGGCCCGGCAACGCTGGTCAGCCCGGTTGTCAGGATCAGCTCCGTTGCCGATTCCTCCAGTTCCCAGCCCAATTCCTGGACATACTGTCCGCCGCCCTTGGTTGGTCCGGCAACTATGACGGCGTCTGCCCCCACCCTTGCCACCGCCCCAACTACGGAGTCCTCGTCCGAAACCACGGGCAGCACCGCACCGTCCACCTGGAAAAAGCTGCGGGGTTTCCCGCTCAGGGCCACGCCCACCACCTTGTAGGCGGACTTCCCGCTGATCTGGTGCACTACGTACCGCACGTCCCGCGGCCGTCCCAGCACCACGACCTTCGACAGATAGTATCCCTGGCGCCTCCTGCGGCTGAGCCACCTTCTCAGGAGCCACCGGGTGCAGATCAGTCCCACGGCACCGACCGGGAAGACCAGGCCGAAGTATCCCCGGGCCACGTCCACCTGGAACACCACAGCGGCGAAGGCAAGGCTGCCGACCAGCATGACGGTGGCGTTCACTACCCGTTTGTACTCGTCCGTGCCGATACCCGTGATTCGGGCATCGCGGCTGCGGTACACGTGCAGGGCCAGCATCCAGGCCAAGCCGATAAGGAGCGAGACCATGAGGTCCCCGGCATAAAAGGGTCCGATCCGGACCGCCGGGGTTTGCCCGCCGAATTGCCAGAGGTGTCCTGCCAGGACCGAGGCCGCCACCACGAGGGCGTCGGAGGCTGCAAGGATACGGCAGTACCGCCGGCTCCAGGCCACTGCTGCGCTTCGCCTGTGGCCGTCCCGGCCGAACACACCCTGGGTGGTAAAGCTGGGGAAAGTGAAGGTGGGTGCGTGGAGAACTTCAGTCCCGGATTCCTGTACTGCCGTCATCTTCCGTCCCCCAAGAACAACCCGCAATTAAGACCTTTGAAATACTGGATTGGCCTCAGCCTAGGAGCGCCAAATGCGGCAGACACGAGTACCTCATACCCGGCCCGGCACGTCTGACGCCGTTGTTTTGGGTCTCACTACTCAGCTTGGGGAGACGAAACTCTTAGACGATGGAAGTATGTATTAACAGCCGAAACAGCAGCCCCACCGGGCACGGTTCCGTCAGGACGGAAAAGGCTGGTGGCGGAGGCACTTCCTACAGCAGCGAACTGCTGCGGTGCCCGGGCTCAAGCGCCCGGTAGGCGGACTCCAGATCCGCCCGGCGGCTAATCCCGAGCTTCACGTAGATGCGGTAGACGTGCCCCTCCACGGTGCGCTGGGAGAGGGTGAAGTGGGCGGCAATGTCCTTGCTGGTTGCCCCGGAGAGCAGCAGTTCCACAATCTCGTGTTCCCGCCGTGTCAGGCGGACCAGGTGCAGGGACGGGCTCAGATATGAGACGGTGACGCCCGCCAGTTCTTCCCTGCGCCGGCGCAGCTGCTGGATCAGGGCACGCTGGCGCCGGAGATTGCCGTGGTTTCCGTAGAAACGGATGGCATGGCCAATGCTCTCCACTGCCACGAGGTATTTCTGCGCGCGGATGGCATCTTCGGCCGCAGCCACCATGCGGTCCGGGTTGCCCGAGGCGACGGCTACGGCGTACGCATGCAGGGCTTCCGCCTCGCCGCCTTCAAAGTCGGCGGTCAGCTCGGCAAGGCGTCCCGCCTGGGCAAGATCGCCCACCGCCAGGCACAGCTCCAGGATGTCCTTTTCGGTGCTGCGCAAGCCTGCTTCCCGTGCCTGCGCAGCGAGCACCGCAAGGTGCCCGGAAGTAGGACCCTCCGTGGATTGGGACGCTTCGGCTGCCGCCGCGTAAGCCTGCGCGGTCAGCCAAAGGTGCACCGGCCCCCGGTAGCGGGACCCTTCGACCTGGGCGGCGAAGCCCGCTGCCGGAGTGCCGTCGGCAACTACGGTGGATGCGTAGCCGGCCAGGCCCAGGGCATAGGGAAGCAGCAGCTCCGGGTCCCTGTCCCGCAGCGCTTCCACGGCAGGCCGCAACCGGCGCAGCCCTTCGTGCAGCCGACCCCGGTGGATTTCAAGGGCCGCTTCAAAAACTCCCAGGGTCCCGCCCAAGCTGATCAGCAGGTGCTGCGGACCAGCGTGCATCCTGGCCAGGAGCTGGTCCAACTGGGCATAACGCCCGGAATGAAGCAGGGACTGTGCCTGCCGCACAAAAACGAAACCGGAATAGCTCTGCAGTTTACCGTCGGCGGAGTTGAGCAGATTCGCTGCGGACAGGGCGTGTTTCAGGGCGGCACCCACTTCGCCGCACGCGGCCAGAACTTCAGCGTAAAGACCGTGGGCTACCAGCAGCCGTTCTCCGTCCGCGTGGCTGCGGGCTGGAGACTCCTCCTTGACCAGTTCCGCAAGCTGCGTCCGGGCCCGGCTGAAGTCTCCTTCCATCACCAGCGCCGCGACACGCAGGACTTCCGTAGCCGCACGCACCTGTGCGGGCACTGAGCCACCTGCGCTTTGCCGCGAAGCTACTTCCGCGGCAGCTGCCAACCACCGGTCGGCCATCAGGGGAAGTTCCGTGCTCCGGCCGCTGGTCTGGCGCAGCAGCAGCGCACCGGTGAAGGAAGCCCGGTGCAGGCTGTCCTGGTCCCATCCCGTGCCGCTGCCTTCCCGGATTCCTTCTGCCAGGTCCTCCAGCCTGGCACGTGCCCAGGAGTAGCTGCCTTGCTGGGCACAGGCGACAGCAAGTTCCACCTCGGCTGCGGTTCGGAACGGCAAAGCGTGAACCGCTGCGGCGAAGCGCTGCCCGCGGACGGGGTCGCCGGCACCGTTGGCCATCCGCGCGGCTGACAGCAGTTCTTCCGCCCCCAGGCGTTCACCGCAGTCCAACGCCCACTCGGTGCGGCGGAGGACGGCGCCGGTCTCGTGGTCCGGTTCGGGTCCTGACACCGGGGTGTAGCGGGCGAGCACCCGTGCACGGATCTCCGCGCTGCGTGCCACCGGCACCAAGCTGCGGATGATCTCTGCGTGCAGGGGCTGCACCAGATGCGCCGACTCGTCACGGTCGGGAAGAATCTCCAGGAGTCCGTCGATCACCAGCGAGCGCACCGCCTCGTCGTCGGCCACCGCCGAGACCACCGCACGCGGCAACCGGCCTGCCAGAGCCACCGTCTCAAGCACATTCCGTTCTGCCGGGGTCCGTGCCGCAAGCATTCCTTTGACCAGGTCCACCAGCGAGGTGTCGACGCAGTCCGGTTCCTGGGTGAGGAACCAGGCCCCGTTGGCCTCCACCAGCCGGCGCTGCCGCTGTGCGCGGCCAAGCAGTTCCTTGACATAGAGCGGGTTGCCCCCGGACATGCGGCTGAGCAGCGTGGAGGAGGCTTGCAGGAGGGGGCCGCCGAGGACGCTGACGCAGAACTCATGGACCGCCTGCCGGGACAACGGTCCCAGGTCGATCCGGGCCAGCAGGCCGTCACGGGCGAGCGACAGCAGCTCATGGATGCGGGGAGCCCGCGCCCGGGAAATCACCATCAAACGCAGTTCACCGGACATGGCCAGCTGGGTCAGCAGGTGGGCACTGGCCTCGTCAATATGCTGGGCGTTGTCCACGACCAGCAGGCTCTGCATGCCGCTGGTCTCAGTCAGCCGCTGGAAATGCGCCCGTACGGTCCTCAGCACTGACAGCGGGGATTCCATCTCCGCCGCCGTGGCCGATCCCAGATAGGTGGACAGGATGCCGTACTGCATGGTGGACAGCACGGGGCTGCCGCAGACGTAGTAGGGCGCCATGATTGAGGCGAGCCGGTCCGCTGCCTGTTCGGCCAGGGAAGACTTTCCGATGCCCTCGGCACCGAGAATGAGAACCCCGCGCAGGCCCGGGTCCAGCAGCCGGCTGGTTACTTCGGCTAGTTCGCGTTCGCGGCCAAACAGCTGCCGGTCGTGCCCCCATAGTGTCATTTCTTTGCCCCTGACTGTTCCGCGATGGTCCGTGCCAGTTCCCGCCTGCTGCCCACATGGAGTTTCGAGTACACCTGATACAGGTGCCCTTCCACCGTCCGGACGGATATGCCCAGTTCCTCGGCGATTTTCTTGTTGCTGGTGCCGGCCGCGGCCTTCCGCGCAATCGAGCGTTCCCGGGCGGTGAGCGCGCCGAGGAATTCGTCGGCCGCCTCGGCGGCCGGATCCGGGGCTGCCACCCGGCGGCTGCGGTGGATGAAACGGACGGTCGCCCGGTCCCCGGCGCCGGAGGCGATACCCAGCGCATGTTCGGAAATTTCCCGAGCCAGCATCACGTGCCCGGAACCGGATGCTATTTCCGAGGCCCGCAGGAGCAGTTGCGCGTCGGCGTTGCCCAAACCCTTGGCGTAGCTTTCACAAAGGGAGGCAAAGTCCCCTTGCTGGTTGGCGGCAACGGCCAGAACGTCGTCCAGGCTTTCAGCATCCCCCAGCCGCATGGCGGTGATTCGGGCCAGCAGCTCGTAGGCGTAGGCACCACGGCGGTGGTCCTGGGCCGCGAGGGAGGAAAACCGGGTGCTGCCCGTTTCCGCTCCCAGCGCAGCCTCGGCCAGGGCGGCGAAGTGGCGGGCTCCCCGGCGTACGGCCCAGGGGCCGCCGTCGGCTGCAGCACGCTGCATCTGCAGGTACTGGCGCGCGGTTTCCGTATGGCCTTCCACCGCGTGGCAATACGCTGCGGCTGCTGCGGCGAGCGGCAGGAATGCTGCCGGTCCGGTGACGGCAAGCTGGTTGACCGTGGCCGTTAGCGCCGGGAGCGCGGCGTCCGGCCGTCCGGCGAAGGCATGCAGCAAACCTTCTGCCAATTCCGTGTAGCTGCCTTCCATACCGGCTGCAGCCGATCTGGCCAGCAGCCGCCCGCATGCCGGGAGGGCGCCCGTCAGCAGATACGTGTGCAGCAGCCGGCCCACCACCCTGGCCCGCGTCCCCGGGCTGATCTGCGCACTTTCCAGCAGCTTTTCCACCTTCCCGGCCAGTTCGACGGCGTCGTCCTGCCGGTTGGTCATCCCCCACGCTTCGCAGCGGAATGCTGCCCGTTGGATACCGAATTCCGGATCCGCGCCCGTGTCCTGCCGGTCGAGCTCGGCCAGGTAGGCGATGTTTTCCTGGAACCGTCCGTGGGCGGAGTGGCATTCCGCCCGGGCTGCGGCGAGTTCACGCCTCAACTCGGCAGTACCGGCAAGGTGCTGGTCGAGTCCCGCCGCTTCCTGCTCTGCCTGGGCGAACAGGTCGGTGTGGCGCATCCTGGCGGGTTCGGCGGGGGCATCCGTTGAGCGCGGGTCCCGCAGGCCGGTGGCCTCAATGCACAGCACCCTGCTTTCGGCCAGCAGGAGGCGGACGCGTTCTTCCCGGGAGGGCACCTGCTCACCGCCCCTGAACCGGGCGAGGACCCCCAAAGCTGCACCGTATTCGCCCTGCGCCGTCCTCGCACGGGCCAATTCGACGACGGCGCCGGCGCTGTCACCGGATCCGGCCGCCGCGGTGAGCAGCCGGATTGCCGTTGCGGGGTCCTGTGCCGCAGTGGCCCTGCGTGCTGCGCGTACCGCCAGCTCCGTTGCGGGGATTTCGCCGATGTCCTCAAGCCAGCGTGCAAGCACTACGGGATCAAGGACAAAACCTTCCAGGGAGTTCAGCGAGGGGCCGAGCTCCTCAAAAAGCAACCGCTTCCGCGAAGTGCTCAGCCCGGCCCGGATGGAGCGCTCCAGCACAGGGTTGCTCACCAGCACATCGGGAACAGGGCGGGCATCAAGGCTGACCAGCCGGCGTTCCTGGAGCTCGTCAAGTTCAGTACTGTCCAGCTGTCCCAGCGCCACCGGCAGCGGCAGCGACCCCGCCATGGCCAGCAGCTGCAGCAGCTGTGTCTGTGCAGCGCTCAGTCCGGTGAGGACACCCAGGACCGCGGCGGCAACCCGGCCGCCCCGGATTTCCTCCCCATCGGCGAGTATCCAGGTGCCGTTGTGATGCCTAAGTGCTCCGGCGTCCTCGAAATCGTGCCGGGCCAGTGCCAGCAGGTGGGGATTGCCGCCGGCGTAACCGCACAGCGCTGCCGCGGCCGCCCGGGAAACGGCCCCGCCCAGTAATGAGGCCAGGTAGGCGGCGGCTTCCTGCACGTCCAGAGGTTCCAGGTCAACGCGGGCCAGAATGCCGTCGCGCCACAGCCCCGTGAACTCGCCCGGAGCGGAACTGAAGTCGCGGAAGGCCACAAGCATTCCGGCGCTGCGGTTCAGCACCATCTGGGTCAGGACCATGGCGGAGAATTCATCCAGGTCCTCGGCGTTGTCCACGGCGAGCAGCACGGGCCGGCCACCGGAACGTTCCCGGACCAGCTGGGTCAGGCCGCGCAGGATCATGACAGGGTGGGTGGACAGTTCCGGTTCCAGGTCCGAGAGCAGGAACGTCAGGGCACCGAACGGGGTCCGGCCGGCGAATTCGGAACCGCGGACCTGGACAACGTACATTTCATCCTGCAGGTGCCGGAGCACGTGCTGCATCACGGCTGTCTTCCCGATGCCGGTGTCTCCCACCAGAACGCAGCCCGTGCCCTGGGCGGTCCCGGAGAGTGCTTTCAGGATTTCCTCCAGCACCGCGGTCCTGCCGACGACGGCGGGCGGGGGCTGGAGGCCGGAACCCGGGTCGGGAGGCGGGCCCTGGACAGGTCCGGTGTGAAGGCGGGTGGAGGTCGGCTGATCATCATGAGGCTGCACTTTGAGACCCGTTCCTGTCGATTCAGGTTCTGCTGTCCAGTAGTTGAAGCCCGGCGTCCGCCGTAGGGGCCGAACACCTGCGCCACTGTTGCGCACCAGAGTAGGAACACGCCTGCAGCGGTACACGAGTAGCGTCCCCTAGTTGCCTTACGTGGTTACTTGGAAATGCGGCCGCATAAAGGTGTCGGCCTACGTGTTCGCGCTCTTCGCACCACCTGTATGGGCAGAAACGGGAGGATAGCGGCCCGGCGTTAGGCTTCCGCGCGTTCCGTCTCCAGGCATTCACGCAGTTCAGCCCGTCCCGAAACGCGGAGTTTCGAGAAGATGCGGCCCAAGTGCCAGTCCACGGTGCGGGGTGAGAGATGCAGCCGTGCGGCCAGGTCCGAGCTGCTCTCCCCCGCTGCGGCTCCCACCGCGAGGGCGCGCTCAAAATCCGACAGCTCCGGCAGCCGATCTGAAACGGAGTTGGCTGCCAGCAGCATCCTGAAGCTCGCGTTTTCGATCCGCCGCGCAGTGCGAAGCACCGTGCGGTCGGCGTGCGCCCGGGCCAGGCGCACCGCCCGGCCCGCCGCTTCATGGGCCAGGAGGTAGTGGCCAAGGCTGTAGGCAGTCCGGGCCGCACGGAGCATACCGAGGCGGTCTGAATCGGCGAGCCCGGCGGACAGGTCCGAATACATGGCAGCAGCAGCGCCGTTGCACGCGGATGCCGCTGCCCTCAACTCCTCAACCGCGCCGGGGGTTCCTTGAAACGCTGAAACGGCCAGTACCAGCAACTGCAACGCGGATTGGCCGGCAGCCGCCGTGCTGCCGGTATTCACCGTTTCACCGCTGCCTTCTTGAACGCTGCCTTCTTGAACGCTGCCTTCTTCAACACTGCCGGTATCAACGCTCTCCGGCCCGAAGAACCCGTCCGGAACGCCTCGTACGGTGCACAGCCGGCCCAAGGCACCGGCGAGGCCCTCGGCTGAGTCCCTTTGCCAGGTGTCCCGGAGGTCGGGTTCCCGTGCACCTGCTGCCTGTTGTTCCGCCGGTGGCTGGGACGCCGCCAGGTAGGCCCGTGCAGCTTCGGCGTCGTCAAGCAGGACACAGGCGTAGGCCGCGGCCGCGCTCGCCAGCGGGATTATGTCCTGCGTCCTGTTTTCCTCGAGCTGGGCAAGGGAACGCTGCAGATAATCGAGGGCCCTGTCCGCCCTTCCCCCGAGCACCTGCACGATCCCCGCACACAAATCATTGCCGCCGGGCAGCTCAACGCCCTCCGTACCCGCCTCGGTCCGGGCCAGCACGTCCGCTGCCAGCCGCAGCTCGCCGCACCGCAGGAACACGCAAAACAATTCCGAAAGCAGGTCCCTGCGCCGGACGCTGTCCTCAAGGAGCAGGTCCAGGCCTGCCCGGGCCGCTTCGGTAGCCTCAGCCCAGCGGCCGCTGCGGGACAGTTCCACGGCTTCCCGGACCGCGTTCCGGGCCGCTGCCTCTTCGGGAAAAGCGTTTGGACCGCCGCGAATCCGGCAGGTTGCCTCGGCGACGGCCACCCGGGACCGTATCTCTTTGGCCCGCCCGTGCGGCACCAGCGCTGCTGCAGCTCCAGCGAGCAGCGGGTCCTTCAGACGCAGCGTCCGGACCGGGCCCGAGTCCGCAGCAGCCAGAAGCATGTCTTCCAACCGCTCCACGGCAGCCGGATCGGCAACCTCCAGGATCACGGGCGCGGGCAGCCCGCCGGAAACCGCCAGTACATCCACGGCATACCTTTCGGCCGGGGAAAGGCCGCGGATTTCCGTTTCCACCCGTTCGGCCAGGGCACCCGCGTAGGACACGGCTCCGGTCCAGACCCAGGTACCCCTGCGGCGGCGCACCGTCGCGGCCTGCACTTGTTCCTGGAAGAACAACGTGGCCAGCAGCGGATTCCCCCGGGTCCGTTGCTGGACTTCCGCCACCAAGCGGCTGGATACCGGGCCGGCGGACAAGTCTTCCAGCAAGGTCCGCGTCCCGGCCGTTGGCAGCGGGCACAGGTCTTCCTTGTGGACGGAGCCGTCTGCCGACCAGCGTACAAACTCCTCCGGGCACGCGGAGAAGTCCCTGACTGTTGCCAGCATGAGGGTGTATCCGGCACGGCAGAGCTGGAGGAGGACGGCAGTGGTGGACACGTCCAGGTCCTCTGCGTTCTCGATTGCCAGTACCAGGCGCCGTCCCCCGGCTTTTTCCGCCAACACTCCGCGGACGAACTGCAGGACAAACACCGGATTGGACAACGCTTCGGGCGGAAGCTCGCTGAGCAGCCAGAACAGACCGCCGAACGGTTTCCCTGACCAGGCAGCGGCCCCCCGCAGGCGCAGCACGGAAAATTCCCCGCCCAGTGCGCCAAGGATGTGGGCCATCACAGTGGATTTACCGGTTCCGTCAGCGCCGGAAATGACCACGCTCATGCCTTGATTGAGCGCATCCAGTGCGGAGGCTGCACTGCTTTGCACCTGTGCCAGGGGCGGCGGCTGGAGGTGATGTGCCGGTGCGGACAGGGGGTTTTGGTCGCTCGGGCGGGCCAGGCCTGGGCCGGCAACATCCATCGAATGGCTCCATCTGTCCACCGGGTTGCATGCACCAGTGCGCTCAGAATATCGGGTGCTGTCTACCAGCTAGGGGGAAGGAGCCGGCGGCGGCTGGGGGGACGCCCCGGTCTCAGAGGGCATCGACGCCGCCGGCTCCGTTTGTGGGACCCGAAGTCCGGGTACGGCTGCACGGGGCCCTGCGGTTATCCTCCACAACCCCCGTCGGAGAAAACCTTCAGAGCCTCGAATTGCACCGCTGCACCCTCGAACCTCAAGTAACGCTCATAACGCTACGAACCCCGGAAACGCTTTGCCCGAGTAAAACCTACTGGTGTTTGGTTGGCAAACTACTCGCCGCGCGGCGGCGGCTTCCAGCCCGCGGCGGGGTTGCGCAAGGACGGGAACCTGGCTTTGAGCTCATCGCGCCGGCTGATCCCCAGTTTTTCATACGTGCGGTATATGTGCCCTTCCACGGTCCGCACGGAGAGATCCAGCTGGCCGGCTATCTCTGCGTTGCGGTAGCCAGCTGCAACCAGTTCGGCAACATCGTGTTCCCTGCGGGTCAACCCGGGCAGGGAGGAATGTCCGTTCCCACCCTGTTTTCCGACCAGCCGCTGGATGCGGTTCAGAACCGCACGGTCAGAACCTTTCCGTGCCAGCCGCAGCGCTTCGAGCGTGCACTGCCGGGCCAGCAGCAGGTCCATTTCAGGTTCCCGGCTGGTCGCCAGCGCCGCCAGTGCGTTAACGTCCTGGTCCAGAACGGCACGGGCGACTCGGTTAACCACCGGCGCCTGCGGTCCCTCGAAACCTTCGGTAATCTTCAGCAGCCGGCCTGCGTCGGAAAAGTCGCCCAGCCGCATGGCGAGGTGGCGCAGGGTGAATTCAATGGCGGTGAAGGAGGACTCCCGAGCGGCGGCGGCCTGCGCCCGCAGGCTCCGGGCGGCAGCGTCGTCCGAGTCCTTGGCCAGTTTTGCTGCGCTGAGGATGCCGGCGGCGAGTACCTGGTACTGCCGGGGACCGTGCGACTGCACCTGTTCAGCCGCTTGCTGCAACCTGCCCGCCTGTTCGCGCTGGCCCAGGCTGGCTGCGGCAAAGGAGCCAAGTCCAAGCGCGAGGGCAAGCACGCCTTCGGGATCGTTAGCTGCCTCTGCTTCCTCGACCGCCGCCGCAAAATGCCGTGCGGCGTCTTCCATGGCGCTGGAGCGCAGGCTGCACAGTCCCAGCGCGAAATCAGCCATCCCGCCGGAATGCAGCAGCGACCGCTGCGCCGCGGAGCCGGCGGTCCCCACGCACCGATGCACCTCTTCCCACTGCCCAAGCCAGACCAGGATGGTGAGGTGCCGGTGCAGTACAAACGGGTAATAAGGAAGCAAGCCGGAGCCTTTCCGCTGCAGCAGCGCCATGGCCGCACTGCTGTGGGTCAAGGCTGTTGCAGCGCGGCCAGTAGCCACCAGCACCTCCGCCAGGAGGGCTTCGACGAAAAGTACGGCCTCGGCATCCTCCGCGGCCCGAGCCCGCAAGTCCACGAGTTCGGACTCGGCCCGGACATATTCCCCCTCCCGGACCGCTTCCAACACCAGGAGCATTTCCGGACCGCCGCGGGCCCGCGCCACAGCCCCTGGCGGCTCCACCGCCGATAAACGTTCGATCGCCTGGCGCCACGCAACGGAAAGCGGCCGCACCCATGCGTTATCCCCGCCTGCCCGCATGGCCAGCTGGGCATGCACCACTACCGCTTGCTTGGCTGTGCGCAGGTCCGGCGCTTCCTCGAGGGTGCCCTTAGCTGCGGCTGCGGCAGCTTCATATTCACCCAGCTGCAGAAGTGCCCGCGCTTCCTGCAACCGGGCCGGGACCAGGGTGCCGCCGTCGGGCACGGCAGATGCTGCCCGAAGGGCGAGCCGCGGGTCGGACCGGTTATTCGCTGCTTCGGCCGCACGCAGCAACCCGGCCGCAGGGACTTCGGTTCCCAGGGACAGGGACCAAGCCACCCAGCGCAGCAGGCTTTCCTCCCCGGTTCCCGGCACCTGGCCGTCGAGCTTCCCCAGCAGGCGCGCACTGCGTGCTGCCGGGACCAGTTTCCGTATTGCTTCCCCGTAGATCGGGTGCAGGGGACGCAGCGACTGCGCGTTCCCCGCATCCCCGCATACCTGGATCAACAGAGCTGCGGCCAACCGGTCTATGGAGCGGTGCATGCCCAACCGGAAGGCTGCCGCCAGGTCGAACGGTTCCGCAAGGCAGATCGTTTCCAGCGCCGAGCGGTCCTCCGGGTCGAGTGCCCTCAGCCGGCCCTTGACCAAGTCCGCCACACGGCCACCCACCGGCACTTCGGCCTCGGACACCACCCAGATACCGTGCCGCTGGACCAGGAAACCACTCCGGATCGCCTCCTCGATCAAGGCGAGGAGGTACACGGGGTTACCGCCGGTGAGCCGGGACAGCTCAACGGATGCAGTGGTGGCAACCTGCCCTGGAAGTTCCTGCTCGCACAGCGTGTGGACCTCATCCTCGGTGAGGGGAAGCAACCGGTGGCGGGTGAGCTGGCCGTCCCACATGTGCGGCAGGGTCCCGGCAACGTCTGCGAAAGTGCGGGTAAGGACCAGCAGCCTGATCTGTGCGGCGTCGAGCAGTTGGGACAGCAGGTCAAGGGTCGGCTGGTCCATCTCGTGGGCGTCGTCCACTATGAGCAGGGGGGCGGCCGGGCTGCCGGCCGGTTCTGCGGCGTGCTCGCCAATGCCCAGTTTGCCCATGATTGCGCGCATCACGGCCAGTGCCGATCCTGTTTGCTCCGGAGTAATGTCGGGTAAAAGCGCCGCCAGGGCTCCGTAGGGCACCGCGGTCAACGCGGGGCTGGCGTACACCCAGTGCACGGGCATAGCGGTTTCCAGTTCTTGGGCGGCGGCCGCCGCCACAGCGGTCTTGCCCAGGCCCGCTTCGGCTGCAATGACCGCCCCGTGGCCGCCGGGACGGCGAAGGCTTTCGAGCACGCCGGAAAGGACATCGTCCCTGCCCGCCAGTGCCCGCGGGTTCAACCCGATCATGCGATATCCCCCGTTCCTAGGCCAGTACCTCGGCCAGCTCCGCGCGTCCGGAGACGTGGAGCTTCGCAAAAATCTTTCCCAGGTGCCACTCGATGGTGCGAGGCGACAGGTTCAGTTCCCGGGCTATTTGCGAGGTGGTGGCCATCGTAACGGCACGATGCGCAAGATCTGCTTCAAATTCACTTAATTCGGCCAGCGTTTCTGCCCGCCCGCCGATGTGCTTCATCCGCCGCAGGCTCAGGTTCACCAAGCCCCGGGCCGTCCTGGCCAGTCCGCGTTCATCTCCTCCCGGGGCGGCAGCCAGCAGCTCCGAGGCGGCGCTGGCCGCGTCCCGGCACAGCAGGTGCTGGCCCAGGGCGGTAAAGCCCCTTGCCGCGTCAACCAGCAATGCCGGGTCATCCTTGAGCAGGCCGGCTGCGTACAGCGACAACGATTCCGCGAACCTGCCCTGCGAGCTGTCGGCCGTTTCCAGCATTTGCCCGGCTGCGGCCTTGTCTTTTGCCCGGACTGCTGCTGACAGGAACAGCAGCGCGGGCGCGGCGCACCCTGTGTCCAGGGCCGAAACCGCCGCTTCGCGCAGCAACCGGCAGCGGCTATCCGGGTCCGGTTCTTCCGCCAGGATCGCGAAGTACTTCCTCTGGAACCCCCGGAAATACGGTTCCCGGAACCGGGTTGTCCCGGCATTGAGCGGTGTGCCTGCCGCCGCCCGGCCCTGCTGGACACGGACGTAGCCCGCGAGGGTGCGGGCCAGTGGGAGCATCTCCTGCGGATCGTGGACTTCCAATTGTCCGATACCGCCGGTGAGCGCCTCCCGCGCAGCGCCGTCCTGCCCCTGCCATACCGCGAGCACCGATACAGCCAGCTCGCCTGCGCTGCCCTGATAGGACGGCCGGACGCCGGTGTCGTCGAAGAGCTTTACGAACTCCGCGCCGCGCTCGAGTTCTCCGGCGAGGATGTACGTGTCGAATACCCTGGTACATATTTCCTCCGCATTTCCGGCGCCCCCGCTGCCTGCACCCGGCGCGTAGTCAGCAGGCCTGCCCATAGCGGCCAGGGCGGCCATCGCGTCGCTGCCCCGGCCTGCCAGGGCAAGCGCGTTGGCGTGCAGGGCACGGGCATGGGTGCGGATGCCGTGGCTCAACCGCAGGTCACGGGTCAGCGATGCCAAGCCGTCCGGCACGGCCGATACGTTTCCGCTGTCAAGTTCCAGTGCGCTGCGGGCAATAACCAGCGCCGCAGCAGCTTCAGGCCCGTCGCCCTGAGGCGGTCCGGAGATTTGGACGCCGGCCAGTACGGCATCCGGGTCTGGCGCGTTAAACCGCGCCAGTGCATAGGCGTACTCCGTCATCAGCGGCACGTAGCTGTCCCTGTCCCCGGGGTCCGGCCGGTGCTCCCCGACTGCACGGACCACCCCCTCAAAGTCCCCCGTGGCCCGGAGCGCTCGGACTTCTTCGAGGACCAGCCCCTGTGTCCGTTCACCGGCCGCCGTTCGGGACAGCAGCAGTGCCGTGGCCGGGTCGCTCCGCCCGTTTGCTGCTGCAGCCGCCGCCTGCAGGACGGCGGCCCGGCCGGGAGATCCCCCACAGGAGATGGCCCAACCCACAAAGGCAACCAGTTCCGGCGGAGCCAAGCTGCCCTGGTCCACCAAAACGGACACGTCATCCCACAGCTCCCGCCGCCGCCCGGGAAGCATGGTCGCTGCGATGACTGTGCCCACACTTCCGCCGGCAAACCGCACAGCGGCCCCGGCGTCTTCGACCCGGATCAGCTGGCGCTCCTCGAGGGAATCGACAACGCCGGCGGGCACCAGTTCGAGGACGGTGGGCAGGGGAAGGCTGCGTGCAAGGGCCAGGACCTCCACGAGCCGGCGTTCCTGCGGGGCCAGCCGGTCCAGCATCGCGTCCACCACTTCTCCCACGTCCCCGGTGCGGACAAAGGAACCCGTCCTGACCCATACGGGACCCCGGCGCACCAAGGTGCCGGAGCGGACCTGTGCTTCGGTCATGAGCCGGATGAAACGGGGGCTGCCCTCTGTTTCGTGCCACATGGTACCGGCGGCAAGGGAGGAGACGGCGCCACCGAGGATCTGCTGCATCAGCTGACGGGTCTGCCGCTCGGACAATGGCTCCAGGGCTATCCTTGCCAACAGTCCTTCGCTCCACAGCTCCATCAATTCGAACCCTGACTCCCAATGTGCGGATGCCGCTGCGACCACCGCTACGCTGCCGCGGCGGAGCAGTTGCGCAAGCACCATGCTTGAGAAGCGGTCCAGCCGGTCTGCATTGTCCACGGCAAGGAGTATCCGCCGGCCGCCCGAGCCCGCTGCCAGGGATGAGTCCAGCTCGCGGAGCAGCTGCAACGGGCTGCTGACCGCTGCTTCGGGAAGCCCGCCGATCAGAAACGCCAATGCGCCGTAGGGGGTATGCGAGGAAATCGGAGTTCCCCTGACGTACAGGGTGTGGAAGTCTTCCCTCAGCCGCTCAGAAACCGCTTTGAGGACAGCAGTCTTACCGAAACCCGCCCCGCCCAGGACCAGTGCTCCGCGGCCTTCGACCACCGCCGTGCATATTGCGTCGAGGGCGTCGGCACGGCCAACCAGATCGTCAACAGCCGACGCATTCTTCATCGCTCAAGCCACGCCCCCCAAAAACGCACGCAGTACCCGGACCATGGTCCCCAATACTGCAGCTGTCGGTAGCTACTGGTCAGTAGAGGCGAGCATACGCGCGGCCCTCCACCCCGTCCAGTACATACAAAGACATGAACCAGGGAAGGTCCGCGAGGCGCTTATTCCATGGCGACAGGGCGGCGCGAGGTGTACCCTGCCCAGGCCCATACCGGCAGGGCCGTGGCCGTGAGGAAAAGCCACATGTAAAAGGGACCGACGCCGGGATGGGGGTGGCCCAGTCTCGGAGGCCTCCCGACGTCGGCCCCGTATTGGGAGCCCTTAAGGCTGCTTCCATTTTAGGCCCGGCACCGGAAGCGAAACAATGGTTCGGGCCGGTCCGGGGCGCTGGAAAACTACCCCAATCCCAGGACGCTGCTACCTAGGGCCGCCATGGGAAGGAACCCTTAGGAAACAGCGCCGTGGAACTTCTGCTGGGCTGCGAGAAGCCCGTCAGCCAGGAGCATTTCCACCGCATCAGCGGCGTCTCCCACCAGGAACGGCAGTTCCTTGGCTTCGGCGCCGGAGAAGTCCTTCAGCACGTAGTCCGCGGTATCCATCCGGCCCGGCGGTCGCCCGACGCCTACGCGTACCCGCAGGTAGTCCTTGGTGCCCAGGGCCCGGCTAATGTCCCGCAGGCCGTTGTGTCCGCCCTCGCCTCCGCCGAGCTTGAGCTTGACCGTATTGAAGGGGATGTCGATTTCGTCATGGACGGCGACTACATGTCCGGGATCAATGTCGTAGAACCGGGCCAGGGCGGACACCGGTCCGCCGGACAGATTCATATAGGTCAGTGGCTTGGCCAGGACCACCCGGGGGCCGCCCAGGCTGATCCTGCCCTCCAGGACGGCGGCTCGGGTTTTATGGGACTTGAACTTCCCGCCCATGCGCGACGCGAGTTCATCCACGACCATGTTGCCGATATTGTGCCGGTTACGGCTGTAGCCGGGCCCGGGGTTCCCGAGCCCGGCTACAAGCCAGGTGTTGCTGTTCACTGCGGGTACTGCTCCTTCACTGAGAACCGGACGGCTCCGTTACGGGGAGCAGGCCCCGGAAGTGGGTTACGCTTCGGCGCCGACTTCAGCGGCTGCAATGGCAACCTCTTCGTCAGACGGGGTGCCCAGGTCCTGGACGGTGGACTCGGAAACGTTGATGACCATGGTTTCGGGATCCAGCAGCAGCTCGACGCCGGCCGGCAGCTCCAGGTCCTTGGCGTAGATGTGCTCGCCGGCGGTGCGGCCTTCAATGTTGACCACGATGGTCTCCGGCAGCGAGGTGGCATCTGCGGCAACCAGGACCGTGTTGGCTTCCTGGTTGTATACAGCGGTGCCGGGAGCCAGTTCGCCTTCAACGTGGACGTTGACCTCTACCTCGACCTTTTCGCCCTTGCGGACGGTCAGCAGGTCGATGTGCTCGATGATCTGCTTGATCGGGTCGCGCTGGATATCCTTGGCCAGGGCCAGGTGGGACTCGCCGTCGACGTCGATCTCCAGCAGGGCGTTGGAGGTGCGGACAGCCAGCGTGGTGGCCTTGGCCGGCAGCAGGATGTGCATGACATCGGCACCGTGTCCGTAAATGACTGCGGGGATCTGGCCGGCGGCGCGGGCCTTGCGGGCTGCACCCTTGCCGAAATCGGTGCGGGTGGTTCCTGCGAGCTTCTGCTCAGACATTGCTAACTCCTGTAAGTGGTGTTCCGTGGGTGCCGTGTCGGCTTTCCATGGGCGTAGGCGCCGGTTTCGGAACAGTGCACCGTACGGACCGGATCGGTCCCGTGTACGGCCAGAAGTTGCCAGCCACCGTCGATAACGGAGTCCGCCCGGATCATTCCGGGCCGCTCCCTCGCCTAGGCATCGGGGTTAATGCTACCAGCACAAGGACGCCCGCCCGAACCGAAGTCCGGGCGGGCGCCCTTGTGTGCGGAAAGGGATCCGCTTAGACCTTGCCGTCGAACAGGCTGGTGACCGAGCCGTCTTCGAAGACTTCCCGGATGGCCCGGGCGATCATCGGGGCAATCGAGAGTACCGTCAGCTGCTCGAACCGCTTGGCTGCCGGAATGGGCAGCGTGTTGGTGACCACCACTTCGCGGGCACCGGATTCGGCCAGGGTCCGGGAAGCGGGATCGGACAGCACCGCGTGCGTGGCTGCGATGATGACGTCCTTGGCGCCGGCTTCCTTCAGGACGCGCACGGCGCCGGCGATGGTTCCGCCGGTGTCGATCATGTCATCGATCAGCACGCAGGTGCGGCCTTCAATCTGGCCCACAACCTGCTTGGACACAGCTTGGTTGGGCACCGTGAGGTCGCGGCTCTTATGCACGAAGGCCAGCGGCGCGCCGCCAAGGCGTTCGGCCCACTGCTCTGCCACGCGGACGCGGCCGGTATCCGGGGATACGACCGTGACGTTGGAGGCATCCACCCGGGTGCGGATGTAATCGGCCAGCAGCGGGATGGCCATCAGGTGGTCCACCGGGCCGTCGAAGAAGCCCTGGATCTGCGCGGTGTGCAGGTCAACGCTCATGATCCGGTCCGCGCCGGCGGTCTTGTACAGATCGGCAATCAGGCGTGCGGAGATGGGCTCGCGGCCGCGGCCCTTCTTGTCCTGCCGGGCGTACGGGTAGAACGGGGAAACCACGGTGATGCGCTGGGCGGAAGCCCGCTTGAGCGCATCGATCATGATCAGCTGTTCCATCAGCCAGTTGTTCAGCGGGGCCGGATGCGCCTGGATGACGAAGGCATCGGTGCCGCGGACGCTTTCATTGGGACGGACGTAGATCTCACCGTTCGCGAAGTCGTATGCGGCCAGCGGCAGCAGCTCCGTATCCAGGCAGCGTGCTATCTCCTCTGCCAGCTCTGGATGGGCACGTCCTGTGGCAAGGACGAGCTTCTTTTCACCCTTGGAGGTGATTTCGCTGCTCATTCGTGGTCGCTTTCTCGCGTGGGGTTACCTGTGGGGGAAGAAGCTGAAAGGGCCGCTGCGGCGGCGTCGGCGGCGGCAGTGCCGGCCCGGTGTTCCGCGACCCAGCCGTCCAAGTTGCGCTGCGGGGCGACGTTGATGGCCAGGGCACCTGCCGGGACGTCCTTGCGGACCACCGTTCCGGCTCCACTGTACGCCCCGTCGCCGACCGTGACGGGAGCCACATACATGTTGTCGCTGCCCATCCGGACGTGCGAACCGATGGTCGTGTGGTGCTTGTTTACGCCGTCGTAGTTGACGAAAACGGAAGCTGCGCCGATGTTGGACTGCTCGCCGATAGTGGCATCACCCACATAGGAAAGGTGCGGAACCTTCGAACCTGCACCGATATTGGCGTTCTTGGTTTCCACGAACGTCCCGATTTTGCCCTTGGCGCCCAGCACCGTTCCCGGACGCAGATAAGCGAAGGGCCCGACGGCGGCTCCGGCACCGAGGACGGCATCACTGCCGTGCGTGCGGACCACCGAGGCACCCTCCCCCACCTGGACGTTCGTCAGGGTGGAGTCCGGACCGACGACGGCGTCCCGGGCAACGCTGGTGGTTCCGTGCAGCTGCGTGCCGGGCAGGATGGTGACGTCTTCGGCCAGGGTGACGGTGGAATCTATCCAAGTGGTGGCCGGGTCGGCAATGCTGACGCCGGCCCGCATCCACCGCTCCAGGACGCGCCGGTTATGTTCGGCATTGAGGGCGGCGAGCTGGACCCGGTCGTTGGCGCCTTCGACCTGCCACTGGTCCTCCGTCACCATGGCCGCGATCCGGCCGCCGGCGTCCCGGGCAATGGCCAGCACATCGGTCAGGTACATCTCACCCTGGGAGTTCTGCGTGGTGACCGATTCCAGCGCGCGGCGCAGCGCGGCGGCGTCGAAAGCGTAGATGCCGGAGTTGATCTCATTCACTGCACGCTGTGCGTCGGTGGCATCCTTGTGTTCCACGATGCCGGTGACTGTGCCGTCTTCGGCGCGCAGCACCCGTCCGTAGCCGGAGGGGTCGGCCAGCTTGGCGGTCAGCACGGTCACGGCGTTGCCGTCCGTTTCGTGCACGGCTACGAGGCGGCGGAGGGTGTCCGCTTCCAGCAGGGGTGCGTCACCGTAGGTGACCACCACCGTGCCGTCCAGCTCACTGACCGCATCCAGCGCGGAGACGGCCACCTGGACCGCACGGCCGGTGCCGGGAACATCGTCCTGGTCCACAATCACGGCGTCCGGTACATGCTCGGCGGCATGGGCCGAAACCAGGTCGCGTTCGTGGCGCACAACCACGGCCAGGAACCGCGGGTGCAGCGCTTCGGCGGCTGACAGTGCGTGGCCGAGCATCGAGATTCCGCCGACGGTGTGGAGGATCTTCGGGGTCCGGGACTTCATCCGCGTCCCGGAACCGGCAGCAAGGACAATAACCGCAGCCAAACCCTCCGCAGAATTCCCGTTGGTCCGGACATCGTTGGTGGTCACGAGATGGCGCTCCTTGGTGGTACGGCCGGTATGTATCAACAGCGCGGCAACCCCGGGAACATCCCGGAGGCACGCCGCACAGTGTTCCGCCCATAGGATTCGAACCTATACTCCACGGCTCCAAAGGCCGGGGTGCTGCCATTACACCAGGGCGGATCTTGTGCCTGGCTAGCCACGCACACAAGAGTTTAGTCTGCCACGGGAGCCGATGCGTTCGCGAGTTGGCCGCAGGACGCCGCCGGCGGATGGGTAGACTGGAGCGGTGGTAAAGACTTCCGCCGGCGTTACACGCCTGCGTATGACCGGTGTCCAGCGCCGTGCCCAGCTGATCGAAGTGGCACGCAGCCTCTTTGCGCTGCGCGGACTCGACGGCGCAACCATCGAGGAGATCGCGGCCGCGGCCGGTGTGTCCAAACCGGTGGTTTATGAACATTTTGGGTCAAAGGAGGGTCTCTACACCGAAGTGGTGGAGGCCGAGTTCAACCGCCTGCTCGTTGCCGTTACCGAGTCCTTGAATGCGTCCGCGGGCCCCCGTGTCCTGCTGGAGCGGGCCGCCTACGCACTGCTGGACTACATCGAGAACCACACCGACGGCTTCCGGATCCTCACCCGGGACGCCCCGCCGTCGCAGCCGGACGGCACCTTCTCCACCCTGCTCTCCCGTATTGCCCGGGACGTGGAGCACATTTTGTCCAAGGAGTTCGGCAGCCGCGGCCTCAGCGCCGAAGTGGGCGGCATGTATGCGCAGATGCTGGTGGGAATGGTCGCCATGACCGGCCAGTGGTGGCTGGATTCCCGCACCCCCGACAAAGCCACGGTGGCGGCGCACCTGGTCAATCTGGCCTGGAACGGGCTGACAGGCCTGCAGAAGGAACCGCAGCTCACGGGCATGGCGGGCGGGGCACCGTCCGTCGCTTCCACCGGCAGCGCGGACAGCTCCCCCGCCGTCCTCCGCCTTTCCGCCGTACTGGTCTCCGACGACGACGGCCGCATCCTCCTGGTCCGCAAGCGCGGCACCTCGCGCTTTATGCAGCCCGGCGGCAAGCTGGAGCCCGGGGAGTCTTTCGTGCAGGCCGCTGCCCGCGAAATGGGCGAGGAACTCGGGGTGCAGGCCGCCCCGGCAGACCTGACGGACCTTGGCCGCTGGTACGGCCCGGCCGCCAACGAGGAAAACACCTTCATTGACGCCGGGCTGTTCGCGTGGACCGTCCCGGCCGGCGTCGAACCGGCCGCCGCGGCGGAGATCGAGGAAATCCTCTGGCTGGCCCCGGCCGCCGCGGCGCAGCGCACTGACCTGTCGCCGCTGCTGGCCGAACACATCCTGCCACGCCTGCTGGGCTGAGCGCCCTCGTGAGCGTGCTCCAGAGCCGCTGGGGCTGAGCCGCTTGCGCCTGAGTTGCCCGGGTTCCCTACTCGAGGAGCTCCGAGGCCTCCAGCCACTGCATTTCCAGTTCTTCCTGCTCGGCGGCAACGGCCTGCAGCTTGGCATTGAGCCCGCCGATCAGTTCAAAGTCCGCGCCGCCGGACTGCTGCGTGGCCTCATTCATCTGCGCGTTGATCTTTTCCGCCTGCGCGGTCAGCTTGCTGAGCTGGCGCTCGATCCGGGCCAGGTCCTTCTTCGCCGCCCGCTTCTCGGCTTCGCTGGCGCCCGAGCCGGCCAGCGCCGTCGTCGTTCCGCTTCCGCCCGTTGATCCTCCGGGGCGGGATGCTCCGGCGGCAGCGGCACGGGCCGCCTGCGAGGACCCGCGGGCAGCCGTGGACGCCGAGGAGTTCGCGGCCAGTGTTTCGTTGCGCAGTTCCAGGTACTGGTCGACGCCGCCGGGCAGGCCGCGCAGCTTCCCGTCGCCCAGCAGTGCCATCTGGTGGTCGGTGACCCGTTCCAGCAGGTACCGGTCGTGGGAGACCACCACGAGGGTGCCGGGCCAGCCGTCCAGTACGTCCTCGACAGCGGCCAAGGTGTCGGTGTCCAGGTCATTGGTGGGCTCATCCAGCATCAGGACGTTCGGTTCACCCACCAGCAGGCGCAGCAGCTGCAGCCGCCGCCGTTCACCGCCGGAAAGTTCCCGGACAGGTGTCCACTGCCGTTGGGCACTGAAGCCCAGCTGCTCTACAAGCTGGCCGGCGGACAGTTCGCGGCCGCCCACGTTGAAGACCCGCTTCTCGTTTTCGATGACCTCGATGACCCGCTGGTCCGCCACCTCGTCCAGTTCCTTCACTTCCTGGGTCAGGACGGCGGTCTGCACGGTCTTTCCGCGCTTGAGCCGCCCGGCTGTGGGTTCGATCTCCCCGTTGAGCAGGCGCAGCAGGGTGGTCTTCCCGGCGCCGTTCACACCCACCAGGCCCAGCCGCTCACCCGGCGCCAGGCGCAGTGTGATGTTCCGGAACAGGTCAGTGTTTCCCAGCGTCAGGGACACGTTTTCCAGGTCCAGGACATCCTTGCCCAGCCGGGCGGTGGCCATCTTGTTCAGGGACAGCGTGTCGCGGGGTTCGGGCACGTCCTCGATCAGGTTGTTTGCGGCCTCGATGCGGAACTTCGGTTTGGCCGTGCGGGCGGGCGCGCCGCGCCGCAGCCAGGCCAGTTCCTTCTTGACCAGCTGCTGGCGCTTGTTCTCCACGACGGACGCCATCCGGTCACGCTCTGCCCGGGCCAGCACGTACGCTGCGTAGCCGCCGTCGAACGGATCCACCACGGCGTCGTGGACCTCCCAGGTGCGCGTACAGATTTCGTCCAGGAACCAGCGGTCGTGGGTGACGACCAGCAGGCCGCCGTCGGTGGGACGCCAGCGCTGCTTCAGGTGCCTGGCCAGCCAGGCCACGCCCTCGACGTCGAGGTGGTTGGTGGGCTCGTCGAGCATAATCACGTCGTCGTCGCCGGTCAGCAGCTTCGCCAGCGCTACCCGGCGCTTCTGCCCGCCGGAAAGCGAGGAGACCTGCGCGTTCCAGTCCACTTCCTGCACGAGGCCGCTCATCACGTCGCGGATCCGCGCGTTGGATGCCCATTCGTAGTCTGCGGCATCGCCGACAATGGCCTGCCCTACCGTGAGGTCCCCGTCCAGTACGTCGGTCTGGTCCAGGTAGCCCACGGTGACGTCGCGGCGGCGGGTGACGCGGCCGTCGTCGGGGGTCTGCCGTTCGGCCAGCAGGCTCATCAGGGTGGACTTGCCGTCGCCGTTGCGGCCGACCATCCCGATCCGGTCGCCTTCCTCGAGGCCGAGCGATACCCCGTCGAGGATGGTGCGCGTGCCAAAGGAGATGCTGAGGTTTTCAGCGCCAAGCAGGTGTGCCAATCGGTACTACTTTCTGTGCGTGGGTGTTGCGGCGGAATCCGGGTCCGGTTCCGGCAGGACAACGGCGCCCGGTGCCGGTCCGTAGACGGCTATGGCTGCGTGGCCCCCGCCGCGCAGCGCCTCGGCCAGTGCGGCCGCATGGGCCTCTGAGGATGCGAGGAAGGCTAGGGTGGGGCCGGAACCGGAGACCATGCCGGCCAGGGCGCCGTTGCCGGCACCGGCCGCAAGGACGGATTCCAGCCCGGGTGCCAGTTCCAGTGCGGCGGGTTGCAGGTCATTGACTAGAACGCCGGCCAGGCCGGCAGTGTTCCCGGCAGCCAGGGCGCCCAGGATCCGCGGGTCCACCTCCGCGGGTTCGGCAACCTTGGCATCGGCCCGGAGCGCGTCCAAGGCCGCAAAGACCTGCGGGGTGGAAAGACCGTAGGCAGCCGGCACCAGGACCCAGTGCAGCGGCTGCGGTGCGGGCACCGGGGTCAGCCGGTCCCCCACGCCCAGGCCGGCAGCAGCACCGCCCATCAAGGCGAACGGCACATCCGCGCCGAGGCCCGCGGCCAGCTCCGTAAGCTCACCGGTTCCCAGCCCGGCCTGCCACAGTTCGTTGCAGGCCACCAGGGCCGCAGCGGCATCGGCCGACCCTCCGCCCATGCCGCCGGCCACGGGGACCCGCTTGGCAATGTGCAGGTGTACCCCGGCCGAGGCCCGGCCGGCCCGGGCTGCTACTGCGCGGGCGGCCCGGGCGGCGAGGTTGCTGCCGTCCAGCGGAATGCCGGCCACGGGCACGCGGTTGTCGGGATCACTGACGGTCAGCCGGATTTCATCGCCTGCCAGCTCCGTAGCGGTGACTTCCTCGAAGAGGGACACGGCCAGGTACAAGCTGGCTACGCCGTGGTAGCCGTCCGCCCGCGGCGGGCCGACCTTCAGGGAGACGTTGATCTTGCCGGGGGTCCGGACACGGACGGAAGCCGGTGCGCTCATGTTTTCTGCGTCTCTTCCCTCAGGCAACCAGCGGTTTCGCGGCCTCGGCAATACGCGCGAACGCCGCGATGTCCAGGACTTCGCCCCGGGCACTCGGATCCACGCCCGCGGCGCGCAACGCCTTCTCTGCTTCGGCCGGGCTGCCTGCCCAGCCGGCAAGGGCGGCACGCAGCGTCTTGCGGCGCTGCGCGAAGGCTGCGTCGATCACGGCAAAGACCTCTTCGCGGCTCGCGCGGGTCTGCGGCGGTTCGTGCCGGGTGAACCCAACCAGGCCCGAGGCGATCTTCGGCGCCGGCCAGAAGACATTCATGCCGATGACGCCGGCCTTGCGCATGGTGGCGTACCACGCGGCCTTGACCGAGGGCACACCGTAGGTCTTGGAGCCGGGGGCGGCCGCCATCCGGTCTGCCACTTCGTCCTGGACCATCACCAGCCCGTGCTGGAGGGAGGGGAAGTGTTCGAGCAGGTGCAGCACAACGGGCACGGCAACGTTGTAGGGCAGGTTCGCCACGAGTGCCGTGGGTTCAGCCGGCAACTCGGTGATCCGCATGCCGTCTCCCAGCACCACGTGCAGGTTCGAGGCGGATTCAGGCCTCCGCCGTGCCACGGTATCGGGCAGCTTGCCGGCAAGGACCGGATCAATCTCCACGGCCACCACCGTCCCGGCGGCGTCGAGCAGTCCCAAGGTCAGCGACCCCAGTCCCGGTCCGACCTCCAGCACCGTTTCACCGGGCCGGATATCCGCGGCAGCCACGATCCGGCGGATGGTGTTCCCGTCAATGACAAAGTTCTGGCCCAGCGTTTTGGTGGGGCGGACACCCAGTTCCTCCGCCAGCGCCCGGATATCCGTGGCGCCAAGCAGCGCAGGGACCGATGAACGGGGGGCGGGTTCGGATTCACTCACCCAGTAATACTAGCCGAGCGGGGCGTACGCGCCGGAGCCGGCATCCGGGTGCCGCAGGGGGCTCTTTCCGGTGAACGACGGCCCGGTTTCCGCACCCGGGGCACCCCGGAAGGCACTTGGCCGCTTTGCCTTCGAGAAGCGACGGATGCTCTGCCGCGGCCCGGCTCCGGGGGCTAGCATCGATCGCACTGGCGGGGCCCTACAGGCTGTCGCACCCGGTGATTGGCGGAACAACGATGGGCAAATCATTCGGCGAAAAGCTGCGCACGGCGCGGTTGGAACGGCATCTGACGCAGGCACAGCTCGGCAACGGCACTTTCAGGGCACGGGACATTTCCCTGCTTGAAACCGGACGCCGCGAACCGGCACCCGGAGCGCCGGCCCTGTTGAGCCGGCGGTTGGAAAGCGGCCGCGGCGGAGCCGCTTCCGGTACGTGCGAAGACGGAGCTTTGTTCCTGGAACTCTCGGCGTGGCAGGCCCTGGATGAACGCGACTACGGCGGGGCATGTGTGCTGGCCGGCCGGGCCGCCGACGCCGCAGCAGCCGCCGGGGACCAGCAGTCCTGGTGGGCAATGACCCATTTGGCTGCCCGGTGCCTGCAGGCCATGTACCGGGTCCGGGAAGCAGCCGGGAAAGCGTCCGGACTGCTCCGCCATCCGTTGGCTGCCGAGCATCCCGGCCTGCGTGCCCAGGCGGAAATCCTCCTCGCCCGCGCGTATCAGGGCATGGGTGAACTCGGCGAAGCGGTGGCCCATGCCCGTGCCGCCCTCCGGTCGGTACAGGGCTCCGCGCCCGGAGCCTTGCTGTTCCTTGAGGCCTGCGAAGCACTTTCGTCCGCACTGGCCGAATTCGGGCAGATCGACGAGGCATGGGAATACTGCCGCACGCTGGTGCTGCCTCTTTTGGAAACGGGACTTCCACGGGAGGCCAGGGGCCGGGCGTTGTGGGCCGTGGGCAATGTCGCCTTCCGCCGGGGGGATTACGGCACCGCACTCCGTTACCACCGGAACGCCGCCGTCCTGCTGCTCCCGGGATCCGACGTCGAGCTGTGGGCACGCTTCAACAGTTCCACTGCCGCCATGCGGCTGGCGGCAGGCATTCACGATGCCGAGACGCTGGCCTGCATAGAGCACGCCGAGGTGGGGATGGCAGTGGTGGGGCTGCCGGCGGCGGAGCAGTTGGAGCTGATCCACAGCCGCGGGCTATGGCTGGATCTCAACGGGGAACACATACAGGCGGTGGACATCCTCTCCGAGGTGTACGCACACCGGGAGGAGCTTCCGCCCCAGGCAGCAGGGGAAGTTGCCCTCCATCTGGGCCTGGCACTGGCCCGGACCGGGGCGACCGACGCCGGGTCCCTTTACCTGGCCGACAGCGAGCAGTCTTTCCGTGCGGTGGGGGCCGGCGACCGTGCCGCACACGCGGCCGCCCTGGCCCACGAAATCACCACACGCTAAGCCCCCGGGACCTAGAGCAGGCCCAGCTTTGAGGCGCAGGACGGCCAGTGACCCCATCCGCCGCTTGCGCGGAGCTTCTCCGCCACCGCAATCTGCTGTTCAGGCGTGGCCTCGCCGGCCGTCGGAGCGTAGGCGCCTCCGCCGGCGCCCAACCAACTGGCGGAGCTGAACTGAAGGCCGCCGGAATAGCCGTTGCCGGTGTTGATGTGCCAGTTGCCGCCGGATTCGCACTGTGCCAAGGCAGCCCAGGTGCCCGAAGACGGTGCCTCCCCGGATCCGGCGGCCGCCCCTGCGGCAGGCGCGCCGGTTTCCGCCGCAGCGCGCTTCTTGGTACCCACTGCCACCGCTTCCGCCACCGGCTCACGCGTGACGTTTTCGCTGACCAGCGTCCGGCTGACTTCCCGGCCGTCCACGACCGTTACGGAAAAGACCTTGGTGCGTTCGCCGTCGACGCCGGGCGTGGTGACCTTTTTCTCGCCCTCGACTATGTCCGCGTTCGGCACCTCGCTGCTGGTAAAGGGCACCGGCTCGGTTACGGTTTCCTGTTTCCCGGCAGCGACACGGGTCACTTTCAGGCCCATGCCATCCACAAGCGCTGCACTGCGGGGCGCCGACACCCGGTCGGCCGTCCCCAGGCTGACGCCTATTTCCTTCAGCACATCGCGCACCGTCCCGGCAGTTGTGCTGACCGGGTGGGTGGCGCCGTCCACGATCAAGAAGACGGTCTTGGGGGTCGAGATGGAAATACGCCCGTCCAGGCCCTCCAGGGAAGTGTCCAAGGAAGCGGAAACCGCCGAATTCGTGGAGACCCGCAGCTCTGACACAAGGTCGGCGACGGTTTCCCCCGTGGTGTGCACAGTGGTTCCGTTGCCGTCCACCGTGACCTCCACTGCGCGTGCGCGGGTGATTTCAATGGCAGTGTCCTCTGTAAGGGCACTGGCAGGTGCCGGAGTGATCCGGTCTGCGGGATTCACCTCCACGTGGGCGGCGGCCAGCGCGTCAGCCACAGTGCCGCCGAAGGTCTGTACCTCCTGGCGGTCGCCGTCGACGGTGAGCACCACCGTCTTGGTGGCACCCACAAAGGCAACCAGCCCCAGGACCAGGCACACCATCACGGCCGCTTGGCCAACGATCTTTACCCCACGCTTTGCGAGTGAATTTGCCACGAATTCCCAAACTGTCACAGCATCCGGGCACGGGGACTTGAAGCACCGGGCGTGCGTTCCCGCCCACCGGCTGACGGCGGAGCAGGAGCGCGCGCGGCGCAGGCATGGCGGGCAGGGCCCACTGGAGCTGCGGAAGCAGCACTAGCACGGCCTTGCGAATTTATACAGATCTAGTCCGGATGCCTTCCCCGACCCCGGCTAATAGCTCCCTACCGTAACCGAACCGTGATCTGAGGGCAACCGAAGGTTCCGGCGCATTGCCGCGCCTGGAGTCCCCGCGGACCTCCCCCGGCAGCTAACGGACGTCCCACGAACCGTAGGCACGCTCGGTGTTGGCGGCCAGCCGCGCCCCAAGTTCGGCCAGATCAGCATCCAGCCGTTCGGCCATAAACCGCACGGTGTACGGCACCATATAGCTGGCGTTGGGCCGGCCCCGGTGCGGGTGCGGGGTGAGGTAGGGGGCATCCG
This sequence comes from Arthrobacter sp. zg-Y20, assembly GCF_030142075.1. Taxonomy (NCBI): domain Bacteria; kingdom Bacillati; phylum Actinomycetota; class Actinomycetes; order Micrococcales; family Micrococcaceae; genus Arthrobacter; species Arthrobacter sp. zg-Y20. Next base: position 1,079,430 of record NZ_CP126241.1, on the reverse strand, counting down.
TCTCCACGAGCAGCAGGTCCCGGTCCGCGACGGCGAGCGCTTCATGCAGGTTGGCGGAATTGCGGAAGGTCAGTGTGCCGGAAAAGGACATATACCAGCCGTTCTCACTGCAGGTCCGTGCCAGCTCCGCGTCTCCGGAGAAGCAATGGAACACCACCGTTTCCGGAGCTCCTTCTTCGGCCAGCACCCGCAGCACGTCGGCGTGGGCATCGCGGTCGTGGATCTGCAGGGCCAGTCCGAGGCGCTTGGCGATGTCGATGTGCCGGCGGAAGGAGTACTGCTGGCGTTCCAGGCCCTCCTCTCCCGTGCGAAAGTAGTCCAGCCCGGTTTCGCCTATGGCCCGGATGCGGGGGTGCGCGGCGAGCAATTCAATCTCCTCGAGCGCCGGTTCCAGTGCACCTTCGGCGGCCAGCAGCGGGGCATCGTTCGGGTGGATTGCCACCGCGCCCAGCAGCCGCGGATCGACGTCGACGGCGGCTGCGGTAAAACGGGAGGAGGCCAGGTCCGTGCCCACCTGGATGGCGCCTTTGACCCCTGCCCCCTCCGCCGCGTCCAGGGCCGCGGCAAGCGCAGCGGCAAGGCCGGCGTCCGGCCCGCCTGCAAAGTCGAAATGCGTATGGTTGTCCATCACCGGCACGGGCAGGGGCTCGGGTGCCGGCGGATAGCCCTTGCCGCTGCGTCCCGGCGCCCCTGCCCCGGCACCGCCGGGCAGGTAGGCCTCCGGTGTGGTGCCGGGAAAATATCCGCTTCGATTACTCATGTTCTTAAGCCTAAGTGAGCTAGTACGCTGTACAGACAAGTGCCGCTGGTCGGGTCACTGGTCTGTCATGGGTCTGTCATTGGCGCAGGTTCCAGCTGAGGGAGCTTTCGCAGTTCCGCCGCTGCAGCGCCAGGGCGCCACCCGACGGGGTTGCTGATCGGACTCCCGGCCGTTCGCCGCCGGGCGGACCAATCGGGCTGCAGCTGCAACCGCCGACTATGGAAGGTGTCCATGGACGCTCCAATCCCGTCTGCCGCTGCGTCCCTTAACGCCTTCCCCTCCGGCCCGCCGGCATCCGGGCAGGGAACGGCTACTGCCCTTCATTCCGAGCCCTACACCCCCGATTCCTTCCGCTCAGCGGCGGACGGGATCCTGGCTGCCATCGGAACGGTGATCGATGGCAAGGAGGAAGCGGCCCGGCTTGTCCTGACCGTCATGCTGGCCCAAGGGCATGTGTTGCTGGAAGACGTTCCCGGCGTCGGGAAGACAATGCTCGCCAAGACGCTCGCCCGCACCATCGACTGCACCGTCAGCCGTATCCAGTTCACACCGGACCTGCTGCCCTCGGACGTTACCGGGGTGTCTATCTACAACCAGGACAGCCACCGGTTCGAGTTCCGGCAGGGACCGGTGTTCGCCAATGTCGTGATTGCGGACGAGATCAACCGGGCTTCCGCCAAAACCCAGTCCGCCCTCCTCGAATGCATGGAGGAGCGTCAGGTCAGCGTGGACGGCGGCACGCACCGGCTCTCGGCTCCCTTTATGGTGGTGGCCACCCAGAACCCCATTGAGATGGAGGGGACCTATCCCCTGCCCGAAGCGCAGCGGGACCGGTTCATGGCACGGATTTCACTGGGTTATCCGGATGCCCGGTCCGAAGCGGACATGCTGGAGAACCACCAGTCCGGCTCACCGCTGGAGAGCATTACCCCAGTGGTCGGCATGCGGGAAGCCTCTGCCATGATCGCCCGGGTGCAGGACATCTATGTTTCAACGGCGGTCAAGGACTACACGGTGGCGCTGGGCCGGGCCACCCGCGGACATCCGGACCTCCGGCTGGGTGCCAGCCCGCGGTCGCTGCTCCAGCTCCTGCGCGCAGCCAAGGCCTTCGCCGCATTGGAGGGCAGGGATTTTGTGCTCCCGGACGACGTCGCCTCGCTGGCCGATCCCGTCCTGGCCCACCGGCTCCTGCTCAACCGCAAGGCCTCCGGCGCCGGGGAGAGTGCTTCCAGCGTCATAGCTTCGGTAGTTGCCTCGGTCCCGGTGCCCCGCACGGCCGCCGGCGCGGAGCGTTCCCGCCGCTGATCTTCCGTACCGGCACCCGCCGGACCCCGAGCGAAAGGCCGCCATGGCACCCTCCTCCCTTACGGGGTTTTTCACGCCGCGCGGCTGGGGCCTGCTCGCGGCCGGAGCCGTGGCGCTGTTGGGGGCTGCTGCCCTGGGGCGCGAGGACTTGCTGGCCCTCGCTGTTCTCCTGATCTGCCTGCCTCTCCTCGCTGCTGCCACGCTCCGCCTGGTCAAACCGGGCTTCCAGGTTGACCGGTCCTTTGCCCCGCCGCTGGTGGAAACCGGTACGGCAGCCACCGTGACCCTGTCCATTCGGGGCCGGCCGGCATCGGTGTCACTGATACGGGAGGGACTCCCGCTGCGTTTCGGTGCCAGTCCGGTGTTCCGCTTTCCCCCCGAGGGCGGGGCCGAAACCGGAACCGGAAGTTACCGGTACCGTCTGCGCTCGGGCCGGCGGGGCTTGTACTCGATCGGCCCGGTGACCGCTGAATTCCTCGACCCCTTCGGCCTGGCCAAGACGGTCCACACCCTGGGCGGAACGAATCAGCTCGCTGTTGCCCCCGCACCCCGGGACCTTCCCCCTGCGCCGATCGTAGGGCCCGCGGGAACGGACGGGTCTTCCCCCAGCAGGCGCCGCGGCACCCCCAGCGAGGATGACGTGACCACCCGGGAATACCGGTACGGAGACCCTATGCGCCGCGTGCATTGGGCGGCAACGGCACGGCACGGCGAACTGATGGTCCGTCAGGAAGAACCCGTCACTGCACCCACTGCTTCCATCCTCCTTGACCAGCGCCGTCCCGCCTACGGGTCCCCTGGTGCCTTTGGCGTGGACGACGGCGGGCTGCTGACCTCCGAAGCCTTTGAGTGGGCCGTCTCTGCCGTGATCTCCAGCGCCGTATTTTTAGCCGAGTCCGGATACGCCGTGCGCTTCACCGACGAGCTGTTCCGGCCCGGGCTGTCCCGCTCGCCGTCGGCCGTTGACGCCGACGAGCGCCTGTTCCACGGCGCCGACGGTCTGCAGGACCTCGCCGAAGGCCTGGCCGCGCTGGGCCTGGCCGATCCGGCCCAGGTTGCCGGCGGCCCCGCACCGGCCGCCCCGTTCGGGGACCTGCTGCTCGACGGCCTGTCTGCTGGCCGTTCTCCGGGCCCGCTGCTGGTGGTGGCCGGGAGGATCAGCGCCACCGAGGCAGCAGCCCTCGCGCCTGCAGCCCGGTATTCGGCGCAGCCCATGGTGCTGATGGTCAGTGACCGGCCGGCAGAACAGCGTCAGGCGCAACGGATCCTGCACGAGGCCGGCTGGAGCACGGTTGCCGTGGGCCCGGGTACCCCGGTCCCGGCCGCCTGGTCGCTCCTGCACGCCGGCAACACTCCGGAGCCTTCTCCGGCTGCGGCTCGGAGCGCTGCCCGTCCCGTTCGTTCCGCCCCGTCCACCGGTGTCGGAAGGGGTTCCGAATGACCACGCTCCTCTCCCGCCCGCAGCAGGCCCGCCCGGCCCCGTCCGCCCATGGAGGCCGCCCGGTACGCCGCGGGTCCGCCAACCTGCCCGTGGGCGCGGCAACGGCGGCGGCAGTGCTGCTGTCCTCGCTCAGCATCCACGGGGTCATCGAAGGCTGGTCCTGGCTCCCTCCCCTGTTCCTGGCTGTAGTCCTTCCGCTCGCCGCTACTGCCGGCATCAGGCGGCTGGGATGGCCGTTGCCCCTGGTACCGCTGGCCGGTATTGCCGCACTGGTTTTGACGCTGACCTGGCTGTTCGCCGCCTCCTCCGCAGTGCTGGGATTCCTTCCGGGCCCGGCCGCTTTCGCCCGGGCGGACGCTCTGCTGGTGGAAGCGCGTACGGTAATCATCACCGAGGTCACCCCCGTACAGCCCCTGGCGGGCATCGTATTTCTATGCTGCGCCGGCGTCGGGCTGGTGGCAGTCCTGGCGGATACACTGGCGGCCACCCTGCGGATGCCGGCCACCGCCGGCCTGGGCTTGTTTGCCGTGGTGATGATCCCGGCAGTGCTGAAACCGGAGAGCATCGGGCCCTGGTACTTCCTGTTGGCGGCCGCCGGATACCTTCTGCTGCTCGCCGCCGGATCGCGCCGGGAACAGCAGGCACCCGGAGTTCCGATGCCGCGCGCCTGGGCGGGCCGGAGCGCCGCGGTCTCGGCATCGGCGCTTCTCCTGTCACTGCTGCTTCCGGCAGTGCTGCCCGGCTTTACGGGCGGCGCGTTTCCGGAAGGCTCAAAATTCAACTTCTGGTCCAACACCACCGGCCTGAACCCGATAGTTACACTCGGCAACGACCTGCGCCAGCCGCAGTCCGCAGGACGGATCACGTACGCCACGTCCTCGCAGGAACCGGTATACCTGCGCTCAACCACCTTGGAGGACTTCTCCGGCCGCCGCTGGTCACCGGATCTGCGGACCGATGAGCGGCGCCAGGGAATAGCCGCGATGGCCGCTGGAACCACCGGGTACAGCTCCCCGGAGGGAACACCGGGTACACCCGTGGTGACGCGGATCAGCAGCAAGACCTATGCCAGCCCCTGGCTCCTGGCCCCCTATTACCCGCTGGGCATCTCCGGGGCGGACGGGTCCTGGAGCTGGGACCCGAAGACCATGACGGTGCTCGACGACGGCTCGGACAGTTCCGGCGCGCAGGACTACCAGGTCCTCAGCGTTTCCGCGCAGCTCACTCCGGAGCAGCTGGCCGCGGTTCCGGCGGCGGACACCTCAGAGGTAGACCCGGTGTTCACCGACCTCCCGGAAGACCTGCCCGCCCGGATCGGCGAGGCAGCCCGGGACGCGGTGGGAGATGCGTCCTCGCCGTACACCAAGGCAATGGCCATCCAGAGCTATCTGCGCGGCCCCCAGTTCTCCTACTCGCTGGATGCTCCAGTGGAGGGCGGCTACGACGGGAACGGGATGGATGTCCTGTCCGAGTTCCTGGACCGCAAGGCCGGGTACTGCATCCACTTCGCGGCGGCCATGACCGTTATGGCCAGGTATGAGGGAATTCCGAGCCGGATGGCCCTGGGCTACGCTCCCGGCCAGTCCACCGGGGAGACTCCGGACGGGACCGGACCCAACGGCGAAGCGCTGACCGAATTTGAAGTGGATTCCACGGATGCCCATGCCTGGCCGGAACTGTACTTCGAAGGTGCTGGCTGGGTCCGGTTCGAGCCCACCCCGTCCCGCGGGTCGGTTCCGGACTATGCCCAGCAGGCACGGCCCGCCACCGGAGCGTCCGTGCGCGAGGATGAAGATCCCCGCGTTCCCGGAGCCCAGCCCGCGGTTCCGTCCGTACCGCGTGAGGATCCGCTGGAACCGGAAACGGTGCTGGAACCGGACGCTTCCCAGGGCACGGCGTGGACCGGCGGTGTACTGGCAGCTTTGGCGGCCGCCGCGGCCGCGCTGGCGCCCTGGGCACTGCGCCGGCGCCGAACAGCAAAGCGCAAAACTTCCGGATCCCGTTCCGGGCCGGCGTGGGATGAAATAGCCGATTTGGGCCTGGACTACGGGTATCCGGGTCACCCTTCGGATACGCCGCGGGCCTACGCACGGCGGCTGTCCGATGAGGCCGGCTTTGCCCCGCCTGCCGACGCCGCCTTGACCCGGATCTGCCGGGCCTATGAAGAGGAAGCCTACGCACGTGCGGACTCCGGGGTCCGGCCGGGAGGCGGGACCGTATCGGCCCGGCCGGCGGCGGATTGGGCTGATGTGGACTCGGTGCGGGCCGCGTTGCACGCCAACGCCCGCCTGTTTACCCGGCTCCACGCCAGGTTCCTGCCGCCGTCGCTAACCACCCGCTTCCGGCACGGTTAGCTTCCAACACGGCCAGGGGCCTCCCCGCCGACGGCGGAGAAGCCCCTGGACCGTGCTGAGCCGGCGTTACCGCTGCGCGGGATCGGCTATGCCGATGTACTGCGTGTAGAGGTATTCCTCGATGCCCTCGGCACCGCCTTCGCGGCCCAGACCCGACTGCTTGACCCCGCCAAACGGTGCTGCCGCGTTGGATACCACGCCGGCGTTAAGGCCAAGCATCCCCGATTCGAGTTCTTCCCCGATCCGGAGTCCGCGGTTCAGGTCACTGGTAAAGACATAGGACACCAATCCGTACTCGGTGTTGTTGGCCAGGGCTACTGCCTCATCTTCGGTGGAGAAAGTCACAATAGGCGCAACCGGCCCGAAGATTTCCTCCTGAAGGATCCGTGCGTCCGGCGCAACGTCCTTCAGGACCGTCGGCTGGTAGAAGTAGCCCGGACCGTCCACGGGCTCGCCTCCCACCAGCACCACGGCGCCGCCGTCCACCGCGTCCGTCACCAGGCCGTGCACCTTGTCACGGGACTTGGCATCGATCAGCGGCCCGATCTTGGTGGCGTCTTCGGTGCCGCGGCCGGTGGCCATGGCACCCACCCGGGCGGCGAACTTCTCTGCGAACTCCTCGGCCACGGTGTCCTGGACAATAAAGCGGTTGGCTGCAGTGCAGGCCTCGCCCATGTTCCGCAGCTTGGCGGCCAGGGCACCGTCCACCGCCTTGTCCAGGTCTGCGTCTTCGAACACGATGAACGGAGCGTTGCCGCCCAGCTCCATGGACGTGCGCAGGACGTTCTGCGCTGCATCACGGATCAGGCCCTGCCCCACAGGAGTGGAGCCGGTGAAGGACACCTTGCGCAGCCGCGAATCCTTGAGGATCGGTCCCGTCACGTCGCCTGCTGCGGTGGTCGGCACAACGTTAAGCACACCTGCAGGCAGGCCCGCTTCCATCATGACGGCGGCGAATAGGGCGGAAGTCAGCGGAGTAAGCTTGGCGGGCTTGAGCACCATGGTGCAGCCGGCAGCCACGGCCGGGGCGATCTTGCGGGTGGCCATGGCCAGCGGGAAGTTCCACGGCGTGATCAGCAGGCACGGTCCCACCGGTTTCTTGTTCACCAGCAGGCGGGACTTCCCGTCCGGTGACATGCTGTACCGTCCGGAGACCCGGACCGCTTCCTCGGAGAACCAGCGGAGGAATTCGGCGCCGTAGGCCACCTCACCGCGGGACTCGGCCAGCGGCTTGCCCATTTCCAAAGTCATCAGCAGGGCGAAGTCTTCGGTGCGTTCGGTGACCAGCTCAAAGGCACGGCGCAGGATCTCGCCGCGTTCCCTCGGGGCGGTTCGTGCCCAAGCGTCCTGCGCAGCGGCGGCGGCGTCCATGGCCAGTGCGCCGTCTTCGGCTGAGGCATCGGCGATGCTCAGCAGGGTCTTGCCGGTGGCGGGGTCTTCGACGTCGAACGTGCTGCCTGTCGACGCGTCCCGCCACTGCCCGTTGATCAACAGGCCGGTGGGGACCTGCGCCAGGAGTTCGGCTTCACGGTCTGCGGGAATACCCATGGGAATTGCCTCCAAAGTTCATCGGATACTGCGGACGCTGCGCCCGCAGTTCCCTTCACCGTAGGCTTCCCGGCCCGGCCGTGTAAATGCGGAGGCGCACTGGCCACCGGCCGAACCACTGTGCATCTGCCCAGCCGCGTGGTTGGTCAGTTCCGTGCTGCCAGCACCGCAGAGTACAGTTCCCGCTTGCTGATGCGGGCGTCCTCGGCGACGGCGGCAACCGCGTCCTTCAGCCGGATGCCCTGCTCTACGAGTCCGTTCACCGCGCCCACGTGGTCCGCGGCCTGCTCGGGGGCGGCATCCGGTGCGCCTTCCACCACGACGGCGATTTCCCCGCGGACGTCTCCGGCCTCGGCCCATTCCAGCAGCTCACGCAGGGGTCCGCGCAGCACCTGCTCATGGAGCTTGGTCAGTTCACGGGCTATGGCGGCCCGGCGGTCCGAGCCGAAGGCCGCATCAAGTGCCCGCAGCATGGGTTCCAGGCGGTGCGGTGCTTCGAAAAAGACCATGGTCCGCTGCTCGCCGGCGAGCTGGGCCAGCCGCGTGCTGCGCTCCCCCGGCTTACGCGGCAGGAAGCCCTCAAAGCAGAAGCGGTCCGTGGGCAGTCCCGATAGGGCAAGCGCCGTCAGTACCGCTGACGGGCCCGGAGCAGCCGTCACCGTCAGCCCTTCCGCCGCCGCAGCCTCCACGAGCCGGAACCCGGGGTCGGACACGGCCGGCATTCCGGCGTCGGTGACCATCAGCAGCGTGCTGCCGCTGCGGACCATTTCCAGCAGGTCTGCGGTGCGGGTCGCCTCGTTGTGTTCGTGGTAACTGATAATCCGCCCGCGCGTCGTGATGCCCAGTGCGCTCACCAGCCGGTGCAGGCGCCGGGTGTCCTCCGCGGCGATGATGTCGGCGCTTTCCAGCAGGCCGATCAACCGGTTGGTTGCGTCTCCCATGTTCCCGATGGGAGTTGCGGCCAGGACAATTTGCCCGGACCCTGCCCCGCCTTTGTCCGCATTGCCTGTATCTGTGTCCGCCGTACTGCCGGATATCTTGCTTGAGTCCACCCTCTAACCCTACGCGACAGGCTATAGAGTGGGGCGCGTGAGTCTCACCGCTGCCCCGAGAACCCGCCGCGACGCACTGTCCCGGCTTGAATCCCCGCAACGGGCAGTGACCTACGAGGCACTGCGGGAACGCTTGCTGGGTACCCTGGCCGTGCCGCTGGGCCGAGCCGGCTGGGTCCTGCCGCTGCTGATGGCCCTCCTGGGCGGCGTACTGCGCTTCGTCCGCCTCGGGGAACCCGGTTCGCTGGTGTTCGATGAGACGTATTACGTCAAGGACGCCTACTCGCTGCTGCAGTTCGGTTATGAACGGGAGTGGCCCGAGGACGCCAACGACGCGTTTAACGCCGGCACCCCGCACGCACCGCTGGACGGGCCGGAATATGTGGTGCATCCGCCTGTTGGAAAGTGGATGATCGCCCTGGGCATGGCGCTGTTCGGTGCGGACAACGGATTCGGCTGGCGGTTCGGCGCGGCCCTGACCGGGACCCTGACGGTCCTGCTCCTGGGGCTGATTGCGGCCCGGCTGTTCAGCTCGGCGACCCTGGGCGGGCTCGCCGGAATGTTGCTGGCCGTGGACGGCCACCATCTGGTCCATTCACGAACCTCGCTGCTGGATGTTTTCCTGACCTTCTGGCTAGTGGCTGCCTTCGGTGCCCTGCTGCTGGACCGCCGGGACGGGCGGCTGCGCCTGGCGCGCGCCTTGTCCCGGGCGGCCGCGCCCCCGGGCGCCGCGCCCCCGGGCGCTGCGCTCCCGGGCGCCGCGGGCAGTCAACTGATGGGCGGGCCGTGGCTGAACGGGCCATGGCTGCTGTGGCGGCCCTGGCGGCTTGTTGCCGGTGTATGCCTGGGCCTGGCGGTGGGCACCAAATGGTCAGCCCTGGCCTTTGTTGCCGTGTTCGGGCTGATGACCGTGCTCTGGGACGTGAACGCCCGGCGGCTGGCCGGGATTACGCGGTGGAAGGGCGCGCTGCTGCGCGACGGCGTCCCGGCCTTCCTGACCGTTATTCCAGCTGCTCTGCTCACCTACCTGGCCGCCTGGACCGGATGGTTCCAATCCGATGACGCCTACAACCGGCAGTGGGCGGCGGAGAACCCGGGCGACGGCCTCAGCTGGCTGCCGCAGTCGCTGCGCTCCCTGGCCGAGTACCACCGCAGCGCGTACGCCTTCCATAACGGGTTGTCCTCCGAACACAGCTACTCGGCGTCCGCTTGGACCTGGCTGTTTATGGGCCGGCCAACCTCCTTCTATTACGAATCCTCCGCCAACGGCGAGGGCGGCTGCACGGTGGACAGCTGCTCGTCCGCAGTTACGTCCGTGGGGAATCCGCTCATCTGGTGGGCGGCGGCACTGTCGCTGCTGGTGGTGCTGTTCTACTGGGCAGGCCGGCGCGACTGGCGGGCCGGCGCGGTGCTGTCCGGAGTGGCTGCTGGATACCTGCCTTGGTTCGCCTATCCTGAACGGACCACATTTTTCTTCTACGCTGTGTCCTTTGAACCGTTCCTGGTGCTGGCCCTGGTCTATGTCCTCGGTCTGGTCCTGGGCCGGCGCACCGACAGCACGCGGCGGCGGCGCACGGGTCTGCTGGTGGTCGGCTGCTTCGCAGCCGCGGTCCTCCTCCTCTCGGCGTTCTTCATGCCGGTTTGGACGGCCGAAACCGTCCCGTATTCTGTCTGGCGGCTGCGCATGTGGATGCCCAGCTGGATTTAAGTCTCGTTATCCATGTGCTCCGGCACAGAAAGAGAGGGCTAAGTGCGCGAATCCGCCACTGACCTCCTGGTTAGTCTTCCCGCAGAATCCAATGTCACGGATCTGTTGCTCCAGATGCATGCGAAGGACCCCGCCCGCGTGCTGTACGCGGTCAAGAACGGCAGTGAGTGGGAAGACATCACCGCCGCACAGTTCCTGGCGGCAGTAACCCGCCTGGCAAAGGGGCTCATTGGTTCCGGAGTCCGCCCCGGCGACAGCGTGGCCGTTATGTCACGGACTTCCTACGAGTGGACCGTTGCCGACATGGCCAACTGGTTTGCCGGTGCAGTGACCATTCCGATTTATGAAACGTCCTCCCCGTCCCAGGTGGAGTGGATCCTGGCCGACTCCGGCGCCCGCCACGTCTTCGTCGAAGATGAGCGGAAGGCCGCCGTCGTGCAGTCAGCCCTTTCAGGGTTGGAAGGCGAGTTCGCCGTGTGGATGATGAACGACGGCGACGGCGCCGATTCGCTCACCGCCCTGGCCGCAGCCGGACACGGTGTCAGCGACGACACCCTGGAAACGGCGCGCAGCACCGCGAACCTCGAGGACACCGCGTCCATGGTCTACACGTCCGGGACCACCGGACGGCCCAAGGGCTGCGAAATCACGCACGGCAACTTCGCCCTCTTCGGCGTCAACGTGATTGAAGTGCTGCCGGAGATGCTCAAGGTCCCCAACCCGACCACTTTGATGTTCCTGCCCCTGGCCCACGTCCTGGCCCGCGCGGTTCAGGTGGGCTGCCTGCACGCGGGCGTGAAGGTTGGCCACTCCCGCAGCGCGTCTGATCTGATGAGCGACCTCAAGACCTTCTCCCCGACGTTCCTGCTGGCCGTGCCGCGGATCTTCGAAAAGATCTACACCGGCGCCCAGGCTTCGGCCGAAGCGGCCGGCAAGGGCAAGGCTTTTGCCGCTGCCTCGGCCACTGCCATTGCCTACTCGGAGGCGGTGGATTCCGCTGCCCGCGGCGGCCGCGGCCCCTCCGTCGCGCTCACCCTCAAGCACAAGCTGTTTGAACGGCTGTTCTACCCGAAGGTCCGTGCGGTCCTGGGCGGCAACGCCAAGTTCGCCATTTCCGGCGCAAGCGCGCTGAGCCCCATGCTGGCCCATTTCTTCCGCGGCAGCGGCGTGACCGTCCTGGAGGGCTACGGCCTCACCGAAACCACGGCCCCGGCCAGCGTCAACCAGGCCACCCGCGCCCGGGTGGGCTCGGTGGGGCTGCCCATGCCGGGCACCACCATCCGGATTGCCGACGACGGCGAAGTCCTGGTCCGCGGCGCCGTCGTGTTCAAGGGCTATCACCGCAACCCGGAGGCTACCGCCGACGCGTTTGAGGGCGAGTGGTTCAAGACCGGCGATGTGGGTGTCCTGGACGACGACGGGTTCCTGCGCATCACTGGCCGGAAGAAGGACCTGCTGGTCACTGCCGGCGGGAAGAATGTGGCTCCGGGTCCGCTGGAGGAAAAGATCCGCGAGAACCGGCTGGTCTCCCAGGCCATTGTGGTGGGCGAGGGCAGGCCGTTCGTTTCGGCGCTGATTACCCTCGACGACGAAGCCCTGGCGGCCTGGAGCCGGGAGAACGGGGCGCCGACCGGGAATGCCGGAGACGACCCCCGGGTCCAGCAGATGCTGCAGGAGGCCGTGGACGCCGCCAACGCGACGGTTTCCCGGGCTGAGCAGATCCGCAAGTTCACCGTGCTGCCCAAGGACTTCACCTTGGAATCCGGGCACCTCACGGCCACCTTGAAGCTGCGCCGCAACGCCGTGATTGCCGACTACTCCGACGAGGTTGAGAAGCTGTACGCGAAGTAGTCTCCGCCAATAGGAAATCCCCCGTACCGTCCAGCGGTCCGGGGGATTTTCTGTGTGCCGTGCGGCGTCAGCTGCCGGGGCCTAGAGCGCGTTCAGCGACTCTGCGTAGCGGCGGCGGGCGTCCTCGCGTGCCTGGCGGACGCGTTCCCGGCGGGCTTTGGTCGGCCAGCAGCAGGCGAGAACTGCAGCGCATGTCAGCATCACCAAGGCGGCGATCACAATTCCTGCGTCCATCCAGAACTGGGCCGGGAACAGCCGGATCAGTGTGTCGTCCAGGCGGAAGGTCCAGTTGCCGTTCGCAAAGAAGATGCTGTGCACCTGTGTGAAGAACTGTTCCCAGCCCAAGACGGCGAGGACCACCAGCACGGCCATCAGCGCCAGGGTCACCAGGGCGCCGGCGAACAGCGAGCGCCGGATACCGCCGGGGCTGCGGCGGCGGAGGTACAGGGCTGCGGCCAGGCTGAGCAGCAGCATCACTGCCGCGGCCATGAAGGCGGCCGTCAGCACGGTTTTGACGTCCGCCATGTGGCTGACCTCGCTGGCGAGGTACAGCGGTTCCCCGCCGCCCCCCACCAGGTCGCCCAGATACCGCGCCCCGCTCAGGTTTGAAAGATAGTCCACGGCATATGAGCCATATGTCATGCGGTCATCCCGTGAGAAGCCGTAGGCGTCCTCGGGGAAGCCCGGACGGTGGTATTCGGCCCACAGGAACAAGGGTGTGGCAACGGCTCGGATGGCCGCAGCGAGCACCATGACCGGGAAGAACACGGCGATCATCACCTGCAGTACACGGGCAAGCACCGGCTTGCCGGCAGCTGCCTTTTCGCGTTCCTTGGCCCGCCGCTCGACTTGCTCCGGCGACACCGCGGCACCGTCCTGATCGGCCGGGTCCCGGTCAGTGTCCTCCGGATCGCTGCCGTCGGGGTGATTGTTCTCCGTATCAGCGAGGTTCCGGTCCGTGTTCTCCGGATCTTCGTTGTTCGGGAGGGCGTCGTCGGCGTGGCCGTTGGTATCGGCACTGCTGCGGTCCGTCTGATGGTGATCGGCAGACACGGCTGCGGCCGGCACTGCTGCTCCGGACACGGGCGAACCGCTTTCGACCGGCTCGCCAGCGTCTGCGGTGCCTTCCTTCCGGTCCCCGGCCCGGGCAACGCCGCTCAGGTCCGGAAGAGTGCTGGCCCGGCGCATGGGGAGCTCACTGCGCTGCGCCAAGCTCGGATGGCCGCCCGGGACGGTTTCCGTCCCGTGCGGCGACGGCGACGCCTCCGGGTCGGGGCGCTGCTCGGTGACGGGGCGCTGCTCGGTGACGGGGCGCTGCTCGGTGGCGGGAAGCGCGGTGGCGGGAAGCGCGGTGGCGGGAAGCGCGGTGGTGGGAACGACGGCTGCGGGCGAGTCCGTGTCTGCCGATACCGCGTCCGGCGTGCCGGCCTCAGCATGCTCGGTGTCCGGCGTGCCGGCCTCAGCATGCCCGGTGTCCGGTTGGCCGGCCTCAGTATGCTCTGCGTCCGGTTGGCCCGTCTCGGCCGGCTCTGTGTCGGGTCCGGCCGGAGACGAAGCGTCTTCCCGTTTCCCGGCAGCCCTGCCATCCCCGGCATCCCCGGCGCTTCCGGTGGATTCCGCAGATCCGGCAAGGCTGTTGAATTCGGCATCCCAGTCCGCGTGTTCGTCCGGGCCCGGCAGGGAGGCAGGTCCGGCCGCGCCGGCCGCCCGGGCCGAATGGGATCCGGACCGGGAGCCGATGCGGTTATCCGGCCCGGCAGGCGCGGATTCGGCGGCACCGTTCTGAGGCTCTCCCGGTGTCGTTGGCCGATCCGTGGGGGTTTCGTCCTGGCTTGCCACTGCTTCCTCTTTCACTACCCGGATTTCACTACCCGAAACTGTTCTCGCTGGTCTTACCTCGACCCTACCGGGACAGTGCGGGTCGTGTGCGCACGCCACCCCGCCCGCAGCTTAGGCAGTCAGCGCCTCGGCGCCGGCGTCGCGCGCGGCAAGGTCCCCCCGGTGTCCGGCACGGTAGGCCCTGCCGCCCAGGATCAGGGTGTAAGCCCAGTAAGCACAGAACACCAGGAACCCAATTGAAAGGCGCAGCCATGCAGGCAGCGGGCTTGGGGTCACGAACCCTTCCACCAACCCGGATACAAACAGCACCAGGATGAGGCCAAGGCCCACGGTTATCAGGGAGCGTCCTTCCCTGGCCAGCGCTGCCATGCGCGGCGTCCGGCCCGGCGCAACCAGGGCCCAGAAGATCCGCAGTCCTGCGGCCCCGGCTATGAAGATGGCGGTCAGTTCCATAAAACCGTGCGGAAGGATGTACGTGAAAAAGACATCCAGGCGCCCGTGCGCCGCCAGCAACGCGCCGGACATCCCCACATTCACGGCGTTTTGCAGGAGGATCCACGGCACCCACACTCCGGTGACGCCGAAGGCCACCGACTGGAGGGCGATCCAGGCGTTGTTGGTCCAGACCATTCCGGCGAAGCCGGCGGACGGGTTGTAGTAGTCCACGAAATCTTCTTCGGCGTATTGGCGCATTTCAGCCTCCGTGCCCATGGCTGCCAATACTCCGGGGGTGTTAAGCGACCACCACCCGCTCAGCCAGGCCACCAGGACAAACGCTGCCCCGATGGCGGCGGTGAGCCAGCGCACCCGGTAGAACGCGGCAGGGAGGGAGTACAGGAAGAAGCGTGAGAGGTCCGTGAGCGCGGCGGAGCGGTTGCCGGTGAACTTCGTACGCGCCCTCGCCAGGCGCATCGAAAGCCCAGCGGACAAAGGCCCTTCCGGGGCCACGGAGCGCACTATGGACAGGTGTGTTGAAGCGCGCTGGTACAGCCGAAGGAGCTCATCCGCTTCGGGGCCGCTGAGGCGGCGTCGGGCAGTGAGCTCGTCGAGGCGCATCCAATCGGCACCGTGCACGGCGGTGAAGGCATCCAGGTCCACGGGTACACCCTAGCGGGTCGGTACAGTGGAGCTCACCAACGGCTTTGGAGGAGGCACACGCGTGAGCAGCATTGTTACCGGCGAGGCAGTGGTCCTGGAGCTCCGCCCTGCCGGTTTCGCGCCCCGGATGCTTAGTGCCCTCATCGACGTTGCCGCCTCCGTCGTGGTATTTGTGCTCCTTGTGCTGGCGCTCGGCGGGATTGCCGCCAACGCGGATGAATCCCTCTTCCAGGCACTTCTGGTGGGGTCCGTGGTGCTCGTGTTCGTTGTGGCTCCAGCCGTCGTCGAAGCGGCCAGCCGCGGCAAATCGCTGGGGCGGCTGGCCCTGGGGCTGCGCATAGTGCGCGACGACGGCGGTGCGGTCCGGTTCCGGCACGCCATCATCCGGTCGGTCACGGCCGTGCTGGAAATCTATACGCTCTCCGGTGCCCTGGCGGTTTTCGTGGCCGTCTTCAATGACAAGTCCAAACGGCTCGGCGACGTGCTGGCCGGAACCTATGCCTTGCAGGAGCGGCTCCCGGCCGCCGCACCGCCTCCGGTGCTGACCCCGCCCGAACTTGCCGGGTGGGCGCGTTTGGCCGACCTTGGCCGGCTCCCCGATCCCCTGTCCTTCCGGATCTCCCGGTTCCTGGCGCAGACCGGCGGGATGTCCGGGCCCGCCAGGACCGCGCTTGCCGCCGAACTGGCAGCGGAAACGGTGCCTTACGTGTCGCCGCAGCCACCCATGGGCACCCACCCCGAGGCGTACCTGCGGGCCGTGACCGGAGAGCGGCGGGATCGGGACTTTGTACGTCTGCACCGGGCCCGCGGATCCGCTGCAGTGCTGGCCGCACGGCTGCACCGGACGCCGTTCAGCCGTTAGGCCCCGGCCGTCACCGGCTCCGGTTCAGTACCGGTAATGGTCCGGTTTGAAGGGACCTGCGACATCCACGCCCAGGTAGTCGGCCTGGCTTTTGGTGAGCTCAGTCAGCTCGACGCCGAGGGCGGACAGGTGCAGGCGGGCCACTTTCTCGTCCAGGACTTTGGGCAGCACGTACACCTGGTTGGCATAGGTCCCGTCGCCGTGGCGGGTGAAGAGCTCAACCTGGGCAATGGTCTGGTTGGCGAAGGAATTGCTCATCACAAACGAGGGGTGGCCGGTGGCGTTGCCCAGGTTCAGCAGCCGGCCTTCGGAGAGCACGATGATGCTGCGCTGTTCGTCCGTGCCTTCATCGAAGACCCATTCATGTACCTGCGGCTTGATTTCGACCTTGCGGATACCCGGGACCCGGGCCAGCCCGGCCATGTCGATCTCGTTGTCGAAGTGGCCCACGTTGCCCACAATGGCCTGGTGCTTCATGGCAGCCATGTGCCGGGCCATGATGATGTCCTTGTTGCCCGTGGTGGTGATGAAGATGTCGCCTTGGTCCAGCACGGATTCCAGCCGGGCCACCTGGTAGCCGTCCATGGCCGCCTGCAGGGCGCAGATGGGGTCGATTTCCGTCACGATGACGCGCGCGCCCTGGCCGCGCAGTGCTTCCGCGGCGCCTTTCCCGACGTCGCCGTAGCCGCAGACAACGGCGACCTTGCCGCCGATCAGCGTGTCCGTGGCCCGGTTCAGCCCGTCCGGCAGCGAGTGCCGGATGCCGTACTTGTTGTCGAACTTGGATTTGGTGACGGAGTCGTTGACGTTGATGGCCGGGAACAGCAGTTTGCCTTCGGCTGCAAGCTGGTACAGCCGCAGGACACCGGTGGTGGTTTCTTCGGTGACGCCGCGGATACCCTTGGCGATTGCGGTCCATTTGCCGGGGTGCTCGGCGAGGCTGCGGCGCAGCCGGTCCAAAATGACCGTGAACTCGTAGGAGTAGCCGTCATCGTCCGCCTGCGGATTCTCCGGCACGAACCCGGCTGCTTCGAACTCCACTCCCTTGTGCAGCAGCAGCGTCGCGTCACCGCCGTCGTCCAGGATCATGTTCGGTCCGCCGGAGCCCTCTGGCCAGGTGAGGATCTGTTCCGCTGTCCACCAGTAGTCCTCAAGCGATTCGTTCTTCCAGGCGAATACCGGCACCCCTGCCGGGTTGTCCGGGGTACCCTCCCCCACCACTACTGCGGCGGCGGCTTCGTCCTGGGTGGAGAAGATGTTGCAGGACGCCCAGCGCACTTCGGCCCCCAGGGCCGTGAGGGTCTCGATCAGCACAGCGGTCTGCACCGTCATGTGCAGGGATCCTGCAATGCGTGCTCCGGCCAGCGGCTGGCCGGGACCGTATTCGCGGCGCAGCGCCATCAGCCCGGGCATCTCGTGTTCGGCCAGGCGGATCTGGTGGCGTCCAGCTTCTGCCAGGGACAGGTCGGCGACTTTGAAATCCATGCTTCCGCCCGCTCCCCTAATCCGTTGCTGCAGGAACGGGACCGGTGCCGCCGGTGGCGGACGGCTTCAACATCACGGGAATGCCCTCCTCCAGCCGGTAGCGTACCCGGGCCCCGGAGGTGTCAGGGGCAGTGGAGAGCAGTTCGTCGCCCTCCTGCACAAGGCGGGAACCGGTAACGGGGCAACGCAGGACCGTTAGCAGTCCGGCAGATAGTGTGGCCATGGGACGGCACTTCCTCACAAGTCAGAACACGTCAGGTGCCGCGGCTGGCGGCGCATCACAGCCAAGCCTAACCCCTGGCCCCGGCGCAGGAGCTAGTTCTGTTCGCGCAGGACCCGCAGGTGCGCGCGGCGCGACCCGGGGACGTCAGCGGGCGGCTCCAACGCATGCTTGCCGCTGCGCTTGGGCTCATCGTCGTCCTCCGCCGGGGTCTCGGCGAACCGCTCCCGTACGGCGTCCACAAGGGCCGACAGTTCGTCGCTGGTCGGTGTCCGGGACTGTCCGTCCAGGTTCAGCCGGACCAGCTCCCATCCCATGGGGGCGGTGAGGCGGGCGGAATGGCCGGCACACAAATCGTAACAATGGGGCTCGGCGTACGTTGCGAGCGGCCCCAGCACTGCAGTGGAATCGGCGTAGACGTATGTCAGGGTTGCAACCGCCGGCTGGCGGCATGCTGATCTGGAGCACTGACGTAAGGATTCCACGGAGGACCACTTTACCCGCTCCCCGGCGACGACGGTGCAGGCGCGCCGGGCCCCTACGGGGCCGGGGAGCAGCCGGCGGCCGGATGCCCGCTGTTATTGCCCCCGGCGACGGGGTCCCGGCACCCGGGGGCAGCGGTTAGAGTTCTTACATGTCCATGGGATCTTCGCTGCGGGTGAGCCTCGATGATGAGTCGGGTTCGGCTGCTGTGTCCTCGTCCGGCTACTGGGTCCGCTCCTTCCGGCAGCGCCGCCGCAACCGGCACGGCCGCGGGCTGCGCGGGGACCTGATTCCGCCGCATCTGGCCGGAGCACGTACCCGCTCCGAGCGGTTCGACGAGTGGGTCCTGGAATCCGCACAGCGCCTGGAACGGCTGTGGGGCGAGCGGATCCAGAGCTACCAGTTCGTGGTTACGGAAATCCCTCCCCGGCTGGAGGATCTGGCCCGCGAGGGCGGACCCATCCCGCTGGGCGCGGCCACCGCGTCCGCGCCCGGCCGCCCGGCGGTCATCACCATTTACCGGCACGCCGTGGAAACCTCGGCCCGGGGACTGGTTCCGGTCAGCGAACTGGTCCATGACGTGATCGTGGAACAGCTTGCCGGGCTGATGGGCATGGACCCGGAAACCGTGGATCCGGCCTACGGCAGGTTCCGTCCGCTGTAGCCCGGCCGGATTAGTTCCCCACGCCCACCTGGACCCTGTTTGCGCCTGCATTGCCCTTGGGCAGGACCAGCACGCTGAGGCCCCTGTCCCCTTCGGTCACCACCTGCGCTCCGTATACCGGTGCGCCGGTGGCGCGGACCAGGACCGCGACGGGCGAGGTGCCCAGATCGGCCGGAAGGACCGCCGTGGTGGACCCTGCGGACAACGGCAGGATCTTTTCCGCCTGCAGCGACCCGTCCGCCGATACGGCGGCGAGGCTGAGCTCCGCGGCTCCCGCGGGGGCAGCGAAGGACAGAACCGTGTTGGCCGAGGCCAGCACGGCCAGGTGCTCGCTGCCGACCCGCTCCCCTGCACTGGCCACGGCCAGGTCGGTGCCTGCACCGGCATCGGTGCCGCGGGTGACGACGGCGGCCGCCACCACGGAAACGTCGGAGGAAATGTCCAGCGTGTAGGTTCCCTCGGGCAGCGAATCCAACGGCAGCTTGGTCACCGTCCCGGCTGCGGCGTTGTAACTGCCCCCGCCTTCAAGGTTCACTTCGCCGGCCGCTGAGAAAACGCGCACGTTGACCACGGCGTCTGTTGCCCCTGGCACGGCCACCTGCAGGGAGGGAGTCACGGACGCGTACCCGTCGACGGCTGCGAGCTTTCGGGTTGCCTCCGGGTTTTGGATGAAGACGCCGCCGACCACCTGGTTGGGCCGCGGCGCCGTTGTCGGCTGGATCAGTTCCACCCCGCCCGGGGTCAGGCCGCGCAGCAGGCTCTGCGAGATCACTGCCGAGACAGGCCCGCCGGAGCTGCGGACCCGGACCGCCAGCGCCTCCTGGTTCGCGGCCAGCCCGGCCAGGACCACCGAACGGGTCTGCCCGGGAGCAACGGAAATGCCGCGCGTCCCGGGCCCGTCCAGCGGACCCGCCGGACCGTAAAGTTCCAGGTCCACCGCCGCGGCCGTCTGCGAGGCGTTGGTCAGCTGCAGCACGGCGGTTGCCCCCACAGTTGTCCGGGCACCCACCAGCCACTGGTCGTTGGCCGGTGGCTGGCAGTTGGCGGCGGCCAGGCCGGACAGGTCGCCGTCGGTGGCGGCATAAGTCATGGCTGCCCCGGCGGTCGGCTGCAGGGCTCCCTTGGGATCGGCGCTGAGTACGGTTGCCGCCGAGACCTGCTGGTCCCGGGCGACGCCGGCAGTCCGGGTGCCGGCCAGCGGCACCTGAGTTCCTCCGCCCATGCGCAGCAGTACGGAGCCGTCCTTGACGGACGCCAAAGACGCGGCGGGCAGCGGGTTGCCTGCTGCCGGAAGGACGACGGCGTTAACCACGCTGCGTGCGGACGAGGACTCGGCACTGAATTCGGCATCGGTGCCGGCCACGTTGCCCGAGAGCAGCCGCAGGGGTTCCGGGCATACCCCGGTCAGCGGCCCGGCCGGCACCTCCGCGTACGGTACGTCCACGGCGCGGCCGGCTGTACCGGTACCGGCCAGGCTGGAACCGGCCACAAACGCTCCGGCACAGGCCAGCAGCAGGACTCCGCCGGACCAGCGGCCCGCTGCCCGTGCCCGGGAAGGCCGCGCGGGAGCGGTCTTCCGCCGCCGTTCCTTCACGGTCTGATCGCGTGCGGTGGGCTGGCCTTCAGGGCTGGACTTCGTTTCGCTCATGGCTGGTTCCCCTCCCGGGTCCGGTTTTCGGGCCCGCTGCCGGCACCGGTGCGGACAGGGGAAGGCGAAGCGCCGTCCTGCGCCGGAACTTCAGCGGGGGCGGCCGCGGCCGGCCCGTCCGGTCCGGCGGCATCCGTTTCGCTGCTGCCCGCGGCGGTGCTGTCCGCAGCATCGGCACCCGCGTGGCGTTTGCCCGGCAGCCGGATTGTCCTGCCGGCACCCGGAGTAGGCAGTGCCAGCAGCACGGTCAGGCCAATGACCAGCACCTGCAAGGCCTCGACCCAGGGCTCCCAGGGCGAGCGGTAGGCAACAACCAGTTCCCCGCCGTCGGCCGGAAGTTCAAAAGCCTGTTCCCAGCCCCCCTCCGTTGCCGCAAGTGGACGGCCGTCCAGGGTGGCCTGCCAGCCGTCATCGGCGCGTTCGGCCAGGACAAGTGTGCGCCCCTGCACACCGGCCTCGAGGGTGGTGCGCACCTCTTCAGTATGTGAGGGCACAGCTGCTGCCGTGCTGCCGTCGGCGTTCAGGATCCGCACCCGCGCACCCAGCCCCGACTGTGTTTCGGTCCCGGCATCGTTGAGCGGCTCGGTCACGCGCCACAGCCAGCCCGCGCCGGTCTGGCCGACGGCGGCCAGGCCGGGCACGGAATCCATCCGGCCGGCCAGCAGCTCAGCTGCGGTATCGGACTCCTGCAGGACCACGAATGCCACGCCGAGCCGGGCAAGTTCAGCCCGCGGATCAACTCCCGTGCCGGCGGTGATTACCGCAACGGCCCGGCGCAGGTCCGCGGTGGCCGGATCGTCGGCGCCCGGCGTGCCGGGAACGCCTTCCAGTCCGCGGGCGGCAGAAACGGTGGAGAGCTGTTCCAGTGTGGTGCCTCCGCCGCGCATAAGGACGGCGGTGACATTCCCGTCGGCGTCGGCGTGCAGGACCAGGCTGCGGGACTGGGCGTCTCCGTAGCCGGCATCGGCTGCCGTGGCTGGGAGGGTTCGTGCGGGGGCGCCCTGCACGGCGGTTTCCAGTCCCGGCAGGATGCCGGCGTCGTTTGGACCGCCGTTGGCGGCGGTGCCGGGGAATCCATTGCCGGTGAACTGCGGGACCGCCCACAGGGCAAGGCTGGCGGCGGGTCCGGCGGCCAGGACAAGCCCGAGGACCACGGCAAGGGAACGCCTGCTGCGCGGCGGCCGGCGCGCGTGCACCGGCGCGGGGCTACCGGGCAGCACATCCGCGGCGCAGGCCAGCGCGGCGCCCAGGAGCAGCAGCACGGTCGCTGAAACCAGGGGGCCGGCGAACGCGGTGACCACGGAATCAGCAGTGGCGGCCGTACCCAAGTAGGACGCCGCGGCGTTAACCGCCAGTGAGGTGACAGCCAGGATCCAGGCCAGCCGGGCGAGCCGGGCCGTCCTCGTCCGGAACAGTCCGAGAGCGGCCAGCACCACCACGGGCGCGCCGATCAGCAGTGCCAGGACCAGGTTCCACGGACCCTGCGGGAGCAGGCCGGAAAGGGTGCCGTCAACGGTAAACGCCACGGGGTAACCCAGCAGCTGCTGCCACGGTTCGGAACGGTCAAAGGCCAGCGGGACTCCGGGGTCCGCCAGGACAGCGCGCAGATGGTCCGGTGCGGCGGACAGTACCTGCGGCAGCAGGAGCGCGGCAGGCGGGAGCAGGGACCACCAGAGGGTCCGGGCACGGCGGCGCAGGGCAAGCGTCAGGATCAGGACCGCGGCCACCGCAAGGACAAAGAGAATCGGCGCAGCTGCGGTAAGGACCGCCAGGAGCAGCCCGGCGGCGGCAGCTGCCGTCCAGGACGCTGCCCGCCCGGCGCCGGCGCCAGGCGCCGGCTTGCCGGCACCCACCGCACGCGCAATGGCGAGGACCGTGAGTGGAAGCAGGATGTGGGCGATCATGCTGCCCAGCCGTCCGCTGCCCAGGGCCGTTTGGAACGCGGGTACGGCGGCCCAGAAGACAGCTGCCCAGAACCGCAGGCCGCGATGTTGAGTAAAGACCCCTGCCGCGAACCAGGCACTCAGCCCGGCCAGGGGCAGGGCGAGCATCAGCAGGACGAGCACGGCGGTGTTCCCGTTGCCGAATCCGGCCATGGCCAGCAGGGACAGCACAAACCCGAAAGGATCTCCGTGGGCGGGGTAACCGGAGCCCGCCTGTGCCCACCATCCGGTGGCCGCATCCCATATTCCAGCCACCCCCGGGCCCAAGGGCAGGAGGGCGCCGCCGGAAGCAGCTGGTACGCCAATCAGGCGGTGCAGGCCCGTGAGGGAAGCTGCGGCCAGCAGCAGGGCCCCGGCCAGAGCGCCGAGGCCGACCCAGCTGCGGCCGGATCCTTCAAGGGCGGCAAAGTCATCACTGGCGTCACCGGAGGGGACGTATTCTTCCCCGCCTGGACCGTTTGGACCGGTATGTGCCTCGGTCAGGGTCCGGCGGTGTTCGCGCACTTCCCTGCCGGTGCTGCGCAGGGCGTTCACGGCGTTGCGGGGGCGTGTCCTCGTTGAGGCTGCACGCCGGCGGGAACGGTAAAGATCCAAGGGGCGGCAGACGGCGGCAACGCTTGTGACCAGCGACGCCGCGGCGTATCCGGGATCCTTGGCCAGCATGCCCAGGAAGAACCGGCCAATGCCGCCAAGGACAGCCCCCACGGCGAGGAAGGGCACCTGCCACAGCGGCGCGTGCTTGAGCCGGAGGAAGATCTCGGCCCTGCGCGCGGCAGCTTCCGATGCCGCCGGGTTGGGGCGGTCGCCGGCATGGCGGACTCCGGCGGCGGGAACCACCACCACGCGGTTTCCGGCCAGCCTGTTCCGCCAGCAAAGGTCAATGTCATCGCCGCTGCCGGGCAGGGCAGGGTCGAATCCGCCCAGTTGGTCCCAGGCGTCCCGGCGGATGAGCATACCGGCCGAGTTAACGGCAAAGATATCGCTGCGCGAATCGTATTGGCCCTGGTCCAGTTCGTCGGCGTCGATCAAGGTGAGCCGTTCGGCCCAGCGGTTGACGCTGATCCCCACGTCCATGAGGCGGCGTTCGTTATCCCAATGCACCTGCTTGGCGCCCGCAATTGTGACCGACGGCGCCCGCTCCACGGCCAGGAGCAGTTCCTCCAGCGCCCCGGGGGCGGGTGCTGAATCATCGTGGAGCAGCCAGATCCATTCACTGGCCGGATCACGGTCGGCCCCGCCCCGCTTGGGGAGCTCGGCCAGCCCTGCTTTCACCGCGGCGCCGAACCCGCCGCGCGCGGGAGCGGCGATGACTGGGCTGCCCACGGGGAGGCCCAGCTGCAGCAGGGAAGCGCTTGCATCGGTGGAGCCGGCGTCAACGCCGATGCAGAAATCTGCCGGCCTGCTCTGTGCCGTCAGTGCGGATAGTGTCTCGGGAAGGAACCGGGCGCCGTTGTGCGAAACCACAACAGCACAAACATGGACGTGCGAAAGAATTAGACTGCCTGCTTCCGAAGCCGGCGGCGTTCACGCTCGGACAGACCGCCCCAGATGCCGAACCGCTCATCGTTGGCCAGTGCGTATTCCAGGCACTGTGACCGGACATTGCATGCGGCGCAGACCTTCTTCGCGTCGCGGGTGGACCCGCCCTTTTCGGGGAAGAACGCCTCTGGATCGGTCTGGGCGCACAGTGCGTCCGCCTGCCAGCCAAGCTCGCCCTCGTCCGCGTAGTCTTGGCCGAGGCCGGGAAGCCCGATCCAGACGGGCCGGGTTTCAGGTGCCGCGGGGAACAATGAGACCGGCGGGTCGAGGACGGTTTCCTCTTCCTCCGGGGCTTCAGCCAGCGCCTGGTGGGCAGCGAGGAAGGCAGTGGCCTGGTCCTCAATCGAACCGGCAGTATCCCGCCGGTACCGCTCGGCAGCAGCCGGATCAGCGGGATCCACGTACCAGTCAACGGGGACGCCCCGTGAACCGTAGCTGGCGGTGGCCTGCTCAGCAATGACGGTACTGTCCTGCGATTCTTCTGCTTGCCCCATGGAGTCCTCCCGGTGTTACTGCCCCAGCGGCGGCTGTGTGGTGGAGCCGCAGGCACTGGGCCTGCGGGTCCTCCATGTGGCTGGAACAAATCCGATACCTAATTACACGCGTGTAATACGACTCCGTCAAGCTGTTCAGGCATCTTATAGAGTTCATTGAGCGGATGCGAGGAACGCCACGCCCGGGATCTGCTCCATTTTCCGGGCGCGTCGCACTTTACAGAAGCGCTGCGGCAGTGGGAATGAATTTCCCGCGCCACCCGCCGGTACCGCACCGGAGCCGGTCCGCACCGCACGGATCGGCAGGACCTACGAAAGAGAGCACTTGATAATGAGCACGCCGGCATCCGCCCTGCTTTCGGGCCTGCGCACGCAGCAGGCCACTTCCCCCGCCCTGATTTGGTACGGCCGCGGAGGGGAACGGATCGAGCTGTCGGGGAAGGTGCTGGACAACTGGGTTGCCAAGACCGCCAACTTCCTCGTGGACGAACTCGACGCCGAACCCGGGCTGAGGCTGCGGCTCGATTTGCCCGTTCATTGGAAGACCCTGGTCTGGGTCCTGGCCGGCTGGCAGACCGGCTGCACGGTGGTGTGGGATCCCGAGGGCAGCTCCGCGGCAGCTGATGTCACGGTTACCGCCTCGGCGCAGTCCACGGGCCCGGGGACCGTGGTGGCGGTGGCGCTGGGCGCCCTTGACCTGGCCTACCCGGCAGACCTGGCCCCCGGCGTCGTCGACTATGCCGCGGAGGTACGTTCGTATGCTGATACCTACATCGAGGGGCCGGCGCCGGACGCCTCAGTGCCTGCACTGGAGGTCCACGGCGGCACGTCGGCAGCCCTGCTGCAGGGAACGGTCCCCTACAGTGCACTGCCTGCCGGCGGCGAACCCGCCGGAACACCCGGCGTCCTTCTGGCAGCCTCCGCGGACCTCCCGCTGGTGCTTGAGGCCGCCCTGCAGACCTGGGCTTCCGGCGGCGCGCTGGTCCTCACCGGCGAAGGCGTTGATCCGGGCGAGAAGGTCCTGGCCTCGGAGCGGGTTACGAAGCGGTTGGAGGCCTGATAGCCCCGGTCCGGGGCGCCGGATCTTCGCGCGGGGCTGCGGGATCATCCAGCAGCTCGTAGTCCTGCTCGAAACCGGGCTCGTCATCCAATTCGGCGTTAAAGACCCAGAAACGGTAGGCAAAGAACCGCAGGACGGTGGCCACTCCAATGCCGATCACACCAGCCAGGAACAACAGGTTCTTGTCCTCTATCCCCATGGGATAGCGGGCAACCCAGGTGAAGCCGGTGGAGATCAGGATGCCCACGCCGTTGATCAGGATGAACAGCCCGAGTTCACGCGCCACATTGTCTTGGCTGCGGCGCCGGCGGAACGTCCAGTAGCGGTTGGCCACCCAGGAGAACATGGTCGCCACAACGGCGCCGACAAAGCGTGCCTTGACCTCGCTGCCGGACATGGGTCCATGCATCAGGTACAGGGTCAGCCCGTTGTCGATGAGGAAGGCCAGGGCACCCACGGTTCCGAACTTGGCGACTTCCCGCCAGAACAGGGAAACAAGGCCCCGAAGCCGAGATGACAGCGATGTAAACATGACCCTCCGAGGCCGATCCGCGACAGGGGCCCGCAAAAACGGCGGACGGCTGCCTACACCCGACGCGCGGACGCGCGGCGGTCAAGTAAGCAATATTACCGCCGGTTTATGGGAGTTTGCTCGGGACTGTGGCATATCCGGGGGTGGCGGCGCAGGATGCACAGGGCTTTTCGGTACCCTTAAGGCGTGAATTTCCCAATTATCGGTGTGATAGGTGGCGGCCAGCTCGCCCGGATGATGGCCCCAGCGGCCACGGCACTCGGATTTGAGCTGCGCGTGCTCGCCGAGGGACCTGATGTGTCGGCGGTGCCGGCAGTGGCAAACGCCACGGTGGGAGATTACCGGGACCTGCAGGTCCTCGCGGACTTTGCCGCCGGCGTCGACGTGCTGACCTTTGACCACGAACATGTACCCGGCGGGCACCTGTCGGCACTGGTGGAAAAGGGAGTCAACGTCCAGCCGGGCCCCGACGCCCTGATCCATGCCCAGGACAAGCTGGTCATGCGCGCCGCCGTGGAACGGCTGGGCCTGCCCAACCCCCGCTGGGCCGAGGTTGCCGACGTGGAGGAGCTGGCAGCCTTCGGCGAGTCGATCGGCTGGCCGGTGGTCCTGAAAACCCCGCGCGGCGGATATGACGGCAAGGGCGTGCGGATAGTGGCCGACGGCGCCGCAGCGCGGGAATGCGCCGACTGGTTCGGTGCCGGCCCGCTGCTGGCTGAAGAGAAAGTCCCCTTCACCCGTGAGTTGTCCGCCCTGGTAGCCCGGACCCCCGGCGGGCAGAGCACGGCCTGGCCCGTGGTCCACTCCATCCAGGTGGACGGCGTGTGCGACGAAGTGATCGCTCCGGCACAGGACCTTGATCCCGCGGTAGCCGAAGCTGCCGCAGCTGCGGCGCTGCGCCTGGCCGAGGAACTCGGTGTGACTGGCGTAATGGCCGCGGAACTCTTCGAAACCCCCGGCCGCGGCCCCGGATTCCTGGTCAATGAGCTGGCCATGCGTCCGCACAACTCCGGGCACTGGACCATGGACGGTTCCCTGACCGGGCAGTTCGAGCAGCACCTGCGGGCCGTTCTGGACCTGCCGCTGGGCGCCACCGGACTGCTGTCCGGGGCAACGGTCATGAAGAACTTCCTGGGCGGACCAAATCCCGATCTGTTTGCTGCCTATCCCCTGGCCATGGCCGCCGAACCCGCCGTCAAGATCCATACCTACGGCAAATCGGTGCGCCCGGGACGTAAGATCGGGCACGTTAATGCCGTCGGCGCCGCTGGCGACCTTCCCGCACTCCGCCGCAGCGCCGGCCGGGCAGCGGCCATCATCCGTGACGGCCGCGACCCCCTGAAGGAGAACTGAAGTATGCCCAACCGTGCTACCCCGCCGCTGGTCGGCCTCGTTATGGGCTCGGACTCCGACTGGCCGGTCATGGATGCCGCTGCGGCGGCGCTGGCCGAGTTCGGGATTCCCTATGAGGCCGACGTCGTCTCGGCCCACCGTATGCCCGAGGACATGCTGGACTACGGCAGGGAAGCACACCGGCGCGGACTACGCATCATTATTGCCGGTGCAGGCGGCGCCGCCCACCTGCCCGGGATGCTCGCCTCAGTGACACCGCTGCCGGTCATCGGGGTACCCGTACCCCTGAAGTACCTGGACGGAATGGACTCGCTGCTCTCGATTGTCCAGATGCCCGCCGGCGTGCCGGTGGCGACGGTCTCCATCGGCGGAGCCCGGAACGCGGGCCTGCTGGCCGTGCGGATGCTGGCTGCCGGCACCGACCCCTTTGCTGCCCGGCTGCAGCAGCAGTTGATCGAATTCGCTGCTGGCCTGCGCCAGAGTGCCATGGCCAAGGGCGCCGCCCTGCGCACGTCCCAGACCGGCACGGACTAAGGGAAGATCATGGACCAGCGCCACGCAGCCGATCCAGGCACGCCCTACACTGACCCCGTCCGCTATCCCCAAAGCGCCGCATACGGGGTCCGGACCAAGCGGGCCTTCATCCTGCTGCTGCTGACCCTGGTTCTGCCCGGCGCAGCCCAGGTGGTTGCCGGCGACCGGAAGCTGGGCCGGCGTGCCCTGCGGGTCAGCCTCACGGCATGGGCACTGGTAGCGGCCGCCGTCGTCATTGCCCTGACCAATCGGGCCCTGCTCATCAATATTTTGACCAACCGCTGGGCGTCGCTGCTGATCATGCTGGCCCTGGTGGTGCTGGCCGTGGGCTGGGCACTGCTGTTCCTGAACACGCTGCGCATCATCCGACCTCCGCTCCTGCAGCGCGGCGTCCGCCCGGTGGTGGCCAGCGTCCTGGCCCTGCTGATGGTCGCCACCAGCGGCAGCCTTGCCTACGGCGCGTACCTGATGAACGTCTCCCGCCATGCCTTCGACTCCATCTTCGCCTCCGGTCCGTCGCTGGACCCGGTGGACGGCCGGTACAACTTCCTGCTGATGGGCGGCGACGCAGGCGAGGACCGCACCGGACTGCGGCCGGACAGCATTTCCATGTTCAGCGTGGACGCCAAGAGCGGCCACACCGTGGTGTTCAGCATTCCGCGCAACTTCCAAAACGCCCAGTTCCCGGCGGATTCCCCGCTGTCCGATGTGTACCCGACCGGCTATGACTGCGGCGACGAGTGCATTATCAACAGCCTGTACCAAACAGTGACCGAGAACTACGCGGACCTGTATCCCGGCTCCCAGGATCCCGGGGCCGAGGCCATGATGGACGCAGTCAGCGGCACCCTGGGGCTGGAGGTCCAGGGCTACGTGATCGTGGACATGGACGGCTTCTCCACCCTGGTCGATGCCATGGGCGGGATCAAGGTCAACGTAGGCGGCTGGGTGCCGATCACCGCCGGGGAAATTCCCGGAACGAACCGACACTATCCCCCGGACGGCTGGATTCCCCCGGGCACGCAGACCCTGGACGGCTACCACGCCCTCTGGTATGCCCGCTCCCGGGAGTTCGTTACCGACTACCACCGGATATCCCGGCAGCAGTGCGTGCAGCAGGCCATGGTGGCGCAGATGGATCCAGCTACATTGCTGACCCGCTTCCAGGCCATTGCCTCGGCGGGCGAGCAGATCGTGGAAACGGACCTGCCGCAGGACCAGCTGGGCAGTTTCGTGGACCTGGCACTGAAGGCCAAGGGACAAACGATGGAGCGGATGACCATCGGCCCGCCGGACTTCGGTCCGGCAGCGGACAACTTCGTGACCTACCCGGATTTCAACCTGATCCATGCCCGGGTCCAGGACATGCTGGACGGCACCTCCGAACCGGCAGCCCCTGCTGAGGAGGCACCCGCTGAGGAGGCCGCCCCTGAAGAGGGCATGGATGCCGGCACAGAAGCCGGCGGAACAGACGGCGAGGCAGCGGACGGAACGCCTATCACCGAGGTTCCCCAGGAGGAGACGGAAGAAATCACCGTGGAGTACCTGCAGTACCTGGCGGAGATCCAGGACGATGCGACGCTCGGTATGCTCCTGAACAACAACGGTGAGTGCAGCCCGGGCTAGTCCTGCACTGCTTCGCATCCGACTCACCTATCAGCCGAAAGAGACCCATGTACCTGCTCCGGAATACGCTCCGACCCTATGCATGGGGATCAACCACGGCCATGGCCGAACTGTTCGGCCGGGAGCCCTCCGGGGATCCGGAGGCAGAACTGTGGATCGGAGCCCATCCGGGCGCACCGTCGGCCCTGGTGCCGCCGGTGGACGGGGCACAGACCCTCGACGAGCTTATTGCCTTGGATCCGGAGGCCGCCCTCGGCGCGGATACAGCAGCCCGGTTCGGCGGTGAGCTGCCCTTCCTGGCCAAGATCCTCGCAGCGGGCTCTCCCCTGTCGCTGCAGGTCCATCCCACGCCCGCACAGGCCCGCGCCGGTTATGCAGCCGAAGAGGAAACGGGTGTGGACCGCGGGGCGAGGGAACGCAATTACAAGGACGGGAACCACAAACCGGAGATGATCTTCGCGCTGACGCCCTTCGAGGCGTTGTGCGGTTTCCGGAACCCGGAGGAGGCAGCGCAGGTTTTCCGGGCCGTCAACGGGGCTATTGCCGCCGAGGGACGCCCGGTCCCGGAACTGCTGGAATGGATTGTTGCGGAGCTTTCTTCCGGCCACCCGGCGGCCGACCGGCTGCAGTCCGTCTTTCGGACCATCCTCAGCGACGGAGAATCCGTCCGGCCCGCGGTGGAGGAGGCGGCCGCTGCCTCGGCATTGTTGTCCGCTGCCGGAACCGAATTTGCCCGTGAACTGACAACTGTGGCCGAGCTGCACGGCTTCTACCCGGGTGATCCCGGGGTCTTGATCTCCCTGCTGCTCAACCGGGCCTCCCTGAAGTCCGGCGAAGCGATCTACCTCCCCGCCGGCAACGTCCACGCCTACCTGAGCGGCCTGGGCGTGGAAGTCATGGCGGCATCGGACAATGTCCTGCGCGGCGGCCTGACCCCCAAGCATGTGGATGTCCCGGAACTGCTTCGGACCGTGGATTTCCGGCCGCTGGGCATTCCCTCGCTTACGGCCGGACACACCGCGGACGGGCAGGAAGTCTTCCGCCCGCCCTTTGAGGAATTCCAGCTGCAGCGGATCGAGCTGGCCCAGGGGCCGGACACCGGCCGGGACCTTCCCGCCGAAGTTCCGGTGCTGCAGAACGGACCCGCGGTGGTGATCTCCGTCCGCGGCAACGTTGCGCTGTCCTCCCCCGCCGGCAGCTTGGTCCTTGAACCCGGGCAGAGCGCTTTCCTGCCGGCCGGCGATGCGCCGGCCTTCCTGCGGCTCGCCTCCGATTCGGCGCAGCACGACGACGCCGCGCTGGCCTTCGCCGTTACGGTCGGGTCCGCCCCGGCCAACGGCGGGGATGAGCCCCGCCTGGATCTGCCGGCCTGATCCCGCTGCCGGACTGATCCCGCTGCCGGCCTGATCCCGCTGCCCGCCTGATCCCCGGTTAGGGGCGCAGCCGGCCCTTGAGGCCTGCAACGACGGCGCGGGCCTTCCGCATGCCTGTTTTGGCCAGCGGCAGTGCGGTGGCGAAGACCGGGTAGAGCGGGGAAAGCGGCTTGTCCCAGGTGCCCGTCAGCAGGTCCTCGTGCTTAGCCCAGCCCATCTTGAACTTGGACACGCCGTCGTTGAGCAGCCCGTTGAAGTCGTAGCGGGTAATGCCGCGTTCCTTCATGTCGGAGATGGCGTGCCATTTCAGCGCGTAGTTGGCCCGCAGCCGCTCGCCTTCCTCGGTCATGCCGCCGTAAAGCTCGAAGGCCGTGTATTCACTGGCCGAGAGCCACAGGAACGCCACCACGTCCTCCCCGCTGAAGGCGGCATACACCGGCGAATCCTCGCCGAGGTTGTCGAAGATGTCCAGGTAGTAGGCGTCTTCATGGATTCCAAAGTGCGCCCGCTGGGCCGTGAGCTTGTACACAGCAAGGCACTTGGCGATTTCCGCACGCTCTACCCGGCGGTAGACCAGGTCCTCCCGCCCGGATTTACGGATGTACTGGCGGTGCTTTTTGCTCATGTCCCCGGAAAGGTCGTCCAGGCTGCGCTGCAGGTCCAGGATCAGTGTCCGGCCAATCAGGATGGTGTTCCCGCTCCGGCGGAAACCGAGTCCGGGCAGGCCTGCGGAGAGTTTGCCGTCCTCATCCCAGTCCGGCTCGATGGACAGGGCCACGGCGGAGTGTGCCGTCTTTACATAGTCACTGACGGCATCCAGCACCTCCAGCTCCCGGCCCGGCTCCCCCTGTGGTCCGCGCGGGATGTACGCCAGGGCGCGGAACGGGAAAGGCAGCGCGCGCAGCAGCACCTGGGCGCAGCCCACCACGGTGCCGGCGTCGTCGCTGACCAGGACGCGGTCCACGCTCCATCCGTGCTCCGCCTTGGTTTTGCCCCAGCCCCACAACTGCTGGGGGTGGCCGCCGAAGCGGTTGACGGTTTCGTTCCAGGAAGCGGTTTCGGAGCAGGGAGTAACGCGCAGTGTCATGCCTTCAAGACTACTTGGCTCCCCTGCCGGGGGCCGAAACGGACGGCACCGGCGGCGGCTAACCGTGCGCGGCAGGCAACGGTCAGGCCACCGGGCCGGTCATGGGTGGGGATGGCTTGCTAGGCTCGACTATGGCTGCTTCCTCTTCCATTCCCTCATCCGGATCCCCCTCAACCGCCAGTCACCGCGGGGCGGACCTTGCACGCCGGATCACCGTCACCAGCTGTTTTGCCGTCTGCATTGTCGGCTCCATGATCGGCGTGGGCGTTTTTGGCGGCACGCCCGTGGCGGAAGCCGCCGGCGGTGCGCTGAGTGCCGATGCGACATATCTGGCTCCGGCCGGCACGGCCTTCTCCATCTGGTCCGTGATTTACACCGGGCTTGGCCTTTTCACGGTCTATCAGTGGTTTCCGTCCCAGCGAGCCTCAGGCCGGCAACGTTCCCTGGGCTGGCTGGTTGCCGCGTCGCTGCTCTTGAACGCCGCCTGGATCCTCTCGGTGCAGGCCGGGTCGGTGCTGCTCAGCGTGGTGGTGATCGTGGCCCTGCTGGCCGTCCTGGCCGAGTGTTTTCGGCGCTACGCGGTCCTGCGGACTGCACGCACCGGCGGCTGGCCGGAATGGATTGCAGTGGATGGCGCGCTGGGCCTCTATCTTGGCTGGGTATGCGTAGCCACAGCTGCGAATACCGCCTCTGCGCTCACCTCCGCAGGCTTCCGGGGTTTCGGGTTGCCTCCGGCCCTCTGGTCTGCTGCCGTGCTTGCCGTTACGGCCGCCGTCGGCATCGGGCTGGCTGCGGCCGGACGCGGCCGCCTCGCTCCGGCGGTTCACTCGTGTGGGGACTGTCCTGGATAGCGGTCTCCCGGGTCAACGGCGGACTGGAATCTGTTCCCACCGCGGTGGCCGCCGCCGCAGCGGCAGTTGTGGTGGCTGCCGCCACCCTGGCTATCCGCTTCCGTGCCGGCCGTCCGGGAACCAGCGCCGCGCCCCGCTCCGGCCGGCCGGCCTGAGACGCCTCCTCCGCAACAAAGCGTCCCCGCCGGAAGTTTCCGGCGGGGACGCTTTTGGTACTGGGGCGCGAGGCCTGCGGACTAGTTGGCGCGGGCGTAGGACTCCCACTTGTGCGCCTGGTGTTCGCCGTCCACCACGCGGATAGTGCCGGACTTGGAGCGCATCACGATGGACTGGGTCAGGACGCGGTCCTTCTTGTAACGGACCCCGCGCAGCAGATCGCCGTCGGTGATGCCCGTCGCAGCGAAGTAGCAGTTATCGCTGGTGACCAGGTCATTGGTGGACATCACCCGGTCCAGATCATGTCCGGCGTCGATTGCCTTCTGCTTCTCGTCATCGGAGGTGGGCCACAACCGGCCCTGGATAACGCCGCCGAGCGTCTTGATGGCGCAGGCGGTAATGATGCCTTCGGGAGTGCCGCCGATTCCCATCAGGGCATCGACGTCGGTGCCTTCGCGTGCAGCGGCAATGCCGCCGGCGACGTCGCCGTCCATCAGCATCCGGGTCCGGGCACCGGCGTCGCGGATTTCCTGCACCAGCGGCTTGTGCCGGTCACGCTCGAGGATCATGACGTTGAGCTGGTTGATCTTTTTGCCCTTGGCCTTGGCAATCAAGTGGAGGTTCTGCTTGACCGGCAGGCGCAGGTCCACCATGTCGGCGGCTTCCGGGCCGGTCACGAGCTTTTCCATGTAGAACACGGCGGAGGGATCAAACATGGTGCCGCGCTCAGCGACAGCCAGGACGGCGAGGGCGTTGTTGATGCCCAGTGCCGTAAGGCGGGTGCCGTCAATGGGGTCGACGGCAACGTCGCACAGGGCGCCGGTGCCGTCGCCAACGTGCTCGCCGTTGTAGAGCATGGGCGCTTCGTCCTTCTCGCCCTCACCGATGACCACTACGCCGTTGAAGTGGACCGTGGAAATGAGCGAACGCATGGCGTCCACTGCTGCGCCGTCGGCGGCGTTCTTGTCGCCGAAGCCCACCCAGTGGCCGCCGGCAATGGCGGCTGCCTCCGTGACACGGACCAGTTCGAGGGCCAGGTTGCGGTCCGGCTCCGAATCTCCGACTGCTAGTGCGGGGGAAAGTGTTGAGTACTGGGCACCTTTGGACACGTCAAACCTCATCTTTGAAATTTCGATGTAAACCGTCTGCGGACACCCGTTGGAGCAGATGACCTTTCTCCGATCATAGTCTGAGTGGCTTTTGCCACCACCCGGCGACCGGATATCTGCGGCCCGGTTTGACCCGGCCGCTTTGTCGGAGCGGGTTTTGCGGAGTAGGAGTTCAGCGCCGCATAAGAGAATATGGAGGGGTGAGTGAAACGCAGCCTGATCCCCAGCAGCCCCAGCAGGCCGAAGACGCGGTGACGCCGGTCCTGACCACCAAGCAGGCCAAGCGGGCCAATGCCACCGTGATGGGCATGCTGATCGCCACCGGCCTGACGCTGGCGCTGTGCCTGGTGCCGGTGCTGCTGAATCCGTCCCCCAAGATGCAGGCACGCAATGTCGATGTCACAGCTGCGGCCAACCAGGCTGCCGGGGATGCCGGCTACAGCCCGCTGGACCCTGAGCTTCCCGATGGCTGGACGGCCAATTACGCGCGTTGGAACACCGGAGAGAACAACGGCGTGCCCACGTGGGAGGTGGGATATGTCACGCCTGGAACTGAATTTATTGCCCTCACCGAGACCAATGCGGCCAATCCCACCTGGGTGTACGAGTCGACCGGCGACTCCGCCGTCGCCGGGGAACGGCAGGCCGGCGGAGTGACGTGGGAACTGCGGGATTCCTCCAGCGGGAAGGCATCCATGGTGGCCGAGGTCGAGGGCCTGACCGTGGTGCTCACGGGCTCCGGAGAGCTGAGCGAATTCGATGTCCTGGCCGAGCACGTGGTGGAGGACCTGCGCGGCAACTGATGCCGGGTGCCAAGGAAGGCACTACGGCGTCCGGCCGCCGAAGGAGTAATCTCGGAACCGTGGAGACAGAAAAGATGATCACCCCCGCCCAGGCCTGGCAGAAACTGCGTGAAGGCAACGAACGCTTTGTTGCCGGGAGCGCCAACCATCCGAACCAGGACGCCCCGCGCCGCAGTTCACTGGTGGAGGGCCAGAATCCTTTTGCCGTCATCTTCGGCTGCTCGGATTCGCGCCTCGCTGCGGAAATCATCTTCGACCTCGGTCTTGGGGACGCCTTTGTAGTCCGCACCGCGGGCCAGGTAATCGACGACGCCGTCCTGGGTTCCCTTGAATACAGCGTTGGAACGCTCAACGTGCCGCTGATTGTGGTTCTCGGCCATGACAGCTGCGGCGCGGTCACCGCGGCGAAGGAAGCAGTGGACACCGGCGAAACCCCCACCGGATACGTGCGTTCCCTGGTGGAGCGGATCACCCCGTCCGTACTGGCCTCCCACCGGAAGAACCTGTTTGAGGTCAACGACATGGTGGTGGAGCACACCAAGCAGACAGCTGAGCGCCTGGTGGAAAGCTCCCGGGTCATCTCTGACGCCGTGGAGGACGGACGCGTTGCCGTCATCGGTTTGTCCTACCGGCTGGCCGAGGGCAACGCAGAGCTGGTCTCCGGGTTCGGCGCACTGGAACACCCCGCCGTCCTGCGTTCGGCACTGCCCAAGTAGTGGTTTGCGCTGCGGCGCAGCGGTTTCTACTGCGGCGGGTCGGGACACTAGGCTTGGGGACATGACTTCTGACACCTCCGAATATCGCATCGAACACGACACCATGGGCGAGGTCCGGGTTCCGGCCGCCGCCCTTTACCGTGCACAGACGCAGCGCGCGGTCGAGAACTTTCCCATTTCCGGCACCATGCTGGAAACCTCGCACATCGAAGCGCTCGCCCGGATCAAGAAGGCCGCTGCGACTGCCAACGCCGAACTGGGGGTGCTCGACGAAGAGCGCGCCCGGGCCATTGAAAAGGCAGCCGACGCCGTCGCCACTGGAATGCATGACGGCCACTTCCCCATCGACGTCTTCCAGACCGGTTCGGGTACATCCTCGAACATGAACACCAACGAGGTCCTCGCCGAACTGGCTACCCGTGCTTTGCGGGACGCTGGCAGCGAAACCACCGTCCACCCGAACGACCACGTTAACGCGTCGCAGTCTTCCAACGACGTTTTCCCCACCTCCGTGCACGTGGCAGCTACGTCGGCACTGCTCAACAACCTGATCCCGGCCCTTGACCACCTTGCCGCGTCACTGGAGCGCAAGGCCGAAGAGTTCAAGGACGTGGTTAAGTCCGGACGGACCCACCTGATGGATGCCACGCCGGTTACGCTGGGCCAGGAATTCGGCGGGTACGCCGCCCAGGTCCGCTACGGCATCGAGCGGGTGCAGGCCTCGCTCCCCCGCGTGGCCGAGGTCCCGCTTGGCGGCACCGCCGTCGGCACCGGCATCAACACTCCGGCCGGATTCCCGCAGCGGGTCATCGAACTGCTGGCCGCCGACACCGGACTGCCGCTGACCGAAGCGCGCGACCACTTCGAGGCACAGGCCAACCGTGACGCCCTGGTTGAGGTTTCCGGCATGCTGCGCACCATCGCCGTATCCTTCACCAAGATCGCCAACGACCTGCGCTGGATGGGCTCCGGCCCCAACACCGGACTGGGCGAAATCGCCATTCCCGACCTCCAGCCGGGCTCCTCGATCATGCCGGGCAAGGTCAACCCCGTCATTTCCGAGGCCGTTATGCAGGTGGCCGCACAGGTAGTAGGCAACGACGCCGCCGTCGCCTGGGCCGGCACGTTCGGTTACTTTGAACTCAACGTCGGCATCCCGGTGATCGCCGCGAACCTGCTGGAGTCCATCCGGCTGCTGGCCAATTCTTCCCGCGTAATGGCGGACAAGATGATTGACGGCATCGAAGCCAACGTTGAGCGTGCCCGCTATCTCGCCGAAGCATCCCCGTCCATCGTCACCCCGCTGAACAAGTTCATCGGCTACGAGAACGCGGCCAAGATCGCCAAGTACTCCGTCAAGGAAGGCAAGACCATCCGTCAGGCCGTCGAAGACCTGGGTTACCTGGAACGCGGCGAACTGACCGAGGAACAGTTGGACAAGGCCCTGGACGTCCTCTCGATGACGAAGCCGCCCCAGGCATAGCAGGCAGCACAAACGCCGCCTGCAGCACGCCACGCGCAGCTCCGGCGAAAGGGCATCCGGTTTTTCCGGGTGCCCTTTCCCGTCCGTCCCCTGATGGAATTTGCACATGCCAGTCCATAGTGCAAACATTTACCGCGTGAGTAATAGTGCAACAAATGAGGACTGCGGGGGCCTGCGGGAACGCAAGCGCACCGCCACCCGGGCTGCCATAACGGCTGCTGCGCGCACCCTCACTGCAGCCAAGGGCGTGAACGGCTTCACCGTGGAACAGCTCTGTGAACGGGTCGGCATTTCCCGCCGGACGTTCTTCAACTACTTCCCCGCCAAGGAAGACGCCATCCTCGGCTCGCCGGCCGACGACCTCCCGGAGGACCTGGTCCGGCGCTTCATTGAGGGCGGCGCATCATCGGCACCCGGGACACTGTCCTCCACCCTCGTGCCGGACTTTGTGGAACTCGCGGTCGGCATGACCGAGCGGATGGCTATGTCGCGCACGGAAATGGCCCAGCTCAAGGAGGCCATCAGCGCGGAACCGCGGCTGATTTCCAAAGCCATGCACGGTTCCCGCGAAGCCGAGGAGGAATTCCGCCGGATAGCTGCGGCCCGGGAATCCCTTCCTGCGGACGATTCGCGCATTGCCGTCCTGGTGGCACTCTTCGGAGCACTCGTCCAGCGGGCCGGCATGGTCTTCTTTGACCCGGCCAACACGGCGTCCTACCGCAGCACGCTCGTCACCGCGGTGAATGCCGCCGTCGAAGTGTTTTCGGCAGCGGAACCGCTGCCCCTGCCCGCCGAACCGCCTCCCTTACCCGCCCCCACCGGTTCCCCCGAACCCGTTGATTCCCCTGACCCCGCCGACCCCGCCAAGGACACCGAATGACAACCACCGCGAAAAGCGCCCCCGGGCCGCTTTTGCTGACCCAGAAACGCATCTGGATCATTTTCTCCGCACTGATCGCGGGCATGCTCCTGTCCAGCCTCGACCAGACCATTGTTTCCACGGCCATGCCTACCATCGTCGGGGAACTCGGCGGCGTCGAGCACCAGACCTGGATCACCACCGCCTACCTGCTGGCGACCACCATCGTGATGCCGATCTACGGCAAGTTCGGTGACGTACTGGGCCGGCGCAACCTGTTCCTGTTCGCCATCGCGCTGTTCACCGCCGCGTCCGTTGGCTGCGCCTTCGCCACCGATTTTTGGGGCTTCGTGATTTTCCGGGCCATCCAGGGCCTGGGCGGCGGCGGCTTGATGATCCTCTCCCAGGCGATCATTGCCGACATCGTGCCGGCGAACCAGCGGGGCAAGTACCTCGGACCGCTGGGCGGCATCTTCGGATTGTCCGCCGTGGCGGGGCCGCTGATGGGCGGCTTCTTCGTTGACCACATGACCTGGCAGTGGGCCTTCTACATCAACATTCCCATCGGCATCATTGCCTTCCTCGTTGCGTTCTTCGCACTCACGCTTCCCACCAAAAAGGCGGAAAAGCGGATCGACGTCGGAGGCGTGGTGTTCCTCTCCATTGCAACCACCTGCCTGATCTTCTTCACCGATTTCGGCGGCCGGGACGACTACGGCTGGACGGACCCGGCAACCCTGCTCTTCGGCGCGGGGATGCTCCTGGCGGCCCTGATCTTCGTGATGATCGAGCGCCGCGCAGCCGATCCCATCATTCCGCTCAGCCTCTTCCGGAACCCGATCTTCGTCAACAGCACGGCCATCGGTTTCACCTTGGGCATGGGCATGTTCGCGGCCCTGGCCTTCGTCCCCACGTTCCTGCAGATGTCCACCGGCACCTCCGCAGCCGTCTCCGGCCTGCTGATGCTGCCGATGATGGTGGGCATGATGGGCACCTCGATCTACTCCGGCCTGGCCATCACCAAGACCGGCAAGTACAAGAAGTACCCGATCATGGGCGCCGTCCTGGTTATTGCGGCCATGCTGTGGATGACCACGCTGTCCGCCGACACTCCCGTCTGGGTGATCTGCGCGCAGCTGTTCTTATTCGGCGCGGGCCTCGGCTACATCATGCAGGTTGTGGTGCTGGTCGTACAGAACTCCGTTCCGGTGGACCAGATCGGCACCGCGACTTCCAGCAACAACTACTTCCGGGAAGTCGGCGCATCACTGGGTGTCGCGATCTTCGGTGCGATGTTCACGTCCCGGCTGGCGGACAAGCTGGAAGCAACCTTCGCCGGTGCGGGGTTCGATGCCTCTGCCGCAGGGGAAGCAACGGCCACCCTGCAGCCTTCCGTGCTGGAAACCCTTCCGGAACCGCTCCGGGACGGCATTGTCACCGCCTACGCCGATTCCCTTGCCCCGGTGTTCTGGTACCTGATCCCATTCCTGGTGATCGCCCTGGTCCTGGCCTTCTTCCTGAAGCAGATTCCGCTTTCCGACGTCGCCGGAATGGTCGCGCGCGGGGAAGCAGTGGGCGGGGAAGAGGCGGACCGGCTGGAGGCCGAACGCCTGGCCGCACTCAACGGCACCGCTCCGAAGTCCGGACCCGCAGATCCGTCGGCCGAAGCCGTGCCCCCGGCGACGGAGACTACGGGAACGCGGGTAGCCCCGGAGCAGGCTCCGGAGAATCCCTACCGCGAGCGGTAACCGCCCCCGGGATGCTCTTCGTCCGGAACTGGGTTGGAACAGCCGAAAGGGGCCGTCCCGCTGCTGCGGGGCGGCCCCTTTCGGCTGTTCAGTTGTTCGGCTGTTCAGTTGTTCGGCTGTTCAGTTGTTCGGCTGTTCGGTTGTTCGACTGCTTGGGAAGCCCTGCTCAGCGCTGGAAGACGGGCACGCCGTCGGCGGTCAGCGCCAGGTCGATGAGCATCTTGTGCCGGTCACTCAGCGGCGGCAGGTTCTCCAGTGCGTACCAGCCCACCTCGGTGGACTCGTCGTCGTTCACGCGTGCCGTGCCGGAAACGTACCGGCACTTGAACGCCAGGTTCAGGAAGGAACATACATCCCCGTTGGGAAAGGTGACCGGGCCGTGCGCGCCAACATGGATCAGGTGCTCGATTTCAGCCCTTACCCCCGTCTCCTCCTCGACCTCGCGCAAGGCGCCGGGACCTGCTTCCTCCCCCGGATCCAGCATGCCGGTGACCAGCGCCCAGCGGCCGTTGTCGGAGCGGCGGCCCAACAGCACCTGCCCCTCGGAGTTGAACACGACGGCGGTCACGCCGGGAAGCCACAGCGGATCGTGTCCGATCCTCTCGCGCAGGGACAGGACAAAATCAGGAGTAGGCATGCCTCTACTGTAGGCCGGGCGCCAGCATAGCCGCGGCGGCACCCAGGAGCATGAACGGCCCGAAGGGCAACGTGGAGGATGCCGTCCCGCGCCGGGAAAGGATCAGCCCCAGCCCCCATATCCCGCCGAACACAAACGCAGCCATGGTTCCCGCCAGCACGTGGCCCGGCCCAAGGAAACCGAGGTAGAGCCCCAGGAGCCCGGCCAGTTTGACGTCGCCAAGGCCCAGCCCGGAAGGATTCAGCAACCGCAGGACGAAAAACCCGGCCCCCAGACCAGCAGCACCCAGCAGCATGCCGGCAATCCGTCCGGACTCCCCGACGGCCAGCGCAGCGGCGGCCAGCAGGGCTCCAGCCACGGGATACGAGGGAAGCACCAGCGCATCCGGCAGGCGCCGGGTGCGGATATCGGCAGCGCTCAAGCGGACGGCCAGCACCGTAAACCATGCCAGCGCCAGGCCCAGCAGCCAGCCGGCATGCATGCCGCCGGGAGCAGTCCAGTAGTCCGCCAGTGTGCCAGCCATGGCTACACGCTATGCCCCGGGCCCGGGCTGTGCAGGCGACGTCCTCCAGGTGTGGACAAGCTAGCCGATCTGCCCCTCTTCCAGCAGTTCCGTCACCAGGGCCGCAATGGGGGAACGCTCGGACCGGGTGAGCGTAATGTGCCCGAACAGCGGGTGTCCCTTCAGCGTTTCCACCACCGCTGCCACGCCGTCGTGACGGCCCACGCGCAGGTTGTCCCGCTGCGCGACGTCGTGCGTCAGGACGACCTTGGAATTCTGGCCGATGCGGGAGAGCACGGTGAGCAGCACGTTTTTCTCCAGCGACTGCGCCTCATCCACGATCACAAAGGAGTCGTGCAGGGACCGGCCCCGGATATGGGTCAGGGGCAGCACCTCGAGCATGCCGCGGTCCAGGACCTCCTCCACCACTTCCGGCGAGACCAGTGCCTCCAGCGTGTCGAACACAGCCTGGCCCCAGGGTCCCATCTTTTCCGACTCGGAGCCGGGCAGATATCCCAGCTCCTGCCCGCCGACCGCGTACAGGGGGCGGAACACCACCACCTTCCGGTGTTCCCGGCGCTCCAGGACCGCCTCCAGTCCGGCACACAGGGCCAGGGCGGATTTGCCGGTCCCTGCCCTGCCGCCCAGGGATACTATGCCCACTTCCCGGTCCATCAGCAGGTCAATGGCCAGCCGCTGCTCCGCGGACCGGCCGTGCAGGCCGAAGACATCCCGGTCCCCGCGCACCAGCCGCAGCCGCTTATCCGTACCTACGCGGCCCAGGGCCGAGCCGCGCCCGGCCATCAGCACCATTCCGGTGTTGACCGGAAGATCCGCTGCCTCAGGGTGGAACAGCGGCTGGTGGTCATACAGAAGCGCCATGTCGGCGTCAGAGATTTCCAGTTCCGCCACTCCGGTCCAGCCGGTATCGCGCACCAGGCCGTTGCGGTACTCGTCCGCGTCCAGTCCCACGGCCGAGGCCTTGACCCGCATGGGCAGGTCCTTGGACACCACCGTGACGCTGCGGCCCTCATCGGCCAGGCTTTTGGCCACCGCCAGGATCCTGCTGTCATTGTCGCTGCCCCGGATCCCGGCCGGCAGCACGTCGGTGGAGACGTGGTTCAGTTCCACTCTAAGGACTCCGCCGCTCTCCCCCAGCGGTATGGGTGCGCCAAGTCCGCCGTGCTGCACCCGCAGCTCATCGAGCAGCCGCAGGGCGTTCCGGGCAAAGTACCCGAGCTCGGGGTCCTGGCGTTTGCGCTCCAACTCGGTGATGACCACCAGCGGGAGGATTACTTCGTGTTCGGCGAACCGCAGGATCGCCCGGGGATCGGACAGCAGTACCGATGTGTCCAATACAAAGGTGGTGCGTTCCAAGGCCTGCACAAACTGGTCAGCTGCCACTGCGGACTCCCATCAGGGGCCGCCCCCGGGCCCCGGTTGCTGGACTGTGCTGCGTTCCGGCCGGCTCCGTGCTGACCGCTAGCACCAAAGTACGCCCGCCCGGTACCGGGCGGCAGCAGGACACGGCCCTCCCCCGGGGAAGACCCCAGGCTCTTCGCGGGGAAAGGCTGTCAGGAACCGAAGCGCCGCTGCCTGCTGGCGTAGTCACGCAGGGCACGCAGGAAGTCCACGCGCCGGAAATCCGGCCACAGGGCTTCGCAGAAGTAGAACTCGCTGTACGCGCTTTGCCACATCAGGAATCCGGAGAGCCGCTGCTCGCCGGAGGTGCGGATGACCAGTTCCGGATCCGGCTGCCCGCGGGTGTAGAGGTACTCGGAAATCCGGGTGACCGAAATCTCGCCTGCGACGTCCGTAATTGTCTTGCCCTCGCTGTCGGCGTCCTGCAGCAGTTCCTTGACGGCGTCAACGATCTCCCGCCGTCCGCCGTAGCCGATGGCCACGTTCACGTGCATTCCGTCGGCGTCGCCGGTGCTGTTCCCGAGTTCGGTGAGCTGCTTCGCCAGCCTTTCGGGAAGGATCTCGAGGGCCCCCACAGGCTGGACCCGCAGGTTGCCCTCTTCACCCAGCCGGTCCAAGGTGTTGCCGATGATGTCCAGCAACGGTTCAAGCTCGCCAGCGTCACGGTTAAGGTTGTCGGTGGAGAGCATGTACAGAGTGACCATACGGACGCCGAGTTCCTGGCACCAGCCGAGGAATTCGAGGATTTTATCCGCTCCGGCCTGGTGCCCGTCGCTGGTGGGAGCACCGGCGAGTTTCGCCCACCGCCTGTTTCCATCGACCATCACGCCGATGTGTTCGGGCAGCCGCGCCCCGCTGAGGGACCGACGGAGCTTACGCTCGTAGAGGGCGTAGACAACACCGGGGAATTTCATAGCTTGCCTCACCTGCCAGGTCCGGGCGGAGCAGACGGGCTGCTGCAGCCCGGGTCTGCCTAAAGAAGAAAAAATCTTCTCCTAGGCTACCGCTAGCTCGCCCCGGCAGCGCGCAACCCGGCCCTGCCGCCCGCTTACCCAACCGTAAGTTACCCGATCGTAGGTTAGAATTTCCGTTATGGATTCGTCATCATCTTCCGCACGGCCACACGGCGTCCCCGCTCAGCATGATCCCGACTCCCGGGTAGCCCCGGGCCCGTTGGAAAGTGTGGTTGAATCCCTCGCCGAAGAACTCGAAGTCAAGCCGCGCCTGCGCGGCTGGTTCCATGCAGGTGCTGCGCCGCTTGCGCTGGCAGCAGGCATTGTCCTGGTAATCCTCTCCCCCACAACCGGCACCAGGATCGCCTCCGCTGTCTACGCTTTTACCGGTGTACTGCTGTTCGGCGTGAGCGCCGTCTATCACCGCGGCAACTGGTCACCCAAGGTCAAGAAGGTACTCAAGCGCCTGGACCACACCAACATCATGCTGGTGATTGCAGGTTCCTATACCCCCCTGGCTTGGGCACTGCTGCCCCGGGGAAGCGCGACAACCCTGCTGTGGCTGATCTGGGCCGGCGCACTGGTGGGCGTCGCCTTCCGGCTGCTGTGGCTGAACGCGCCGCGCTGGCTGTACACCCCGGTCTACATTGCGCTGGGCTGTGCCGCGCTCTTCTACATTCCCGACTTCTACCGTGCGAGCCCGGCGGCTGCATGGCTCATCTGCGTGGGAGGAGCCATGTACATTGCCGGAGCGGTCATCTACGCAATGAAGCGCCCCAACCCGTCAGTGGAATGGTTCGGCTTCCATGAAATCTTCCATGCCTTCACACTGGCAGGGTTCGCGTGCCACTACGTGGCAATCATGTCCGCCGTGCTCGGCGCGGGCCACTAGGGCTGCCGGTTCCCGAACTGTTCGGCCAACGCTTCCGGATCAGACACCGGCCGGCTGCAGACCATGCCGCGGCACAAGTAGGCCAGGGCTGAGCCGTCCGGCGCTCCGCGGTCCCTTAGCAACGGGACGGCGGAGTCTCCACCGGTGCCCGCACCCTCCCTGAAGGCCGTCACCACGGCCGGTCCGCCGGCGGCCCTGCCTGTCCGAAGCAGGTGCTGCACCAGCTCCGCGTCGGTGCCGGTTACGGCCAGTTCCCGCGGCCCCTCCAGCGCCTGGGCCAGAACCGAGAGCGCCCAACCGCCGGCGCGGGGCGCACGGGCTCCCACCACCTGCACATGGGCCACGAGTGCCTCGGCCAGGGCGCGGTGCCGGGAGGAACCGGAATAGGCGGCGTAGGTCACCAGCACACCGGCGAACAGCGCGGTACCGCTCGGAGCAGGCCCGTCCAGCGGGTCCGCGGAGGCCACCGCTCCCTGCGCCGCAGAGAGCTGTCCGGTACGCACCGCGGTGTCCTGCAGGACGCCGTCGGTGATGAACCGCTGTTCGGCGGCCAGGACCAGTTCCTCGGCTGCACGGTACCAGCGCTCTTCCCCGGTGGCTGCGAAGAGGGCGAACAGGCCCTCGGCCACCCCGGCGTAGTCCTCGAGCAGCCCTTCGATCCCCCGGG
Organism: Arthrobacter sp. zg-Y20; assembly: GCF_030142075.1. Classification (NCBI taxonomy): domain Bacteria; kingdom Bacillati; phylum Actinomycetota; class Actinomycetes; order Micrococcales; family Micrococcaceae; genus Arthrobacter; species Arthrobacter sp. zg-Y20. The sequence continues at coordinate 1,034,773 of NZ_CP126241.1, read as the reverse complement.
CCGTGCCGTTGTGCGACACCCGGATGAGGACCCCGTCCCGATAATGGACGCGCAGCAGGTACTCCGCCGCGTTCCGGGCCAGGTTCAGGGCCTCGGCATGGGGCAGGGACTCGGCGCCCGCGCCGGCGTCGTCAGCGTCCGCCAAGGCCAGGGCTGCGTCGGCCAGGCCAGCGATAGCCAGTCCGTTCCAGCCCGCCACCACCTTGTCGTCGCGTTCGGGTTGCGGCCGCGAGTCGCGCGCCGCCAGCAGGGCCGGGCTCCAGCGCAGCCACAGCTGCTCCTCTTCCGGGTCGAGGCTTCGCCCGAAATGCAGGGTGGATTCGCCCTCCTCCATCCGCCCGGTCTCCAAGTCCAGAAGATCCAGCACTGCGTCTGCCTCGGTGCCGGCACCCGCCCGGGCCAGTACGGCTCGCAGTTCCTCGCCGGTCCAGACGTAGGTGGCTCCTTCCCGGCGCCGGCCGTCCACCACGGTGTCGGCGTCCAGGGACGAAGCAAATCCCCCGCCGTCCACCAGGAGGCGTTTGGCCAACCAGCCGGCAGTATCGGTGCTGACCCGCAGGGCGAGACGCCGCTGGGCCGGGGCGGGCGCCAAGCGGCTCCAGTGCGCGTAGAGCCGCAGGAGCTGGGCGTTGTCGTAGAGCATCTTCTCGAAGTGAGGCACGGACCAGGCGCGGTCCACCGTGTATCTGGCGAAGCCGCCTTCCAGCTGGTCATACAGTGCGCTGCGGGCCATGGTTTCAAGCGTGCGGTCCGCCAGGGCGGCAGCGGCGCCGGACCCGGCCCCGCCGCCGGCTCCGTAGGTGAGCAGGAAACGCAGCAACGGCGACGGCGGGAACTTCGGGGCGCCGCCCAGCCCGCCGAAGCGGGTGTCTTCCTGCTCCCCAACCGCTGCGACGGCGGCCGGCAGCACCTCCGGCGACAAGGCGCCGGAGGAGCCGGGAACGAGGTCCAGAGCTCCTACCAGGCGCCGGTTCCCGTCCTGGGCCGAGGCCAGGTGGGCGGCAATCTGCGCCGCGCTGGTTTCCACTTCCTCCGGCCGGTCCCGCCACGCCGAAGAAACAGCTTCAAGTACCTGCCGGAACGCGGGCACCCCCTGCAGCTGCTGCGGCGGGAAGTAGGTGCCGGCGTAGAAGGTTCGGCCGTCCGGCAGGGTGAAGACGCTCATGGGCCATCCGCCTTGCCCGGTCAGGGCCTGCGTGGCGGCCATGTACACGGCGTCGACGTCGGGCCGTTCTTCCCGGTCCACCTTCACCGAGACGAAGTGCTCGTTCAGGTAAGCCGCCGTTGCGGCGTCCTCAAAGGACTCATGGGCCATGACGTGGCACCAGTGGCATGCGGCGTACCCCACCGAGATAAATACCGGGACATTGCGGCGGCGTGCTTCGGCGAAGGCTTCCTCGCCGAAGGGCCACCAGTCCACCGGGTTATCAGCGTGCTGGCGCAGATACGCCGATGCCTGGTCCCGCAGTCTCCCGGCCATGGTTGGTACTCCTAATGCAGGTGCTTCCCGGAGCTGTCCGGGTCTGAGGGGTGCGAACCTTCCGCCGGGGTCTGCCCGGAGGAAGCAGGGGCGGCGGTGCGCCCGCCGCGTCCGGCTGCCGCTTCGCGTTCGAGCAGTTCCGTTGCAAGCTGCTCGCGGTAGCGGACGCGGCGGATGCGCTTGGTCATGTCGCGGATCAGGAAGATGATCGCAATCACCATAAACAGGGTGAAAATGAAGCCCAGCAAGCCCGGCGTGACGTCCTTCGGGTCCACCCCCGGCGCAAGCGTTTCATCGGGTGCCGGGGTGACGGCAAGAGGCAGGCTGTACAGGAAGTTCACGGTATATCTCTCTCTAAGCTCACTCTGTGCCGAGACGGCAGCGGATCAGACGTCCCCAGCCCCTATCGTATGCCAGCAAACAGGTCGGTCTCGGGGAGTTCGGTTTCCACCCTGGACTCGATCAGGGAGTAGTCCTCCCACGGCCAGACCTTGCGCTGCATGTCCGCGCTGACCGCGAAGAAGAAGCCGTCGGGGTCCACCTGGGTGCGGTGGCTGCGCAGCGCCTGGTCCCGGACCTCGAAAAAGTCCCCGCATTCAATCTGCGTGGTGGTGGGATGGGTTGGTACCGGCGGCTGGTGGCCCTCCGTGTCGGTCTCCTGCGAGGCGGCGATCCGCTCGGCATACGGGGACTGCAGTCCTGCTTCCTCCAGGGCGAAGTGCAGGGCGCGGAAACGTTCGGGGTTGAAGGCGCGGTCGTAGTACAGCTTCAGCGGCTCCCAGGCCGGCCCGGTGCCCGGGTAGCGTTCCGGGTCGCCGGCAGCTTCGAAGGCCTCCACCGCCACCTTGTGCGCCATGATGTGGTCGGGGTGCGGGTAGCCGCCGTTTTCGTCGTAGCTGACAATCACATGCGGCCTGAACTCCCGGACGAGCTTCACCAGCGGCGCGGCAGCCCGTTCCAGCGGCTGCAGTGCAAAGCACCCGAAGGGCAGGTCAGGAAGCGGATCACCCTCGGGCAGACCGGAGTCGGCAAAGCCCAGCCAGCGGTGGTGAATACCCAGGGCGGCCTGGGAGGCGGCCATTTCCCGGCGCCGCAGCCCGGCGAGGTCGCGTTTGCCCGCAGGATCGTTCTCCGCTCCGGGGTTAAGGATCGAGCCCTGTTCACCGCCCGTGCAGGTAGCCACCATGACTTCGACGCCGGCGGCTGCGTAAGCGGCCATCATGGCTGCGCCTTTGCTCGCCTCGTCGTCGGGATGGGCGTGCACTGCGAGCAGGCGCAGCGGCTCGGCGGGCCGTGATGTGGTGCTATCGGGGGCAGACAAGGCAACTCCTGTGGTCAGCGGAATGTGGCGGTGGAATCGGCGGCTAAAATAGGCATGTGAGCACACCGTTTGGTCAGCCCGAGAAGTCGGCACCCCAGCAGCCGGACGTTTCCACGTCCGAGTCCAGATTAGCCAATCGCTACGGCGCTCCAAAGCGGCGCCTGTCCCGGCGGGCCGGCATCATCATTTCCTCGGTCGCCGTGGCCGCCGCCGTCGTAGTGGCCGCCCTGATGAACATCCCCTCTTCCGCAGGTACGGTGACGTCCAAAGACGTCGGTTTTTCCTTCCCGGAAGAAGGCCGCGCTGTGGTGGATTTCCGGGTGGATAAAACCCCCGGCTCAACAGCGGCCTGCGCGGTGCAGGTGCTCAACGAAAGCTACGCCGTCGTGGGTTGGAAAACAGTGATCCTGGGTCCGGATGTGCCCGCCAGCAGCGCCCAGAAGCAGGAGCTGCGCATCGATTCCCCCGGCGTTACCGGCGGTGTCGGCTCATGCTGGCTCGTGGAGGGATCCGGCGAGTAGCCGCCGGACCGTCTTAGCCCGGCATCTTGGGTTAAGCCCGGAGGCAAACTAGTATGGGAACCACGAATAGCCCCGCCCAGGTGTCCGGGTCCTGTGAACTGCAGAGAATATCTGTGAATTGCAGACCAGCCCGGTCCCGCCCGGCGGGGTCTTTGCTTGTCAGGCCAATCCGGCCGGCGGGCAACAAACAGCCACGCCGGACCAATCGGTGGTCCGGATGTACTTAAGGAGATACCCGTGTCAACCAACAGCGCATCTGTCGCCTGGCTCACGCAGGAGTCTTACGACCGCCTGAAGGCGGAACTGGAACACCTGTCCGGCCCCGGACGGACGGAGATTGTTGCCCGCATCGAGCAGGCACGCTCCGAGGGCGACCTCAAGGAAAACGGCGGCTACCACGCGGCGAAGGAAGAGCAGGGCAAGACTGAGGCCCGGATCCGCCAGCTGACCCAGCTCCTTGAAACTGCGCACGTTGGCGAAGCACCGGCCGATGACGGCATTGTTGAGCCGGGCATGCTGGTTGAAGCCCGCGTGGCCGGCGACGTCGAGACCTTCCTGCTGGGCAGCCGGGAGATCGCCGGGGACAGCAGCATCGACGTCTACAGCGAAAAGTCTCCCCTTGGCGCGTCCATCTCGGGCCTGAAGGTGGGCGATTCCACCACGTACTTGGCCCCGAACGGCAAGAGCATCCCGGTGGAGATCATCTCCGCCAAGCCCTACGCCGGCTAACTTCCCCTCAAAGCGGGCCTTCCTACGGGAGGGCCCGCTTTTGCGTTGTGCCGGGGCTGTTCCGCAGGAGAACGGCGGCAAGCACACCGCCGGCGGCGCCGAACAGATGCGCCTGCCAGGAGATACCCAGCGCCGTGGGGAACACGCCCCAGAGGATGGACCCGTAGATCAGGAACAGCACGGCGCTGAGCAGGATCTGGACAATGCTGCGGCTGTAGAAGCCGCGCACCATCAGGTAGGCGAACAGTCCGAACACCACGCCGGACACACCCACCGTCAGGCCGCTCCCGAAAAGCCACACGCCTATCCCGGAAGCCAGCCAGGAGATGGCCAGGACCCAGGCGAACCGGCGCATCCCTTCCAACAGGGTGAGGAAGGAAAACACAATCAACGGCAGCGTGTTCCCGACCAGGTGCCCAAAGCCGGCATGCAGCAGCGGAGCGAACACGACGCCGTCGAGCCCCTCCACGTGGCGGGGCAGGATGCCCAGCAGCGGCAGAACCACAGGCGAAAACACCATGGTGAGCAGGTAAACCGCCCACAGCAGGGCGGCGAAACCGAGCGAACCGATCAGGGCGGTCCGGGCCCGTTGGGCGAGCACGGGTCAGCCTTCCAGCACCATGGGCTGGAAGCCTTCCGCGCGCAGGTTCTTCAGGACCAGGTCGCAGTGCTCGTGGCCCTTGGTTTCCATGTTGATGGTGATTGCCACGTCTCCCATGCTGATGGATCCTCCTACCCTGGTGTGGTCCACTCCGGTGACGTTTGCATCCGCATCGGCAATGATCCGCGAGATGGTGGCCAGCGAGCCTGGACGGTCGTCAAGCAGGATCCGGACCACGAGATAGCGTCCCGCGGCGGCCAGGCCCCGCTGGATGACCTTCAGCATCAGCATGGGGTCAATGTTGCCGCCGGACAGGATCACGGCCGTGGTGCCGGGATTCTCGATTATCCCGTCCATCAGGGCAGCCACCCCCACCGCACCGGCGGGTTCAACCACCATCTTGGCACGCTCCAACAGGAAAATCAGGGCCCGGGCCAGGGAATCCTCGCTGACGGTCACTACATCGTCCACCAGCTCCCGGATGATCGAGAACGGCAGCTGGCCCGGCCTGCCCACGGCAATTCCGTCCGCAATGGTGGACACCCGGGTCAGGGGCACCAGGGCGTCCGCCGCCAGCGACGGCGGGTACGACGCCGCATTTTCGGCCTGCACTCCGATGATCCGGATGTCCCGGCCCAGTTCCCGTGCCCGGGACTTAACGGCGACGGCGACGCCAGCGAGCAGCCCTCCGCCGCCCACCCCCATGATGACGGTGTCCAGGTCCGGAATCTGTTCCAGGAGTTCCAGTCCGATGGTTCCCTGGCCGGCCACCACGTCCACGTTGTCGAACGGATGGACAAACACGGCACCGGTTTCATCGGCGTACCGCTGGGCCTCGGCGAGCGCTTCGTCTACGTTGTGGCCGTGCAGGACAACTTCTGCGCCGTGTCCCTGCGTGGCCGCCAGTTTCGGCAGGGCCACCCCGTGAGGCATGTACACCCGTGCGGCAATGCCGAGCCTGGCCGCGGCAACCGCCACCCCCTGGGCATGGTTTCCCGCTGAAGCGGCCACCACGCCGCGGGCCTTGTCCGACGGGGAGAGCTTGGCCATGCGCACATAGGCGCCCCGGACCTTGAAAGACCCGGCCCGCTGCAGGTTTTCACACTTGAAGTACACGTCCGAGCCGGTTTCCCGTCCCAGCGCACGCGACACCTCAATGGGGGTCTGCGCGATCACGCCGTCAAGCAGTTTGGCAGCGGCTTGGATGTCATCCAGGGTTACGGGCAGGTTGGGCAGATCTGTCAAAGTCAGTGCTCTTCCTTCGGAACAAACGCGCGTTCGGGGTTATGTTCATGGTCGCTCTCGTCACTGCCGGCTCCGGGGGTCTTACCGCCGGTCCCGGAGTTCCCGTCTCCGGCTGCCCCGTCCCCCGGATCATTGCCGTGGAGATCCGGCCCGGAGTGCGGACCGGCGCCGAACTGCTCTTCCACGGCCGGGTCATTTTCCCAGTGCCGGGCGGCAATGTACCGGACCACGGCGTTGAGGATGGCCAGCAACGGGACTGAGAACAAGGCCCCCGGAATGCCTGCGGCCAGGGTCCCTCCGGTGACGGCAAGGATGACGGCGAGCGGATGGAGCGAGACGGCACGGCCCATCACCAGGGGCTGCAGGATGTGCGATTCCACCTGCTGGACTAACAGCACAATGCCGAGCATCACCAGCGCATTGACCCAGCCGTTGGCCACCAGGGCCAGCAGCACCGCCACGAAGCCGGTCACGAAGGCTCCAACCAGCGGAACGAAAGACCCCAGGAACACCAGTACGGTCAGGGGCAGGGCCAGAGGCACGCCGATAAGCGCGGCCAGGCCGCCGATGCCAACCGCATCGATCAGGGCAACAACCACCTGGACACGCACGTAATTGACCATGGAGTCCCAGCCCTGGATTCCGGCACCGTAGGCCGCGGGCCGTGCCCGCCTCGGCAGGAGTCCAGCAGTGAAGCGCCAGATTCGGGGCCCGTCCAGCAGGAAGAAGATCAGGGCAAAGATGGTCAGCAGCACGCCTGCGGCAAAGTGTCCGGCACTGCTGCCCACGCTGAGGGCGCCGGAAACGATGCTCCCGGAGTTCTCCTGCAGGGTGTCACTGGCTTCGCTGAACAGTGAGTCGATTTGGTCCGTGCTGATGTGAAGCGGCCCGGATGACAGCCAGTCCTGGATCTGCCGGACTCCTGCCATGGTTTCGCCCCACAGGTCCTGGAAGCCCAGGGCCAGCTGACGGCCTACCAGGGTCAGCGCGGCGGTAATGAGCCCCAGGAACGCCAGGAGGGTCACTGCCACCGAAAGTCCGCCCGGCAGTCTGTTCCGGCGCAGCCAGTTGCTCACCGGCGAAAGCAGTCCGGCGAGCAGTGCGGCGATCATCAGCGGAATGATGAGCAGCGAAAAATGGCTCAGGACCCAGATGAGCCCCGCCCCCACTATGAGCACTATGCCCAGCCGCCAGGCCCAAGCTGCGCTTACCCGCAGGGCGAAGGGGACATCTTCCCCTGACCGGACTGGATTCGCTGCTGCGGCCTGCAGCGCCCGGGGCGCAGCCGCGCGGCGTGCATGGGATTTCATGGGGCCATCCTTCCACACCCTGCTGGTGGTGAAGCTGACTTTACGCGGCTATTCCGTGCTGTTACCGCCGCGGTCCGCTGATCCGGCCCGGATACCCCACTGCGCATCGAAACTCCCGCCGGGCGAAAGCCAGGCCAGCCCTTCCCCGGAGTTCAGCGCGTTGGCCGGAGCGGTCATCGGTTCCAGCGCCACGGCGCAGTCTTGTCCGGGGAACTTGTCCGTGACGAAAACATGGACATAGCCGCATTCGGGTCCGGTCCAGAGGCTGACGGTACGCCCGTCCGGCGCAGTGAGTGTGTGCCGGTACCCGGGTTCCCCGCCTCCTCCGGTCTCCGTTCCGGCCGGCTGGAGGTCCGTGTAGGCACTGTCCAGATCCAGTCCGCCCACGCGTTTTCCGGTGCGCAGGTCGGTTTCCCCGGCGGGTTCCTCCCTGCCGTTGGGGATCAGGCGTTCATCGGTGGTGAGCCTTGCGTTAGCTGCAACGGTCAGCACCAGGTCTTCCGTGGGCACATCTCCCAAGCGCAGGAATGGATGCGCGCCCAGGGCGACAGGTGCGCGCGACGTTCCCAGGTTGGTGAGGCTCTGGCGCACCGCCAGCCCGCCGTCGTCGTCCAAGCCGTAGCGAACGGTGTGCAGGAGATGGAACGAATACCCGTGCTGCGGGAAGATTTCGGCGGACAGGACCACGGATGCCTGGTCCTGCTCGCGGAGCGTGTACCCGGTGTTGCGCAGCAGCCCGTGGCTTGCGTGGCCGCGCGACGGCTCGGTGATGTCCAGCTGCTGCTCCGCACCGTCCAGGGTCCACAGCCCGTCCGCCACCCGGTTGGGCCACGGCGCAAGCAGGACACCGTTGGCCGAGGGCGGTATGGCGGTATCCGGGTAGGACTGAAACAACTCCACCCCGTCCACGGAGTAGTGCCGCAGCGCTCCGGCGAGGGAACCGATCACCGCACGGGCGCTGCCACGGCTGATCTCGTACTGGGTGCCGGTAGCCGGGAGGGCCGCTGCATGTTCAGTGCCGGTTCCATTCATGGGTTCAACGTTACCTAAGGGCTCCGGCTCCGGTCCCCTCCAGGGAAGCTACTCATCGAAATGGGTATCAACCCGGTCGCTGACTGCTGCCACGACGCCGGCGGCCACATTGCGAATCTTGATGTTGCGGCTGTTGGAGACGCTGCGCAGGATGTCGATGGCTGCCTGCTGGCTGCAGCCGTTCTGTCCCATGATGATGCCCGCAGCCAGGTCCACCACGGTGCGTGATTCCAGTGCTGCCTGGAGATTCGCTGCCTTTGCGGTCTGCATATCAAGGAGCAGGGCAAGGCGCAGGGGTTTGGCGGCCGCCGCCGCGAAACCGCGGACAGTGCCCGTTTCGAGCGGTCCGAAGGAATTCGGCCGGTCCGAATAGCACGCCAGCACACCGCGTTCCCCCGCCAGCGGCAGCGCAACGGCGGCAACCGAACGTACGCCTGCGGCACCTGCACCGGCCACTGCGGACCACCGCTGCTCCGCGCACACATCCGGAACGACGGCGTCCGGGCCACCGCCCAGCACCGTCCCTGCCGGGCTGCCCGGTCCGAAGCCGGCCGCCTCCGCCGCCAGTCCGGCGGACCGGGCGGACAGCAGGGGCCGGCGGCTGCGGTTCACCGCCAACGCGCATCCGCCCGGGGCCGCGAGCCCCAGCCGGCTTGCGGCTGCTTCCGCAGCACCGGCCAGGAACACCTCCGGATCCCAGTCGCCCAGCAGGACGTCAAGTAGTTCTTCCAGCACGGATTGCCGGTCATGTTCGGCCACCGAAGACTCCTTTTCCAGCAGGTGCCCGGGCCTTGGCCGTGTGACCTGTTCCGGGTCCCGCTGCTCCCCATGCAGGGACCGCTCCCCACGCCGGCCATAGTAGGTACGGCCGGCGGCGGGTGCCCAGAGTAAGCGCCCAAATTGGTTTCTACCGGCCGGGCGGCAGCGGCCCGTTAAACAGCGGAAGGCCCGCCGGCGTAATGCCGGCGGGCCTTCCAATACGGTCCCTGTGTTGCTGCGGGACTGTACGCAGCTGGTTCTGGGTGGTTAGTCGCTGCCGCGGAGAATGGCCAGCAGCCGGATGATCTCCACGTACAGCCATACCAAGGTGACGGTGAGGCCGAAGGCCGCCGTCCAGGAGTAGCGCTCCGGGGCACCGGCCTTGACGCCCTGTTCAATGGAGGTGAAGTCCATGATCAGGGAGAAGGCGGCCAGCCCGATGGCCAGCAGGCCGATGAAGACGCCCATCGGGATGCCGAAGATTTCCACTCCGCGCAGGCCCCACGGATCATTTACGCCGCCGAAGATCATCAGGCCGACGTTGATCAGGGAGAAGACCGCGTAACCGATGATGGCGATCATGAAGAACCGGACAGCCTTGGGGGTCGCACGCACCTTGCCGCTGCGGAACAGCACCAAGGTGACGGCGAAGACCGCGAGGGTGCCCAGTACCGCCTGCAGCCCAACGCCCGGGTAGGCGTTGTCGAGGACGGCTGTCAGCCCGCCGAGGAACATTCCCTCCAGGAACGCGTAGGCAAGGATCAGGCCCGGTACGGGTTCGCGCTTGAAGGAGTTGACCAGGCCAAGGACGAATCCGCCCAGTGCGCCCAGCATCATCAGGCCCATGCCCATGGACGGGAGGACGAAGGTGGGGACTGCTGCGCCCACCAGGACTGCCGCGAGGCAGAACACCGTCTTCATGATCACGTCGTCATAAGTCATCCGACCCATGTCCGAAGGCTTTGCCGACGGCGCCGTGTACAGATCCTGCAGCTGCTGCGGGGTCATGTAGGTGTTATCCGTTGCCAGCGACCCCTGGGCTGCTCCGCCACGGGTCTGGGAACGGAAGTTCTTTCCGTTGAAAACCGGATTTCCGCCAAGTGCCATGAAAAGTGTCCTCCATCTGGGGGGCTGTTTAGGGTCAGCCTACCAAAGTCCAACGAACGGCCGGGGCCGCGGATTCCCGCAAATACGCCTCTTTAGGTAACGGTTCGGTCGAGGCGGGTCCCCTCCGCTCCTGCGGTCTTGCGCTGCCGGCAACAAAGTCGTTACGGGATCGCGACATACGGGCAGGGACAAACGTCACTGCCTGAAACATTCTGTGGGTAGCATGTTCCCCAATCGGTGACCTGAGTCACATCTACCCGCCTGCGGACCGCTTTTGCGGTGCCGCAGCCCTGCGCGGAGGTTTCGGAACTTGGCAAGAACATCGGCGCTGACCCGGTATTTGGGGATGCTGGCAGCGGTGGCGGCGATGTTCGCTGCCCTGCTCTTCGCAGCCCCTGCCGCTCACGCAACTACAACCAGCCCGTCGGACGGTGCCTCAGCGCCGGCCACCAGCCCGGGACCCACGGACGGCGCTGAATTCCGTGACCGGATCAGCGGCGTCATCAAGAATGAGGGCACCCCGCTGGAAGGGGTGAAGGTCACGGCCACCGGCAACGGATACGAGGGTGAAGCCGTTACCGGAGCGAACGGTTCCTGGTCCATCGGGGTGCCCGAACAGGGCGCCTATGAAGTGGAACTCGATGAATCCAGCCTCCCAGAGGGCGTAGCCCTCGCCGAAGGCCAGAAGAACCCGCGGACGGTGACATTCGCGGGTACCAGCAACATCACCACCCTGTTCCTGCTCGGCGAGGGAATTGTCCTGCAGCAGGAAAGCTTCGGCTCGCTTCTGGCCGAGCGCGCCGTTGCCGGGCTGAGCTTCGGCCTCTTGCTGGCCCTGAGCGCCGTCGGCCTCTCACTGATTTTCGGCACCACCGGCCTGACCAACTTTGCCCACGGTGAAATGGTGACCCTGGGCGCGGTGTTGGCTTTCGCTTTCGCCGCCATCGGACTTCCGGTTTGGGTGGCCCTGCCTCTGGCGGTGCTTGGCGGTGCCGCCTTCGGATACGTGCAGGACGCCGGCATCTGGAAGCCGCTGCGCCGGCGGGGTACGGGACTGGTTCCGATGATGATCGTCAGCATCGGCCTTGCCGTCGCCGTCCGTTACACCGTCCTGTTCTTCTTCGGCGGCGGAACCCAGCAGCTGCCCGGTTCCCAGAGCCCCGTCCTGGAGCTGGGTCCGGTGTCCATTCCCCGGAACACCTTGGTGTCCCTGATTGTCAGCCTGGCCGCGATCTTGGTGGTAGCGCTGCTGCTGCTCCGGACCAGGATCGGCAAGGCCACCCGGGCGGTGTCGGACAATCCCGCACTTGCGGCTGCTTCAGGCATCGATGTGGACCGGGTGATCCGTCTGGTCTGGGTCATTGGCGGTGCGCTGGCTGCCATGGGCGGCATTCTCTGGGCGTACTACCGTCCGGGAGTTTCCTTCAATATGGGCCAGCAGATTCTGCTGCTGATCTTTGCCGGGGTTACCCTGGGCGGTCTCGGCACCGTGTTCGGGGCGCTGGTCGGTTCCGTCCTTGTGGGGCTTTTCGTGGAAATCTCCACTCTTTGGCTGCCGGCTGACCTGAAATACGTCGGCGCGCTGGTCATCATGATTCTTGTCCTGCTGGTCCGGCCGCAGGGCCTTCTCGGCCGCCGCGAGCGCATAGGTTAAGGGGCTTAGTTACACATGGATTTCGCCAATATTCTTCTCGGTGCCTTCAACGAGATCATCAGCCCCACGACGGCCGCCTACGCGCTGGCCGCTCTCGGCCTCGCCGTGCACTTCGGCTACACCGGCCTCCTGAACTTTGGCCAGGCCGGGTTTATGGCCGTGGGAGCCTACGGCTTCGCCATTCCGATCCTCTCTTTCAACGCCCCGCTGCCGTTGGCCCTGCTGATTGCCCTTCTGGGTTCAGTGGTGTTCGCGGTCATCCTGGGCATTCCCACGCTGCGGCTGCGCGCAGATTATCTTGCCATCGTCACCATTGCCGCCGCGGAAATCATTCGGTACGTCGTCACCACCAACTCGATGACCTCCGTCACCGGATCCGCCAACGGGCTCGCCGCCTTCACCGGCAGCTTCTACGACCTCAACCCGGTACCGGAGGGCAGCTACAACATCGGTCCGTTCTCCATGAACGAGCGCGACGTCTGGATCCGCATCGTGGCTTGGGCGCTGGTCATAGTTGCCTGCCTGCTGGTGTGGATGCTCATCCGCAGTCCCTGGGGCCGCGTCGTCAAGGGCATCCGTGAAGATGAGAACGCCGTGCGCGCCCTGGGCAAGAACGTCTACGCCTACAAAATGCAGGCACTGATCATCGGCGGCCTTCTCGGCACCCTGGCCGGAATCATCTTCACCCTCCCCCGGGACGCCGTGCAGCCGGCCAACTACGGCACCGAGCTCACCTTCTATCTGTACACGGCCCTGCTGCTGGGCGGCATGTCCACCGTGCTGGGACCGGTGCTGGGATCGATGATCTTCTGGGCCATCCTCTCCATCACCCAGGGCGTCCTGTACGGCGCCATCGAATCGGGATACATCACCTTCATCACCACTTCCCAAGCAGGCCAGATCCGCTACATCCTTGTGGGTGTGGCGCTGATGCTGCTGATGATCTTCAGGCCCCAGGGGATCCTGGGCAACAAGAAGGAGCTGTCGTTCGCATGAGCCACCAGGCAGACCAGTCCAGTCCCGGGGATTCAGTCCGCGCCGGCGGGGCGCATGCCGCCGAGCCGGCAGCCGTGCCCGTCGACACCCTCGCGGACGACGCCGTCGCGAACCCGTATATGAGCGACACCCAACCCATCGCCGCAGGAGAAACGGGTCCGGGCTGCGCCAAGCGGGATCCCATCCTTGTGGCTCAAAACGTCACCCGGACCTACGGCGGCATTAATGCCGTGGACGTTGAGCACGTGGAAATTCCCCGGCACAAAATCACCGCCCTGATCGGCCCCAACGGTGCCGGTAAAACCACGCTGTTCAACCTCCTCACCGGTTTCGACACCCCCCAGTCCGGCACCTGGCAGTTCGAAGGCAAGGATCTCGCGGGGGTATCCGCCTACAAGGTGGCCCGGCTGGGCATGGTACGCACGTTCCAGCTGACCAAGGTCATGGGCAAGCTCACCGTCTTGGAAAACATGCGGTTGGGTGCCACATCCCAACCGGGTGAGTCACTGTGGCGGGCCCTCCTGCCGCCGCTGTGGCGCAGCCGGGAGAACGAGATCACCGAGCAGGCCGACGTCCTGCTTGCCAAGTTCAAGCTAGACACCAAGCGTGCGGATTACGCGGCGTCGCTTTCCGGCGGCCAGCGGAAGCTGCTGGAAATGGCGCGGGCCCTGATGGTCCGACCGAAACTTGTGATGCTGGACGAACCCATGGCCGGCGTGAACCCTGCCCTGACCCAGTCACTGCTGGACCACATCAAGAACCTCAAGGCCGAAGGCATGACGGTCCTGTTCGTGGAACACGACATGCACATGGTCCGCCACATTGCCGACTGGGTCGTGGTCATGGCTGAAGGCAAGGTAGTTGCCGAGGGCCCTCCGTCCGAGGTGATGAAAGACCAGGCCGTGATCGATGCCTATCTGGGCGCCCATCACGACGTGGACCTTGCCGATTCCGAGGGCTTCGAAAAGCTCGAGGCGGAATTGGAGCACGACGCCGAGTCTTCGGTGGGCACTGAACCTGCCGGCACTGCCGGCGGGCGAGTCGATGAACGGAAGGACAAGGCATGAGCGCCGATGCATTCGAGGGCGATTCCGTCGTCAAGGTGACCGACCTTGTGGCCGGTTACATTCCCGGGGTCAATATCCTCAACGGCTGCAGTATTGAAGCCCGGCGAGGAGAACTCATCGGCATTATCGGGCCCAACGGTGCCGGCAAATCGACCCTGCTCAAGGCCATGTTCGGCCTGGTGAAGGTTCATTCCGGGACAGTTGTTGTCCGCGGCCAGGACCTGACCGGACTCAAGGCCAACAAGCTCGTCAGCCGCGGCGTGGGGTTCGTGCCGCAGAACAACAACGTGTTCCCGTCCCTGACCATCGAGGAAAACCTGCAGATGGGTGTGTATCAGGCGCCTCGGACGTTCAAGGAACGCTTCGACTTCGTAGCGGGGGTCTTCCCTGAGCTTTCTAAACGCCGTGCCCAGCGTGCCGGATCCCTGTCCGGCGGTGAACGGCAGATGGTTGCCATGGGCCGGGCGCTGATGATGGATCCAGCTGTACTGCTGCTGGACGAGCCTTCGGCTGGCCTCTCCCCCGTGAAACAGGACGAAGCTTTCCTGCGGGTCCATGAAATCAACCGTGCCGGAGTTTCAGTGATCATGGTGGAGCAGAATGCCCGCCGCTGCCTGCAGATCTGCGACCGAGCCTATGTGTTGGACCAGGGCAAGGACGCGTACACGGGTACCGGACGTGAGCTCATGAAAGACCCGAAGGTCATCCAGCTGTACCTGGGAACGTTGGCAGAGTCCGCCTAGTTGCCACGGCTGTCTGGCTGTCAGGGCCCGTCCCCGGGAAAGTATGCCGGGGACGGGCCCTGACCCGTCTAGAGGCAGGCTTGGGTTCGCGGGCGCGGACTGCAAGCCCGCGAACCCTACCGCGGTGCCAGTTCCAGAAAGGGTTCGGTCCGATAAACCCGTCCCGTGGGCGAGGTCCACTCCATCACGCCCGGCGTGGGCTGGGAGGCCTTCCAGAACCCCCGGGTCTTGAAGCGGTGGTGCCGGCGGCACAGGTGTTCAAGGTTGCCGTGGTCCGTTGGACCCCCGTCTGCCCAGTCGATGGTGTGGTCGATTTCCGTGACGGCGGTGCTGACCCTGCAACCCGGGAACCGGCAGGTCCCGTCCCGGGCGCGTAGCCAGCGGGCCAGTCCCGCGGGGACTTTCCGACGCCTGCCCACGCCGAGGATTTCACCGGTCTTCGGATCCTGGGCCAGACCCGTCCACCCCGCAGCGTTGCGGGCCAGTCGGCGGGCTTCTTCGGCGCTGATCGGACCGTAGCCGTGGAGCTCAGCCGGCTCCTCGTTGGCGCCAAAGAGCGTTTCAGCGTTGATCAGGACCATGATCTCCGCCCGCGGCAGGACCGTTGAGCCGTCGGGATCGGCCTCGGCAGATCCACTGCCCGCTCCGCCGGCTGCTCGACCGCTTGCTCCGCCGCCTGCTCCACTACCTGCTCCACTTCGTGCACGGGACGGGGCTGAGCCGAGGCCGCCCATCAGCAGCTGGGCCAGGACATCGGCGCGCAGCTGGTCCGCAGTCCGGGAGTCACCGGCGGCCTGTTCACCGCGGGCAGCAGTGCTCAAGGCCGTGTAGATCTGCTGGGCTTCCGCGGCCCGCAAATGCGCCGACAGCCACGACATGCCGTCCTCGTCCCGGTCCAGGACAACCCGCCGCTTATCAAAGGCAGTCAGATGCCGTTCGGGCACGGTCTCCGGGTATTTGCGCTCCCTTAGCCGCCTGGCCTTGGCACAGAACTGGCTCCTCGTTACGCCTTCTGCCTTGGCCAGCAGTTCGGACTCGAACCCGGGAAGCTCCGACGCCGGAATGTTCTCACACTGGTCGAGCACCACTTGAGCGTGCCCGTAGCTGAACCGTCCGTCTTCCAATCCGGCCAGGGTGGCGGTATGGACGCCGCAGAGCCTGTCCGCTTCGAACATCATCCCCTGCGCGGTGGTCTGCGGGACGTTCAAAATAGCTGCGCATTCCGAAGCTGCGAGGCTGAACGCGAGCCCGGCTTCTTCCCGGCCCAAATCCTTGCAGAGACCGGACCGAAAGAGTTCCTCCATATGGTGGATCAGGCGGGCCTCCTGTGCCTGCGTCCACCGAACCAGATGGACCACGCGGGCCAAAACATCACAGGTGGCCTGTTCGTCAAAGGATTCAAAGTTCTGCAGAGCCAGTAGTCCGCTGAACCCGTCCGGAACATCCCCGGCAGCGCCGGGATCTGCGGCAGAACCGTGGGACCGGGAGCCGCCGTCGGCCGCTTCAGCACGGATATCTGCCCGGAAAACCGCGAGTGTGCGCTCCGAGTCGGCGGCATCCTTGGTACCAGCCTGGCCTTCGGCGGGCTGGTGTTCAGACCATGATTCTTCGGTTATCCGTTCGGCGTTTCCGAGCTGATCCATGCCTCAAGGATTTCACCCGGCACTGACGTTTCCGGGCCCAAAAGAGGGTCAAAACGGCCCTACGGGAAACTCCAAATACTCGTCTTTCGGACGCCACTACCTACCTCTATCTCCATGGTCCCCCGCCCCCGTCACACCCGGAAAACCACCAACGCCGCATCGAAAAACAGATCAGCCCCGCCGGTTTCCCGGCGAGGCTGATCTGCTTGCTGTTTCTACTGCCGCAGTTATCCCCGCTGCAGTTAGAGCTTGCCCTCTTCGGAGCGGCTCGGCACCGGCTTGTTGTCGGCGTCGTACTGGTAGATACCGATAAACGCTTCCGTCGGGTCGCCGTTCTCATCGAACGTGACCGGGCCGGAGTAGCCGTCGTAGTCAATGTCGCCGCCGCCCCGCAGGATGGTCACGCAACCGGCGAAGTCGTAGCACTTTTCGCCTTCACCCGAGACACCCTGCAGTTCGGCTGCCATGGCCTTGCCGTCGGTGCTGCCGGCCGCTTCGGAGGCCAGCGCCAGCAGGGTAACGGCGTCATAGCTTTCACCCGCGTAGGACCAGTCCTTCAGGGCCGGATCGATCGCCAGCAGGGAGTCCTTGAAGTTATCCGAGGCGAACGGACCGGGAATGGTGCCCTGCGCCCCTTCAAGCGTTCCGGCGTCCAGGCTGTCGCTGTAGTCCGAGGTGTTGCCGTCCACAAAGAACATCTGGCTGGCGTCGATACCCTTTGACTTCAGGAGCGGAACAATGCTCTTGGCCTGGTCGAAGCTGATGATCACCACGGCATCCGGCTTCGCAGCGGCAATGGAATCCACCTGGCTGCTGAACTGGGAATCGCCTTCGTTGAACATCTCAGAGGCCACTACCTGGCCACCTGCGTCTTCCACCGACTTCTGGACGTTGCTCTGCAGTCCGGTTCCGTAGGCATCATTGAGGACAATCATGCCCACCGTCTGCGCACCGCAGCTCATGATGTAGTTGCCCAGGGTGCGGCCCTGCATGACGTCGGACGGAGCGGTGCGGAAGTACAGGCCGTTGTCATCCCAGGTGGTGAAGTCCGGCGAGGTGTTCGCGGGAGAGAACTGGATGACACCGGCGCCGGTGATGTTGCCGATAACAGTCTTGGACACGCCCGAGGAGGCGGCGCCCACAATGGCGCTGACATCCTGGCTGAGCAGGTCGTTGACCGACTGGGTGGCGATATCCGTGGTGGTGTCGCCGGAGTCGCGGTGGACCACCTCAACAGGCTTGCCCAGGACACCGCCTGCGTCGTTGATCTCCTTGACAGCCAGGTTGACGCCGGCGATTTCCGGCGGGCCCAGGTAGGCAAGGGAACCCGTTGTCGGGAGCAGGGACCCGATCTTCAGCGGAACGTCGGTGGTGCCGGTGGACGCGGGAACGGCCGAGGCATCCCCCTTGGCTCCCGGATCGCTTCCCGTGCCTCCTTCGCCCTCGGGGCAGGTGAGGACCGACGCCGCTGCGGCGTCGCTCGAACCGGTGGACTCTTCCGAAGTGGATTCGGAGTTGTTGCCGCCGCAGCCGCTGGCGAACAGGGCAAAGCCCAAACCGAGGGCGGCAATCTTAGCGGTGCGGGCGTATCCGACGCCCAAGCCCAGACCGCCGGAATGGCGTAGTGCAGTCATAAAAGTTATCTCCCCGATCGAAAGGCGGGTGCCTTTGACGCAACACCAGGTGTTCCTGATTAGAAGAAAAGCTAATGGAACATTGTGTCGAATATAAGAGCCTGCGGTTACAGCCTTGTAACGCTCGTCACATTTAGGCCTTCGCGCCCTTGCGAGTAGGGGCCGTCCAGCCCTATACGATGGCTTTATTACGCTCATTTGGGGGAAAATTGCACATCCGGTCTCTAACCGCTGCCGCTTCCACGCTTACTGCCGCCAGCCTGCTCCTTCTCGGCGCTGCAGCGCCGGCGCAGGCACTGTCCTGCGCACCGGGTCTGGTGCCCGCCGTCGTGGACGGTGTGGAGACCTGCGCAGCAACCGGCGATCCCGCACCCTACAACCCCGGAGAAAGCAGCTACGACCCGGCAACGGGCAACTACTCCGAGGCGGTTCCGGCTCCCCCCGGGCTCGAGCTGCAGCCGTCTTCACCGGCCCCTGATCCCGTCCCGACGCCGGCTGACTCCAGCGCTGCCGCCACTGCTCCTGCCACAGCTCCGGCTGGAGGCGGCGCAGTTCCGGCTCCGGTGCGTGCGCCTGCTCCGACGACGGCGCCCCCTACGTCGCGGACGCCTGTCCCGTCGCCGTCGGCCATCCCTGTGTCCGGCTCTGAACGCTCATCCGCCGTCCTGCCGGCCGCAGCCGCCGTCGTGATTCTGGGCGGGCTGGCCGGAGCCCTCCTGCTGCGCCACCGCAACCGCTCCGCACGGGGCCGCAACGAGGGCTAGGGCACTCCCCTGCCGGTGAAACTTCACGCCGGTGAACTGCCTGCCGGTGGAACCGCACGCCGGCTTCGCTGTACCCCAGGTCGGACTCGAACCGACAACACACCGTTCACTAGTCCCACCTATTGACCTACATCCCAACTACTCCCCCACTACACGCGGACCCTTATGGGTAAAGGGAAGTGGCATCCTCCGCCACTCCACTACACGCGGAGGACACCACCACTAAATCGGGACAACTGCGACTTACCGATGACTTAACGATGACCTAACCCTGAACGCTCTCAGGGGTCATCTCGTCCGGGTGGTATTCGGCCACATGGCGGGTGGCCCACTTCTCAGCGGCGAGCTTCCCGCCGCGGTATCCGTCGTTGTGGATATGGCAGTAGGCCAGCCGCCACCTGGGCTTCCCCTCCACGCGGGTTACCTCAACGGAACTCATGCTTCCGGCTCCCACAGGACGGTCGCGGGGAGTACGGGGTTCGCTGGGTTGTCCCCTACATACCACCCTCGCTTACCTGACCAAGCGCTCGTGTATCGCTCCAACGGCCCACAGTGGTCCCTGACAATCGTGTGGTCCGGCAATGCGTCCAGTTCCTCGACGGTGGTGATGGTGCGGGGCTTGCTAGCTGCCTTGGCGTGGCGGACTCCCTCTCGAAAGCCTTCCTGCCAGATTTCGTTGGGTGTCATTCTGCTACTCCGAATTGGTCGAGGATGTGTGTTGAGTCTGGTGCCATGTGGTCGCGTGCAATGTAGTAGCGGCGTGTGACCGCATCCGATGAGTGGCCGAGCTGACGGGACGCGACCACCGAATCCGCTTCCCGCTCAATCAGGGTGGCAACGGCTTTACGGAACCCGCCCAGCTTCACCCACTCAAACTCCGGGCCGCGAGCTTCCACCCACTGACGGCGGAAGTTCCCCGGGTCCAGGACACCACCAACCTTCGACGGGAAGATTAGGCCCATAGGGTTCTTGGCGGGGTCGTTGGCGAGCTTCCTGCGTGCCAGTATCTTCACCGCGAACTGCGGTAGTGGGAGTTCGCGTTCGCCGCTCTCCGACTTCGGGAACGCCTGCCTATGCAAACCCTTCACCGACGTCCGTTTGATCGTGCCCGTGACCATGATCGTTGCCGGGGTGGAATCGAAGTTCACGTCCTCCCACAACAAGCCAAGGAGCTCCCCCGGCCTGAGTCCGGTGGCGACGAACATGTCCACCTTGTCGATCAAGTCCTGAGACTTCCGCGGCCCCATCGTGCCCGACCCCTGCCAGTCCACGATGTTCTGCCGCAGTGTCACGAACTCCTCCGGCGTCAGCGCACGAACCTCCTTACGCTCAACCACCGGCTGCTTCGACTCACGCACCGGATTAGCAGGCACCGCATCATGCCGAACCGCCAACGCGAACATCAGCGCCAACACCGTCCGCGACATGCGAGCCGCTGTAGGACCACCAGACCGCACAGTCATCGGCCGATTATTCTTCGCCACAATATGCTTCGTCGTCGGCTTAGCCACAGCATTGACGAACTGCTCAACCCTGCCCGTCGTCACTTCACGCAAACGGTTATTCCCAAGACGCGGAAGCACATGCGAATCCAACAGCCCCCGGTACGTATCCCGTGTGCCAGGCGACTCAGACACACCCGCGAACCAAGCCTCAGCCAACTCCGCAACAGTGCTCTCCGCACTAAGGTCCACACCACCCAAACGCGAACGATCCTTCAACTTCGCATTCAACGCCTGCAACGCTGCAGGCTTAGTCCGACCATTAGCCGACACCAAACGCGTCACCCCATCCATATCCCTGAACCGGGTACGCGCCTGCCACCCCCCACCCTCAAGCTTCCGTGGTGTAATCGCCCCATGCCCACCAATCGGCATGATCGGGCGCCCAGTCCTAGCCATCACGCAGCCGCCGGCAGGTCTTCGATGTACGCCTGCAGATCGGACGCACGGTAGTAGACACGGCGCCGGTGCTTCACATGCGGGGGCCCGACCTGCAGGTACCGCCAGTTAGTGACGGTGCGGGGCGACAACCCCAGGAGGTCGGCTACTTCTTCGGTGGTGAGGAGGATCTTCATGGAGCTTACGGGACTGGGTTCGACAGCCATGATGGGCCTTTCCGTTAGGCGGGACTTCACTAGAACTACACGTTCTATGCCTAATCGTACCCCTTATTAGGAGGTATAGGAAGTATCAACCGTACTTTTGTGCGGAAAAGGTTAGGGGAATCGAACCCCTGACCAAACCCCGGAACCACGCGAACTTTGCCCGATCCGGAAGCAGTTTAGGCACGTTATGCGTCGTTTAGGCACCTAAATCATGGGACTTTGTCCCACCCCGGGACGCGTGTCCCACCACGCCCCAGAGCGGGTTTGTTACGCCGCCCATTCCGTCCGGTAATCGGGATGATCGGAGTAGACGGATGCCATCATTTGCATCACATCCCTTCCGACATACGGGTCAAGGTCAGGGGCTTCGGGGTCGAACGCCTCCACGATCGTCCGTTTGGCCGCGCACTCGGCAAGCAGGCGGTCAGGGCCAACGGCGGTTAGCCCATACTTCTTCGCGGGCACCCACCCCATGACTCGGCAAACCTCAGCCTGCTCCTCATCCTCCGCGATCCTGGCGAGGAGGAACTCACGGACGCTCATTCTGCCACCTCTCGGATTGCTTTGATGGTTGGGCAGGGCCACTGAATGTAGTGCTCGCCCATGTGTGAACACTCGTAGCAGAACAGGATGCTGGCTTCGGGGCAGCCATCATCCGGGTGCCCACACGTGCCCTCAGCGCAGACAAGCGGCAAGACGCCTGCCACTGGCTCGTCGGCATAGTGCAGCGCCTCTACGGCATTGATGAGGACCCGGCTAGCAATGGGGCGGTCGACCTCATCCGCAGCTTTGAGCGCGGCGGATGCGATGGCAACGTAGTGGGCCTTGATGCTTGGGACGTCCCACAGGTCCGGCTCATCGTTGAAAGGGTTGTCATCCATGATCGCTTTCGCTGCAGCTTCTACGCGCGGATCCGTGGTGTTTGTCATACCTCCATTCTACTTCCCGATCATGTTGTTGTATAGGGTGTTTAGGCGGTTAGTGCTGCGGTTTCCCCGGTAGCAAGGTAGTTGCGTTCCTGTTGGGTCAAATGTGTGAGCCGGTCTTCCAGCACGCGTTCCGTCACCCACAACTCGGCGGCGAGTTCCCCCATGCTCCTCGCCCACCGCAACTCACGCCGCAAATCCTGCACATGAATCAGGAGTTCCGAACAACGCCGGCGCACACCACGCTCCACTGTCACCGGCTGACACCCACGATGCGCGGCCGCCACATGCACCAACTCATGCGTCAACACACACCGCCGCTCCACCTGCAACAACCGCGTATCCAGGCGAATCAAATCCACACCATTCGTCTCACCCACACGCCCCTCAAGCGTCGCCCACTCCAAACGAATATGCGGCTGACCCCTCAACACCAACCACGGATCAAACACCCAAAACCTCCCACTGTGACCGGCACCCCAAACAACCAGTCACACGAACCTACCCACGCCCACCGACATTCCTGTTCCCCTCAGCAACCTCATCCAACACCGCACGCAACTCCGCACCCCTATTAGGGGACGTATCCGCAGCCAAGTCATACCCATTCGCCAGGGCCGCAGACCGTTTCTGCTCAGCCCGCAGTGCCTCGAGTGCGTGATGCAAGTCCTCCTGCAACTTGTCCGTCCGCTCACGCTCCTGCTTCAACTCCGACTCCAACGACTCCACAGTCCGATCCCGCTCCCTAAGACGGTTACTGAGCGCCTGCGCATCCTCCTGGATCCGCCGTGCAGTCTCATCCACATCCGCCGGCCCAGCAGCAACCCACTCAGCAGACGGCTCAGCACGCATCGTGTCCAACGTCACCCGGTCCAAATCAACACCAGGGCCGGCCGACAACAAATCAGCGATCGCCCCACGCCGCCACCCTAAGAACTTCTCCAACCGTTCCTGCGTGTACCTCCGCGGGACCGCCACCTCACCCACTTCAAGTGCGTACAAGGACCGGGACGCCATGCCCATTTCCTTGGCCGCCGACTGCCGTGTATCACCCTTCGCCTTGTACCCGGCGGTGATGAGACGGCCCAAAGTCTTCTTCGCTTCTTCCTGATGTTTGCTCATGCCACCCAGTCTGAAACTTTTTTCAAGAAACAACTAGCGGACGGGTGTGAGGTTGCGACCCCGAAATCAGGAAACAACGGCAGGTATCCGGAAACAACTTTGGGGCCAACTTCCGCGTCGTTGCGCGAACTTCCTAAATGTTTCCGTTTCCCCCTTGCCAAACCTCCTAATTGTTTCCTACACTTCCTACATGCGAACAACCACACTGCAGCGGAGACCGGCAAACGGATCCGCAACTGTTACCGACATCACATCCCGTCGAGCCGGACGCCCCGCCAAGCCGCCGGAGTTCATCACCGAGGAAATCCGTGAAGGGGCCCTCGTCGCTAAGTTCCGTGACGACCTCGGGATGACACAGGCAGAGCTTGCATTCCGAGTCACCAACCTCAAACCGAAGGCCCCGCATAGCGAGGATCATCACCTCGCCCGATCCACTCTTGGCCAGTACGAAAAGGGCCTCAAGCGCATGCCTGACACCCGCGTCGAAACGATCGCGGAGGTGCTTGGTGTCGAACCGTGGCTCATCCGCATCATCCAAACCCTCCCCTTAGGACTCACTGCATGACAGCACCTCTCCACACAGCTGAGGAGGTTGCAGCCCTCCTCAACAAAACCGTTCGAACCATCCACCTGAACTGCCGCAACGGATGGGAACACACAAAGATCGGCCGCTCCTACTACTTCACCCCCGAACAACTCCAAGCACTCATCAACCAAGGCCGCACCACACCCGCACCACCCACCACACGCAGACAACGCAACAAACACCTCCGCAACCAACTCAAAGGAATCCAATGAGCGACTACACATACACCGATAACGTCGGCGACATCCTGCGACTCCTCACGAGCGCTGACGGCGACCGCGTGATCCTGATCGCGAAGGGCGAGCTGGACGCCAAGGAGATTCACATCCAGAACGCTGATGCCCCCACGGTCGCTGCTGAACTCCTCAAAGCCGCCGGACACGACGACCTCGCCGGGTTGATCGAGGTGAGCGCCGCACAGGCGAAGTTGCAGGCACGACGTAACGCCGTAGCCCTCAGCCTCAGCGGAGTCGCCAGCTACACCCAGCAGGTCCAGACAACACGCAAGGCCATTGATCGAATCATCGAACTGGAAGACGGGAAATAACCATGGACATCATCACGAGTAAGCCCGAACAGGACGAAGCGGTCCGCCTGGTCACCGAGTTCATCGGCAAAGCACACGACGAATGGCCCGGCGACGGATTCGGTGGCTACGACTACAAGTTCCTCATCAAGCAGCTCGAAGCCGTGTTGTTCGCGATCTACCCGATCAGTGAAAGGGACTTCGAGGACGCGGTGGAGCAGTACGGCAACCTCCAAGACATCAAGCAGCTCGCGGACACGGACATCGCCGACTTCTACGACGCACCCACATACCGGGAAGGCATGCGGGAAACACGGATCCGCGACACCCAATCCGACTACCAGCACGCACTCAACAACATCCTCCACAGCGCCGGCTACAAAGCCACCAGGACCGCCGCATGAGCCGGTCATGGCTCCCCGGTGAGCCGAACCAGTGGCGCATGTTCTGCGACGTCTGCTTCGAGCACGACATGCAGACGTTCCCCACCCAGCCGGACCTGTCCATGTTCCGAGACGCGGGATGGTTCATCGGCCGCCTCACGGATGCCTGCCCCCAGTGCTACCAGGCAGGCGAATCCCCCAGCAACCCGCCGCACTCGGTCATGGCAGGGGTGGCCGCATGATCCCGGACAGTGTCATCCTCCTGGCCCTCGTCGCCAGCATCTTCTTCCTCACCACCAGCACCGGCCACCACATCACCACGAAAGCAGACACCAAATGAGCAAGCACGCACACTTCGCACTCTGGTCCGATCGCACGCAGCAGGCACCCAAACACAGCGCGGGGTGGTCCACGTCTCGGCATCTGCAGGACGTCGATTACATCGTCCTGCCCCACACCCCCGGCAAGCACACCAAGCCGTTCGGCAAGCACCACCCCGCACAGCCCATCACCAAGGCACCCACCGCCAACGTCACCCCGCTCAAGAAGCGGCGTACACAGGCGCCCACCGGATGCCGCATCTGTGACGACCTGGACATCGCCGCATGACACCGGAACCCTGCACCTGCTCCATCACCAGCAGCCGCACACCAGACGGACCCACACTCCAAACCTGGCCCGACCCCAACTGCAACCACCCCAAACACACGGAAAGCAGATACCAATGAGCGTCAAGAGCCAGACTGCTCACTGGGGAACCTGCGACAACGACGAATGCCAAACCAGCATGGTCATCTACCCGCATCCAGAGGCGCCCAATGATCTCCCGAAAGACACCGACGAATGGGTGAACCCGCCAACCTGGATCAACTGCCCGGTATGCGGCTGCACGATCATTTGGGGCGGCACAGACCCCGCCAGCGACATCCTCAAGGACTACCGATGACCCCGGGGGCGGCTTCTTCCGGGTCCGCGTGTGAGGGCTGTCACGACCTCTACTGCGACGAATGTGACGGCCTCTGCACTGACGACTGCGCCCACAGCGACCTCAAAGATGACCCAGCCCACCCCAAACACACGGAAAGCAGATACCAATGAGCGTCACAGCCCCGGGCACAACACTCCACATATACGAAGACCTCGAACAAGGCACCCCCGAATGGCTCGCCGCACGCGCCGGCATCCTCACCGCATCAGTCATGCACAACCTAGTAACCGCGAAGACGGTCAAGGTTGCCGACAACGAGACGTCGCGAACACTCACCAAGCACCTCGCCGCCGAACGCATCACCGGCTACGTCGAACCCACATTCACCAGCGCAGACATGGAGCGCGGGAACCTGTCAGAGCCAATCGCCCGTGACATCTACTCGGAAAGATATGCGCCGGCAACTGAAGTGGGATTCATGCTCCTGGAGCAACACGGATACCGCATTGGCTTCTCGCCCGATGGGTTGGTTGGAGACGAAGGGCTGCTTGAGATCAAGGCTCCCCGGCAGAAAAAGCACCTTACGACGATCCTAAGCAACGACGTACCGCTTGAACATATGGCACAAATCCAGACAGGACTGCTGGTGTCAGGCCGGGAATGGCTGGACTTCATCAGTTACTGCGGAGGGATGCCGCTATTCGTGAAGCGCGTATTCCCTGATGAGAAATGGTTCCTGGCTATCCACGATGCCGCGACAGAGTTCGAGGACAACGTCACCTCCATAATCGACCGTTACCGCGAGCTAACCAAAGATGCTCCCGCAACGGAACGCATCGAGTTCTTCGCAGGATTGGACATCACTTTCTGATGGCCGAGGAATGGCGTCCGGTAGTTGGTTACGCAGGCTTCTACGAGGTATCCACCAACGGCAGAGTCCGCAGTGTGGACAGGGTCACGTCCCACGGAAATCGCCTCCGTGGGCGGGTACTCAAAGAACGGCGTTTGCCCACTGGGCGGCCCCGCGTCAGCCTGGCCCGCGACGGAGAAACCGTGGACGCATATCCGTACCGCTTGGTCCTCGAAGCCTTCGTCGGCCCGTGCCCTCCTGGCATGGAGGCCCTGCACTGGGACGACGACCATGACAACAACTGCTTGAACAACCTCCGCTGGGGAACCCGCACCGACAATATGCGGGATATGTCCCGCAACGAGGGCGGGAACGCTGGGACAACTCACTGCCCTGCAGGACATCCCTACAGCCCCGAAAACACATACGTCTACCCGGGAGATAGAAAACATCGCGGGTGCCGGGCATGCGGCCGGCGGCATGGAGCCAACAAAAGACAACGCGCCCGAGAGCGCAGAGAAAAGGAGCTTATCTAATGGACATCTCACAAGCACTGGTCGCCAAGAGTGACCAGCTCAACGCCTCAGACCTCACCGGAGCGCCCATCGTGGCAACCATCCAGGCCGTGCGTAAGGGCGATGCAGCCAAGCCCGTCATCGTGGACCTCGCAGGGATGGACGGCCGGCCGTGGAAGCCCTCAAAGGGCATGCTCCGCGTCATCGCGAACGGTTGGGGCACCGAGTCAGACGTGTGGGTGGGCAGGTCCGTGAAGCTCATCAACAACCCCGAAGTGATCTATGCAGGCGAGAAGGTCGGCGGCGTAGAAGTGACCGCCATGTCGCACCTCGACAAACCGTTCACCATCCCCGTCCGCATCAGTCAGAAGAAGGTCAAGCAGCACACAGTGGAAGTCCTCGCCGAACCAGTCACCGAACCGTGGCAGGCACAGTGGCAGGCCATCCGGAACGCTCTTGGCGCCGCTGGCTACGAAGGCGACGGTCCCACACTCCTCGCCAGCGCCGGGCAAGTCATCGGCACCGAGTGGAAGCACCCCAACCAGATCAGTGCAGAAGACGCGCAGAAGATCCTCGCCGCAGTTCGCGAAGACAACGATGCAGTGCGGTAAAGCTTCCTACCCGTCCTGGCACAAAGCACGCTCCGTTGCCAGACGGCAAATGGACAAAGCCAGACGCACCACCGGCAAACGAGTCACCCGCATCGAACCGTACACATGCCAACACTGTGGCGGGCTGCACCTAACTAGTCACTCAGAACCCCACCTAAAGAAAGTCGGATAACCAACATGGCAGACATCACCCTCACCGGGAACCTTGGCAACGACGCGGAACTCTCATTCACCCCCAGCGGCAAAGCCAAAATCGAATTCTCAGTAGGCGACACACCACGCCGCCTCAACCGCGACACCAACCAGTGGGAAGACGCCGGAGACACCACCTGGTGGCGCGTCACCGAATGGGGCGACAAAGCAGAAGGCCTCGTAGACCACCTCCGCAAGGGCACCAAAGTCCTCGTGACCGGTACAGCGAGTGTCCGTAAGTACGAGAAGAAGGACGGCGGGTTCGGGTTCTCCGCGGAGGTCAAGCCCCGCACCATCGCCATCGTCCCGAAGACCAACCAGCACGGTCAGCAGCAGGGCGGATACCACCAGGCACAGCAGGCGCCGGCACAGGATCCGTGGGGTGCGCCTGTAGGGCAGGCAAGCAACTCCACTGGCTGGGGTCCGGACCTCAACACGTCGAACCCGCCCTTCTAAGGAGCCGACTCACACCATGAGCGACATGACGTTCCGGGCGCGGTCCCTTCCATACCGGGAACCGCGCCCCAAAGCCTACGACTGCGGCCGCTGCGGAATCCCCGTCAACACCGACCCACGCACCGCCACCGGATACTGCCGTGACTGTGCACCCGAAGCGCGCGCACTCGGCTGGATCCCACTCACCAACCACGAACGGACAGCAGCATGAACCACCCCGCAACCACCCTCTACACCAAACCCGCCTGCGTACAGTGCGACGCCACCAAGCGCGACCTGGACAAGAAGGGCGTCGAATACACGCCTGTCGACATGACCAAGGATCCGGCCGCCCTCGAGTACGTGAAATCCCTCGGCCACCTCTCAGCACCCGTCGTCGTAATCGACACCCCCACCCAACCCGTCCACTGGTCCGGATACCGCCCCGACCTCATCAACATCCACTACGGAAAGGCGGCCTGACATGGGCTACCAGTACCGGGGGAAACAAGGCCGGACGCGTGAGGAAATCTTGGAAGACACCGAGGAACGCTGGCAGGCAACAGCCCACGAAGAATACCGGGCAGCACCACCCGCTCCACCAGCACGACCGCTCAAACCCCACGGCACCAACTCCGCATACAACCGGCACATCATGCGCGGCGAGAAAGCCTGCCCAGATTGCAAAGAAGCGCACCGCAAACACATGGCCGAACTGCGAGCCAACCCCAGGCCACGCAAGGCAGCCAAACACGGCACACCATCCGGCGCCGTAGCCCACTACCGCAACCGCACACCCCTCTGCGAACCCTGCAGACAAGCACGCAACGAATACCGAAACCAACACAAGAGGGACGCAGCCCAAGAAGCCTACGACCAGGCAATGGAGGCGCACCCCGACAACGTGTGGCTCGGACCCCAACGCCTCGAAACACTCAACCAAGAAGTCGAACGAGCACGCCGAAACCACCAACAAACCCACCAGGAAGCAGCTTGAAATGGCCCTCGAATGGGTGCGACTCGACACAAACATAGCCAGCAACAAGAAGATCCTCGCCCTCATGGCAGAGAAAAAGGGCAAAGAAACAGCCTTCACCTACGCCTGCTCCATCGCATACGTAGGCCTGCAGGAAAGCAACGGCATCATCCCGAAAGCTGCACTCCCCTTCGTCCACGGAACACCCACAGACGCCGCGAACCTCGTCAAACACGGACTGTGGGACGAACACGAAGAAGGCTGGATCCTGCGGAACTGGGCGGAACGGAACCCCACCAAGGAAGCCGTCGAACAAACCAGGACCGCCAAAACGCAGGGCGCCAAACGAGGCAACTGCAAACGCTGGCACGGCGAAGACTGCTGGCAAAACGGTCAGTGCACGTCATCGCATAACTGATCGCATATGCGAGTCGCATAGCGATCGCATCAGCGAATCCTACGTACGTACGTACGAACGTACATAGAGATGCGACTCACCTAAGTCTCTATCTCACCTCTCCCTGTTCTTGGCTTTTAAAGAAGGGGGTGGCAAAGAAATCATCAATCATCACTTACGTAATGGGGGACACCCGCAATGGCTGATGACCAAAAACTCACACCAGAACAGGCTCGAAAGCTCGCCGAACTCATCAACCTCCTACGCCCCAACTGGGGTGTCAAAGGCACATACGACCAGATCGCAATAGCCGCACAAGCCGACATGGGCAACGCAACCGAGATATGCATAGCCGCAATCCGGGCAGCAGCAGAACCCACCAACGAGAAACCCGCAATCATCAAGTTCCCCGGCGCCCACTGGGACGTCGAACGGAACCTGGCCACAACCCGGGCTGAGCTCAAAGCAGCCAAAGACAAACTCGCCGGCCGGTACGCAGCACCCGACACGAACGACCCACCCTGTGCCGACCACCCCGACGAACACTTCTCCACCTGCCGGGAGTGTGCGGCCGTGAAAACCCCAATGCCACCCGACTTCCGCACCCGCGCAGGACTACCACCCAAAAGCCATAGGAAGCCCGCTAAGCGCCGAACAGCACCCGAACCCACCACCACACCCACCAACCCCGCAGAAGGGTCCACAGCATGATCTGGTCGAACACACCCCACCCGCACCGTTGCGACTGCAAAGTCATCACGGAAGCGCAGGAGAAGGCGGGTGTTGTGTGCGGCATGCACACCCCCGGCCCGCACATTTACGTCGAGGAACCCCGGAGCCCGTGGGCATGAGCGGCGCAATGGGATCGCACCAGTCCGCAGCCATGATCTCCGACGTATGGCTTACACCCCCCTCCATCATCGAAGCACTCGGGCCCTTCGACCTCGACCCCTGCTCGCCACTCAACCGGCCATGGGACACCGCGGCCAAGCACTACACCATCGAAGACGATGGGCTGAGCCACGAATGGGAAGGCTCCGTCTGGCTGAACCCGCCATACGGCAAGCAGGCGGCGATCTGGCTTGAACGGCTCGCCAAGCACGGTGACGGGATCGCCCTGGTATTCGCTAGAACCGAGACGCGCATGTTCTTCGACCACGTGTGGCCGCACGCAACCGCCCTGCTGTTCATCGAATCCCGGCTTCACTTCCATCGCCCGGATGGGACGCGTGCACCAGCCAACGCGGGGGCGCCTTCCGTCCTGATCGCTTACGGCATTGATGCGGCCCGACGGCTCATGCGGTGCAGCATCCCCGGAGCGTTCGTGGACAACCGGACGACCGGGCTGATTGGCGAGGAGCTAGCGGCGTGATTGTTGAGGTTCCGGCGCCGGCTGGTTGGTTGAATTCGAATCAGCGGTTGCATCGTATGGCGGCTGCGAAGTTGACGGCTGAGTGGCGGCGGGCTGGTCGGGAGGCGGTGGCTGGTTTGCCGCCTCTGACCACGCCGGTGCATATCACGGCGTTCTTCTACAAGGCGCGTGGTGGACGGTATGACCCGAATAATTTGTGGCCGACTGTGAAGGCCGCAGTGGATGGCCTGGTTGAGGCGGGGTTGTTGGTGGATGACGACCATGAGCATGTGATCGGCCCGGACATGCGGCATGGGGGTAAAGGTTCGCCGCGGATTGTGTTGGAGATTGTGGAAGAAACCTCTCAAACACCCTAGTAAACAACCTGATTGGGAGGTATTGTGGGGGTACGCGAACAACCGAAAGGGAAGAACATGGAACCCACCACACTGGCCTTCAAGACTGCCGATACGTCCCTGGCCCACCGCAACGGGTCCGCTATCCGGATCCTGCAGACGATCACAGAACCGGACGCCACCCATGATGCCGAAGTCCTGCCGATGCACGTGGTGGAGTTCCCGGATGGAGTGAAGGCTGAAATCTGGCCGGATGAAGCGGTTGCAGCGTGAGCATCTGGGACCCGCGTTACGAGGCGATCGTGGCGGCGAAGACACGGGTGCAGCAGGCGACCGTGTTTGTGGATGCGGCGACAGTGGCCCGCCCGTTCAACATGAGCCTACTCAATCAGCGGATGGACGAGTTGTCGGCCGCACACCAAGCATTGCAGGACGCCTACAACCAGGAGAACGCAGCATGAGCACACTGGACGACATCAAAGCGCGCGCTGCAGGAGCGGCAGAGGCGCGACTGAAGCTCATCAACGCCGAAGATGAATCCCAAGAAAAGGCGCTTTCAATCAGTGCCGCCTTCATCGCCGAACAGTCCTCCTACGATGTGCCGAAGCTCGTGGCCGCACTCGAAGCCGTGCAGCAGTTGGCTGAGGAGGCTATGAGCGAGTCCGCCTACTTGCTGCCGGGCGGATATCCCAGCAAGCCCGTGGAAGCCCGCCTGATCCTCACAATGATCTCGGAGGCCCTCGCATGAGCGCCCTGACTACTCGTGCGCGGTTGATGGCGCCGTTTACGGAGGATGGGCCGCTCATCATCGAACTCTGTGACCGGGTAGACCACCTCGAACACGACCAGGACCGCACACTCGCAGCGTTGGCGGACATGGGCGACTACCAAGACGACGAAGACCCCGCCGAAAGCCTCGCACGCGGCCTCGAAGCCAAACGCATCGCCGGTAAGCGAAGGAGGGCGGCATGAACCGCATGGCAGAAGTCATCGCGGCGCTACTGGTCAAGCACAGGGTCTACGTCCGCAATGAGGACTTCGGCGGCGTGATCTGTGATGAGTGCGGATGGGAAGTCGCCTCCAAGTGGCCCGAAGCGAACTTTGGCATCACGACCACAGTCCGCATTGGAGAACACGAATCGCACGCCGCACTCTCCGCGGTCACGAAGCTGGTGAGTGCGGCATGACCACGGACCATCTTGCGGATGACTTGGAGGAGATTGGGCGGACTCATTCGATTGGGGAGATGCGTTTCCTCGCTGACCGTGTCCGTAGCCTGCTCACCGAACTCGAATCCGCACGGAAGGGTCAGGGCAGATGGGTTGGCTGATCAGCGTGATTGAGACGAAAGACGACCAGGTTGGGTTCGTCCCCGGGCACGAACAGATCCTCCGCGGGCTGGGTTGGATCCAACGAAGTGAAGCAACCACCATCACCATCCACGACCACATCCGCAACCACAAGGACGCCGCATGAACATGAACGAAGCAGAACTCCGCGCAGAAGTTGAACGACTCACTGCCGCAAACCATCGACTGTCCACCCACCTGATCGGCATGAGCGACACCCTGCAAGCGTCCGCACGAGAGATCGCAGCGAAGGCGTGGGAGGAAGGCCGTGCATCCGTCGCCCTCGACTTCCTCAAGCCCATGGATGAAACCGGCATCCGGGAATCCACGCCCAACCCGTACCGCCAAGCCGAGGACGCCGCATGACCCGCCTCTTGCTAACCCCGGTGTTCTGGTTGGTTGCGTGACTATCCCAGGTAGGCGACCAAACCGACTGCCAATGCGGGTGCAACAACCTAAACCAGTTGGAAATAGAAATACAACCAGAAAGCGCGGGGACATGAGCGAATACAAAGTTGGGGATCCGGTGCGGGTAGTGAATGTCAAAGACGGCCGTTACGGCAAGTCTGGGACAGTCGTGGACATCGATGAGTCGTTCGTCTTGCCGATCATGGTGAGCATAGGCGGCATTGGGACCCGTTACGCCACCGAAGAACTCGAACTCATCGACACACCCACCCCTGATCCCGTCGCCCACCCGCCGCATTACACGGAGGGTGTGCCAGCGGGTGTGGAAGTCATCGACATCATCCGGGCACACGAAGCAGCAGGTGGGACTTGGGAGACGCTGAACGCGGTGAAGTACATCCTCCGCCACACCCTCAAAGACAACCCCGTGCAGGACATCAAGAAAGCAATCCAATACCTGAGCATGTGGGTAGAACGGCAGGAGACGGTATGAAGGCGGAACGGAGCGACCGGCGCGACGATCTGGCGCAGGCCAATGAGCACCTTTGGCTCTCAGATCTCCGCAAGAACCCGGGCGGTGAGGTGCGGCTGTTCTCAGCGGGCGGCAAGCTGATTAGTGGGACCTATGCCGTTCAGGTCACAAGGTCCATCGATGCAATGGTGCGAGCAGCAGCCAAGCCCCGCATCATCACGACGGTCGAGGAACTGCGTGCGCTGCCGAACAGGGTTGTGATCCGTGATGCATTGGAGGACATCATGGAGCGGGTTAGCGGCACTTGGTATTACGGTGACTTTCACGGATGCGTGCCCGCCCTCCCTGCCACCGTCCTGAACGAACCAGGAGCCGCTGCATGATCTATGACATCGCCATGTCTCTCCGCCTGGACGTGGATGAGCTGACACGCACCCACCTGCAAACCCACGAAACCGCGTACAGCATCGACGGGCAAGCACTCATCGAGAAAACCAGCGGCCAAGTCCCCGGACTCATCGCACAACTCCGCGAATCCACCACGGAAGGCATCGGCGGCAACGGAGGCGCATCAGGCTTCCACCCCAAAATCCCTATTGCTGTCGGCGCGTACACCCTCTACGAATCCATCCAAACCACCGCCGGCAACGAATACGAACGACTCACCGGCACACGCAAACACAAGAGCATCGAAGACAACATCCAAGGATGGGCCGCACACGCAACCATCAACCCCACCGAACAAGAACACTGCCTCAACACCTTGGACCGGTGGATAGACGACATCCAGGAAATGCTGAACCCGCCGCGACGTTGGGAACTCTCGCACCCCTGCCCCATCTGCAAGGAGAAGTATGTGATCCGGGTGGTGGATGATGAGAAGACCAGGGCTGCAGCGTTGATTGTGACCGCACGGGATGGTGGTGTGGCGTCGTGTAGGGCGTGCGGTGTGGAGTGGACGTCCGGTGAATGGCAAGAACTAGCAGCAGCGTTATGAAACCGTTATAGAATAACTTCCCATTTCCTGCCCAAACACCCCACCTAACTGCTAGAATCAATACCAGTTGGACCAACCATGTCCAAAACACCCTCACACAAGCAACGGCCCCCAACACTGGGGGCCGTTCTTTGTGTGACCATAGACGTGACGCTACCCGGGCCGCGAGGCGGTTGTTCGCAGCTCCACCCGAAGGCCAATCAGGCCGAGTCCGGGTAGCAGTCACCCAAAACCCCGCACATGATCATGCGGGTCAGAAGGGCTCCAACACTTCCCAGGTTGGAGCCCTTCACCATTCTGGGGAGGAAACACGCCGTGCCCGTAATCACACAAGCCGCACCACACACAATGTCCTGCAGCTACCGACGCTCCATAGACGAGCTCAAAACACACCCCGACTACGACCACACCGACGAAGCACTGGTCAAAGAATGGGAAAACGGGAACATCTCAGCCGCACGAGTGGCGCGGCAACTCCGAACCGCCGGCTTCCAAACCTCAGCCACCATCGTGAAAGACCACCGCCGCGGCGAGTGCGCTTGCCGGGTGGACATCTAAATGGGGCTCCTCAAAGCAGTAGAAGCCGAAGCACCCACACCAGACCTCACCGGCCGATGCGACGTCACCCCAGACGGCGGCGAATTCATCGACGTCCAAGTAACCGAACCGCTCAAAGACTGGTCCGCCATCTTCGAACGCTTCAACCTCGACCCCGGCACCTTCGTCATCGTGGACGACACCGTCCGCATGAGCACCTGGCAGCAGTCCAAGCGCACCGACACTGGTGACCGCGACGTCGTGAACCTCTACTCCTACCGGGCAAGGTTCACCCGCAAAGCCGTTGGCGCCATCGAAATCAAAGACCTCATCGCTGACGTCCGCAAATGGAAGCCAGCGAAGAAGAAGCCGGCACCCGAGGGCACACCGGTCACCATGTTCGTTGGCTGGGCTGATTGGCAGCTTGGAAAATCGGAAGGCGACGGGACCGCGGGCACCACGGAGCGTGTCCTAAAATCGTTCGAAGACACCGCCACACGCATCAAAGCCCTACTCAAACAGGGCCACAACATTGAGCGTGTCCTCATCGCCAACATGGGCGACCACACCGAAGCCGTCACAGGGCACTACACGTCGCAGACGTACAGTGTGGACCTCAACCAGCGGGACCAACTGAACCTCGCGATTGAGCTCAACATGCAGGGCAT
The DNA here is from genome assembly GCF_030142075.1 of Arthrobacter sp. zg-Y20. Classification (NCBI taxonomy): domain Bacteria; kingdom Bacillati; phylum Actinomycetota; class Actinomycetes; order Micrococcales; family Micrococcaceae; genus Arthrobacter; species Arthrobacter sp. zg-Y20. Next base: position 999,475 of record NZ_CP126241.1, on the reverse strand, counting down.
CAAAACCCTCGCACCATTGGTCGAACACACCACGTACGCTGCCTGCCTGTGTAACCACGGGCAATGGCAGCGCATGGCCGGTAAACCGATCACAGACGACTCGGACAACAGCACAGGGTTCATCGCTGACACGCTCCGAACCGTCTGCAACCTCCACCCCGACCTCGCCCACATGGACTGGCTTATCCCCCGCGACGAGATGATCACGACCGGAACTTTCTCCGGGGTGAACGTCGCTATGGGGCACGGCCACAAGATCGGCGGCAACGAGGAAACGTGGCTCACCCGCCAATCATCCTGGCTGAAAACCACTGCAGGGTTCGACCCCGAACTGTGGGCGACCGCGCACCGGCACACAGCCTCACTGACCGACTACGGGCCCTATCACCGGATCCAGTGCACCACGAACGACCCCGGGTCCAAGTCCTTCACGGACGGGACCGGGAAGTTCAGCACACGGGGAACAACAACGTTCCTCATCGGCCAGCACGACGCCCGCAAGTTCTCCCACTACGAAGTCATCTAGGAGGCAGCATGAGTGGCGCTGTTCTTGTAGAAGTAGACGGGGAGAAGGCTCTCTACGTGGGCCACATGCTCGTCGCACAGGGGGACTCCATCGACCTAGCCAGACTCCCTGCGAATCAGCGGGAGAGCCTAGTGGTGAGGCGCGATCTTGAAGCGGATGTCAACTGGCTCCTAACAATGCAGGAGTATCCCCAGCATCTCGACGATCTCTACGAGCACGAAGTGATGTGGGCTGCGGATTGGCCCGACTAGCAATGGTTCGGAGGTTGACATGAGCACGCTCGGAGCCATCCAGCCCCCGTGGTGGCGCACGCTGATGGCACTGGACAAAGCGCCCGCGAACGTTCTGGCTATCGACAAAAACGGGCAGTCGTGGCAGCAGGCAGCAGAGGCGGGTTCCATCAATCCTGAGGATGTGAAGTGGCAAAGGAGCGAGGGAGAAGGAAGCCCAATAACTTCGTTGACTCTGGCTCAACTGGGCCCGATAACGATCCTCAATGCCCCCGTCGCAGCGTGAACGCATCCTGATTCGTGCGGCCCGGTTGCGTGTGACGTGTGACCGGAAACTCGGGCACACCACACCAGCATGGGTCACCGAACTCGCACAACGACCGCTAGAACCGTCCTGAGCACATAAGGAGACCCATGCGCCCCGAAGATATCGCCCGAGTCTGCCACGAAGCGAACCGAGCCCTGCAGATCATTCAAGCCGACCCCGCCCCGTCCCCCGAGTGGGAAACTGCCCCTGATTGGCAGAGGGAGTCCGCCATCGAAGGCGTAGAGAAGGCCGTCGCAGGCGAGACCCCTGAGCAGCTCCACCAGTCGTGGTGCGACTTCAAGACGGCCGATGGCTGGACGTACGGCCCGATCAAGGACGCGGAGCAGAAAACACATCCCTGCCTCGTAGCCTACTCCGAACTGCCTGCGGATCAGCGCATCAAGGATGACCTGTTCCAAGCGGTCGTAGGCTCACTTACCGCCGCATAACGCGGCCCCACAACTGTCCTCCACAGGGGATGGCCGACCGTGCACACACAATCGTGACCAGGCACCGAGCCCGCCAACCACCAACAGAGGAACACCACGGGAGTACCGCCTCAGACACCCGAAGCACAAACAGAGGCCCCCAACACACTTGAGGAGACGACGTGCGCTTATACAAGGCAGTGTGTGCGTGGCTCGAAGCCAACGCCACACAAATGAGCCGCACTGAACCGCCCCGCGAGCCAGGCGAACCGCACCCCGAAGGCAACAACTTCAGCCAAGCGGAACACGCACACTCCTACACCAGTGAACCCGAACTCCACACCGGCTACACCGGCATCTCAATCGACTACGACGAAGACCATGGCGGCGTATACAGGTCACGGCCAATCGGATTCCAACGAAACCCCCAACGCGCTGTTGGGAAGAAGAAGCAGCCCTGACAAACCAGGAGGTGCTTATCTCCCGCGCCAGGGTCACGGCGCACGGCCTGCCGTCGAGAGACGTTGCCAACCCCACCACGCTTATGCAGGAGGCCCCATGGGACAGCAGACCGACGTGCTAGACCGCGTATTGCGAGACGCATGCAACGACGCCGAGCAAGGCCTCACCGTCGCATTCATCGCTCCCACCCGAGCGGCAGGCAGGGCAGCACTTCGACAACTCAAGGACAACGCACCCGCCGGCGCCGCCACGTTCTACATGACCAACGGCGCCGAAGAAATCCGCATGCACAGTGGCGGCAGGGTGTTCCTTTCTGTACCCAAAGGCGGCATCCGAGGAACCAACGTGGACCACATCTATATCCCAGCCAAGATGGAGACGCCCGATGTCATGGAAGAACTCGCCCCGGCCGTCGCAACCAGTGACCATCCAGCCATAGTGGGCTACTTCGTTTGATCGGCACCTACTGCTGCAGCATCAAACCCTGCAACCGCTCCTTGAACTCCTTAGCCTCCTTATGAGACACACGGAAATCCAAAGTATTACCAGGCACAATCACAGTGACCACCGTGTTCACCATGCCCTTCTTCGACGTCACAGACGACACCGAACGAACCGGCACCATCTCCGTCTCCTTATTACGCACACCAGTCGCCAACATGGACAGGCCGCCAGTCATCATGCCGGCCGCGACCTTACCGCCAGACACGCCAGCACGCGACCACTCAATACGATCCGAGAACAACTGCACCTTCGCATTCTTCCCAGCAACATGCGACGTAAAAGACAACAACGGATCAGACATGGGTACCCCCTATAGGAAAGCCAGTAGGGGCCCCACACTAAACCCCTGCACCCACAATTAACAAGCCCCCACCCCACCCCCAAGTCCACCCCCGAGGAGGCCGCAAATGACACACCAACACACCATGAGCGGCACACATGGCCGGCAGTAGAACAGGCACAGCAACATGGTTCAAGATCCGCAACCAAGCCCGAGCCCAAGCCCTCAACGCCGGACTAACACGCTGCCCCATCCCAGGATGCGGCGTACACATGGACTGGGAATACTCAGGCCGACCCGACAGCGCAGAAGTTGACCACATCATCCCGCATGCGCAAGGTGGGCCCGACACCATCGAGAACACCCGCGTCATATGCAGGCAATGCAACCAACGACTCGGCGGAAGAATGAACAAGCGGGCACCCAGGCCCAGGGTCGAAACGAAGGCCCTCCCCACCGCCGTGGATTGGTGACAGCAGGACCCCCAGGGGGATAACCCTCCCCCTCCCCGTTCTTTAGCTCCCCAGTGTATAGCGATCTATTTTCAGTCTTTTTCCACACGGGGGCCTGGGTGGGGCGTCCTTCGGGCATGTGTGGCTTTGTGAGCGCCTGACGTTGGGGGTTAGGGCATCTAAGACCCCCACGGCGGCAGAGGGGCGTGTGTCCGGCCGGCCCTGTTGGCTCGTGAAAGTTCGCCTAGATTTCGCCAATTATGTGTGACATGCGGTATGATAGGAGCATGGAAAACAGGGTCTGTCAGGGGTGCGGGGAGCCGATCAACCTTCGGCGCGAGGGGGCGCGGACGTGTTCGGCGCGGTGCCGGAAGCGGGTGTCGCGTTCGGCATTCCCCGCGTCGATGACATCCCGGGACCGCTGGTTGAGGCGTGATGCGGCGAAGCGTCCGCTGACGGTGGCCGGCAAGGCGGGCAGTTCTACGGATCCGCGGACCTGGTCATCTTTCAACGAAGCTAGGGCGTCTCAGGTTGGGGCTGGCCTGGGGTATGTGCTTGGTGACGGCATCGGTTGTTGGGATTTCGACCATTGCATTGTTGAGGGCAGGTTGGTCAATTGGGCGCGTGAGGCTATCGAGGCTATCGCGGAGCCCATTGTTTTCTCTGAGATTTCCCAGTCGGGTGAGGGCGTCCATGTGTTTGTTGAGACTCCTGAGGGTAAGGGCCGCAAGATTCGGGACGGACGCAGTATCGAGTTTTACCCTTCCGGACGGTATATCGCCGTCACTGGGAGGCCGCTAACGCTTTAGGAGGTGCACATCATGCCGGAGAAATACCCACGAGTTGCCACAGCTGACGATGTTCCGGCGCCTCCTTTGACGGTGGCGGAGGCGGTTCTGCGTGGTTCCCGTTTGGATCAGCTTGTCGCTATGCGGCGTATTGCTGCTGCGGCGATTGATTCACCGGAGACGTCGCCTCGTGATTTGAAGGCGCTCATGTTGAGCGTAAATGAGTTCTCGAAAGAGATTGAGCAGCTTCGCGCCTCGCTGGCGGAGGAAGCCCGCGATGCGGAGGTTGCTAATGGTGTCATCAGTACGAAGTGGAGACCCGAAGCTATCTGAGGTTGCCCGGCATCTGATCCTTCCGTCTGGCATTGTTTCGTCTGACTTCCCGTTGCTTGCTGTACAGCTTGAGCGGATGCAGACGCCGCTTGATGAGTGGCAGCGCGGCCTGATGATGTCCGTCTTGGCTAAGCGCGAGGACGGGATGTATGCCTGCGGTATTGGTGGGGCGGTCATTTCAATCCCTCGCCAGGTGGGCAAGACGTACACCATCGGCGCCCTGATCTTTGCTCTCTGTGCACAGAACCCGGGCATGTTGGTTCTGTGGAGTGCGCACCGTGTGCGTACCCATAACGAGACGTTCAAGTCGATGGATGCGATGTCTCAGCGCCCTGCGGTGCGGCCTTATGTGCGGCGGGTTCTTACTGGTGCCGGCACTGAGGCTGTGGAGTTCACGAACGGTTCGCGGATCCTGTTTGGTGCCCGGGAGTCTGGCTTTGGTCGTGGGTTCGCGAAGGTAGATGTGCTTGTTCTTGATGAGGCGCAGATCCTCACAGAGAAGGCCATGGAGGACATGGTGCCGGCGACGAACGCGGCGCCGAATGGCCTTGTCCTGATGATGGGTACACCTCCTCGTCCTGCTGACCCGGGCGAGGTGTTCATTAATCGTCGTGCAGCTGCTTTGTCTGGTGAGGATGAGGACGTGTTGTACGTGGAGTTTTCCGCGGACCCTGGTGCTAATCCTGATGACCGGAAGCAGTGGCGCATCGCTAATCCGTCCCATCCGCGCCGTACTACTGAGACGGCGATTCTGCGGATGCGGAAGCTGCTGGGCTCGGCTGAGTCGTTTCTCCGTGAAGGCCTGGGCATTTGGGATGAGGCGGCGCTGACGAAGAAGGCTATCAAGCCGGCTACGTGGGCTGCGCGGAAGGTTGTTCCTGATGCGGTGCCGGAAGACGGCCGGCGTGTTTATGCTGTCCGGTTTGCTGTGGATGGGTCAGGGGTCGCGTTGGCCGCTGCGATGCGGCCGGAACAGGGCCCTGTCCATGTTGAGGGCATAAAGGTCGCTTCGATGGGTGAAGGTACGCGCTGGTTGGTGGATTGGTTGCTCGATCGCCACGCTAAGGCTGCGCAGATCGTGATCGACGGGAAGTCGGGCGTCGGCTATTTGGTGAACGCGCTGATTGAGGGCGGTGTTCCTAAGACTGTGATTCTCACGCCGGGTACGGATGCGGTAGTCGCGGCACATTCGATGTTGGAGTCCGCGATCAATTCGAACGAAATTACCCACAGTGGGCAGAAGGAACTGGACGACCAAGTGAGGGTCGCTGAGAAGCGGAAGATCGGTTCGACTGGCGGGTTCGGTTGGGCTGCCCCTGATGGCGAGAGCGTGACCCTTCTGGACGCTGTGACTCTAGCCCATTGGGGCGCTAAGACAACGAAACGTAGACCAGGACGAAAGGCGAGCTTCCTATGAATGAATGGAACAGCTCAGACATTACAGGTCTGCAGATTTCGAATGTCTCGGACGCTGACATGGATATTGTTCGGAGCCTGATCCAGGAGTGGAGTGATCGGCGGACGAAGAACCTTCGCCGGTCCCTGTACCACGACGGGGAGCAGGCGTTCCGGGATCTTGGGCTCATGCTTCCGCCGCAGTTGAAGAACGCTAAGTTCTATCTGGGGTGGGGGACGATGGCTGTCCGCAAGGCGGCTGTCCGCTCTCAGTTTGAGGGGTTGCGGCTGCCTGGGTCTGAAGACCCGTTGGGGTTGAACCAGACGCTGGCAGAGAACAATTTTGGGTTGGAGCTCGGGCAGGGTATCAACTCTGCGTATACGCACGGGCCTGCTTTCGTGACTGTGGCTAAGGGTGGCGAAGGTGAGCCGGATGTGCAGATACAGCCGCATTCCGCGGTGTCTGCGTCTGCCTTGTGGGACCGGCGGAAGCGGCGTGTTGCGGCAGCCCTGACTATTTCTGCGATGGACCGGGATAAGCCGTCTGAGTTCATTGCGTATCTGCCGGACAAGATCCTCAAGTGTGCTAAGGGTGCGTCGGGTTGGACGGCCGAGGTGATCCCGAACCAGATCAAACGGACGCTGGTTGTGCCGTTGACGTATGACCCGCAGTTGATGAAGCCGTTCGGGCGCTCTCGGATCAGCGGCCCGGTGATGGCTCTGACGGACATGGCCGTCAGAGCGTATGTGCGCATGGAAGGGAACGCTGAGTTCTATTCGTCTCCCCAGCTCGCCATTGAGGGCATTGACCCTGAGGCGTTTGGGGAGGTCAGCGAGACGAAGAAGTTCAAGCTTGCCATGGACCGGCTGATCGCCTTGACCCGGGATGCGGAAGGCAACGCGCCAACGATCAAGCAGCTGCAGCAAGCCACGATGACGCCTCACTCTGACATGCTCCGGACCGTTGCGATGGCGTTCTCTGGGGAGACGGGCATCCCGCCTCATTCGCTGGGTGTCATCCATGACAATCCGTCGTCGGCTGAGGCTATCCGCGCTGCGGAACATGACCTGCTGATCGACGTTACCCACCAGAACAGGTATGTGCTGGGCACTGCGGTAACGAACATTGCTCGCCTCGCTGTGATGGTGCGCGATGGTTTGACTGAGCCGCCTGCCGAGTCGTGGAACCTCTCTGCCAGGTTCGCTGATCCTGAGTTCCGTTCAACGTCGGCCAATGCTGACGCTTACGTGAAGATGGCCGGTTCCAATCCTGAGCTTGCTATGTCCTCCGTGCTGCTGGAAACCGTCTTCGATGACGACCAGGTTGACCGGATCCAGGCGGAGCGTAAGCGGGAGCAGTCGGGCAGTTTGGTTTCTCAGTTGCTCGCTAGTAGGACTACGCCGGAGGTGCCTGTAGATGGTGGACAGAGCAGCGTTGGAGCGGTACCGCTCAGCGAATAAGGAGCTGTCGGCTCGTGTCCGGGATGTTTTGGAGGAGTTCTTCCTTTCCTTGGATTTGAGTAAGCCGGACAAGGTCAGGGACGCGTTGTTGGAGTTCACGCCGGCGTTGACTACCCAGTATGGTGACGTCGCCGCGGTGTTGGCGGCTGACTATTACGAGGAGATGCGGGGAGCTTCCGGCGCGGCCGGAAAGTTTAGGACCTCGCTTGCGAAGACGGTCCCTGGCGCTGCTGTTGCATCCCAGACTCGGTACTTGGCGGGCCATCTGTGGACGCCCACTCCGGAGGCAATTCTTGGCCCGCTGCTTACCTCGGTGGATAAGTACGTGAAGCAACCGGGGCGAGACACTATTGTGCGGAACGCTTCGCGGGAGGGTGTCCGTTGGGCGCGTGTTCCCACTGGCCCTAACACCTGTTCGTTCTGCCTCATCCTGGCTTCCCGGGATGCGGTGTACCTGTCCGAGGAATCTGCGGGCGGCGACGGGGATTCCTACCACGGCGATTGCTACTGCATGCCGGTGCGTATGGGGCCCGGCGATGAATACCCAGAGGGGTACTTGCCGGATAGCTACTACGAGATGTACACCTCGGCCCGCGACGAAGCACAGTCCGGCGATATACGCGACATAAGCGCGGCCATGCGCCGGCAAAATCCTGACCTCGTTACTGACGGGGTCCATACCCATTAGACCACCAGCCCCGCACGGGGCTGTCTTATCCCGCACGGGAGGAATAACCGATGAGTGAAGCACCTACTGAAGTCACGCCCGAACAGGCGCAGTCTCCGGCCCCGGAAGCTCCTGCACAGGAGATTGATTGGAAGGCCGAAGCACGCAAATGGGAGGGCAGGGCTAAGGAGAACAAGGGCGCCCTGGACGAACTGACTGGCAAGTACACCACCGTGGAAACACGGGTGGGTGAGCTTTCCAAGAAGGTCCAGGATTTCGAAGCGGAGAAGGAACGGGCTGAGATCCTTTCCGACGTCGCTGAGAAGTCTGGCGTGCCTGCCTCCGCCCTTCGCGGTAACACCCGCGACGAGTTGGAAGCGCACGCTGCTGACCTCGCCAAGCTCATCAAACCTTCCGGCCCAATTATTCCGGGGCAGGAAAAAGCACCGCAAAGAATCCCGGACAGCCCGAACGCTGAGTTCGCCCGCAAGCTGTTCGGTTCAGACTAAACGAAAGGTTAGACCATGGCTGTTTTCGGTACATCCGAAGCTAAGGTCATGCTGCCCCGCAACATCGCGGACAGCATGATCCAGGAAGCACGTTCCGAGTCCACCGTTGCCAAGCTGTCCGGCGCTGAGCCGCAGCGGTTCGGTGAGACTGAGTACATCATCTTCAACGAGTTCCCGAAGGCGGAGTTCGTTGAGGAGGGCGCCCAGAAGTCCTCCACCACCGGCGGATACAGTGCGGTGAAGTCCAAGCCCCGCAAGGCTCAGGTCACCATGCGGTTCAACGAGGAAGTCCAGTGGGCTTCTGAGGACTACCAGCTGTCGATTCTGTCCGATCTTGCCGCCGCCGGCCGGACCGCGCTTTCCCGCGGCCTCGACCTTGGCATGTATCACCGCATCAACCCGCTTACCGGCCAGGTCATCACCTCGTGGGACAACTACGTCACCAAGACCTCGAAGCGTGTTGAGCTTGGCGCTGCTGAGGCTGACGCGGACCTCCGTGCTGCGGTCGGCCTGCTGCTGAACCAGGACACCTCCTGGGGCGTCAATGGTGTTGCCATCGACCCGAAGTTCGCGTGGTCGCTGGCGAACCTGCAGACGAAGAACGCTGACGGGTCGCCCTCGGGCACTCAGCGTTACCCGAACCTCGGCTTCGGCACTGACGTGACGTCGATCCTCGGCATCAACGCGGCTCAGGGAAACACGGTTTCCGGCACCCCGGAAGCTGCTGACACCGGCATCCGTGCCATCGTGGGCGACTTCCAGAACGGTATCCGCTGGGGCGTGCAGCGTGAACTGCCCGTTGAGCTGATCCGTTTCGGCGACCCGGACGGCCAGGGCGACCTCAAGCGCAACAACCAGATCGCGCTCCGCCTCGAAGTCGTGTACGGCTGGTACGCATTCGAGGATCGGTTCGCCGTCATCGAGAACGCTGCAGCCTAATGCCGCGGTTCACCAACTCCGTGACCGGCGTCGTGGTGAACGTGGATGAAGTTACTGCCGCGCAGCTGGGGTCCGAATGGGCCCCAGCTGCCGGCAAGGCTGCGCCGCAGAAACCGCAGACGAAGCCAAAGCCCCGCCGCAAGAACACCTAGGAGGTCTGATGGCTGACGTAACACCGTTCCCGTTCGCAAACGTGGACGACTTGAAAGCACGTTGGCCGGACTTCCCCACCGGGGCTGAGGCGCATGCCATGGTCCTCCTCGAAGACGCCTCACAGTTCATCCTGGATACGGTGCCGACTGCCGCGAACGCCACGGAGGCGACCCGTCGCCGTGTCGTGTGCGCCGTGGTGCGGCGGGCTATGCCCGTCCAAGACGCCGGGATGGAGTCGATCCAGCAGACCGCTGGGCCGTTCTCGCAGCTGGTGAAGCCGGTCAACCCGAACGGCGATTTCTATCTGACGAAACAGGAGCAAACTGCGTTGGGTGCGGGCGCTGTGCGTGCGTTTGGGGTGCCCGTTGGCGGCGCCCCGTGCTCTTCGCACGTGCCTTGGTGCAACCTGAATTTTGGTGCTCGCTACTGCTCTTGTGGGGCCGATATTGCTGGCGAACCGATCTATGAGCGGGATGGTCTATGAGGTTCCGCGGGGGCGTGACGGTGTATGTGTTGCGGCGGGTCCCCGGCGAGATGGTTGATGGGTATAAGTCCGAGGGCACATGGTCTGCGCCTGACCCGGTCGAGTTCTGCGCTGTCGCTCCTGGCGATGTTGTTGAACCGTTTGAGCCAAGCCGGGAGGGGTCTTCGGTGCAGTACACCGTCTACGCGCCGCCCGGGACGAAGGTCGGCAAGGACGATCGTGTCCGTGTCCCGGGTGAGGCCGAACCCCTAGACGCTATCGGCCCTGGTCGTGAGTGGACCAACCCTTTTACAGGCGACACCTTTGGCGTCGTCATCAAGTTGGGGAGGTTCGATGGCTGATAAGCCGCGGATTGAATACAACAGTGCAATGTTCCGGGCAATCCTGACTGGTCCTGAGGTCCAAGCTGACATCACTTCGCGGGTTCAGAGGGTGGAGAGCGCCGCGGGTGAAGGGTACGAGGGAGATGTGAAGGTCGGGCCGAACCGTATCCGCGGCTCCGTAGCGACAGCCACATCTGAGGCGCGTCGTGAGGAAGCCGAGAACGGCACGTTGTCTCGGGCGATTGGGGCTGCGGGTGGCTGAGGTTATTGAGTTCCCCAATCCGGCCGTGTGGGCGATCAAGTATTTGACCCCACTCATGGTCGGGGAGTTCGCCGTGCCAGTCATGGGTGAGGTTCCTGATCCCCGGCCTAAACGGTTCGTTACCTTCCAGAACGCGGGCGGTGACCAACAGACCCTCGTCTCAGATGCCGGCCAACTGATGGTCGAGTGCTGGGATTCGACGGACCCCAAAGCGGAGCGGCTTATGGCCCGCGTCCGCGCCCTGATGGCTGGCGTTGTTGGCCAGAAGGTCGATGGCATCCGCTGCTACAAGGTCGAGCAGATGGGCCGGCCGGCGTACGTGCCGGATCCGAATGCCAAAGTGCCGCGCTACCGGCAGAACATCCGAATCCATCTGAGGGGCTACCGCGTGTAGCCCCTCTTGCTTTCCCGCTCTACTTTCACGACGGCCTCGCCGTCATACACCTATGAGGAAATGAGGGGCCGTTATGGCGCTTAATTCAGATAACGTGCGGGTGGCCGTCACCGGCGCCGTGTACACACTCCCGATCGACGTAGAGGGCCCGGATGGTGCGAGTGGCACCGTTGTGGGCGGCGTGGATCTTGGCTATGTGGGCGATGGTGGTGTCACGGAAACGCGTGACCGTTCGTCCGAGAAGATCAAGGCCTGGCAGCACGGCGCGACCGTGCGTGAGGTCGTGACTGAGGGTTCGTTCACCCTGTCGTTCGTCCTGCTGGAAACGAAGCGGGAGAACATCGAGCTCTACTACGGCGGCACGGTTGAGGCTGACGGTTCGATCGTCATCAACCCTTCCTCGACTGGTGGGCGCCGGCAGTTCGTTGTGGACGTCATTGATGATGACGACTTCATCCGCACCTACATCAAGTCCGGTCAGGTCACTGAGGTTGGCGATCAGGTGTACGCGAACGGCGAGGCCATCGGCTACGAGGTCACCGTCACTGCATACGACTCCAACTTCGACGGCCGCACCGGTGCCGCGAAGAAGTGGTACTCCTCCCTCGCTGAGGCTGCTGCGTAACCCACCCATATCTCCCTTGGCTGGCCTGTTGAGCGGGCAGGCCAGCCAAGGGTTCCACCCCGCTCCCCGCTTATTTGACTTGTAGGAGACACATCATGGCAGCACCCCGTAAGCCCCAGGACCGCCTTGCGAAGAAGGCCGACGAGGGCGAGAACTTCACCTTCGAGCACGACGGCGAGTCGTTTGAATTGCCGCCCGCGTCGACGGTGGCGCACTGCATTACCGGCCGGCAGACCCGGCAGTCCGTGATTGACGGCGACCTTGGCCAGCTTCGGCTTGCGTTCCTGCTGCTGGATGCCCTCGGCGATGACGCTGATGAGGCGCGTGAGGTGCTGTATTCGATGCCGTCCCCGGACATGATGCCGATCGTGTTCCGTTGGCTGAGTTTCAAGCCTGCTGATGGGGCGTCCCTGGGGGAATAATCTGGCTCCTCCGCGTGATCGACAAGTTCGAGGGCCCGTTGGTGTTTGATTGCCGGCGGGTCCTTGGTCTTGATATACGCGATTTCGGAGGGGCCGTCTCGTGGCGGCACGCGTACCTGTTGGTGCAGGAATTGATGAAGGATCCGGCGAACCATTTGGCTGCTGCTGTTGCTGAGTGGGATTACCCGGCGTCGCGGGAGTATTTGGCGACGTTGGATTTGTACGACTTGCAGCACAAGTCGAAGGCTGGCAAAGGCAAGAATCCGAAGCCGTATCCGCGTCCGTTCAAGGATGTTGAGAAGAAGCGGTTCGGTAAGACGAAACTCTCGCCTGCTCGGGCGATTGAGGTATTGGCTGCCCGCTCCCCGTTGAGGGCTGGTGGCGACGCTGCGGTGATGCCCGCTTAGGTTCAGGAGGACCCCTTATGGCTTACGAAATCGCCACAGCATATGTGAGTTTGGTGCCGTCCATGAAGGGCGCTCAGGGGCAGATCGCGTCGCAGTTGGTGCCGGACGCGGCTAAGGCTGGTGAGAGTGCGGGTTCTCAGAGTGGCGGGTTGTTCAATTCGTCGTTTGTGAAGTTCGCGGCGGTGGGCGCGATTGTGGCGGGTGTGGGTGCCGCGTTCAAGGGCCTGTATGAGGTCGGGTCTGTGTTCGATGATGTGGCGGACACGATCAGGGTGGGGACGGGCGCGAGTGGTGAGGCGCTTGAGGGTCTGACTGCGGTGGCCCAGCATGTGGGCCAGTCGATCCCTGCTGACTTCTCCGCGGTGGGTTCCACGGTTGCGGACTTGAACACTCGTCTTGGGTTGACGGGTGGGACACTGGATACCGTTGCTCAGCAGTATCTTGAGGCGGGCCGGATCCTTGGCACGGACGTCGATATTAATGCGACGTCGGCTGCGTTCTCGGCTTTTCAGATTGAGGGCGAAGGCGTTGTCGGCGCCATGGATTCCCTGTTCCAGGTGTCTCAGGCAACCGGCGTGGGCATGAATGAGCTGGCCGGCAGTGTCCAGTCCGCGGCCCCGGCACTGCAGACCCTCGGATTCAGTTTCAAGGACTCGGCCGCACTGGCCGGTTCGCTGGACAAGGCGGGCCTGAATACGGGCCAGGTGATGAACGGCCTAGGTAAGGCCCTCGTGACCTTGGCGAAGGACGGCGAGGAACCACAGGCGGCATTCCAGCGGACCACGCAGGAGCTGCAGGGCTTCATTGACGCGGGCGATAAGGGTGCCGCGCTGGACCTTGCCTCGCAGTTGTTCGGCACGAAGGGCGCTAACCAGTTCGTCGCCGCAATGGAGTCGGGCACCCTGTCGATGACTGACCTGTTTGAGGCTACGGGCGCGAGCAGTGACACCATCATCGGGCTTGGCAAAGAGACGATGGACGCTGCGGAGTCGTGGCAGATACTCAAGAACAACGGGCTGGCGGCGCTCGAGCCGCTGGGGTCAGCCGTCTTTGGTGCAGTCGGGTCCGCCCTAGGAGTCCTGGCTGGCCACGCGGAAGGCGCGGCTGCAGCATTCCAGACGATCCAAGACAAGGTCGGCACAGCCTTCGAGACAATTTCTTACGGGTTCACCATGCCGCCGGATCTTGCGGCCGGCCTGGGCGAAAAGATCAACCCGCTCCTTGAGGTGGGCGTGAAGCTGAGGGAGCTGTTCAACGCAGTAGGGGATGCGCTGGCTCCGATTGGCGCGGCGCTAGGTTCGGCATTCTCGTCGCTCGGGCCGCAGCTTGGGAGCGTCTTGCCGATGCTCTCCCCGTTCGGCCTGATCTTTAACGCGTTGCTGCCGGTCCTGCCGCAGGTTGGTGCGCTTATCGGCGACCTCGTCGCGCAGCTTGGGCCGCTCCTGGGTGGCGTGCTGGAGATGGTGATCCCGCTGATTGGGATGCTGGTGGAGACGTTGTCGGGTGTTTTCGTCGCGATCATGCCGACCATTGTGCAGTTGGTGGCGGCCTTGAGCGGTGCAATGACGACGCTAGTGCCGGTCATCATGGGGGTTCTTGCCGCCGTGATGCCTTTGGTCATGTCGCTGGTCAGCTCTCTCGCCCCGATTCTGATCCAGTTGGTGCAGTCGGTCATGCCTCCGATCATCACCATCTTCACGGCTCTGGTTACTGCCATTGCCCCACTGATAACCATCATTGCGGGCCTGCTGATTCCGATCATTCAGGCACTGCTGCCGGTGGTCGTGACGGTGTTCGGTGTGATCGCGTCGGTGATTACGGCGGCTATGCAGATCGTGCAGGGCATCATTCAGGTGGTCACAGGCATCATCTCTGGCAATTGGTCGCAGGTGTGGGACGGCATCAAGAACATCCTGTCCGGCGTTTGGAATGCCATCACATCGGTGGTGTCCGGGGCCATGCAGATCATCGGTTCGGTCATTGGCGCCTACTTGAATGTGGTGGCGTCCCTTTGGTCTTCGGTATGGAACGGCATCCTTGGTTTTCTCTCCGGTATTTGGGGCGGAATTACGGGCGCAATATCGGGCGGCATCGGCAACGTTGTGAACCTCGTTTCGTCCATCAAGGACAAGGTGTTGGGTGCGGTTTCGGGTGCTGGTCAGTGGTTGTGGGATGCGGGCAAGAACGTCGTGCAGGGCCTCATGGATGGCATCAAGTCGTTGGCGGGTTCAATTGGAAGCTTCTTCCTCGACCTGCTCCCGGGTTGGATTGTAGGCCCATTCAAGACAGCGCTTGGCATCCATTCCCCGTCCCGCGTGTTCCGCGAGTTCGGCGGCAACATCGGCGAAGGGCTCATGCTCGGCATCGGCGACACAGAGTCAGCCATCGATAAGCAGATGGCGTCCCTTGTCACCGTGCCTGCCGCGCCCCGCTTCGAGGTTGGCACAGACATCTCTGGCGGTTCCGCAATGGGCAATAAGCCCCAGCAGGTCTTCAACGTTCACGAGGCCGCTAATCCGTATTCGACTGCTGTGCATATCGCACGGCTGCAGGGGGCTGCTGTCTGATGGTTGATATTGCATGGACGACGGACCGCCCACGGTTCAGTGTGACGCTTCCGGGCATGGTGTTGCAGGGGCAGGCTGCTGAGTCTGCCCCTGTGGCGGGCGTGTTTTCGGACTTGAAGGGTTGGTGGGATCCGCCGTCTTCGAGGGGCACGGTTACGCAGCGGTCGTATCAGCATGGCGGTTGGGCGGACCGGGCCTATTATTCGCCGCGTGTCCTGGTGCTGGAGGGGTCACTGTTTGGTGACGATCCTTTGGCGGTGCGGGACGCGTTCGAGGCGTTTATTGGCGGCCTGTCGATCAATGACTTGTTCCCTTTGGTGGTCACTGAGGGCAGCCTGTCGCGTTATGCGATGGTGCGCCTTGAGGAGGATCCGCTTGTTGTGTGGCGTGGTGGCGGTGAGGCTACGTTCAACATCCAGCTTATTGCCCCGGATTATCGCCGCCTTTCGGGTACTGGTCCGGCTCCCGCTTATTCGCTGACGGTGCCTTTGCCGCGTACTCAGGGTGGCCGTGTGCGCCCGTACACGTTGCCGTCAACGATCAACGCGACGGTGGTGTCTGGGTCGGTGGATGTGCTGAATTCGGGTACTGCGCCGGCTCCTGTGACTGTTCGGTTTGATGGTCCGGTTTCGGGCCCGACTGTGCGTATGCCGGATGGGCAGTGGTTGTCCTTTGATTTGGATGTGTTGCCGGGTCAGTCGCTGGTTGTGGATTTGGATGCGCGGACGGCCCTGCTGAATGGGGTGTCGCGGCGTGGCACTATGCGCGGCCGTTGGTTGGTGTTTGGTCCGGGCAGTAACACTCTCACTTTTGATGCGGCTTCGTATGACGAGGCTGCCCGTATGACCGTGTCTTGGTCTGATTCTTGGAAGTAGGTTGTCATGGCTGGAGTAATCAAGCCGCTGTACATCAACGGGACTGAGTATGACGCGGAGGGTGAACGCCGCGGGCTTGGCGGCCTGGTGGCTCAGTCATCTGCGGGTGTCGCCCGGACTGGTGCGCTCGGTCCGGCGCCGGCTGTGTCGTTGTCTGGCTCAAATGTGCAGGTGGGCCCGTTCAACTGTGCGATCGGCAGCACCAAGGGCGTGTACCTGACGGGCGTGGATTCGGTGACGTCGGCGGGCACTTTGGGTGTTGCTGATGCGACGAATGGCCGCCTTGATCGTGTGGTGCTGGAGGTGCTGGACCCGGATAACGGTTCGGGCGGCACGACTCGCCTGGGCCGTCTGCGGATCATCACTGGCACCCCCGCTGCCCTTCCCGGCCTGCCTGCCTTGCCGCCGCTTGCGTTGCATGTGGCGTCGGTTCAGGTGCCGAAGTCGGGTGCTGGTAGCCCTGTGGTAACGGTGGATGCGCCGTTGACTGCTGCTGCTGGTGCGCCTATTCCTGTGCGGTCGCAAGCTGAGCGTGATGCCGTGGCTGCCGTGGACGGCACAATTGTTCAGCGATTGGATCGCCAGGGCACCTTGCAGCACGCGGTTGTGACGATGGCTTCGGGTACGCCAACGACTCGCTGGTTCGAGCCGGGCGGGGTCCTCGGGTACAAGCAGATGGTGGCGAACTCTAATCTGGGCAGCAGTAACTTGTACGTGGAGCTGCCGGCTTTCAACCTGAGCTTCGAGACTGTGGGTGGTCGCGCTGCGTCGGTGGAGTTCTCGGGTGTCATGTCGGGCAATGCGGGCGCGAAGTACGGGTTCATCGTGACGGTGGATGGCACGCCGGTCCGCCGTTCGCAGGTGGATTTGACGGCGACTGCGTTGGAGACGGCGTTCAACTTCACGGGGCGGACGGGCGCCTTGGGTGCTGGCACCCATAACTTGCAGGTCCTTGGGGCTCATCTGGCGGGGCCGGGTGGTTACACGATCTACGGCCCGGGCGTGTACGGGCAGACGTATGTGGCGGTCCGGGATGATGGTGTTGCGTGACGTACCGGTTCTTGGTGTGTGAGTTGAAGACTGGCAGGGTCCTGGATTCGGCGCCGTTCACGATTGAGGGCGAGTTGTCTCGGGTGTTGCAGGGCCACGGTTCGGGGACTCTTTCTTTGCCGGTCTTGCATCCTGAGTGTCCGCCGAATTGGGATCAGCTGATTCTGCCGTGGCGGAACCTGATCCTTGTGTTGGATGGTGAGGATCGGATTGTGTGGCATGGGGTCCCGAATGATGATGCCGCGGATTCGGTGGATACGGTGTCGTTCCCGTGTGTGACGTTGGAGGCGTATTTCTTGCGCCGGTATGTGCCGTCGTTGGCGTATGTGCAGCGGGATCAGGCGGACATTGCCCGCGATCTTGCCTCCATTTGTGGGGATGCGGCTGGGATTCCGCTCAACTATGACTGCCCGAAGACTGGCGTACTGCGGGACCGTGTGTATGCGGACGATGAGAACGCCCGCGTCTACAACCGTTTGCAGGAGTTGGCGGCGGTGGAGAACGGGTTCAACTGGACCGTTGACGTGGACTGGACGGACGATTCGCATACCCGTGTGAAGTACACGTTCCGCACCGGTTACCCGCATCTCGGGTATCGGACGGACGCCCCGGAGCATGTGTTCGATATGCCGGGCAACGTGTCCGGGTTCGACAGTTCGAGGCCGTGGGGCGACGGTGATGCGGCTACCCATGTGCGGGCGATTGGTGACGGTGATGCGGAGTCGAAACTGATGTCCGCCCCGGTCGTGGATACGGTGCGTGAGGCTGCAGGGTTCGTCCGTTTGGAGGATCGCCGCCAGTTTTCGGGTGTGAAGGATGTGCGGACGATCAACGGTCACGCGCAGGCGATGGCGGCGCAGTTGTTCGGTGGTCAGAACGTGTTGACGGTGACGGTTCGGGATGGGGTGGGTACGTCGTTGGGTGACCTGACTTTGGGTGATACGGCGCGGGTCACGGTTGATGCGCTGACACGAAAATTGGATGAGGTGCTTGTGGTTGTTGGTTGGTCTCTTAGTTCGGGGTCGTCTGAGTTCAAGCCGACGCTGGCACGGTTGGGGGTGGTGTAGATGGTTGGGATGAACGGTATCCCCCAGCAGGTTACGCCGCAGCGGTTGGCTCAGCGGGTTCGCTGATCTTGAGCGCATGGTGGAGCAGCTGACGTCGCAGCGCACGTATGTGAATGTCGGCAACATTGTCGAGGGCGGCACCATCAATGAGAGCGTCGGCACGGCACTCACGGAGACGGTGCAAAAAGAGATCGTGATCGAGCGGCAGAACCTCGCCGAAGCCGCACTCACCGACGTCGTGGTCACCGGCACCATCTCCAGCAAGGGCAAGACGGCCGAGAACCCGCCCCGCAACATCAGCGTCAGTATGACGACCGTCTCCCGCAACTTGCTCGGGCAGGAGGCCGCAAACCCCGGCATCTTTTTTGAAGTGGAAGGCGTGGATCGCGCCCTTTCTCCCGGGGTGTATAGCGCGGATGGAGAATCGCTCTATCTTGGCTCGTCAGGCAGGTCCGGCGGCACCCTAATGACCCTCGGCCCAACAACCCGACTCGTCTCCGACAATGTAGCGATCGGTGGACTGTTGTCCTCGCTCATCGAGGTCAACACCCCTGGGCGAACGGTAAGCGTGGGAGACACGGCTGCGTACGTGAACCTGCTCGGCAATGTGAAGGTGAACGGGAATCTGCTCGATGTTCAGCACGCCGAGTTCACCACCGTATTCTCACTCCCCACCGGCACCACAAACCGGAAGCCAACCACCCCATTCACACCCGACCAAACCACCACCAAAAACGGCTCATACGCCACCCCCGCCGAAGCAGGAGCAATCACACTCACAGCCGGTGTCTACGCCATCACCTACCGGGCAGACTGCGGCGCACCAATGGGCGCACAAGGCCGAATCGCGATCCTCAACAGCGACGAAACCCGCACCCACATCAACATGCCCATCCCCAACGAATGGGACGGCACACTAACCACACCCAACCTCTACCTGCCCACAACACAAAAAATCGTGTTCACCGTCAAACAAACCAGCGGCACCACACTCAACTGCAACATCCGCGTCGCCATCGAAAAACTCAAGTAACAAAGGTCTCAAACTGAGAGGAAGCCATGAGCTTCAGAACCCAAGCAACACTCGCAGAGGACTACACACTCCACCGCCGCATAGCAGCCAGCGCCGCCCGCGAAGGTATCCCCAACCCAATGGAATGGACACAAGCCCGAGCATGGGCTTTCTCCGCACAACCAGGCTGGGATGCCGCATACGAGTCCGCGATCCTCGTCGGCAACAGTGTCCCCGGATCAACCAACACCGTCATCACCGACAACATGATCCTCGCCGCCGTCCAAGCGCTGAAAAAGACAAACGCCAGCGACGCCAACCCCACCGGCAGCACCAACTAACGTAAACGCCCCCGCACCTGCGCGAACAAGTGCGGGGGCTACACCGAACTGTTTAGGAGTTCGACATGCCAACTATTACCCGAACTGGGGCGGGTCACAAAACACCACGCCCAACGAAAGGCCCCCCATGCAAACAAAGCAGGGACCATGAAACGGTGGTGCACCGTGGCTAAACGAGCCCTCCAACACCTCGACCGCGTCGACTGGGCGTTCGTCATCGTCAAAGTCTCACTCGGCATCATGTGGCCCGTCTTCTACTTCTCCGGCGACAGTGTCCGACCAGCAGGCACAGGCGGCCTATTCCTATGGCTCTGGTGCGCATTCACCGTCGTCGGGTTCGTCGTCAGCCTGTCCGGCCTCATCATGGCCGCACAACCCCGCCGCTTCCGCATCCCCGGACGGCAAATCGAAATAGCGGGCATCTGGCTTTTTGCGGGCGGACCCGTCTGCTACGGCATCATCCAGTCGGGCCTCTGGGTGTCCACGGGTGACGCCCTCCGCGGCGCACAAGTCTCCCTAGCGATCGGGCTCACAGCATCCCTGGTGGCACGAGTGTTCATCGTGAAGGACGGTGTACGCCGCGCGGCCATCCGCACGGAAGATGGTGCCTGATGGACGGCACACTCGTAGCAGCACTAGGGGCTCTCGCAGTATCCACCATCGGGTTCGTCTCCACACTCATCACCAAGAAAACCCGTGGCCCGGAAGACTTCGCAACGCAACGCCGCGACACCATCGCGGACCGTGACGGGCTGATCGACAAACTGAATGAGCGGATAGATGACCTTGAGGTTCGGGTGAAGTCCACTGAGGATGAGATACGCGTTGTGAAGGACCACAACAACGTCCTCATCAACTACTGCTACCGGCTCATAGCAGTGATCCGCCGGCACGGGCACGACGACGAAATACCGACCCCGCCACCCAACGGCATCCACATATAAGGCCCCACACACTGGGGCCTTTCTTTATGCCCCAAGGAGGGCCTATGGCTTACGATCTCATAACCAACCTGAACTCCCGGAACTACACACCAGGCGCGAGCGTACCTGCCACCTTCGGCAGGGCCCGCACCATTGACTCCATCACGATCCATTGGTGGGGGCTTCCTGAATGGGGAGACACGTTCGAGGGTGTTTGCAATTTCCTCTGTACCAACACCAAACCAACGTCCGCCCACGAAGTTATTGAAGCGGGCAGGGTCGCAGTCATCGTCAACCACGGAGACGCGTCGTGGGCTGCTGGGAATGCGGTGGGGAACGCCACCAGTATCCACCTGGAATGCAGGCCACGCGCTTCGGAGGCAGACTACGCAACCGTCGCTGAGCGTGTCCGCGATCTACGCGCCATGTACGGCGATCTGCCGCTCATCCCCCACCGAGACTGGCAAGCAACTCAGTGCCCGGGTGTGTGGGACCTCAGCAAAATCGACAGGCTCGCCCGCGCTCTAGGCGGGTCCGCAAGCATCCTGCCCACAGGCAACATCATCGAGGAAGAAGAAGACATGGCAACACCCGAGGAAATTTGGTCCTACCGCACGACGGTTCGCGGTCAGAAGGAGCAGGCCATCGACGTGCTCGTGTACGCCAACCAGTTCGCGGCCGAAGCGAAGGAAGCAGCAGCACGAGCCGAAGCGAAAGCCGACGCCGCGATCAACGCTGTGGGCGGGCTACTGTCCACGCATCTCCCGCACCCGTTCGAGCAGGGCAAAACGTACACGCTGGCCGACTACATCCGGTACGGCAACGCGTTCGCTGGGCAGGCCGCAGACGCTTCCAAAACGGTGATGACCACTGTTGACCCGAAGATGCTCGCTGCGGCGGTCACAGAGGCGGCAGGGAAGGCTAACGCACAGTCGCTCATTGACCAGGTGAACATCAAGCTCGAAGTGAAGGACACCAAGTGAACCCGTTTGTTGCATCCCTGATCCGCACCATCGTCCCCGTTGTGGCGGGTGCTGTCATTTCGTGGCTGGCACTGGTGAACCTGGACATTGATGCGGAAGGGCAGGCATCACTCTCCGCGCTCCTCACCGCGGCGCTGACCGGCGCCTACTACATTGTGGTCCGACTCATCGAGACGAAGATCCCGCAGGTTGGGTGGCTGCTCGGCCTCGCCAAAACCCCGGACTCGTATTCGCAGGACACGCCGAAGCACCGCGCCTAAACGCATGATTGGCCCCACCCCGAAAAGGGTGGGGCCCTTTTTGCGTTAACAGTCGTTGACCGACTAGTCAGGGTGCTGTTTACTTACTGACAAGTTGTTGGCCTCACAGCCAACCAACCGCGGCACGACTGCTTTCTTGGGGAACACAGTGGGCCATACACGGGTAAGGTCAGTGCGCTCTAAAACAGGGTTGGGCCGGCATCTACATAGAAGTGGGGCCGGCGTTCCCTTTTGCCCGGTAAGCGCCGACCCCTATCGCCCTATAGATAGGACTCACACAATGTCGCACCCTTCACCTGTTAGTGCAACACCTGTTGATTACTTGGTTCCGTCGTTGACACCGGGGCAGGGGTCAGCGTTGGCCCGTTTGTTATCGGAGTTGAACCCGTCCTGGAATCATCGGGAGGCGTATGCGGCGGTGGGTTCGGCGGTGGCCCAGAACATGGGTGGCGCTGTCGCGGTGTGCGTGGCGGCGATCATCGCAGCATCGTCGGTGGGTTCGTCGCCGGCGGACATCGGGTTCCCGGGCTCACACTGGGAATGCGCGCACACGATCACCGCCTGCAGCATCTGAGCATAAGTTAGCCGCCCCTGGTCAACGGACTGGGGGCGGCTTTCGCGTGGTTAGGCGTCGTATTGGATGGGTTCGACAAGGAGCGAGTCGCCCCATTGGAATCCGATGATGATCCCGATGAGGAGGACGATGCCGGTGATCGCCATGAGGCAGAAGTACCGGTACCAGTTGAAGCGGAGGATGGCGGCTAGTATTCGCTGTGTGGTTGTTCGCATGTAGCCCACATTAATGTGTAACTTCCCGTTTGGGAAGTGGTTTAGGAAGTTATGTGGGAGGTTTCGGCATGTTGGGGCGTAGTCCTGATCCGTCCGACGTCGTGCATGCCCCGTACAGGCGTGAACCGTACATCCGTGTGCGGTGGCATGACGGGTCGGTGCGGGATGGGAAAGCGTTGGCGTGGACACGAGACATGGTGTTATTCCATGCCGAACCGGAAGGGCTGGTCACGGACGAATGGGTGCCAGCCGGTGCCGTCGTCAGGATCCGGCGCGAGGAGTCGAGTTGGGTGGACCCTTACGACTTGCAGCGCTAGTTTGTGGCCCTCATCTGCTCCCAGCGGCGCTGGCGTTCCAAACGTTCGAGGTGCTGGCGCCGTTGTGCTGCTTCGTAGTCCTGGCTGAACTTCCGGCCTGCCTCCGCTGCTTTGGTTGCGACAGCGTGCAGGTTGCTCATCGCTTCGGCCAGCTTGGGATCAGACACGAATTGCTCCAAAGGGTTGACGCTCATGCTTGGCTCGCTTCCTGTGCCCACTCGGGCTGGTAATCGGGGTGATCGGCATGCACGGCCGCAAGGGCGCGGAGGGTGGCGCACGGACCAGTGATGCCCCACCCTGAGTAGTCATCCCATTCGCCGCAGATCATGCAGCCTTGCTCTTTGCCCGCAGACCTGTCGTCCGGTCCGAGTTCATGTAGCTCCACAATCGCCCGTTTGGCCGCGCACTCGGCAAGGACACGGGCAGGATCATGGGTGGCGATATGGAGGGCTTGCTCGGCTGTGTGACCACCCTCGTCATAGATGTGAATGTCACCCTGCACCACTGACTCGTCGAGCGGGTGGCCCTGGTCAACATGCCAGCGACCATCCCTTCGCACAGCCGCCCGCGCCACTGCCTCGTCCTCCGCGATCCTGGCGAGGAGGAAGGTTTTCAGGTCCATGCATGTCTCGTTCCTGTTTGGGTAGGGGTGACCCCTGCGACTTGATGACTAACGAGGGTTTTCAGCGTGTATTTGGGACTTTGTGATGACTTATCGATGACCTAGGCCCTGTTTCGGTCTATCTCAGGTGAGTGCACGGTAGCTACTCCCCTACTGCGATAAGGGATGTTTGGTACCCCAGGTCGGACTCGAACCGACAACACACCGATTTTAAGTCGGTTGCCTCTGCCAATTGGGCTACTGGGGCCTGGACAATTGCCTTCCAAGCGTACTGGAAAGCCGCGGAGGGCGGGAAACACGGCAGCGGCGGCCCTCCCGAGGGAGGGCCGCCGCTGCGGTTTATGAAGTGACGCGGAAAGCTAGGCCTTCACTGCCGGCTTCTTGGCCGGAGTTGCTGCTTCCTCGAAGCTCCGGCGCGGGTGCTTGAGGTTGCGCAGGTCGGTCACATCGCGGCCGTAGGCCACGTTCAGCAGCCAGCCCGAGACCACACGGAACTTGCGCTCGAACATCGGCATGGCCAGGCCGTGGTAGCCGCGGTGGGCCAGCCAGGCCGGGAAGCCCTTCATGCCGAAGCCCATGATGTTGGCAACGCCCTTGTACTGGCCAAGGCCGGCAACGGCACCCAGGCTCTTGTGGTTGTATTCCTCGACGCTGCCGACGCCGTAACGGGCGGCCATGATGTTCTTGGCCAGCAGCTTGGCCTGGCGGACGGCGTGCTGTGCGTTCGGGACGCAGAAGCCGCCAACACCGCCGCCGGAGAGATCGGGGACGGCGGAGACGTCGCCGGCAGCCCAGGCGCCGTCGATGGGTCCGTTGTCACCGGTGATGCGCAGTTCGGCGTTGGCGCGGACACGGCCGCGCTCGTCGATCGGGAAGTCGGTGGCGCGCACCATCGGGTTGGCCTGCACACCGGCGGTCCAGATCAGGGTGTCCGTACCGAATTCGCCGGCCGGGGACTTGTCAGCCATGTTGATGAGCTTCAGGACGCCGTCCTCGGCGGAAGCCAGGGAGGTGTTCAGCAGCACCTCGATGCCGCGCTCACGCATGCTGGATACAACCCACTCGGCCTGGTCCGGCTTGACCTCGGGCATAACGCGGCCCATGGCCTCGATCATGACGAAACGGAGGTCTTCGCGGCGGAGCCGGTCGTTGAGGCGGACCGCGTCGCGGGCCATGTCTTCGATCTCGGTCAGGGTTTCGATACCGGCAAAGCCGCCGCCGACGACGACGAAGGTCAGGGCGCGTGTGCGCTCCGGGCCGACGGGCATCAGGGAGGCGGTTTCAATGCGCTCCAGCACGTGGTTGCGGGTACCGACGGCTTCTTCGATGCTCTTCATGCCGATGCCGGCCTGCGCGAGGCCCGGGATCGGGAAGGTGCGGGTAATGGAGCCTGCGGCCAGGACAACGTCCTGGTAGGGCAGCTCAAACGGTTCACTGCCGTCGCCGGGCTCTACCGTGGCGGTGCGGGCAGCATGGTTGATGGAAGTGACCTTGCCGGTGATCAGCTCGGTGCTCTTCAGGTGCATGCGGTGGGATACAACGGCGTCGCGGGCCTCAATGGTGCCGGCGGCGACTTCGGGAAGGAACGGCTGGTACGTCATGTACGGAAGCGGATCCACTACCGTAACAATGCCGCCCTGGGCCTTGACCTTCTTCTGGAGGTCTTTGGCTACGTATAGACCGACGTAACCACCGCCGACCACCAGAACGCGGGGACGATCAGAAAACTGCTTGTTCGATGCCATACGCCAATCCTACCCGAGTTTGTGAAAGTCTTCACGAACTATTTGACAAACGGCACATCGGGTTTTTCGCTAGCTCACACCAACTTCATCAAGGGAACCGGATTCGGTGGCTTCGCCCGCTTCGGAACGTGCTTGCCGGCGCCGGACAATGGCAACGTGTACGGTTCCGGCGAGGAGCACCGCGAGCAGCAGCCCGCTGAATCCCAGCACTACGGCGGCGGGCAGTGAACTGTTTTCGGCCGGAGGTGCGGCCGCGGCCGGAACAGTCGGTTCAGGCAGGTCCGGCACGGTGGGGGCAGGAATGTCTGCGGTGCCCGGCGACACGTCCGCCACCCGGCGGTGGACCCGGATCCATTCAGCGATGGTGCCCAGGGGGTTGACGGAAACCGAGGGTACATCGGCATTCAGCGCGGCGTTGGCGTCCAGGATGCCGTAGCCGTAGATGGTGTCGGTGCCCGGCGCTCCTGCGTCCCGGGCAGTCCTGACAATCCGGTTTACGACGTCGGCCGCGCTCATCTCGGGATGGGCGGACCGGATCAGTGCCGCAACACCGGCAACCAGCGGAGCCGCTCCGGAGGTGCCCTCCCAGTCGGCATACCGCGCAGTGCCTTCGGGCAGCCCGCCGATCAGTTTCTCGGCCGGAGCGGCCACGCCGATGCTGATGCCTTCGGAGGAGGAATCCCAACTGGCCTCGCCCTGCCGGTTCAGGCCGGCAACGGTCAGGACACCGGGGATGGTGGCCGGAGCCCCCACCTGGACCATGCCCACACCGCGGTTACCGGCAGCCGCAACCACTACGACGTCGTGCTGTTCGGCATACAGGAACGCGTTGTCCCAGCTTTCCGGCCAGGCAGTTGAGGTACTGCCCAGGGACATGTTGATCACCTTGGCGCCGTTGTCTACGGCCCAGCGGACAGCGTTGGGGATTTGCGTGTCGATGGGGACGCCGCCGGGATTGGTGCCTCCGATCCAGGCGGAAACCGCAAGGAGCTCGGCTTCCGGTGCCACGCCGATGATGCCTTCGGTGCGTTCCTTCTTTTCGCCCTCTTTTGCTTCGCCTGGCTTCTCGTGGCCCCGCCCCGCCAGCAGCGTCGCCACCAGGGTGCCGTGCTCGGGCGTGGTGCCCAGGCCCTTGGCGCCCTTGGGGTCGCCGGCTCCGGAAACATCGGTTCCGCCTACAACGGCTCCGGCAAGGTCCGGATGGCTGGCGTCCACGCCCGTGTCAATGACGGCTACCTTGACGCCGGCGCCCTTGGTGGTCTTCCAGGCCTCGGTGATGCCGTAGTCGTTAAGCCAGTACTGCTTGTCCCGCCACTCATCGGCCTGTGCGGCGGGGGCGGCCAGGAGCGGGAGCGCCACGGCGGCCACGAGCACGGCGGCCGCGGTCCGAAGGCGGGCGGCTTTGCGTCGGCCGGTGGCCCCAGCTGCGGCGCTCACCCGGCGACGCTCAGGGCGATGCCGTCAAGGATGTCGTGTTCGCTGGCGAACGCCGAAGATACCCGGCCGTCCGTCAGTTCTTCGACGCGGTCCACAATGGTGCGCCAGATCAGGGCACCGGCCCCGATGACGTCGACCCGGCCGGGGTGCATGTACGGAAGGCCGGTACGTGCGGCGCGGTCCCGGTGCAGCAGCGCATCCGCCGTGCGGTCGATTTCTTCCCTGCTGAGCTCTGTGCCGTGGATGGCTTCGGGCGCGTACTCCGCCAGGTCCAGCGCTGCGGCGGTGACGGTGGTGATGGTCCCGGCCACACCCACCAGCCGGTCGGTTTCGGCCAGCGGGACGGTTGCCTGCGCGGAAGCGATCATGTCCAGGATCTCGGCCCGCGCACCGGCGATTTCCGCTTCAGTGGGCGGGTCGGAAAGCAGGTAGCGTTCGGTGAACCGCACGCAGCCCATGTTGGTGCTCTTGGCCGCCAGGACACCGGTGCTGTCGCCGAGCACAAACTCGGTGCTGCCGCCGCCCAGGTCCACCACGAGTGTCTTGGCGCCGTTGCTGCCGGCAAAAACGCTGGCGGCACCGGTGTAGGAAAGCTCGGCTTCCTCGTCGCCGCTGATGACTTCCGGTTCCACGCCGAGCCGCTCCCGGATGCCGTCCACGAATTCCTGCCGGTTTTCAGCGTCGCGGCTGGCTGAGGTGGCTACAAAACGGATCCGGGCAGCACCGTGCTCGCGGATGAGTGCGGCGTATTCGTCTGCCGCGGCGAACGTGCGTTCCAGCGCTTCGGGGGCCAGCCGGCCGGTGGCGTCCACCCCCTGTCCCAGACGGTTCACACGCATCAGGCGCACGACGTCGGTAAGCCGGGCCGCGCCGTCGGCGTCCCGGGTGATGTCCGCGATCAGCAGGCGGATGGAATTGGTGCCGCAGTCAACGGCGGCAACCCGCACACTCCCGGTGGTGTTCTGGTCGCTCACAGTTCTCCCTCGTTCGTTGCGGCTTCTTCCGCTGCCCCGCCGCCCAGCCGGCGGGCCGCTTTTTTGCTTTCCAGCTCTTCCGGGCTCAGGCCCTGCGTCTTGGTGTGACGGCTCAGGTCCCGGGCCGGAGCCGCTCCGGCAGTGTCCCAAGCACCTTCGCAGTAGCACCGGTCAGCTGTCCACCATTCGGAAATGGCGGCCAGCGCCTCATCGCCCAGCGGGTTCACGCCGGGCCCGGCGGCCAGGGAGTGCCCCACCAGCACGTGCAGGCACTTGACCCGGGTGGGCATCCCGCCGGCGGAAACCCCGTCGATTTCCGGCACCGGTCCGGTGCCCGTGCGTTCGCCGATTTCGTTGCGCACCTGCAGGTAGTGCTCGTGCGCGCGGCGGTAGCGCTGTGCAAGCTCGGGATCGTCTTCGAGCCGGCGGGTCATGTCCGTCATCAGGCCCGCAGCTTCGAGCCGGGAGACGGCGGCGGTGATCACCGGGTGCGTGAGGTAGTACGTGGTGGGGAAGGGAATGCCATTGCTCAGCCGCGGCGCGGTGGTGGCCACCAGGGGGTTGCCGCAGACGCAGCGGGCACCGATCTCGACGACGTCGCGCACCGGTCGGCCGAGCTGCCTGCTCAGCGTTTCCAGGTCTTCCTGGGTGGGGGCGAGCTGGTCCTGCGTCATGCTCAGAAGTTCCTTCCGTGGGGGCCGCGACGGGCCCCGGGCTGCTGTTCTATCAGCCTCCAGATTACTGTGCCGTGGCCGATCTCTTGACCGAGTCCCACAGCGAATCGACCCACTGGAGGTCTTCAGGCTCCTCCTCGGCCGCTTTCGCTTCAGCTTCCTCCACGCCGTTTTCGCCCTTGACCAGGTACCGCTTCTCCCCCGGCATCACCAGGAAAATCCGGTCCCTCGCCTGCTGCTTGATGTAGGCCGGGTCTTCCCAGCGGCCCAGCTGGACTTCCAGTTCCGACTGCTTTTCCTGGGCCTGGGCAATTTCGGCCCTGGCTGCGGCGATGTCTGAACGCTGCTGCAGATAGGTGCGGACCGAGGGAGCCAGCAGCACGGTGATGGCCACCATGACCATGGCCAGCACCAGCAACCGGCCGGAGAAGGCCTTGGCCGGGACCGGCCGCAGCTCTTCGTCAGCGGCAACCGGCGCCGCGTTTTTCTCCTTCTGCACGTCCCCGGCCTGGCGGCGGATCGCTCCGGAGAGCTGGGAACGCGCGGCGGCCCGGGCATCTGACGCGGAGGGCTTGCGCTGGTGCGTTGCAGGTTTGGCGGCGGGTTTCGAGGCGGCGGGCTTGGCGGCAGCGGGCTTGGCGGCAGCGGGCTTGGCGGCAGCGGGTTTCGAGCCGGCAGCTTTCGCGGCGGCAGGTTTGGCTGAAGACTTTGCAGGAGCAGGTTTCGCTCCGGCGGTCCGGACGGGGGCCGGGGACCTGGGCACCTGGGGGCGTCGCGTTGACATGCGTTCTGAGTCCTTGGAGTATGTCGATGCTGCGGATCCTGCGCCAGCATAAAAAACCGGCCCGGAAACCACCGCGGGCGGGTTCCTCCTTCGAGGGTACCCACCCGCAGTGTCCGGGCCGTCCACGCAACGCCTGCAGGCCCGGAATCGGGTCTTCAGGCGGCTGGTGCGCAGATGCTAGCCGTTGAAGCGCGGGAAAGCGCTGCGGCCTGCATAGCGTGCGGCGTCGTCGAGCTCTTCTTCGATGCGCAGCAGCTGGTTGTACTTGGCCACACGCTCGGAGCGGGCCGGAGCGCCGGTCTTGATCTGCCCGGCGTTGGTGGCGACGCAGATGTCGGCGATGGTGGTGTCTTCCGTCTCACCCGAGCGGTGCGAGGTGATGGTGGTGTAACCGGCACGCTGGGCCATGGTGATGGCATCCAGGGTCTCGGTCAGGGTACCGATCTGGTTGACCTTCACCAGCAGCGAGTTTGCCGCGTTGTTCTTGATGCCGGTTTCCAGGCGGGCGGGGTTGGTGACGAAGAGGTCGTCACCAACAATCTGCACCTTGTCGCCGATGGAAGCGGTCAGGGTCTTCCAGCCGTCCCAGTCTTCCTCGTCCAGCGGATCCTCAATGGAGACCAGCGGGTAGTCGCGGACCAGTTCCTCGTAGTACGCGGACATCTCGGCCGCGGACTTGTTCTGCCCCTCGAAGAGGTAAGCGCCGTCCTTGAAGAACTCGGAGGCTGCCACGTCCAGTGCCAGGGCGATGTCGGTGCCCGGTACGTAGCCGGCGCGCTGGATCGCTTCGATGATCAGGTCCAGTGCAGCGCGGTTGGAGGGCAGGTTCGGCGCAAAGCCGCCTTCGTCGCCCAGGCCGGTGGAGAGGTTCTTTTCCTTCAGCACGGACTTGAGGTTGTGGTAGACCTCCACGCCCCAGCGCAGGCCCTCGGAGTAGGTCTGCGCGCCCAGGGGAACAATCATGAATTCCTGGATGTCAACGTCGGAGTCGGCGTGCGAGCCGCCGTTGAGGATGTTCATCAGCGGGACGGGCAGGATGTGCGCGTTGGGGCCGCCGAGGTAGCGGTACAGCGGCAGGGCAGCGGATTCGGCGGCGGCACGGGCCACGGCCAGGGAGACGCCGAGGATGGCGTTGGCGCCGAGCCCGGACTTGTTCTCGGTGCCGTCCAGGTCAATCATGGCCTGGTCGATGGCACGCTGGTCGGCGGCGTCGAAGCCCAGCAGGGCCGGCTGGATCTGCTCGATCACGGCTTCGACGGCCTGCAGCACGCCCTTGCCCTGGTAGCGGTTCTTCTCACCGTCGCGGCGTTCGTTGGCTTCGAAGGCACCCGTGGAGGCACCGGAGGGTACCGCGGCGCGGCCGAAGGTGTCGTCGTCGAGCAGCACCTCCACCTCAACGGTGGGGTTGCCGCGGGAATCGAGGATTTCGCGGGCGTGGATGGCATCGATGATGGCCATTGAATTGCTCCTGTTCATTGGAACGATTGGGGAGAAAACCGCGGTGCTGCGTGGGCAGCACGCCGCAGTGTCTGTCTCTTAGCCTAATAGAATCGCGGCCCCGGGTAAGGCCCGGCAGGCCAATATGCCCCAACCAGTGTCCCGGATCAGCCCGAAATCTCCCCGTCAGCAGTTGTTTCGGCGCCCGTTTCGAGGCCGGCTTCAGCGCCGGTGCTGGCGGTGGTGTAGCGCCGCACTGCGGCCCGCAGCGCAGCCTCGGCGTCCAGCCCCTGCTCGGAAGCCCGGCGCACCAGTGAGAGCAGCGCGTCGCCCAGCGCGGCGTCGTCGGAGAATCCTTCTCCAGTGCCGGACGGCGGCAGGGGCAGTCCCGCACGGCGGGCCCGCGAGAGGGTTTTTGCGGCCAGCACCAGGGCGGGCAAGCCGGCAGGAATGCCCTCGAAAGCCGAGCTGCGGTCCGGGGTTTCGGCCTTTTTCACATCGTCCCAGGCCTGTTCAATGGCGGCCAGCGACGGCTGCCCGCCGGTGTCGGGCAGGACGCTGCCGTCAGCCGCGAACACGTGCGGGTTGCGGCGGATCATCTTGGCGGTGAGCCCGTCCACCACGTCGGCCACGGAGAAGCTGCCGGTTTCCTGCTGCAGGCGCGCGTGCAGCATCACCTGCAGCAGCACATCCCCCAGTTCCCCGCGCAGTTCGGCGGCCCGGACGGGACCTGCGGTTCCGCCTTCCACCGCCTCAATGAGCTCGTAGGTTTCCTCCACGAGGTATTCCAGCAGCGACTCGTGCGTCAGTTCCCGGGTCCAGGGGCAACGCTCACGCAGGGCGGCGATGACCCCGGCGAGGCGGGTGAACCGCTCGCCGAGGTCATCGGGAAGGGGAAGTTCAGCCACGGGCGCGGTTGAAACCCTCGGTGACGTAGGCGGACAGCGCGGCGCGTTCATCCAGCGGCAGGAAGGCAGCGTTGACGGCGTTCATGGTCAGTTCCAGGATGTCATCCAGGTCGTACTCGAATGTCTCCATCAGCAGCTCGAACTCGCCGGTCAGCGTGACCGAACTCATCAGCCGGTTGTCCGTGTTGACCGTGACGGCGAAGCCCGTCTGGTACAGCAGGTCGATGGGGTGGGTTTCAATGTCCTCGCCGAAGGAAGCCACCGCACCTGTCTGCAGGTTCGAGGACGGGCATACTTCCAGGGCAATGCCGCGGTCCCGGACCCAGGAAGCCACCCGGCCCATGCTGACCAGGCCAACCTCGGGCTCTTCGGGGGAACCGGCGTCGGTGTCGAATTCCACGTCAATGTCTTCAGCGATCCGCACGCCGTGGCCCAGCCGCAGGGCGCGGCCGTGCACCAGTGCATCCACAATGCTCTCTATGCCGGCCGCCTCGCCTGCGTGCACGGTGATGGGGAACTGGTGTTCGGCCAGGAACGTGAATGCGTCCTTGAAACGTGAGGGGCCGAAGCCGTCCTCGGGACCGGCAATGTCGAAGCCCACGGCCCCCGAGTCGCGGTGCCGCAGCGCCAGTTCGGCAATTTCCATGGCCCGGTCGGCATGCCGCATGGCGGTGATCAGTTGCCCGACCTGGATGAAGCTGCCTGCTTGCTCAGCGTTGGCGACGGCCTCGTCGATTCCGGCCTGCACGGCCTCCACGGCGTCGTCAAGGCTCAGGCCGCCCTGCACATGCTGTTCCGGCGCCCACCGCACTTCGGCGTAAACCACGCCGTCGGCCACCAGGTCCTCGACGAATTCGCGGGCCACGCGGGAGAGCCCGTCGCGCGTCTGCATCACGGCAATGGTGTGGTCGAAGGTTTCCAGGTAACGCGGCAGCGAGCCGGAATCGGCTGCGGCGCGGAACCATTCGCCCAGCTCGGCGGGGTCGGTGGCCGGCAGTGCATGGCCGACGGCGGCGGCGAGTTCCACGATGGTGGCCGGACGGAGTCCGCCGTCCAAGTGGTCGTGCAGCGACACCTTCGGCAGGCTGCGGACGTCGAGACGGGAAGGGTTGGCAGGAGGATTTGTAGGCTCAGTCACACGGTCACTCTACGGGGTTTCAGGCGGCCTTCTGCGTCTTTTCGTCTTCTCCCGCGGCGGAGAAGCCGTCCTTGCCGGGAGGGACGGCAGCCGGGGTCTTGCCTCGGACCATGCTGATGAGCCGGTCCACAATCAGGCCCAGGACCAGCGCCCCGCAGACCCCTACGACGACGCCCAGCAGGTGGTGTTCGTCGAACCATGCACCCGCGATGGCTCCAATGGCGACGCTGTAGGCGGCCCATACAACACCCGAAATGCCGGTCAACGTCACGAAGCGGCGCCGAGGGAATCCGGTGGCGCCGGCAGTGAGGTTAACTACTACCCGGCCTACGGGGATGAAGCGTGCCACGAGGATCAGGGACACGGAGCGCTTGTCCAGCTCGTATCGGGCCCAGGCGAAGGACTTCCGCATTTTGGGCCGGCGCATCCAGCCGAAGCGTTCGGTGC
This sequence comes from Arthrobacter sp. zg-Y20, assembly GCF_030142075.1. NCBI lineage: Bacteria > Bacillati > Actinomycetota > Actinomycetes > Micrococcales > Micrococcaceae > Arthrobacter > Arthrobacter sp. zg-Y20. The sequence goes on along the minus strand of NZ_CP126241.1, from coordinate 966,774 downwards.
CGATCCAGCGTCCAATCAGGTACGCCAGGTTGTCCCCCAGGAAAGCGCCCAGCGCCGCTGCCGGGATGACCAGCCAGATGTTCGCCCCGGCACCGCCGGCGGCCAGCGAGGCCAATGCCACCACCAGGGATTCGCTGGGCACCGGCGGGAAAAACCCGTCGATCAGGCAACAGGCGAAAAGCCCCACATAGACCCATGGCGACCCCGCAGAGGAGAGGATGAAGGCGTTGATGTTATCCACCGTGGCACTAAAAATCTCCAACAGTTGCCGCTCCTTGGGTTGACTGTCCGGCGTCCCTTACAAGCATGCCACGGACGCGCCAGTGCCCGCGGCGAACCGCCGCGGGCACTGTTAGAGGCTGGAACTGGTGAGCCGCGGGCCCACGCGGGGTCCGGAGGGGCGGGCCCACGCGGGGTCCGGAGGGGCGGGCCCACGCGGGGCCCGGAGGAAGGCGGGCCCACGCGGGGTCCGGAGGGGCGGGCCCACGCGGGGCCCGGAGGAAGGCGGGCCCACGCCGGGCCCGGAGGAAGGCCGGCCCACGCGGGGCCCGGAGGAAGGCCGCTTTAATATTTTCTGCGAGCTCTGCGAGCAGGAAATTTCGTTGCCGCCGTTCCGGGCCCCGCGAGGGCCCCACAGGGCCCCACAGGGCCCGGGGAAACTAGCTGATCCGGTCCAGGATCAGCTTGCGCGCCGGGCGGGAGCCTTCCGGCGCAATAACGACGGCGTCCGCCAGCGCTTCCTTAGCCCGGTCGAACTTCTCCGGAGTGTCGGTCAGCAGCGTCATCAGCGGCTCGCCGGCACGGACCACAGCACCGGGCTTGGCGTGCATCACCACGCCGGCACCGGCCTGGACCACGTCTTCCTTTCGTGCCCGGCCTGCGCCCAGCCGCCACGCGGCTACGCCAACGGAGAGCGCGTCCAGTTCCACCAGCACGCCGTCGGCCGGAGCGTAGACGGTCTCGGATTCCTTCGCGACGGGCAGCTTCGCATCCGGATCCCCGCCCTGGGCGCTGATCATCTTCCGCCAGACGTCCATGGCCCGGCCGTCGCGCAGTGCGGCGGCGGGATCGGCGTCGTGCACTCCGGCGGCACTGAGCATCTCCTCGGCGAGGCGGATGGTCAGTTCCACCACATCCTCCGGGCCGCCGCCGGCCAGGACGTCCACGGACTCCTGAACCTCAATGGCGTTTCCGGCTGTGAGCCCCAGCGGCGTGGACATGTCGGTGAGCAGGGCCACCGTATTGACCCCGGCGTCCTTGCCCAGGGCCACCATGGTCTCGGCCAGTTCGCGGGCCATGGCTTCGTCCTTCATAAAGGCGCCCGAGCCCACCTTGACGTCCAGCACCAGCGAGTCGGTGCCTTCGGCGATCTTCTTGCTCATGATCGAGGATGCAATCAGCGGAATGGCTTCCACGGTTCCGGTGACATCGCGCAGTGAGTAGAGCTTCTTGTCCGCAGGGGCCAGGCCGGCGCCGGCAGCGCAGATGACGGCGCCGACGTCGCGCAGCTGGTTCATCAGGGCGCCGTTGCTCAGCGATGCCTGCCAGCCGGGGATCGCCTCGAGCTTGTCCAGCGTGCCGCCGGTGTGGCCCAGACCGCGGCCGGAGAGCTGCGGAACGGCCACGCCGAACACGGCAACCAGCGGCGCCAGCGGAAGGGTGATCTTGTCCCCCACGCCGCCGGTGGAGTGCTTATCGGCGGTGGGCTTGCCCAGGGAGGAGAAGTCCATCCGTTCCCCGGAGGCGATCATGGCCGCGGTCCAGCGGAAAATCTCTTCCCGGTTCATGCCGTTGAGCAGGATCGCCATGTTCAGCGCGGCCATCTGCTCATCGGCAATGGTTCCGCGGGTGTACGCGTCAATGGTCCAGTCGATCTGTTCGGCTGAAAGCACCCCGCGGTCCCGTTTGGTGCGAATGATATCTACGGCGTCGAAGTTGTTACTGTTCATGCTGGCCTCCCAGGTGCTGCGGTCCAAAAGCATCCGGCAGGACTTCGTCCATGCTGCGGATGCCGCTTACTGTCATCAGTGCCATGCCCGGCGCCCGGAATTCATAGAGCAGCTGCCGGCACCGTCCGCAGGGCATCAGGACCGCCCCGGAGCCGTCAACGCAGGCAAACGCCGTAAGGCGTCCTCCCCCGGTCATGCGCAGCTGGCTGATCAAGGAACATTCCGCACACAGGGTCAGCCCGTACGAGGCATTTTCAACATTGCAGCCGGAAACAATCCGGCCGTCGTCGGTAAGCGCAGCAGCGCCCACCGGGTATTGGGAGTAGGGCACGTAGGCATGGGCCAGCGCCGCACGGGCGGCATCCAGCAGCGCATCCCAGTTCACGTCCGTGCCCAGGGGGTCTTCAGTGGTCATAACAGGTCCTAGCTAGTGGCGGGCGGCCCGCAGACCGCCCGCCTCTTTTGTTTCTTATTCCTTGACGTACGGCACGCCGCTGGCCGCGGGTGCCCGGGACTTGCCCACCACACCGGCCACGGCGAAGATCGTCACCACGTAGGGCAGCATCGCCAGGAACTGGTTGGGAACCGAGGTCCCCAGCAGGCTCAGGACGTACTGCAGGTTGGTGGCGAAGCCGAACAGCAGGGCCGCCAGCAGGGCGCCGAGCGGGTTCCAGCGGCCCAGGATGAGGGCGGCCAGCGCAATGTAGCCCTGCCCGCCGGTCATATCGCGGTTGAAGGCGGAGACCGAGACCAGGGTGAAGAAGGCGCCACCGACGCCGGCGACGACTCCGGCCAGCAGCACGTTCAGGAAGCGCGTGCGGTTCACGTTGACACCCAGGGTGTCAGCCGCCTTGGGGTGCTCCCCAACGGCCCGGGTCCGCAGGCCCCACTTGGAGTGGAACAGACCGAAGTAGACAGCGGCCAGGGCGATGTACATGAGGTAGCCGACGATCGACTGGTTGAACAGGATCGGCCCGATGATCGGAATATCCGCCAGCAGCGGGATCCGGATGGGCGGCAGCGACGGCGGGCTGTTCCACTTGGCCGCGTCCGAGGACAGCAGCGTGGAGAACAGGAAGCCCGTGAGGCCCGAAACGAGCACGTTGAGCACCACGCCCACAATGACCTGGTTGACCAGGTACTTGATGCTGAACACTGCCAGCACCAGCGATACCAGGGCACCCGCCACGGCAGCGGCGAAGAGCCCCACGAAGGCACTGCCGGAGAGTGATCCCGCCACGGCGGCAGCGAAGGCGCCGAAGAGCAACTGGCCTTCAATGGCAATGTTCACCACGCCGGAGCGTTCGCACAGCACGCCGGAGAGCGAACCGAAGATCAGCGGGATGGACAGGGCGAAGGAGCCTGCGAGCAGGCCGTACAGGGCAACGTTGGGGGTGTCTGCACTGCCCACCACCCAGGTCAGGAAGCCGATGACGAAAGCCAGGCCGAAGACGGCGACCAGCCATACCGGCACCCGGTCTCCGCGGCGGGTGAGCATAAAGGCCCATGCAGCGGCGGCGATCATCACTACGGCCGTAAGCCAGCCCACCAGGGGCGCGGAAACCACCACCGAGGGGAGCACGATGGCTTCCCCTGGATCGGAAAGCCGGAACGTCACGTCAGTGGACGGAGCGCCGAGGGCGAAGACGGCCAGTCCCAGCAGCGCCAGGACAATCAGGATGATGGGGGTCTTCCAGCTGCGGACGGTTGCGACGGCAGCCGTCCCGGGGGCCGGGAGCGTTGTTGCGGTACTCATGCTGCGCCTCCGGCGGACTCGGTTTTGGGGGTCATGCGCTTGCCGGAGGTCTTGAACGCTCCGGGTGCGGGGATGCGGAACAGGGACCGTACCAGCGGCGGGGCCGCAATGAACAGGACGATCAGGGACTGCACCACCAGGACAATGTCGATGCTGGTTCCGGTGTTGGTCTGCATGTTCACGCCGCCGGCCCGGAAGGCGCCGAACAGCACGCCGGCTGCGAAGGTTCCCCAGGGGCTGGAGCGGCCCAGCAGGGCAACGGTGATGGCATCAAAGCCGAAGCTGGCGGCGACGCCGGAGGTCAGTACCTTCTCGGTGCCGGAAACCTGTGCCACGCCGGCCAGGCCGGAGAGTGCACCGGCAATGAGCATCACAATGATGTAGCCCTTGGTGGTGCTGATGCCGGCGTTGCGGGCAGCAGACGGATTGGCGCCCACAGCCTTGAGCTCAAAGCCCACCGTGGAGCGGTTCATCAGCCACCAGATGAACACGGTGGCCAGGACAGCCAGGACAAAACCCCAGTGCAGGCGGAACCCGGCACCCAGCAGCGGCGGGAACATGGCGTTCTTATCCAGCTGGGGGCTGATCGGGTTAGAGGAGCCGGGGCGCTGGAAAGCGGGCGTGCTGAGCAGGAACAGCACCAGGTTGATTGCCACGTAGTTGAGCATGATGGTGACGATCACTTCGTGTGCGCCCGTTTTGGCCTTCAGCGCACCGGCGATACCGGCCCAAATGGCCCCGCCGAGCATACCGGCCACAATGACCAGCAGCAGGTGCAGGCCAACGGGCAGGTGGAAGGTGAACCCCACCCAGGCGGCCATGGCCGCGCCGATGAGGATCTGACCCTGAGCACCGATGTTGAACAGGCCCGTCCGGAAAGCGACGGCGACGCCGAGTCCGGCCAGGATCAGCGGTGTTGCCACGGTGAGGGTCTGGGTGAGCGGGTAGAAGAACCGGGCTGTTGTTTCTGCCTCGAAGTTCAGGACCGAGCCCTGGAACAGGGCAACATAGGCGCCCGAGGCAGCCGACCAGGCCGCCGCAAGCAGGTCCGTGGGCCGGGAGAAGAAGTACGACGCCGCGGCGCCCACCTCCTCATCGGTGGCGGCAATCAGGATGCCGCCCACCACCAGTGCCAGCAGCACGGACAGAACCGAGACCACGGCATGGGAGGACAGCACCCGCCGCAGGGTCGACTGCTGCGCTGCGCCGTCGTCGCCCCGCGGGGACTTCGCCGGGACGGTGGGTGGTGTTGCCGCCGTGGCGGGTGTGTCCGCCGCCGCTTCGAGCCGGGCGGACACGGCAGCGTCTGTGCTGCTGCCTCCCGGCGGGTCCTGCGTGGTGGAATCCTCCGGGCTCACTGGGCCCCTCCCTTGGAATCTGTGTGGTGCGCTGTTGCTTCTTCCGCGTCCATGCCGGCCATCATCAGGCCCAGCACGTCACGCGAGGTGTTGGCGGGGACAATGCCCATCAGCCGTCCGCCGTAGAGCACGGCAATCCGGTCCGCCAGTTCAAGGACTTCATCTAGTTCGGTGGACACGATCAGCACCGGTGTGCCGACGTCGCGCTCGGAAATGATACGGCGGTGCAGGAACTCGATGGATCCCACATCCACGCCGCGGGTCGGCTGGGAGGCGATGAAAAGCTGCAGCGGGCGGGACAGTTCCCGCGCCATCACGACCTTCTGCTGGTTGCCGCCCGAAAGCGTACCGGCTGCCGCATCCGCAGACTGCGTGCGGATATCGAACTCGGTGATCTTTTCGGCCGCGTTCTGCTCGATCACGGCCGGACGCAGGGACAGCCCGCGTGCAAAGGGCTCCGAATCGTAACGGTTCAGGATCAGGTTCTCGGCCACGGAGAAGGTTCCCACCAGGCCGTCCACGTTGCGGTCTTCGGGCACGAACCCGACGCCGGCGCTGATGATGTCGCGGGTTTTGCGTCCCACCAGTTCCTCACCGTTGAGGCGGATGGAACCCGAGACGTGTTCCTGCAGACCCATGATCGCTTCGGTCAGTTCGGTCTGGCCGTTGCCCTGGACGCCGGCCAAGGCAAGGATCTCGCCCCGCCGGATGCCGAAGCTGACCGAGTCCAGTACCGCGGGTCCGCTGGCGGAAGCAACCGTAAGGTTGTCCACCACAAAGGTTTCCTCGCCGGGCTTGGCCGCTTCCTTGTTCAGGTTCAGGCTCACGGACCGGCCGACCATCAAGGACGCCAGTTCGGTGGTGGAAGCGGTGGGCTCGGCGGAGCCGACCACCTTGCCGCGGCGGATCACCGTAATGACGTCGGATACTGCCTTCACTTCGCGAAGCTTGTGCGAAATAAAGACGACAGACTTTCCGTCTTCGGTCAGCTGGCGCATGATGCCGAGCAGTTCGTCCGTTTCACGCGGCGTCAGTACCGCCGTCGGTTCATCCAGGATCAGGACCCGGGCCTCGCGGATCAGTGCCTTGATGATTTCCACCCGCTGCTGCACACCTACGGGCAGGTCCTCCACCACGGCATCGGGATCAACGTCGAACCCGTACTGGTTGGAGATTTCACGGATGCGGCGCCGGGTCTGTTCAAGGTTCAGCATGCCGGCGAACTTGGTCTTTTCGTCGCCGAGGGCCACGTTTTCCGCCACGGTGAAGACGGGCACCAGCATAAAGTGCTGGTGCACCATCCCGATGCCCGCGGCCATGGCGTCACCGGGACCGTTGAAGGTGACGGGGCGGCCGTCCACCAGGATTTCACCCTCGGTGGGCTCGTACAGGCCGTACAGCACGTTCATCAGTGTTGACTTGCCCGCACCGTTTTCGCCGAGCAGGCTGTGGACCTGCCCCGGTTCGACCACCAAATCAATGTGGTCATTGGCGACCAGCGCGCCGAAACGCTTGGTGATGCCCTTGAGTTCGAGTTTCAAAACCCCAACCAATCTGTTTTTGGGTAAATAAAGGGGAACACTACCGAAAACAGCACAAACGCCGTCTTCCCGGCAATGCAATTCTGCCGGGAAGACGGCGGTCGTTTTGGTGCATTCGGAGCTTCCAGTATCCGGACAACGGCCCGAATGCTGGTAATAACGGTCGCGTTGTTACTTCGGGCTCGAAGCGGACTCGACCTTGATTTCGCCGGAGATGATCTTGGCCTGGATGTCTTCGACGGCCTTCTTGACGTCGTCCGGAACGCTGGCTTCCTGATCGTGGAACGGAGCCAGTGCGACACCGCCGTTTTCGAGGGTGCCCACGTACGGGCTGTTGTCGAACTCGCCCTTGACGTCGCTGTTCACGACGTCTTCCACGGCCTCGCCCATCAGCTTCATCACGGAGGTGAGGATAACTTCCTTGCCCGTGGTGACGGACTCGTAGCCATCGGAGTCAACCCATACAACCTTGGCGTCCTTGCCGGCGGCGTTGGCTGCCACGACGGCGTCAATGGTGCCGGCGCCAACCGGACCGGCGACGGGCATGATGACGTCGGCGCCTTCGTTCAGGAAGTTCTGCGTGGTGGTCTTGCCCGCGGAGACGTCGTCGAAGCCGCCCGTGAAGGAATCCATGCCGAGAAGCTGGACGTCCTTGCCGTTCTGCTCGTTGTAGTACTCCACGCCCTGCTCGAAGCCCTCCATGAAGATGGTCACGGTGGGGATGTCCAGGCCGCCGTACGTGGCGACCTTTCCGGTCTGGGAGGTGCCTGCGGCAACGTAGCCGGCCAGGAACGCGGCCTGGGCCGTGTCGTAGATGATCGGCTTGACGTTGTCAGCCTCGATGGACTGGTCATCGACAATGGCGAAGTGGCTGTCCGGGTTGGCGGCAGCTGCTTCCTTGGTGGCATCAGCGAGCAGGAAGCCCACGGTAACCGTGATGTCGCAGTTGGCCTGGATCATGCTGTCCAGGTTCGGGGTGAAGTCGGTCTCGGACTGGGACTCGGCGGTCTTGACCTCGATGTCCAGGTCTTCCTTGGCCTTCATGATGCCGTTGTAGGTAGACTCGTTGAACGAGTTGTCATCGAATCCGCCGGAGTCGGAAACCATGCAGCCCAGGAAATCGGTAGCCCCGTCGGCGGAACCGCCTTCTTCTTCGGGGGCCGCGCCGCAGCCGGAGAGCAGAAGCGCCGAAACGCCGAGCATGGCGGCACTGACGCCTGCGTTGCGCTTAAAGCTGCGCGGGAAATTCTTCAATGTTCCTCCAGAAAGAAATGGGTATCACCCTCAAGAAGGCAGCCGGCGCTTCTCCCGGCCCCCGGCGGGGAAGGAACGCACCGGTGCCCGGTGTGGTGCAGCGCTCCGTCCATCGTTGGACCGCAGCAAGACAACCATAATGTGTCCCAGACGACACTCAGCGCAATTCGGCCGCTGGCGGCAGATTGTTTACATGTTGTTATCAAATGACGGCGCCCGGCACGGGAGGGACTGATATTGTCCTCCCGGCCGGGCGTACTCATGTGCCGGTGCCGGCGCTCATGCCGGCGCAGCGGCTAGTGCCGCAGACCGCGCGCTGCCCTCAGCGCAGCGGCGGCCATCACGCTGACCCCGCAGCTGACGGCGCGTTCATCGGGGTTGTAGTCTCCGCGGTGCAGGTCGAAGGTTTCCCCGCCCGGGGCGCGGGTTCCCAGCCGCATCAGCGCGCCGGGCACCGCCTGGGTCATCCAGGCGAAGTCCTCCCCGCCCATGGACTGGGGTGCCAGGACCACGGCGTCCTCCCCCAGTTCGGTGCGGGCGGCTGCCTCGATCAGGCTGATCTCGGCGTCGGCGTTGATGACCGGAGGCACGCCGCGGGTATGCTCCAGGGCCACGTCCACCCCGTACGGTGCCGCGACCTCCCGTACCACCTTATCCAGCAGTTCACCGGCGGCATACCAGGCCTCGGCGTCCAGGCACCGCATGGTGCCGGCCATGAAACCGTGGCCGGGGATGGCGTTGGGGGCGGACCCGGCGTGCATCTGGCCCCACACCACCGACACCCCGCTGCGCACATCAATGCGGCGGGACAACACGGCGGGAACGCTCACGGCAATCTCTGCCAGCGCAAAGACCAGGTCCTCCGTCAGGTGCGGACGGGAGGTGTGCCCGCCCCGCCCGCTCAGTTCAATCCGGATGGTGTCGGACGCGGAGGTGATGGCACCGATCCGCGTGCCCACCTGGCCAACGTCGACCCGGGGATCGCAGTGCAGGGCCAGGACGCGGGGCACGCCGTCGAGGACGCCCTGCTCGATCACGGAGAGCGCGCCGCCGGGCATCACTTCCTCTGCCGGCTGGAAGATGACGCGCACCCTGCCGCCCAACTCTCCCGCGGCGTCGAACTTCGCGAGCACCCGGGCAGCTCCGAGCATGACAGTGGTGTGGATGTCGTGGCCGCAGGCGTGGGCAATGCCGGTGTTCAGTGAGGAATACGGCAGCCCCGTTTCCTCCAGGACCGGCAGGGCGTCTATGTCGGCTCGCAGGGCGAGGCGGAGGGGTCCGTCACCGATGTCCACCACGACGCCGGTGCCTTCGAGCCGCTTTGCTGCCAGCCCTGCGTTTTCGAGGGCTTCCACTATCCGGTCCGTGGTCCGGAACTCTTTGTGGGACAGCTCGGGATGGGAGTGGAGGTCCCGCCGGAACTCGATCAACTCGCCCAGGAGCGGAGCCACGCTTCCCCGTATGGAGGGGACTGGTGAATTGCTCAGTGGGATAGTCTGCACAACCTCTAGGTTAGCCAATTCCGGGCCCAAAACCGGAATGTGCACGCCCGTAAACGTCGTCACATGACCAGGTCTTGCCGGGCCGCCTGGACGCCGCCCGCTTACCGGAACGGAAAGGCCCTACAGGACGTCGGTGTCGCCGCTGGCCTTCAGGTGCTCCACGGCCTTCTTGACTTCCTGGGCGTGCTCCTTGGTGGTGACCAGCAGGGCATCCGGGGTGTCCACAATGACCACGTCCTCGATGCCGATCAGCGCGATCACCCGCTTGGTATCCGAAACCACAATGCCGGAGGCGTTCTCAGAGTAGACGCGGGCCCCCTCGCCCATCACCGTGAGATCGCTGTTTTCCTCGGCGGGATTAAGCCGGCCGATGGCCGCGAAGTCCCCCACGTCATCCCAGCTGAAGGCGCCGGGAATCATGGCGACATCCCCGGCCGCGGCGGCCGGTTCGGCCACGGCGTAGTCGATGGCGATCTTGGGCAGGGTGGGCCAGATCCGGCGCACCACTTCCCGGCGCCGGGTGGTGTCCCACGCCTCGGCAATTTCCATCAGTCCCGTGTAGAGGACCGGCTCGTTGGCTTCAAGGTGCTTGAGCATCAGGTCCACCGGGGCTACGAACATCCCCGCATTCCAGCTGTAGCTGCCGCTGTCCAGATAGGTCTGCGCGACGTCGGCGGAGGGCTTTTCCACGAATTCCACCACTGAGGCGGCGCTGGGCGCCCCGGCCACCTTAAGCGGCTCGCCTGCGCGGATGTAGCCGAACCCGGTGGAGGGATGGGTGGGCTGGATGCCGATGGTGACAATGTATCCCTGTGCGGCCGTGTGCACGGCTTCCCGGACGGCTTCCTGGAAAACGTCGACGGGGGCAATCACCTGGTCGGCGGCAAAGGAGCCCATGATGATCTGCGGGTCCCGCTTATAGAGGATGGCCGCTGCCAGGCCGATGGCTGCGGCGGAATCCTTGGGCTCGAGTTCGAGCACGAGGTTCTTATTGGCAATTTCCGGCAGCTGCTGCCGCACGGCCTGCCGGTGCAGGGCACCGGTGACGACCATGACCCGGTCCCCGCTGAGCGGACGCAGGCGGTCATAGGTGGCACGGATCAGGGTGGACCCGGAACCGGTGAGGTCATGGAGGAACTTCGGCGCAGCAGCCCGGGACAGGGGCCACAGCCGCGTTCCCACGCCGCCGGCCGGGATGACCCCGTAGAAACGGTCAAGGACGGCGGACTCGGAGGTGGCGGGTGCCTTTTGCTTACTCATCACTGCCCAGATTAGCGGAGCGGACGCCGCACGTCCCGGAAGCGGCACGGTTTGGGCCCTATTGCGTACACCTCTTAATGCCGCCGGGCAATGTAATAAGGGTCACACCAAAGGGCATCCTAAATTGAAACGCCGGTCACGCACGCCTAGATTATGGTAGAGCTTATAGCGCTGTCGCACCGGCGTCATCACTGCGTGGAAGACGCGCTAACGCCGCTGCGATGCAGGGAGGAAAATTCAGTGTCGAAGTTACCAGCAGGCACTCTCTACCGTGGCCGCGAGGGCCAATGGTCGTGGGTAGCCCACCGCATCACTGGCGTGGTGATCTTCTTCTTCCTTTTGGTCCATGTTCTGGATACCTCATTGGTGCGAGTTTCGCCCGAGGCCTACGACTTGGTGATCGGTGCCTACAAGAACCCGATAATGGGCCTCGGTGAGCTTGGGCTCGTCGCCGCCATCGTGTTCCACGCCTTCAACGGTGTACGCGTTGTCCTGATCGACTTCTGGAAGAAGGGGCCCAAGTACCAGCGTCAGATGCTGTGGGCCGTAGTCGCTCTTTGGGCCGTGACGCTCATCGGCTTCTCCATTCGCCACATTCCCAACGTCTTCGGGGGTTAGCACCAATGACTACTTCAACCAACGAAGCCCACGCCCTCGAAGCACCCCGCTCGGGACGCATCGCCCCCCGGTACACCCGGAACGGTTCCAGCCGCGGCAACTTTGAAATGTTCGCCTGGCTGTTTATGCGTGTATCCGGCGTCCTGCTGGTGGTGCTGATTTTCACCCACCTGTTCATGAACCTGGTGGCCGGCGACGGCATCCACGCCGTTGACTTCGGTTTTGTGGCCGGCAAGTGGGCCAGCCCCCTGTGGCAGGTCTGGGATCTGGTCATGCTGTGGCTGGCAATGCTGCACGGCTCCAACGGCGTCCGCACCATCATCAACGACTACGCGGACAAGAAGGCCACGCGGATGTGGCTCAAGGGCGTGCTGTACGTGGCGACCTTCGTCATCATCCTGCTGGGCACCCTGGTGATCTTCACCTTCGATCCCTGCCTCGACGGCGCCACGGCTGAGATCCTGGCGGAGCACTGCTCCGTCTAACGGCAATACCGCGGCAGTCCAAGAGTTTTTAGCAGTTTCAACAGAAAGAGCATCTGGTATGCAGGTCCACAAGTACGACGTCGTCATTGTCGGCGCCGGCGGCGCCGGTATGCGTGCCGCCATTGAATCCGGTCAGCGCGCACGGACGGCGGTACTGACCAAGCTGTACCCCACCCGCTCCCACACAGGCGCGGCGCAGGGCGGCATGTGCGCGGCACTGGCCAATGTCGAGGAAGACAACTGGGAGTGGCACACCTTCGACACCGTCAAGGGCGGTGACTACCTGGTGGACCAGGATGCAGCCGAGGTGATGGCGAAGGAAGCCATCGACGCCGTGCTGGACCTGGAGAAGATGGGCCTCCCCTTCAACCGGACGCCCGAAGGACGCATTGACCAGCGGCGCTTCGGCGGACACACCCGCGACCACGGCAAGGCCCCGGTCCGCCGTGCCTGCTACGCGGCAGACCGCACCGGCCACATGATCCTGCAGACGCTGTACCAAAACTGCGTCAAGCACAACGTTGAGTTCTACAACGAGTACTACGTGCTGGACCTGATCATGGTGACGGAGCCGGACGGCCAGAAGCGCGTTTCCGGCGTCATCTCCTATGACCTGGCTACCGGCGAGCTGCACATCTTCCAGGCCAAGTCCGTGGTCTTCGCCTCCGGCGGAGCCGGCAAGGTCTTCAAGACCACCTCCAACGCCCACACCCTGACCGGTGACGGCATGGGCATCGCGTTCCGCCGCGGCATCCCCCTGGAGGACATGGAGTTCATCCAGTTCCACCCGACCGGCCTGGCCGGGCTGGGCATCCTGCTTTCCGAAGCAGCCCGCGGCGAGGGTGCCATCCTGCGCAACTCCGAGGGTGAGCGCTTCATGGAGCGCTACGCCCCCACCATCAAGGACCTGGCGCCGCGTGACATTGTCGCCCGTTCCATGGCCAACGAGGTGCGCGAGGGCCGCGGCTGCGGTCCGAACAAGGACTACGTCCTGCTGGACCTGACCCACCTGGAACCGGCGCACATTGATGCCAAGCTTCCGGACATCACCGAGTTTGCCCGCACCTATCTTGGCGTGGAGCCGTACACGGAGCCGGTTCCCGTCTTCCCCACGGCCCACTACGTGATGGGTGGCATCCCCACCAACATCAAGGGCGAGGTCCTCCAGGACAACGACACCGTAATCCCCGGCCTGTACGCCGCCGGCGAGGTGGCCTGCGTGTCCGTGCACGGCTCCAACCGCCTCGGAACCAACTCCCTGCTGGACATCAACGTCTTCGGCAAGCGTGCGGGCATCTACGCCGCTGAATACGCCCAGACCGCGGACTTCGTTGACCTGCCGGAAAACCCGGAGGCCGACACGGTGGCCCTGCTGGACCACGTTCGCAACTCCGAAGGCACCGAGCGCGTTTCAGAAATCCGCCGGGACCTGCAGAACACCATGGACATGAACATGCAGGTGTTCCGCACCGCTGACACCATTGAAAAGGTGCTGACGGACATCGCTTCCTTCGAGGAGCGGTACCAGAAGATCAGCGTCCAGGACAAGGGCAAGCGCTTCAACCTCGACCTCCTTGAGGCCGTGGAGCTGGGCTTCCTCCTGGAACTGGCGAAGGTCATGAGCGTAGCCGCCCTGCACCGCACCGAATCCCGCGGCGGACACTTCCGCGAGGACTTCCCGGAGCGCGACGACGAGAACTTCATGAAGCATTCAATGGCCTACAAGGTTGACGAAGCCGAAAATGCCGAGCACACCGCCGGCATCCGGCTGGACACCAAACCGGTCATTTTCACGCGCTACGAGCCGATGGTGAGGAAGTACTAATGACAACGGAAATCGCCGAGCCGGCCTCCAAGGTGGAGCTCCCCGAGTCGATCGGCGGAGAAATCCCCTCCTTCGAGATCACCCTGAAGGTCCGCCGCTACAACCCCGAGGTTTCCGACGAAGCCTACTGGGACGAGTGGAAGCTGACCATGTACGGCACTGACCGCGTACTGGACGCCCTGCACAAGGTCAAGTGGGAGCACGACGGTTCGGTTTCGTTCCGCCGCTCCTGCGCCCATGGCGTATGCGGCTCCGATGCCATGCGCATCAACGGCCGCAACCGCCTGGCCTGCAAGACCCTGCTGAAGGACCTGGACACGTCCAAGCCCATCCTCGTTGAGCCCATCAAGGGCCTGCCGGTGGAGAAGGACCTGATCGTGGACATGGAGCCGTTCTTCCAGTCCTACCGCGAGATCATGCCGTTCCTGGTCACCAAGGGTCACGAACCGACCAAGGAACGCCTGCAGTCCGCCGAGGACCGCGAGCGTTTCGACGACACCACCAAGTGCATCCTGTGCGCCGCGTGCACCTCGTCCTGCCCGGTCTTCTGGACCGACGGCCAGTACTTCGGACCGGCCGCGATTGTCAACGCGCACCGCTTCATCTTCGATTCCCGCGATGACGCCGGTGACATGCGCCTGGAGATCCTGAACGACAAGGAAGGCGTGTGGCGCTGCCGCACCACCTTCAACTGCTCGGAAGCCTGCCCCCGCGGCATCCAGGTCACCAAGGCCATTTCAGAGGTCAAGCAGGCCATCCTGGCCCGCTCGCTCTAACCGGTCCTGCGCCCAAGGCGCCCGCCGGCGGTTTCCCCGCCGACGGGCGCCTTTTGCGTCCCTATGTAAAGTTGGAAGAATGCTTTCCCAGTCCAAGCCAACATTTGAAAAAGTCTCCTTCCCCGGCGTGAACGGGACCACCCTTGCCGGCACGCTGGATGTGCCCGACGGCGGTGCCCGCGCCTGGGCGGTCTTCTGCCACGGGTTTACCCTCGGGAAGAACAGTGCTGCCGCCTCCCGCATCTCCAAGGCACTGGCCGGCCGCGGTATTGGCGTGCTGCGTTACGACGCCGCCGGCCTGGGCGGGTCCACCGGCAACTGGGAGGACGGCAGTTTCAGCACCAAGGTTGCGGACGTCCGCAGCGCGGCGGAGTTCATGGCGGCCTCCGGCCGTCCTGTGTCCCTGCTGATTGGCCATTCCCTGGGCGGAGCGGCCGTCCTGGCAGCTGCCGGGCAGATCCCCGGGTTAAAGGCGGTGGCGACCATTGCGGCGCCTTTCCGGCCCGACCACGTGGTCCACATGTTCGAGGAGGAGCTGGACGAGATCGTGGAGCAGGGCTCGGCGTCCGTGGACCTGGGCGGCGGGGAGCTGGAAATCCGCCGGCACCTGGTCGAGGACCTGCGCAAACACGAACTCACGGACAGTATCCGCGAACTGCATCTGCCGCTGCTGGTGATGCACTCCCCCACGGACAACACGGTCGGGATCGACAACGCCAGCGAGATTTTCTCGACCGCGCGCCACCCCCGCAATTTCATCTCGCTGGAGGGCAGCGACCATTTGATGGTGGAACGGGCACAGACCAGCCGTGCGGCGGCCATCATCGCCGCCTGGGCCGGTATCTACCTCGGCCTGGACGAGTCCTAGGGGCTACCGGGAGACTTCTTTGCCCCCGCCGAGCTGCAGGTGTTCGTGCAGCTTCCACAGCCCCGTGGCGTCGTGCTCGTACAGTCCCACGCAGTCCACGGTGAAGCTGGCGGAATAGCCATCCAGCCGCTGGACTGCCTCATCCATGCTTTGCTCGCTGACATCGTGGGCCACCGTTACGTGCGGGTGGAAGGGGAACGCCAGGTTTCGGGCCAGCGGACCGCTCTGGAACTCCTTATGCAGGGCGATGCACTCGTCAAAACCCTCATCCACGTTCAGGTACACCACCGGGGACACCGGCCGGAAGGAGGAGGTCCCCTGCAGCGTTACGCGGAACGGCTCCTGGCAGGTAGCCACCTCGCGGACGTGACGCAGGGTGGCGTCCCAGTCGGTGGTCTCGGTGGTGGTGACCAAGGTGATGTGGGCGGGGATCACGGCAGCCATCGGGTCCCCGAAGGACGCCCGCGCAGCCCGCAGTTCACTTGCCATCGGCTCCGGAACCGCAATGACAATACCCACGCAACGCGAGGCGCACTCAACGGGGTGTCCATCGCGCTCGGAGGCCGGGGCGTGGTCGAAGGATTCGGAGATCTTCATGGGTTACGCCGTCGTGCTGCCCAGCGGCAGGAAGCCGACCTTGTTGTACACATCCGCGAGGGTAACCGACGCCATCTCCCGGGCCTTCCCCGCCCCGACTGCCAGCAGGCGGTCCAGCTCCGCCGGATCATCCAGCAGGTACAGGGCGCGTTCGCGGATGGGCCGGACGTGCTCCGTCACTACCTCTGCGAGGTCCACTTTCAGGTGTCCGTACATCTTGCCTTCGTACTCCTTTTCCAGTGTCTCCACGCTGCGTCCGCTGATCAGGGAGTAGATGGACAGCAGGTTGGAGATGCCCGGCTTCGCGTCCCGGTCGAAGCGGATCTCGCTGCCGTCGTCGGTCACTGCGGACTTGATCCGCTTGGCGATGACCTTATCCTCGTCCAGCAGGTTAATCAGGCCCGCAGGCGAAGCCGCGGACTTGGACATCTTTGCGCCTGGATTCTGCAGATCGTAGATTTTGGCGGCTGCCTTCTGGATGAAGACCTCGGGGACCACGAAGGTCTCACCGAACCGCGAGTTGAAGCGCTTGGCCAGGTCACGGCTCAGCTCCACATGCTGGCGCTGGTCCTCTCCCACCGGCACACCGTGCGGCTGGTAGAGCAGGATGTCCGCCACCTGCAGAACGGGGTAGGTGAACAGTCCCACGCTGGCCGCGTCGGATCCGAAACGCTGTTGCTTGTCCTTGAACTGCGTCATCCGGGAGGCTTCGCCGAAACCCGTGAGGCAGTTCAGCACCCAGGCCAGCTGTGCGTGTTCGGGGACCTGCGACTGCACGAACAGGGTGGCCTTATTCACGTCGACGCCGCCGGCAATATACTGCGCCGCCGTCACCCGCGTGCGCTTGCGCAGGTCCTCGGGGTCCTGCGGCACCGTGATGGCGTGCAGGTCGGGGATGAAGAAGTAGGCGTCGTACTCTTCCTGGAGCCGCACCCAGTTCACGAGGGCGCCAAGGTAGTTGCCCAGATGAAGCGAATCAGCTGAAGGCTGCATCCCGGAAAGGATGCGCTGACGGCCGGTGGAGGAGTTCGAAGTCATGGGTAAACCTTAGAAGTGGTAGTCGATCACGACGGGGGCGTGGTCAGAGAAACGGGCATCGTAGGTGGCGGCACGGTCAACCACGGCATTGGCCGCACGGGCTGCCAGTTCAGGCGTGGCCATGTGGTAATCGATCCGCCAGCCGGAGTCGTTGTCAAAGGCCTGTCCGCGCCAGGACCACCAGGTGTAGGGGCCGTTTACCTCTCCGGCCAGCGAGCGGTGCACGTCGGTGTACCCGATCTCGTCGCCGAAGAACCGGTCGAAGTAGGCACGTTCCTCGGGCAGGAAACCTGCACGCTTGACGTTGCCCTTCCAGTTCTTGATGTCCAGCGGGGTGTGGCCCACGTTCAGGTCTCCCACCACCAGGACAAAGTCGCTGGTCTGCGCCAGCGCCGGGAGCCGGACACTCATGGTGTCCAGGAAACGGTATTTGTCCACCTGCTTGGGGGTATCCACCTCGCCGGAGTGTACGTAGGCGCTGACCACGGTGAGGATTTTCTCCGCTCCGTCCACGCTGACCTTGTAGTCGGCTTCCACCCAGCGCCCGGAGCGGGCAAAGTATTCGTCGCCGATGTGCTCGCGGACGGCCACCGGTGCGGTCCGGGAAGCGATGGCGACGCCGGCGCGGCCCTTCGCATCGAGGCATTCGGCGTGCTGGACATGCCAGGTGTCCCCCAGCAGTTCACGCAGGACGGCGTCCGGGGCACGGACTTCCTGCAGGCACAGGATGTCCACATCCCGTTCCGCCAGCCAGTCGGCCATCCCGCGCTTGTAGGCGGCGCGGATGCCGTTCACGTTCACGGATGCGATGCGCAGTGCTGTCCCCGGACGGTCACCGGTTTCCACGGTTGCCGTTTCCTCTGATGCCGAACTCACGCGAATAACCATACTCCTCAGTAGCTGCTCAACCCGAACAGGCGCCCCGGGCATGCCGCAGGGAGCCGGCGGCCGCGGACGGCCGTACCGTTATTAGTCGACGACTGTACCTTCGACCGGGCCGCCGTCGTCCTTCTTGATCATGCCACGGCCGTTGTGCGCGGTGATGTCGATGGTCTCAAGGGCGCGGTCCACCATTCCGCGGTCCGTGTCCAGGTTCTCGCGGATGACCTTGGCCTGGACCTCGATGATCTTGAAGCTGTGGTCCAGCTTCAGGTCACGGGTGCTTTCGTCGACCACCTGCACGCCGCCGCGGGGCGGGGCGGTGGCAGCGGCGAACTTCGCCGTGGCCTTGCGCGTGGCCCCCCGTACGGAGAAGACCACGAAGGTGGCCAGGAACAGCCAGCCAAGCGAGACGATGACTACGATCCAGCCGATGACGTCGTTCTGGTTTGCGGCAAAGACCACCGCCACGAGGAAGATAATGAGCATCACGGTGATGCCTGTGGTGCCCATCTTGCGGCTGATGCCGCGGCCGGGCGTGGACGGGGACGACGGCGTCTTGCCGTTTCGGATCGACTGCATGGTTTTATTCTCTCAAACTTGGACAGGTGCCCGGTGCCGGTTTCGCCAGCAGCGGTTTTACTGCGTGGTGTACGCCCCGTCCACGGCGTACTGGGATCCGGTGACAAAGGCCGCCGCGTCCGAGAGCAGGAACAGGACGACGGCGGCCACTTCCTCTACCGTGCCCAGCCGCCCGGCCGGGTGCAGGCCCACGAGGCCCTCGTAGACTTCCCGCGGCAGGTTCCCCAGCAGCGGGGTGTCTATGTATCCGGGCTGGACGGAGTTGATGCGGATGCCTTTGTCGGCGTATCCCAATGCGGCCGACTTGGTCATACCCACTACCCCGTGTTTGGCCGTGACATAAGGAACAGCGTTGGCATCCCCCACCAGGCCCAGGATCGAGGAGTTGTTGACTATGGCGCCGCCGCCGGCCTGCAGCATCTGCGGAATCTCGTAGTACATGCTGTAGAACACGGAATTGAGGTTGACGTCGATCACCCGCCGGTATCCCTCAATGTCGATGTCCGCGAGCGGGCCCAGCGGTCCCGAGATCCCCGCGTTGTTGAAGGCCAGGTTCAGGGCACCGAATTCGCTGACCGCTAGTTGGACTGCCCCGGAAATATCCGCGGGATTGGACACATCACCCGCCGATGCGACGGCGCTGCCGCCCTTTTCGGTGATCTTCTCCACCACGTCCTGCGCCGCCTGCAGGTCGAGGTCGTTGACCACAACGTTCGCTCCCTCGGCGGCAAGGGCTATCGCCGCCGCCATGCCGATCCCGGACCCTGCACCGGTCACGAGGGCTGTTTTTGCATCGAAAGTTCCGGCCATGGCTGTGCCTCTTTCTCTGGTGGTTCCTCGTCCTGCTTGGTTTCCCCATGGTCCCGCCGCAAACGGGGTGCGGCAAGGGAAGCAGTGCCCCGCGGGGCAACGCGCACCGCAGCTGGGATCCCGGCTGGTGCCTGCCGTCCGCCGGTGCGACACTGGGCCGATGCATATTGAAATCCGTACCGGCGACATCACGGAGCGCGACACCGATGTGATTGTCAACGCAGCCAATTCCTCGCTGCTGGGCGGCGGCGGTGTGGACGGCGCCATCCACCGGGCCGCGGGACCGGAACTCCTGGCCGCCTGCCGTGAGCTGCGGGCCGCTTCCCTGCGGGACGGATTGCCCACCGGCGCCTCCGTGGCCACGCCGGGGTACAACCTCCGGGCGCGGTGGGTTGTCCACACCGTGGGCCCCAACGCCGGGGCCGGGGAAACGGATCCGGAGCTGCTGCGCTCCTGTTTCCGCACGGCTCTGGCCGCGGCGGAGGAGCTCGGCGCCGAAAGCATCGCCTTTCCGGCCGTTAGTGCCGGAATCTACGGCTGGGATCCGGAAACCGTGGCGGACATCGGCCTTCAGGAGCTCCTCGGCCACGAGCCGCAGAACCTGCAGCACGCAGAGTTCGTGCTGTTCAACGAACGCCTGGCGGAAGTCTTCCGCCGCCGGCTGGCACAGCTGACCGCGTAGCCAGGAACTGCCCTACTTCAGGAACAATGCGCGCAGCCGGACCGTCGTCGCCGTCAGTCCAACGGCAATCATCACCACGAAGTACAGCAGGTGGCCGGCGGTCCCCCAGCTGAAAATGCCCACGCTGATCTGCCGCAGCATTTCCACGCCGTGCCACAGCGGCAGCGCCTGGATCACGGACTGCATCGCTTCGGGGTAGACAGTCAGCGGATAGAAGGTCGCCGAGAGCAGGAACATGGGCAGCATGATCATGTTCACCCAGTCCAGCTGCTGGAAGGTCTTCATATAGCTGGTCACCGCCATGCCGAAGGAGGCAAACCCGAAGGCTATGACCACCGCTGCGGGGATCATTAGCAGCGCCCAGGGCGATGTAATCAGGCCCATGGCACCCATTACGGCAGTAAACCCCGTGGCGTACATCGCTCCGCGCAGCAACGCGAGGAAAATTTCCCCCATGGCCACATCGAGCGGCCCCAGCGGAGTAGAGAGCATCCCCTCGTACAGCCGGGCATAGTTGAGCTTGAAGAACACATTCATGGTGGAGTCGTAGACGGCGCCGTTCATGGCGGACACGGCGAGCAGGGCGGGCGCAATGTAGTTCGCGTAGCCCATCTCCGCTCCCCCGGGCCCGGTAACTGTGCCCACCAGTGCGCCCAGCCCAATGCCCATGGCCACCAAGTAGAGCACCGGCTCCACGAAGCCGCTGACCATGATGCTCCAGTTGGTGCCCCACGTGGCCTTGAGGCCGCGTGCAATCACGGCCCGGGTATTGCGGCCGTAAAGCGAGCCAAGGAAACGGTCCCGAGGGACCAGCGAAGTGGTCGCCGTGGAGTTCTGCGTGCTCATCCGTCCAGCCTCCTGGTGAAGTTGCGCCGGCCCAGGACCAGGCCGACGGCGGCCGGGGCCAGCAGATAGGCAAGGTGCAGGGCGGTCATGGCAGCCGGTTCGGGGTGCCCGTAACTGAGCACCCGGCCCAGCTCGGTGGAATGCCACAGCGGTGAGATCCAGCCGATCCACCGCACGCCGAGCGGAAGGTTGTCCAGCGGAAAGAACGTTCCCGAGAACAGGAACAGCGGCATCACGATGAAGCGCTGGACCATGGCGAACTGGCCCTTGTCCTCTTTGAGCGTGGCGCTGAACGCCAGCAGCGGCAGGCCGAAGGCCAGCCCTGCCAGCAGGGCGGTGAAGACCATCAGCCAACCGGTGCCCGGCTGCGGAACGGCACCGAACAGCAGCAGGAACAGGTAGTAGATGCCGGTGGTCAGCAGGAGACGGAAGGCCAGGCCCAGCACGTGGCCGGAGGCTATCTGCCCGCTGGAAAGCGGCGAGGCGTTGGGACCGTAGTAGGTGCGGTGCCATTTGAACCCGCCCATCACCGTGTAGGTATTCTCCTCGCTGGAGACCATCAGTGCGGCGGTGGCTACCAGGGCCGGGCCAAGGAACACCAGATAGGAGACAGTGGACCCGTTGCCGCCGGGAAAACCGGCGTCGGAGTTGGCATCAATCAGTACCGCCAGCCCGGTGCCCATGCCCAGCAGGTAGACCAGCGGGGTACCGACGGCGGTCATCAGCACCGTCCACTGGTAGCCGCGCATCCGCCGGATCCACATGTCGGCGTAGTAGAAGGCACCGAAACGGCGCGCCTTCGCTGCGGTCTGCAGCGGTGTCAGCGGGGAACGCAGCCCCAGCACGGCGTGCCGGGATTCTTCGGCTGGGAGCTTAGTCAATGAGGCTCCTGCCGGTCAGCCGGAGGAAAACATCCTCCAGCGAGGAACGCCGCACCAGCGAGGTGATGGGCCGCAGCCCCCGGGCCGTCACTGCATCCAGGGCGTCTTCGCCGTCGTTGGCGTAGATCAGCACCCGGTCCGGAAGGGTTTCCAGCCGTTCCCCGATGCCTTCCAGATCCGCGGCCACGGTGGTGTTGCGGTCGGAGCCAAAGCGCAGCTCCACCACTTCGCGGGTGGAATGCTCGCGGATCAGGGCAGCCGGGGAGCCCTCGGCCATGATGGCGCCCTTATCCACCACGATGAGCCGGTCGCAGAGCTGTTCGGCCTCATCCATGTAGTGGGTGGTGAGGATCAGCGTGACCCCTGCTTCCTTGAGCCGGAAAAGCCGGTCCCAGAGAATGTGCCGGGCCTGCGGGTCCAGGCCGGTGGTGGGTTCATCCAGCAGCAGGATCTTCGGATCATTGATCAGGGAGCGGGCAATGGTCAGCCGCCGCTTCATGCCGCCGGAGAGGGAATCCACGCGGGCCTTGGCCTTATCGGTCAGCTGGGCGAATTCCAGCAGTTCGTCCGCTTTGGGCTGCAGGTAGCTCTTGGGCAGCCCAAAGTACCGTCCGTAGGCCAGCAGGTTGTCCCGGACGCGCAGGTCCTCGTCCAGGTTGTCCTGCTGCGGCACCACGCCCAAGTGCGCGCGGACCTCCGGGCCGTAGGTGTTGGGGTCCAGTCCCATGATGCTCAGCTCGCCGGAGGTCCGCTGGGACACCCCGCCGATCATTTTCATGGTGGTGGATTTGCCGGCCCCGTTGGGTCCGAGCAGGCCGAAGGACTCCCCCGGCGGTACGTCGAAGGAGATGCCGTTGACGGCAGTGAAGTCGCCGTAGGACTTGGTCAGGTTCCGGGCGGAAATAACGTAGTCGGAGCGGGTTTCAGGGACAGTTTTGCTTACTGTGATCTGCGGCACTTGAGAAAGTGTAGTGGACGCGCCACGGGCCGGTGCCTCTGCGCCTGCACCGGCCCGTCATACTGCGCTTAAACCTTCCCTAGGCCAGGACTCCGGCCTGCCGTTCTGCCGCTTCCACCACGTTGGACAGGAGCATCGCCCGGGTCATGGGCCCCACCCCGCCCGGGTTCGGCGAAATCCAGGCGGCGACGTCGGCCGCTGCCGGCTCCACGTCCCCGGTCAGCGTGGTCTTGCCGGTCTCGGGGTCGGTGACCCGGGTGACGCCGACGTCCAGGACAATGGCACCGGGCTTGAGGTCCTCGGCCTTGATCATCTCGGGGAAGCCTGCCGCGGCCACCACGACGTCGGCCTCGCGCAGGTGCTCGAACAGGTCAACCGTTCCGGTGTGCGCCAGGGTGACCGTGGCGTTGATCGGCCGGCGGGTCAGCAGCAGTCCCAGGGGGCGGCCCACGGTGACGCCGCGTCCCACCACCAGCACGTTCTTGCCGGTCAGTGAAATGCCGTTGCGGACCAGCAGCTGCACAATCCCGTGCGGGGTGCACGGCAGCGGTGAGGTCATCGGCTCGCTGACGTTGAGCACCAGCCGGCCCAGGTTGACCGGGTGCAGGCCGTCGGCGTCCTTCTCGGGAGCAATCCGCTCCAGCACCGCATTGGTGTCGATGTGGGCCGGCAGCGGCAGCTGCACAATGTAGCCGGTGGTGGCCGGATCCCCGTTGAGTTCGTCGATGACCTTTTCCAGGTCCGCCTGGCTGATGTCTGCCGGCAGGTCGCGGCGGATGGAATTGATGCCCACCTGCTTGCAGTCCTTGTGCTTGCCTCCCACGTAGGAATGGCTGGCCGGGTCATCGCCCACCAGGACGGTGCCCAGGCCGGGGGTGATGCCGTGTTCGTCCTGCAGCGCCTTCACCCGTCCCGCGAGCTCCTCCTTGATCTCCCGCGCGGCCGCACGGCCGTCGAGGATCCTGGCCGCAACCGGGGTGCCGAACTCCGTTTTTTCCTTGGCCTCCCAGCCGAGGTTCACTCCGGTCTCTTCGGGGCTTTCGGAAACGGCGGCCTTAGTGACGCTGCCCTCCATATTGGTTCCTTTCTCCATGGTTACCATTCCTCCTGTCCGGGGTAGAGCGGAAAGTCCTCCGCCAGCGCGGCCACGCGGGCCCGCAGCGAGTCGACGTCGGGTGCCGGCATCAGGGCGGCCGCGATGATCTCGGCGACTTCGGTGAATTCGGCGGCGCCAAAGCCGCGGGTGGCCAGCGCCGGGGTGCCGATCCGCAGCCCGGACGTGACCATCGGCGGGCGCGGGTCGAACGGGACGGAGTTGCGGTTCACGGTGATGCCCACCGAGTGCAGCAGGTCTTCGGCCTGCTTGCCGTCCAGTGCGGAGTGCCGCAGGTCCACCAGGATCAGGTGCACATCGGTTCCGCCGGTCAGCACGGACACGCCGTGCCCGGCAACGTCCGGCGCGTTGAGGCGGTCGGCAATGATCCGCGCGCCTTCAAGCACCCGTTCCTGCCGCTCGCGGAACTCCTCGGACCCGGCAATCTTGAAGGCCACGGCCTTGGCGGCAATAACGTGCATCAGCGGCCCGCCCTGCTGCCCCGGGAACACGGCGGAGTTCAGCTTTTTGGCGTACTCCTGCTTGGCCAGGATCATGCCCGACCGAGGTCCGGCAAGCGTCTTATGCACAGTGGAGGTCACGACGTCGGACGCCGGGACCGGGTTTGGGTGCAGCCCGGCGGCCACCAGGCCGGCGAAGTGGGCCATGTCCGTCCAGAGGTAGGCGCCCGCTTCATCGGCGATGGACCGGAACGCGTCGAAGTCCAACTGCCGGGGGTAGGCGGACCAGCCGGCAACAATGACCTGCGGGCGTTCGGCCAGGGCCTGCTCGCGGACCTTGTCCATGTCCACCCGGTAGGTCTGCTCGTCCACGCCGTAAGCCGCAACTTCATACAGCTTGCCGGAGAAATTCAGTTTCATGCCGTGGGTCAGGTGCCCGCCGTGGGCCAGGTTCAATCCCATCAGCTTGTCGCCCGGCTGCAGCAGGGCGGCGAGCGCTGCGGCATTGGCCTGCGCTCCGGAATGCGGCTGGACGTTGGCAAATTCCGCACCGAAAAGGGATTTCGCCCGCTCGATGGCCAGGTTCTCGGCCACGTCCACATACTCGCAGCCGCCGTAGTAGCGCCGGCCGGGGTAGCCCTCGGCGTACTTGTTGGTGAGCACCGACCCCTGGGCTTCAAGGACGGAACGCGGAGCGAAGTTCTCCGACGCGATCATCTCGAGGGTGCTGCGCTGGCGGGACAGTTCGTCATTAAGCACTGCCGCGATTTCGGGATCGACATCGGACAGGGGCGCGTTGGTGACGGGCTGGGTGGATACTCTCACGTGGATCTCCTGGGAACTGGGTTCTCTATAGGTCAGGCTACCTGCCGGCACGGCCGCGGTCGGTGGGTGGGCACCGGCCGGGCATGGCAAACAGTTCAACGTGACCCGCGGCCCAGGCGTGCGATCCGTGGTCTTGAAAACACCTTCCGCCATGGCGCAACGCCGGGGGCAGTAAGGTGCCGTGCCGCTCCCTGGTGGTAATCCACCCGACGCCAGTCGCGACGCTCCCCATCCTAGCCTCCCTCTGCCGCTGCGGGCCGGAATACCGGAAAGGAGCCGAAGGTTAGGGTTCAGCAGGGAAGCGAGGCAATGGACTTGGAGGCGCAGGTGCACGCTGAGGGCCAGGTACAGACGGACGTAGTGGTGATCGGGGCCGGACAGGCCGGACTCAGTGTCGCCTACCACCTGCGCCGGCGCGGGCTGGCGGCCGGTAGCGGGTTCACCGTGCTGGACGCCAATCCGGGACCCGGCGGGGCTTGGCGGCACCGCTGGGACTCGCTGACGTTCGGCGCCGCGCATGCCCTGCACGATTTGCCCGGCATGCCCCTGGGTGTTCCGGATCCGACCGAACCGGCGTCAGCGGTGGTTACCCGGTATTACGGGCGGTACGAGCAGGAGTTCAGCCTCGGCGTCGTGCGCCCGGTGGCGGTGGTGTCGGTGACGGAGGGCGACGGCGGGCGGCTGGCCGTCCACGCGGCGGACGGGCGGCAGTGGCAGGCACGTGTTGTCATCAATGCCACCGGGACCTGGGACCGCCCCTACTGGCCCTATTACCCCGGGCGGGAGCTCTTCCGCGGCCGACAGTTGCATACCCATGATTTTCGCAGCACCGATGAGTTCACCGGGCAGCGGGTGCTGGTGGTGGGGGGCGGGACCTCGGCCGTGCAGTTCCTGCTGCAGCTGGACGGGGCGGGGGTCTCTACAGTGTGGTCAACCCGCCGGCCGCCGGAATTCACCCGGCGGGCGTTCGACGCCGAGTGGGGCCGGGCGGTGGAAGCCCGAGTCAGTGCACGCACCCGCGCCGGCCTTCCGCCGCGGAGCGTGGTCTCCGCTACGGGCCTGCCGCTGACCCCCGAGTACCAGCGCGGCATCGAGGCCGGTGTGCTCGTCTCGCGGGGTCCCATCAGCAGGCTGACCGCAGACGGCGTGGTTTTTGCCGACGGTTCGGTTGAGGGTGTGGACTCCATCCTGTGGGCCACGGGCTTCCGGCCCGCCCTGGACCATCTGGCGCCCCTGCACCTGCGTGAACCCGGCGGGGGCGTCCGGATGGACGGGGTGCTGGTGGTGCGCGAACCGCGGCTGCTCCTGGTGGGCTACGGGGAGTCTTCTTCCACTCTGGGGGCTACCCGCGCGGGCCGGGCCGCGGCGCTGGCTGCGGCGCGGCTGCTGGCCGCGGGGCAACTGCTGGCCGCGGGGCAAACGCCGCAGGCGGGGTCTACCGGGGCTGCCGGGGCTGCCGGGGCTGCTCCAGCTCTTCCCACTCGAACCGGCTAAGCGTGCCCTGTTCCCAGTCCCGGCGCAGGATGGCGTAAACCACGGTGGCCACGTACCGCCCGTCCTCGAGCTGCCAGTCCTCCCGGTAATGGGCTTCCTTGAGGAAACCGGACCGCAGCAGGGTCTTGCGCATGGCGATGTTGTCTTCGCGTGTGCGGCCGGCAAAGCGGTGGATCCCGGGGTGCTCGTCAAACACCTTGCCGGTCAGCGATTTCAGCACCGGCACCGCATTGCCCCGGCCGCGGAAACGCTCCACCAGGCGCAGGTCCAGCACCGGCGTGGGTGTGCCCAGATCTTCCAGGATCACCAGGCCCATGCGCTGGTTGTCGCCGAAGACCCAATAGGTACACACACCGTCGCCGTCGAACCGTCCCTCGATCAGCAGGCGCCGCACCAGCTCCTCGGACGGTGCCGTAATCCGGTGGTAGGGGAAACTGTTGGTGGTGAGGAAGCGGACAAGCTCTTCTTCATCCTTGTCGGAAAGCGGCAGGAACGTCACATCCA
Organism: Arthrobacter sp. zg-Y20; assembly: GCF_030142075.1. Lineage (NCBI taxonomy): Bacteria > Bacillati > Actinomycetota > Actinomycetes > Micrococcales > Micrococcaceae > Arthrobacter > Arthrobacter sp. zg-Y20. The sequence goes on along the minus strand of NZ_CP126241.1, from coordinate 939,932 downwards.
TGTGCCCAACCCTAAGCCTGCCCGCCCCAACCGGTAACCTAGCTAGGGTGACGCACCTGATCCCGACTTCTCCCAGCGGCACCGGTTCCGGCTCCGCACCGGGCACGTACACGCTGGCGCTTTCCTGCCCGGACCGTCCCGGCATTGTCCACGCGGTCAGCGCCGCCCTCGTGGCCGCAGAAGGCAACATCACCGAGTCCGCCCAGTACGGCAGCCCCGAGACCGGTTCGTTCTTTATGCGGGTCGAATTCACCTCGCCGCGCTCCTACGCGGAAGTACGCGCCGAACTGGCCGCGGTGGCCGGCCAGTTCGCCATGGCCTGGGAACTGCACGCCACCGGCCGCCGCGTCCGCACCCTCATCATGGCTTCCACTTCAGGCCACTGCCTCAATGACCTGCTTTTCCAGCAGCGCGCAGGCACGCTGCCCATCGACATTCCGGCCATTGTGTCCAACCACCGCGAGCTCGAATCCCTGGCCGATTTCTATGGTGTCCCCTTCCACCACATCCCGGTCACTGCGGACACGAAGCCGGAAGCCGAGGACCGGCTGCGGGAGCTGATGGATCAGCTGGACATTGAACTGGTGGTCCTGGCCCGCTACATGCAGATCCTCAGCGACCGGCTGTGCGCGGATCTGGCCGGGCGTGCCATCAACATCCACCACTCCTTCCTCCCGTCCTTCAAGGGTGCCCGCCCCTACCACCAGGCCCACGCGCGCGGCGTGAAGCTCATCGGCGCCACCGCCCATTACGTCACGGCCGACCTGGACGAAGGGCCCATCATCGAGCAGGAAGTCATCCGGGTGGACCACTCCCGCTCCGCTGCCCAGCTCGCTGCCCTGGGCAGCGACGTCGAGGGCCGGGCACTGTCCAAGGCCGTGCAGTGGCACGCCGAGCACCGGGTGCTGCTGGACGGCAAGCGGACTATCGTCTTCACCTAGGCTCGTGCCGCCGCAGTACGCTAAGGTCCCATGGCACACATCATTGAATTCCGGGGCTCTGTCCCGTCCGTTGATCCCAGTGTTTTCCTAGCGCCCACCGCCTCCCTGATCGGCGATGTGGTGATGGCTGCCGACTCCAGCGCTTTCTACGGCGTCAGCGTTCGCGCAGACTCCAACAGCATCCGGGTAGGGCCCGGCAGCAACCTGCAGGACAACGTGGTGCTGCACGCGGATCCGGGCTTCCCGACGTCGGTGGGGGCAGGGGTGAGCGTAGGCCACAACGCTGTGATCCACGGCTGCACGGTGGAGGATGACTGCCTCATCGGCATGAGCGCCACCATCATGAACGGGGCCGTCATCGGCGCCGGTTCACTCGTGGCCGCCGGCGCCCTGGTCCTCGAAGGCACCGTGGTTCCGCCCCGCTCGCTGGTAGCGGGTATGCCTGCCAAGGTGCGGCGGAGCCTGACGGACGAGGAATTTGCCGGGGTGCAGGCCAACGCCGCGAACTACCGGCGCACCGCCGCGGAACACCGGACCGCCGTTGCGGGGCAGTCCTAGCTGCCAATCGGGTCCGCGGCCTACTATTGCGTTCAATTCTTGACGACAAGAGTGTGATGTAGCACTCTTAATTTATGCCAGCCGATCCATCCTCAGCGTTGAGGACAGTCCCGACCACGGGCTCAGAGAGCTCCAAACCGGGCTCCCAAAGCGCCCTGCGCGAACGTAACCGCCAGCGCATCATCACCGCCCTGCTGGCCTCCGGACCGCAGACCCAGGCCGAATTGTCCCGGCAGACCGGACTCTCCAGCGCCACCGTATCCAACATCGTGCGCCAGCTGCATGAGGACCATCTGGTCAGCACGGAACCGACCACCAGTTCCGGACGGCGCGCACTTTCCGTGCGGCTGAATGACACCGGTGCCGTGGCGGCGGGCATCGACATCGGCCGCCGCCACGTCCGGGTGGTCCTGGCCTCCCTGGGCTACCGCATCCTGCAGGAAGAATCCGTGCAGCTGCCACTGGGACACTCGGCCGCTGAAGGCATGGACGCAGCCGCCGCGCTGCTCGCCCGGCTGCTGCGCCGGCAGGGCGTGAACCGCAGTGCCGTCCTCGGCGCCGGCGTCGGGATTCCCGGCCCCATTGACCGGCGGACCGGCACGGTGGTCCAAGGCGCCATCCTGCCCGAATGGGTCGGCATCAACATGCGCGCGGACTTGGCGGACCGCCTCGGCATGCCGGTCTTCATCGACAACGACGCGAACCTCGGTGCCCTCGCGGAAGTGACCTGGGGTCCGCACGGAGGCACGGCAAACCTCATCTTCATCAAAGTCGCCTCCGGCATCGGAGCAGGGCTGATCATCAACGGCTCCCTGTACTACGGTCACGTGGGAATCACCGGCGAGATCGGCCACGCCACCATCAACGAACAGGGCGTGATCTGCCGCTGCGGCAACCGCGGCTGCCTGGAGACCATTGCCTCCACGTCCACCATGATCGAACTGCTGGGCCGCGCCTCCAACGGCCCCGTCACCACCGCGGACATCCTGGCCCGGGCGGCCGCCAAGGACCCTGCCACCCTGCGCGTCATTGACGACGCCGGAGTGGCCGTGGGGCGTGCAGCGTCCAATTTGGCCAACACCCTGAATCCGGAAACCATCGTTATCGGCGGTTCCCTGACCGACCTCGGGGACTGCTTCCTGGAGCCGGTCCGCCGCGGCCTGCTCCGCCATGCCGTCCCGCTGGTGGATGAGACCACCGCGGTGCAGATGTCCTCCCTCGGGGACCGCGCCGAGGCACTGGGCGCGGCCGCACTCGTCCTGCAGGAACAGGGCGCCCCGGCCCGTTAGTCCTGCTCCGGCAGTTTTTGGGCCTCAGGAAATCCGCGTCATTCCGCCACTTTGCGTTCAAGACTTGACGGCAGTGCCTGTGACCCTGTTAACTTCGTTATCGGCTCACCTGTGGGCCATGTCACGACAAAGAGGTCACATGGAGGCACTCATGCGAGCAGTAACAGCTCCGGCAGTGAACGCGCCCAGCGCGCACTGCCCCAACGGCGGGAACAACGCCCATGTCGGCTAACCCGTTCATTCTGGAAATGCGCTCCATCACCAAGGAATTCCCCGGTGTTAAAGCCCTCTCGGATGTGTCCCTGAAGGTCCGTGCAGGCGAAATCCACGCCATCTGCGGTGAAAACGGTGCCGGCAAGTCGACGCTGATGAAAGTCCTTTCCGGCGTTTACCCGCACGGAACGTACACCGGCGATATTGTCTTCAACGGCAACGACGTCCAGTTCCGCGATATCCGTTCCAGCGAAGCCGCCGGAATTGTGATCATCCACCAGGAACTGGCGCTGATCCCGGAACTGTCCATCGCGGAAAACATCTTCCTGGGCAACGAACCCACACGGTTCGGCGTCATCGACTGGGACAAGGTCAACTTCGACACCCTGGACCTCATGGAGCGGGTGGGCCTGAAGGAAGACCCCACCACCCCCATCAAGGACCTGGGCGTAGGCAAGCAGCAGCTCGTGGAAATCGCCAAGGCGCTGAGCAAGTCCGTTAGGCTGCTGATCCTCGACGAGCCCACCGCAGCGCTTAACGAAACCGATTCCCAGCACCTGCTGGGCCTGATGTCCGGGCTGCGCGACAAGGGCATCTCCTGCATCATGATTTCGCACAAGCTCAACGAAATTGAGCAGATTGCCGACTCGATCACCATTATCCGCGACGGCAAGTCCGTGGAGAGCATCGACGTCGCCGTCGAAGGCGCCGACGAGGACCGCATCATCCGCGGCATGGTGGGGCGTTCGCTTGAATCCCGCTTCCCGGACCACACTCCCAAGATCGGCGAGACCTTCTTCGAGGTCCGCGGCTGGACCGTCGGCCACCCGGCCATTGCGGACCGGCTGGTCTGCAAGGGTTCGGACTTCCACGTAAAGCGCGGCGAAATTGTCGGTTTTGCCGGGTTGATGGGCGCCGGCCGCACCGAGCTGGCCCGGTCCATTTTCGGCCGCTCCTACGGAAACTACATTTCCGGCCAGATCATCAAGGACGGCAAGGAAATCACGCTCAAGAGCGTGCACTCCGCCATCAACCACGGCCTGGCCTACGTCACCGAGGACCGCAAGACCCTCGGCCTGAACCTGCTGGATGACATCAAGGCCACCACAGTTTCCGCGGACCTGAAGAAGATCACCCGCGGGCTGGTGGTGGACGACGACGCCGAGTTCCGCCACGCCGAGGAGTACCGCAAGTCCCTGCGCACCAAGGCCCCAACCGTGGACGAAGGCGTTTCCAAGCTTTCCGGCGGCAACCAGCAGAAGGTTGTCCTGGCCAAGTGGATGTTCACCGACCCGGATCTGCTGATCCTGGACGAACCCACCCGGGGCATCGACGTCGGCGCCAAGTACGAGATTTACGGGATCATCCAGCAGCTGGCCAACCAGGGCAAGGGCGTCATCGTGATCTCCTCGGAGCTGCCCGAACTGCTGGGCCTGTCAGACCGCATCTACACCATCTTCGAAGGTGCCATCACCGGAGAGCTCTCCAAGGACGAAGCCGACCAGGAGAACCTCATGAGGCTCATGACCTCCCCCGCCAAGAAAACCTACGCCGCACAAGGAACCCTTTCATGAACGCCATCAAGCAGCTCCTGGGCGGCAACGGCCGCCAATTCGGGATGATCTTCGCCCTGGGCATCCTCGTTGTCCTGTTCCAGCTCCTCACCGGGGGCAAGACACTCACGTCCACGAACATGATCAACCTGTTCAACGGCAACTCCTACATCCTCATCCTCGCCGTCGGCATGGTCTTCGTGATCATCGCCGGCCACATCGACCTCTCCGTCGGATCCGTGGCCGCCTTCTCCGGCATCGTCGTCGCCATGGCCATGCGGGACTGGGGACTGCCCTGGTACGCCGGCATCATCCTGGGTCTGGTGGTGGGTGCCGCGATCGGCGCCTGGCAGGGCTTCTGGGTCGCCTACGTCGGCATTCCGGCGTTCATCGTCACGCTGGCGGGCATGCTGATCTTCCGCGGTGCAAACCAGTGGGTCGGCAAGTCCAACACAGTGCCGGTCCCCTCCGAATTCCAGTTCATCGGCGCCGGTTACCTGCCCGAAGGCGGCCCCATCCCGGGCTACAACAACCTGACGCTGCTGATCGGCCTGGTCCTGTGCGCCGCGGTTATCTACGGCGAAATGCGCAAGCGCGGCCGCAATGCCAAGCTCGGCACGGCCAACCCGCCGGCCTGGGTGCCGGTAGTCAAGATCGGCCTGCTCTGCGCCGTCATCCTTTACGCCACGTACCTCTTCGCCACCGGCCGTCCGGGCACCTCCTTCCCGGTCTCCGGCATCATCCTCGGCGTAATGGTCCTGTTCTACGGTTTCGTCTCCAACAAGACCATCCTGGGCCGCCACGTCTACGCGGTGGGCGGTAACCGGCACGCAGCCGAGCTCTCCGGCGTGCAGGGCAAAAAGGTCAACTTCATGGTCATGATGAACATGTCCATCCTGGCCGCCCTGGCGGGCATGATCTTCGTTGCCCGCTCCACCGCCTCGGGTCCGTTCGACGGCACCAACTGGGAGCTGGACGCCATCGCGGCCGTCTTCATCGGCGGTGCAGCCGTCTCCGGCGGCGTCGGTACCGTGGTGGGTTCCATCGTGGGCGGCCTGGTCATGGCCGTACTGAACAACGGCCTGCAGCTGCTGGGCGTTGGCGCTGACCTGACCTCCATGATCAAGGGCCTGGTCCTGCTGCTCGCCGTGGCACTGGACGTCTACAACAAGACCCAGGGCAAGCCCTCAATCACCGGCCTGCTGATGCGCAACCTGGGCGGCAACAAGCCCAAGCCCGCACCCGCCGTCGTCGACGCCACCCCGGAAATGCCCACGGGCACCAAAACCGTCATCTCCACCGACGCCTAATCCTTTCCATTGACCGGCAATATCCTCCAGTACCGCTATCAAGAAAGAGAACATCATGCGTAAATTCGCAAAGTCCTTCGCCGTTGTCGCAACGGTGGCAGCACTGTCGCTGTCCGCCTGCGGCCGCGAAGAAGAATCCGCTTCCGGATCCGAGTCCGGCTTCGGCGAAGGTGCCGCCATTGGCGTTGCCCTGCCGCAGAAGACCTCCGAAAACTGGGTCCTCGCCGAGAAGCTGTTCAACGACGGCCTCAAGGACGCCGGCTTCGAAGGCCAGGTCCAGTTCGCCAACGGCGGCGTGTCCGAGCAGCAAAACCAGATCAGCTCCATGATCACCAACGGTGTCGAGGTCCTGATTGTCGGCGCTATCGACGGCAAGCAGCTCGGCTCCCAGCTGCAGGATGCCAAGGATGCCGGCATCACCGTCATTGCCTATGACCGTCTGCTGACCAACACTGAAAACGTTGACTACTACGTGGCCTACGACAACTTCAAGGTTGGCGAGCTGCAGGGCCAGGCCCTGCTGGACGGACTGAAGGAAAAGAAGCCCGAGGGTCCGTACAACATCGAGCTGCTCGCCGGATCCCCGGATGACGCCAACGCCCAGGTCTTCTTCGACGGCGCCATGAGCGTGCTGAAGCCGGAAATCGAATCGGGAAACCTCAAGGTCGTTTCGGGCCAGACTGAGTTCAACCAGGTTGTAACCCAGGGCTGGAAGGCTGAGAACGCCCAGAAGCGCATGGACACCCTGCTCTCGGCCAACTACGCCTCCGCTGAGCTGGACGGCGTCCTCTCCCCCAACGACACCCTGGCCCGCGCAGCACTGACCTCGGTTGAGGCCGCCGGCAAGACCCTGCCCGTCATCACCGGCCAGGACTCCGAGGTTGAGTCCGTGAAGCTGATCATGGAAGGCAAGCAGTACTCCACGATCAACAAGGACACCCGCAACCTGGTGAACCACTCCATCGAGATGGTCAAGGATCTGGCTGCCGGTGAAGACGTCGAGGTCAACGACGACGAGAGCTACGACAACGGCAAGAAGGTTGTTCCGGCCTACCTGCTGGAGCCGGTCATCGTCACCAAGGCCAACGCTGCCGAGGCGTACGCCAATGACCCGACGCTTTCCCCGCTGGTCAAGTAGCACCACCGGTACACTGCTGCCGTAATAACCCGCCCCTTTAGGGCGGAACAGCCCGGGCTCCCCGCTACAGGGGACCCGGGCTGTTCCATCTGCCGGCGCCGGCCATCCGCGAGGACTGCCTGCCGTCCGGGCCTAGGCCCCGGAACCCGGCAACCATAGAGTATGGGGTACTCCCTCAACGACGCGGAAGACGAGGACCATGACTGCCGTTCAACACATTCCCACACCACCCTGCGTACAGCCGGGCGCCCCCAGCCCCGTCCAGTCCACCGGCCGGACCCTGCGCTGGGGCGTAGTTGCCACCGGCAACATCGCCGAGCGTGTCACCGAAGACATCGCCCGGCTCGAAGACGCCGTCCTGCAGGCGGTCAGTTCGCGCCGGCAGGCCACTGCTGAGGACTTTGCCGAACGCTTCGGCTTTGCCGCCAGCTACTACGATGCCGACGGGATCCCGGGGTACGACCAGCTCTTCGCCGACGGCGACGTCGACGTGGTCTACATCGCCTCCCCGCATGCCCAGCACTATGAAATTGCCCGCCGGGCCCTGGAAGCCGGCAAACACGTGCTGTGCGAGAAGTCCATGACCATCAATGCACGGGAGGCCGAGGACCTCATTGAGCTGGCCCGCAGCCGCAACCTGTTCCTGATGGAGGCCGTCTGGACCCGCTTCCTGCCCTGCATCAACCGGATCTGGGAGCTGGTAGCTTCCGGGGAACTCGGGGACATCAACTGGGTCCAGGCGGACCTCGGCTTCCCTGCTCCCTACGATCCGGCCAGCCGGCTATGGGACCCTGCTGCCGGCGGCGGCGCCCTGCTGGACCTGACGGTCTACCCGCTGACCTTCGCCCTGGGCACCCTCGGATACCCGGAGACTGTGCACGCGGTGGGCACCCTGAATCACCAGGGGGTGGACAGCCAGAATGCCCTGACCCTGGGATACGCTTCCGGCGGGTTCGCCCAGCTGACCTCTTCCCTGGTCTCCTCCTGCCCCCGGACTGCCCTTATTTCCGGCAGCAAGGGCTGGCTTCGCACCGGTTCGCCGCTGCACAACCCGGTGGAACTCACCATAGTTCCGCATACGGGCGAGGCACGGGTGGAGCGCTTCCCGCAGGTCGGCAACGGCTACACGTACGAACTGCGGGAGGTCACGCGGTGCATCCAGGAGGGACTGGTGGAGAGCCCCACCATGACCTGGGCTGATTCGCTGCGCACCATGAAGCTCTTTGATGCCGCGCGGGCCCAGATGGGCGTGCTTTACAGCAACGACGAAGCCGCGCTCCCCCGGTAGGGCTTTCCTTCCGTCCACCGGGTTAAAAACGACGGCGGCGCCGCACCCTTGCAGGTGCGGCGCCGCCGTCGTTATTGCCCTTCTCCCCGGCCGTCAGCCCGGGAGCGGCTGCATCCGGCACCGGTTAGGCGTTGCGGACGTTCTGCGGTGCGTCGGAAGCAGAATCCTTGACGTCCGCGGCGGCCGCCTGCCCCTCGGACTTCACGTTCTGCGCGGCGTCGGTCGCAGTGGACTTGATGTTCTCCATTGCTTCCTGTGCGGGCTCCTTGAGCCCCTCCGCCATTTCCTTCGCGGCGCCAGCCAGTTCGTCCGTCATCGGCTGGGCGGCGGTCTTGATGTTGTCCGCAGCGACGCGTTCCTTCTCGCTGGCGGGGATCAGGGAAGCGGCCAGCAGGCCGGCGCCGAAGGCGATCAGGCCCGCTGCCATCGGGTTGCCCTGGGCCTTGTTGACCACGCGGCCGGGAGCGTCGGAAACGGCCGAACCGGCAGCGGACATTCCGTCGGAAACGCTGCCTCCGGCGTTTGACGCGCTGTTGCCCATGGAATCAGCCACACCCATCACCTTGTCCTTTACTCCGAAAACCTTGTCCTTCACCTTGTCCGTCTGGCGCTGGACGATGTGGGAGGGAGTTACTTTGTCCGCCACAGCGTCAACGTTGGTACCCAGGCGCCGGCGGGTTGCTTCAATATCGGCGCGGATCTCATCAGGGTTTTCACTCATCGTGTTTCCTCGCTTGGTTTCATGGTCTGGGGAATTTCCTGCAGTGTTTCAGACGTCTGCGGCATACCGTTGATCTTCTTCATCTCAGTGCGTCCGCGGCTGGCCAGGACTGCGGCGATGATCGCCCAGATAACGGCCACGATCACTGCGGACCAGCCGAAGCCGATGGCCGTGGTGCCCAGTGCGTACCAGAGCGCCACGGAGAGGAAGAGGAGAACGAAGTACCCGGCGACGGCGGCTCCGCCGAACATTCCCGCGCCCTTTCCCGCGCGGGACGCAGACTGCTTGAGTTCGACCTTCGCCAGGTCCACTTCCTGACGCATCAGGGTGGACATGTCCTGGGTCACCTGGCCGAGCAGATCACCCAGGGAGGTGGTTTCCGCCTTCGCCTGTGCCGCAGTGGGTGGCATTTCGGGCATTTCGGTACTCATCAGTGCCGACCACCGCTGTAGGGATCAGCTGCGGGAACGCCGGTGTTCGGCGTGGGCGGCAGCGTCTGTGCCGAGGCGGGGCCGGTGCCGGCCGGGCGGACCGGCTCGCTGCCGAACGGGTCATCCAGTGCTCCGGTACTGCCGGCGGTTCCGGTGGTGCCGACGGTCGGCTGTGCGGCAGGGGCCTGCGGAACCGGCGCCGCCACGTGCTGTCCGGAGGAACCGGCGGTTGCGGTGCCCTGCTGGGGACGGCCGGCGCTGATGCTCTTGTTCAAGCGGCCGGCAAGGAATCCGGCGCCCGCTGCAATGGCAAGGAAAGCCATGGGACGCTGGCGGGCAAAGCCCTTCACTTCGTCAACGAGGGAGCCCGGCTCGCGGCCGTCCAGCCAGGTGGCCACGGAGGAGGCGCGGTTGGCGGCTTGGCCGACGAGGTCCGTGGCGACGCCGGACTGTCCCGACTGTGCCATGGAGTGCAGTTCATCGGCCATGGAGCGCAGGCCTTCGGCTACCTTCTGCTGCTGCACCCCTGCCTGCTCAGTCAGATCCGAGCGGGCCTGCGTGAAGAGATCCTTGGCGTTGCTCTTGACTTCAGAGGCGACGCCTGCCGCCTCGGTCTTGGCCGTGTCAGCCACCTGTGCTGCGTTGCCCTTTGCCTGCTGGGCAATGTCACCGGCCTGCTGCTTGGCAGCGTCGGCCTTGGCTGAGGCGGTCGAATCGCTGGCGCCTCCGGCCGGAGTAGCCGCATGGCTTCCATCGCGCGGGCTGTAATTCTCTGTCATCATCGCTCTCTTTCGTCATTCCAACTGCTGATCAAGATCGGATGTTCCGGATTCACCAATACTAAGCACACTTAGTTCTCAATGTGTAGCGTGTTAGGATCATAAGTGCCCTTGCTAATGTTTACCGCGCGTGGTTGTCTTTTTTGCACCAACAACCCACAGGAGCAATACATTGGCTGCAACCCTGATTACGCGCTCTGTACACGACCTCACCGCCGCGGCTTGGTTCGGCGGTTCACTGATGGGCGCCGTTGGCCTCAACGGTGCCACGGCGGAGGCCAAGGATCCCACCGAAAGGGCCCGTCTTTCCGCACTGGGCTGGAAAAAATGGGCACCCATCCAGGCCGCTGCCATTGGCATGCATTTCCTGGCCGGACTCGCCCTGGTCGGCGACAACAAGACCCGCATCGCTGCGCAGGAAGGTGTTGGGCGCTCAACCGCCTACAAGACGGTGCTAACGGTCCTGGCGGCAGTGGTGACCCTGTACTCCGGCATCCTCGGAAGCAAGGTGGAAAAACTCTCCGACCAGGGCAGCCAGGGCGCCACGGAGCCCCGCGCCGGCGCTTCCGATGAACTCAAGTCCGCGCAGCGCCAGCTGAAAATCCTCCAGTGGAGCATTCCAGCCCTCACGGGCACCGTGGTTGTGATGGGCGCCCAGCAAGGCGAGATGCAGCGTCCCATCAATGTCTACGAGGGCTTGAAGAAGAAGAAGTAGCGGCCATGGGTGCTGAAGTCTCAAGCAGGACCTTCAGCCGGGCGCAGCGGACGGCGTACCGCCAGCGCCTGCTGGAGAACCTGGACCATTTCGCCCATTACCTGTCGACGGCGCAGTTTGCCGATTCGGCCAGTATTGGGTTGGAACTGGAGCTAAACCTCACCAACCGGGACTTTTCGCCTGCCCTGCGCAACCAGGCCGTCCTCGAGCGCATTGCCGACCCGGCATTCCAGACGGAAATCGGCGCCTTCAATATCGAAATGAACCATCCGGCCATGTCGGTGGGGCAGTTCGGCCTGAAGGATCTCGAGGACAGCCTGCGGGCCCAGCTCAACCGGGCCGACGAGCGGGCGGCACAGGAGTCCGCGGACATCATGATGGTGGGGATCCTCCCCACCCTCACGCCGGGCTTCATGGACGGCTGGGAGTGGCTCAGCAGCGGACAGCGGTATGCAGCCCTTAACACCTCAGTGCTGCAGGCCCGTGGCGAGGATGTACTGCTGGACCTCTCGGGGCCGGAGCCGCTGTCCTTTTACGCCCAGAACATTGCCCCCGAGGCAGCCTGCACCTCGGTGCAGCTGCACCTGGAGGTCTCCCCCGAGGAGTTTGCCCCGGCCTGGAACGCGGCTCAAATGATAGCGGCGCCGCAGGTTGCCCTGGCGGCGAATTCGCCGGTCTTTATGGAGCACCTGCTCTGGCATGAGACCCGGATTGAACTGTTCAAGCAGGCCATTGACACCCGGCCGCCGGAAATGCGTAACCAGGGCGTCCGCCCGCGTGTGTGGTTCGGTGAACGGTGGATCACCTCCATCTTCGACCTGTTCGAGGAAAATGTCCGGTACTTCCCGGCGCTGCTTCCCGAACTGTCCGGTAACGGCGGGGAAACCACCCCGTTCGGGGCGCCCCTGCTGCCGGAACTCCGGCTCCACAACGGCACCGTTTACCGTTGGAACCGGCCCATCTACGATCCGGGCAGCGGCACACCGAACCTGCGGTTGGAGAACCGGGTCCTTCCCGCCGGTCCGTCCGTGCTGGACGTGGTGGCCAACGCTGCGTTCTACTACGGGCTCGTGGAATACATCCGCACCGCAGACCGTCCTCTCTGGAGCCGGGTGGCATTCAAGACCGCCTCGGACAACTTCCTGACCTGCGCCCGTCACGGCCTGGAAGCCACGGTCTACTGGCCCGGCATCGGCGAGATTCCCGTGGCGGAACTGATCGTGCGGCACCTGATCCCCCAGGCCGCAGAGGGACTGCGGGACCTGAAGGTGGATGCCTCCCTGATTGACCGGTACCTCAATGTGGTCACCGAGCGCGCCCGGACCGAGCAGAACGGGGCCGCGTGGCAGATCGCCATGCTCCGCCGGCTCGAGGAGTCAGGCCTGTCCCGTCCGGCAGCCCTGAGTGAACTGTCCCGGCGGTACTGGGAGAACATGCACAGCAACGCGGCGGTGCACTCCTGGCCGCTGTGAGCACCGTACCCGCGGTGCCCAACGGCCCCGGGGCCGGATTACGGCTTCCAAGCCGCGATCCATCGCCGTGACCTAGCACTCACTATTAGCGAGTGCTAGCGTGATTTGCACCGTTGGGCCACTGCGGCTCAGCCTGTTTCTCCGTTTTCCAACAACCGGCAACACCACCGGTGCCCGGCGGGCGCCGGCGCAAGAGGAGTTGATGACAATGGCGATGAAGTTTGACCCGTTCCGCGAACTCGACCGGATGGCAGGGGCGCTCCTTGATCCACGGCAGCGACTGCGGCTGATGCCCATTGACCTCTACCGCGAGGGCGACCACTACATCATGAACGCGGATCTTCCCGGCATTGATCCGGGCTCAGTCGATGTGGATGTGGACGGGCAGCTGCTCACTATCCGCGCGGAGCGGACCATCCACGCCACCGAGGGAGTCACCTGGCTGACGCGGGAACGGGAAAGCGGAACGTTCCTGCGGCAGTTGAACCTGGGCCAGGGCATTGATATTGACTCCATCTCCGCGAAGTACGAGAACGGCGTGCTCAGCGTGTTCATCCCGGTCAGCGAGCGTTCCAAGCCGCGCAAGATCGAAGTGGCTGCCGCTTACAAGGACGGGCACACCATCTCCGGCCAGACGACGTCGGAGCCCGCGTCGGTGTCCTCCGGCTCAGGCAGCGCCGGCTCAGGCAGTGGCGGCTCAGGCAGTGGCGGGTCCCAGGGCTCCGGCAGCGGCTCCCCCGGCTCGTTCAGCCAGACCAGCGGCGGCTCCGGCGGATCGGGTTCCGGCGGACAGTCCTCCTCCGGGGGCCCCACGTCCTCGGGTGACCAAGGCGCCGGCATCTAGCTGCTTCCCGACGCAGCAGGCCCCGGGTTTCCACCCGGGGCCTGCTGCGTTGCTGCACACCTGCTGCCCGGCGTGCAGTCAGCGTGAGGGCCGGCGCTGCCAGATCGCGGCCATCAATGCGCCGGAGACGTTGTGCCAGACCGAGAACACGGCCGCCGGCAGAGCTGCTTCCGGTGCGAAGTACTGTTTGGCAAGTCCCGCCGCCAGGCCGGAATTCTGCATACCGATCTCAATGGCCATGGTCCGCCGGGAGGGCACGGGCTGCCGGAACAACTTCGCGGCACCGTAGCCCAGTCCCAGGCCCAGGCCGTTATGCAGCACAACGGCCAGCAGGATCAGCCAGCCCGCAGTGAAGATGGCCTCGGAGCTGCCCGAGACGACAGCAATCACCACGAAGGTGATGGCCGCTACCGAAACCCAGGGCAGGACCGGCAGCACCCGGTCAACCAGCTTCGGCACCAGGTACCGGATCACCAGCCCCAGTATCACCGGGATCAGGACGATCTGAACAATGGACCAGGCCATGTTTCCCGCATCGACGGCCATGTACCGGCCAGCCAGCCACAGAGCCAGCAACGGGGTCAGCAACGGGGCCAGCAGCGTGGAAACGGAGGTCATGGCCACGGACAGCGCCACGTTGCCCCGGGCCAGGTATGTGACCACGTTCGACGCCGTGCCTCCGGGGGCGCAGCCGACCAGGATCACGCCGGCCGCCAGTTCCGGACTGAGTTGAAGCGCCCACGCAATCCCGAACCCCAGCAGCGGCATAATCACGAACTGGGCCACCACCCCCAGCAGGACGGGGAGCGGCTGACGGGCCACCAGGGCGAAGTCGGGAAGGGTGAGAGTCAGGCCCATCCCGAACATAATCAGCATCAGGCCCGGATTGATGTAGGCGGACAGACCGGTGAAGGGCTGCGGGAAAAACAGGGCAACCAGTCCGCCGGCCACAATCAGCAGCGGGAAGACGGTCACCGCTATGCGGGCACTTCGCTCTTCGGCGGCGGAGCCGGGCTTGGACGGTGCGGCGGTGGAGTTCGACATCCCCACATGGTGGCACCGCCGCAACCCCTGCGCTACTTATGACGCCGGTGTTACCGGGCTTAACGGCGACGGCGCGCCGCCCCGGAAAGGGGCAGCGCGCCGTCGTCGTTTTGTGCGGTTCCGCAGTAAAGCTAGGCTGCGACCTCGGCACCCAGACGGGCCTTGAGGTTCTCGTCCAGTGCGGCGAGGAACTCTTCGGTGGTCAGGTACGGCTGCTCGGGTCCAACCAGCAGTGCAAGGTCCTTGGTCATCTTGCCGGATTCAACCGTCTTGATGACAACGTCCTCAAGGGTTTCGGCGAAGTTGATGACCTCGGGGGTGTTGTCCAGCTTGCCGCGGTGCATCAGGCCGCGGGTCCACGCGAAGATCGAAGCGATCGGGTTCGTGGAGGTGGGCTTGCCCTGCTGGTGCTGGCGGTAGTGGCGGGTGACCGTACCGTGCGCTGCTTCGGCCTCAACGGTCTTGCCGTCCGGGGTCATCAGCACGGAAGTCATCAGGCCCAGCGAGCCGAAGCCCTGTGCAACGGTGTCGGACTGGACGTCGCCGTCGTAGTTCTTGCAGGCCCAGACGTAGCCGCCTTCCCACTTCATTGCGGAGGCAACCATGTCATCGATCAGGCGGTGCTCGTAGGTGAGCCCGGCTGCTTCGAACTGGTCCTTGAACTCGGCGTCGAAGACTTCCTGGAACAGGTCCTTGAACTGGCCGTCGTAGGCCTTCAGGATCGTGTTCTTGGTGGAGAGGTACACCGGGTAGTTGCGCTGCAGGCCGTAGGCGAAGGAAGCGCGCGCGAAGTCCTTGATGGAATCGTTGAAGTTGTACATACCCATGGCGACGCCGCCATCTTCGTTGTACGTGACAACCTGCTGCTTGATTTCTTCGCTGCCGTCGGCCGGGGTGTAGGTCAGGGTCAGCGTGCCGGCACCGGGAACCTTGAAGTTCGTGGCCTTGTACTGGTCGCCGTGGGCGTGGCGGCCGATGATGATCGGCTTGTTCCAGCCCGGGACCAGGCGCGGGATGTTGGAGATGATGATCGGCTCGCGGAAGACCACGCCGCCCAGAATGTTGCGGATGGTCCCGTTCGGGGAGACCCACATCTTCTTCAGGCCGAATTCCTCGACGCGTGCTTCGTCCGGGGTGATGGTGGCGCACTTGACGCCCACGCCGTGTTCCTTGATGGCGTTGGCGGCATCAATGGTGACCTGGTCATCGGTTGCGTCGCGGTTCTGGATCGAGAGGTCGTAGTACTTCAGGTCTACGTCCAGGTACGGGTTGATCAGGCGGTCCTTGATGAACTGCCAGATGATACGGGTCATTTCATCGCCGTCGAGCTCTACAACAGAGCCCACAACCTTGATTTTCTCAGCCACACGTACTCCTAGTGTGTTGGTGGGCACCGGAGCATGTCTTGTGGCATGACGGGACCCGTCTTTTTAGCTTGTATTTGAGTCCAACTATGCCACAGCCCACTATCCCGGCCCTAAACCGCGGGACGGTGCATTACCTGCACGGTCCCGCGGTTCCAGGCGCGGGCGGAGCGGGTTTTTCCTAGTGGAAGAAGTGTCGTGCCCCGGTGAAGTACATGGTGACCCCCGCCGCAGCAGCTGCTTCAACCACTTCGCTGTCCCGGATGGAGCCGCCTGGCTGCACCACGGCGCGGACGCCGGCGTCGATCAGGATCTGCAGGCCGTCCGCGAACGGGAAGAACGCGTCCGACGCCGCCACGGAGCCGCGGGCGCGGTCCTCGCCGGCTGCACCCAGGCTGTTGGCGCGTTCGACGGCGAGCCGACAGGAGTCCACCCGGTTCACCTGGCCCATTCCCACGCCTACGGAGGCGCCGTCCTTGGCGAGCAGGATGGCGTTGGACTTCGCCGCGCGGACCGCTGCCCAGGCGAAGGCTAGGTCGGCCATGGTGGCCTCGTCTGCCGGCTCCCCCGCGGCCAGGGTCCAGTTCGCCGGGTCATCGCCCTCGGCCTGCAGCCGGTCCGATTTCTGGACCAGCACGCCGCCGGAAACCTGCCGGAATTCAGCGGCACTGCGACCGTAGCCGTCCGGCAGGGCAAGCAGCCGGATGTTCTTTTTGGCGCTGAGGATGTCCACGGCCTCCGGCTCGAAATCGGGGGCGATCACCACCTCGGTGAAGATGTCCTTCACGGTCTCGGCCATGCCTGCCGTGACGGTCCGGTTGGCGGCGATGACTCCGCCGAACGCCGAGACCGGATCGCAGGCATGCGCCTTGGCGTGCGCATCCGCAATGGGATCCGCTGCACCGGGCGAGGCCACGGCGATGCCGCACGGGTTGGCGTGCTTGACGACGGCGACGGCCGGCTCATCGAAATCAAAGGCGGCGCGCAGGGCGGCGTCGGCGTCGACGTAGTTGTTGTAGGACATGGCCTTGCCGTGCAGCTGGTCGGCCTGAGCGACGCCGGGCTGTCCGTCCTGCTCTACGTAGAGGGCTGCGTCCTGGTGCGGGTTTTCGCCGTAGCGGAGCACTTCGGCGCGTTCCAGGGCCAGGCCGGTGAAGGCCGGCCACTTGGAGCCGTCTTCGGTCCCGTCGCCGAACTGCTCTGCGGTCCAGGTCGCAACTGCGTTGTCATAGGCGGCGGTGTGGGCAAAGGCTTCGGCGGCGAGCCGGCGCCGCTGGGCCAGGTCGAAGCCACCCTCGGCTGCTGCGGTGACGACGTCGGAGTATTTGTTCGGGTCCACCACCACTGCAACGGACGGGTGGTTCTTTGCGGCGGCGCGGACCATGGAGGGACCGCCAATGTCGATCTGCTCCACCACGTCATCCTGCGCTGCGCCGGAGCGGACGGTTTCCACGAAGGGGTAGAGGTTCACCACCACGAGGTCGAAGGGTTCAATCTCCATCTCCTCCAACTGGGCCACGTGGTCCTCGCGGCGGCGGTCTGCCAGGATCCCGGCGTGGACGCGCGGATGCAGGGTCTTGACCCGCCCGTCGAGGCATTCGGCGAAGCCGGTGACCTCGGAAACCTCGGTGACCTCGATGCCGGCGGCGGCAATCTGCTTGGCCGTGGATCCGGTGGACACAATCCGGACACCGGCTGCCGAAAGGCCCTGCGCCAGCTCCGTCAGCCCCGTCTTGTTATAAACCGAGATCAGGGCCCGGCGGATAGGAACACGGTCAAGGACAGGGTTGCTCACAGCTGACACTCCAAAGGGGTTGATGAAGGGCGTGCAAAAGGCCGTACGGCCATGCGGAAAGTTTATGCCTATGTGCTCCGGACCACGCCTGCGGGGCTGTAACAACGTGTCTTGGCCGCGCTGGGGCCGGGCAAAGACCGGTCCCTGCACGCGATCGAAAAGGCAAAAATTACCGTCAAAGGGAACGAAAAGGCACAATTTACCGATTTTCGGCACAATATCGGTAAATTTTGCCTTCTCGTGGGGCACGCTGCGTCAGGCCGGCCGCGTCAGGCGGGCTGTCCGGGTCGCCAGCCGCGCGTCAGGAGGGCAGCGCGAACCTTCTCCGCTGCTGCGGCTTGGTTGCCGGGCCGCAGGTGCTTCTTGCTGAAGCGCAGCACCACCCATCCCAGCCGTCGAAGGCGGTCGTCGCGCTCAATGTCCCGGTGCCACTGGTCCGGATTCAGTAGGTGATGCTCGCCTTCATATTCAAGCGCAATCCGCAGCCGCACATATTGCAGGTCCGGCCGGGACACGCGCTGCCCCGCCGGACCGATAATCCATTGGTTTACTGCCGGCTCCGGCAGCCCGGAACGCCGAACGAGCAACCGCAACCTGGTTTCCTGGGCCGAGTCCGCGCCTGGGCGCATCAGCTCGAGAGCGGTCCGCGCGGTGGATGCACCGCGGTTTCCCGCTCTGCGCAGCAGAACCTCCTGCAACTCCTGCATACCGCACAGCGGATCCGGTTGGGACAGGTAGCCACCGCGGTCCGGCGCATCCCTCCGCCGCAGCAGGGAGTCCCCCGCAGCCACCAACTCATCGGGAGACAAGAGAGCGGCCAGGTCGCGCCAAGTCCAAGCCGGTGATGTCACCAGCAGCCCTCCGGCCCGGACCACGTCCAGTTGCAGAAGGGGTGCATGGTGCCCGACGACGCCCTTCCTCCGCGGCTGGCTGAACCGCAGCGGCCGGGTGAGGTGCAGCGGTTCGGGCCCGAAGCGGTACGGCAACCAGATGCCCCACAGGGCGGCGGCGGTGGTGTGGCTGGCCACCGTAGTGCCGGACGCCGGGGCAAGCGGCCGCACCGCATCCGGCAGGGCGGATGCTGCCCCGCGGACCGTACGCAAACCGTGCCCGGCGCCGTCGTACGCCCTGCGCCGCAATTCCGACGCCGGCACGCCGCGTGCCCGCGCCTCTGCCACGGAGAACACCGGTCCGGGCAGCCCGATCCCTCCCGCCCGCTCCGGTTTGCCCATCACCACATGGTGCCCGGTCCCGCGAGTCTTCGGCGCCTTATCCACAGGTGGGGGCCCCGCACGGTATTGTTTCCCCGACGCCATTGACCCCCGGCACGCAGCCACCCCTCCTGCACCCCGCATCCCCGGAAGGCCCCGAACCAACATGTCCATCACCAATATGCTGCCCACCGGTGACCAGGTGGTCCAGAACCTGCCGTGGCGGTGGAAGGTCCAAGGCCGGATCTTCCTCATCGGCGGACTCGGGTTTATGTTCGATGCCTGGGACGTAACGCTGAACGGCGTGCTGATTCCGCTGCTGTCCAAGGAATGGGGGCTGACGGCGCCGCAGGCCGCCTGGATCGGCACCGCGAATCTGCTGGGCATGGCCATTGGTGCCTTCGTATGGGGTTCCATTGCCGATGCGATCGGCCGCAAGCGGGCGTTTTCCGCTACCTTGCTGGTGTTTTCCCTCTTTACCGTGCTGGGTGCGTTCTCCCCGGACATTGTGTGGTTCTGCATTTTCCGCTTTATGGCCGGGTTCGGACTGGGCGGCTGCGTGCCGGTGGACTACGCGCTCGTTGGCGAGTTCACCCCCAAGAAACAGCGCGGCCGGGTGCTGACCGGGATGGACGGCTGGTGGCCGGTGGGTGCCGCCCTGTGCGGGGTCACTTCCGCTGCGATCATGGCCACCTTCGCGGATTGGCGGTACACCATGCTGGTGATGGTGGTCCCCGCCCTGCTGGTGTTCTGGGTGCGCCGTTCGGTCCCCGAGTCCCCCCTCTATCTGGTCCGCAAGGGCCGCACCGATGAGGCGGCCGCCGTCATCAACAGCCTGATCCGGCGCACCGGGGGAACCCAAACCCAGTGGCGGCTGCCCGAACCGGAGGAACCGGAAAAGCTGTCCCTGCGCACTATGGGCACCCAATTGGGCGACCTATGGAGGTTCAGCAGCAAAACCACCATCACCGCATGGTCCCTGTTCCTGACCATCCTGCTGGTCTACTACCTGGCGCTGCAGTGGATGCCCAAGATCCTCGTTGACGCCGGGTTTGCCGAGTATCGGGCGTTCCTGACCACCTCGGGCATGGCAGCCGTTGGCCTGCTCGGAGTTATCGCGGCGGCCCTGCTGGTGGAGAAGGTTGGCCGGAAGTGGATCCTGGCGGTCACCGGTCCGCTGTCCGCCGCCATCCTGGTGGTGGTGGCGCTGGTGGTGGACCTGCCCACGGCGGCAACGGTGTGGCTGCTGGCCTACGGATTCGTGGTGCAGGTGGCTATCCCCGTGCTGTATGCCTACGTCTCGGAGCTCTACCCCACCGAGCTGCGCGGCAGCGGTTTCGGCTGGGCCTCCACCGTCTCCCGGGTGGGGGCAGGCTTGGGTCCGCTGCTGTTCGTCTCGGTGCTGTGGCCCCATCTCGGGCTGGCGCTGTCGTTCGCCCTGGCAGGAGTACTGGTGCTAATGGCGGTGCTGTGGATGGCCCGGTTCGCACCCGAGACCAAGGGTGCGGCGCTGGACTAAGCCGGCGCCGGAGAAGCCGCCGCCGGAGTAAGCCGCTGGACTAAGCCGGCGCCGGCAGCCCTTCCCGGCTCAACCGGTCCAGGGTGTCGATCAGCAGCCGCCGCTCCTGGACCTTGATGCGCTCGTGCAGGGACTCCTCGGTATCGCCGTCGAGCACTTCCACCGCGGCCTGGGCCAGGATCGGGCCGGTGTCCACGCCGGCGTCGGCCCAGTGCACCGTGCAGCCGGTGATCTTCACGCCGTAGGCCAGGGCATCCCGGACGCCGTGTGCCCCAGGGAAGGAAGGCAGCAGCGCGGGATGCGTGTTCAGGTACCGGCCGTTGAACGCGTTGATGAACTCCTCATCCACAATGCGCATGAATCCCGAGGAGAGCACCAGGTCCGGCGCGTAGGAAGCCACCGTTTTGGTGAGCGCCCGGTTCCAGTCCGGCCGGGCCGGGAAATCGCGGAAGGGCACCACGAAGGTGGGGACGCCGGCGTCGGCCGCCCGCTGCACCCCGTAGGTGCCGGGCCGGTCCGCGCCCACTGCCGCGATCTCTATATCCAGCCGGCCGTCACTGACGGCGTCGAGCACAGCCTGAAGGTTGGAGCCGGTACCGGACACGAGGACTACGATGCGCATGCGTCAACCATAGGGTGCGGCGTCCCCTAGGCTTAAACCCATGAATGACGACGGCGCGCAGTACAAGACCCAAACCCTCGCGGAGCAGAGCCGCCGCCCCGGGGCGACCGACGAGCAGAAGAAGAACGCGGTCCGCTATGTCCGCGTGTTCTGGCTGCTGGTGCTGGTCATGCTGCTGAGCAGCGGCCTGGTCCTGCCGTGGAAGCTGGTGCCGCTGGCAATCGGGCTTGTTGCCTTCGTGGTGGGAATCATCGCCCTGGTCAAGCTGGCCCGCCGGCGGATGGGTGCCCTGCTGCCCGTCCTGGTGTCGCTGGGCCTGGTCATCACCTTCCTGACCACCCTGGGGCTGGGCTTCATGGTGGCCATCTGGGACCAGACCGTCACCTATGAAACATGCATGCGTTCGGCGCTGACCTTGGACGGCGCGGAGGCCTGCCAGGCCGAGTACCTGCCCTTCCAGCAGATGCGCTAGGCCGCGGCCCGCAGTTTCTCGGGTTTGGGCTCACGTTCCAGCCAGGGACCTACGGCGTAACCGATGACGACGCCGGCTCCCACTTCGGCTGCGACCCATAGTCCCAGCCACAGCGGATCCGGGCCGAGCTGCACAAAGCGCCCGATCCCCAGCGACCCGACGGACAGCCAGGCGGCCCCGGCCGCCAGCAGTCCCGAGACCAGTCCGACGATCGCGCCGAGGACCAGCGTGGACACCGGTGCCGTGAACCAGCGGGCGCGGATCTTGATGGAAAGCCATTCGTCGAAGTGGTTTTCGCCCTCGCGCAGGAACCACCAGCCGGCCAGGATCCCGGCCACCACCGGTATCAGCAGCGCCGCGTATCCGTATTCCATGCTCCCCGTAGGCAGGGCGGCGAGGACGGGCAGCGCTGGCAGCGGACCTACGGTTGTTTCCAGCGGACTGATGATGCTTCCGGTGCCCAGGGAGAATCCGGCGCCCGAGGCCCAGCCCAGGGTCCACACCACAAAGTTGGGCATCAGGCCCAGCTCGACGACGGTCAGTACCGTTCCGCCCAGCACACCGGCACCGAGCCGTTCATACACGGAGACCATTTCGGCCCAGTTCATCGCCAGCGTCACCACGAGCAGCAGTGAGGACAGGCCCAGTGCGGCCACGATCCCCACCACCCCGGCACGCAGGGCGGCCCACATGTAGGAGCCGGCCCAGCGGGAATGCTGGCTGGTCCGGGCAATCCAGGCGGTCAGGTCCATGCCGATCAGCCGCACCCAGGATCCGGCTTCGATCCGGGCCCCCACAATCAGGCCGGCGCCTGCCGCGATGAGGGGCAGCAGCGCACCGGCGGCCACCGAAATCCGCACCCCGTCGGTGCTGCTGAAGTAGGCGGCTGCCGCGCCCAGCAGCGCATAGGCGCCCAGGGCGCCAAGCAGTGCCTGCCAGAGCTGGTCCGTGTAGGAGGCCCGGGCCAGACGGCGGCCGGCACGCCAGGACAGGAAGAACGGGATCAGCGTCAGCCCGAGCGGGAAGAAGGAGAGCAAACCGGAGGCCGGACCCGTTCCGAGTTCTCCGGCAGGGAAGCTCAGCTGCAGCGGCACGCCGTGGATGAGCAGCCAGGCCTGGCCGCCGAGGCGCGCCAGGGATGTGAAGTCGATATCGGTGAAGCCGTTGGCCAGCCACACGCCCACCAGCGGCAGCAGCACCAGCAGCGCGGAAAGCACGGCAGCCTGGCCCAGTTCAAACGTTCCCTGCAGCCAGAGTGGCATGGGCGGCACACCCGGCTTCTTCGGCCGCAATAAAATCTTCATCGCTTCTATCGTGCCATCCGGGCCGGTGCTGCCCGATGAGGTGCCTGCGTGAGTCGGGTAACTGCGGCGGGCACGGCCGTGGTGTCAGCGGTGCCGATGCCGGTCAGAGGTCGTACAGGCCCTTCACCAGTGCCGTGGCTGCACCAATGAACGCGATGACCACTACTGCCAGCCGGGCCTGGTCGTCGCGGATGAACCGCTGCAGCTTCTCCCCCGCGTAGATGCCGCCCACAATCATGACCCCCACCAGCACCCAGGCCCAGGGCTGGAACGGAGGCATCTGGCCGGGGTCCAGGATCAGCTTGGAGGTCAGGGTGACGGCGGCGGTGGTCACGAAGAACGGCTGCAGGGTAGCGGCGAACGGGCGCTGCGGCCAGCGGGCCAGCAAGGCGTACACACTGACGGCGGGGCCGCCGACGCCGGCCATGGCATTGGTGATGCCCGAGGTGAAACCGGCCACGGCCTTGGGGGTATTGCCGGTCAGCTGGATAGAGGTGCGCTGCAGGAACAGGGAGATACTCAGGGCCACCAGTACGACGGCGCCCACGGTGACTGCCAGTGGGGCCGCGGGCAGGTACACGGCGGCCGCCGAGGCCGGTACGCTGGCGCAGACCGCCGGGATGGCCAGCCATCGGTACATGGACCAGTCGATGTCCCGCCAAACCCGGCTCATGATCAGCAGCGAGGACACGAGGCCGCAGATGTTCACCATCAGCACGCCGCCGTGGGAACCGAGGATGATCACGAGGAACGGAGAAATGAGCAGCGCAAAGCCTAGACCGGCGATCCGCTGGGCTATCGCGCCGATAAAGATGGCGACGAGCACCACAATAAGAAGTCCGGTAGTCACCCGAACACACTACGCTGGACAAATGCTCTCTCCCGTCACAGCCCTTGCCACCGCCGATTGGCGCCGTAACACTTTCGCCCTTTATGAGCAGGCGCGTCGCGCTGCCGAGGGGATCTCGGCGTCGCACGCCCATGCCCTCTGGGCCACCGGCCGGGATCGGCTCTTCGGCACGCACCCGGCCTCGCCCCTCCCGGAAGATGTCCGCCGCCGGTTCCGCGGTTTGAGCACCGCCCGCTACGATCCGGCGTTCCGGTTCGAGGCCGTTATTGACGGCGCCGGTGCCGGCGAGTCGATGGAGGTGGCCACCGGAACGGACGGGACGGTGCCGTTCACCCGGCTCGGGACGGTGAACGTGGACGGGGTCGGCAGCCTGGCGGTGTGGAACCTGGACACGTACGGCGGCGGAATTTTTGTGCCGGTCCGCGATGCCAGTTCCGGCGCCGACGGCGGCAGCTACGGCGGCGGGCGCTACCTGCTGGACACGATCAAGGGCGCCAGCCTGGGACCGGGCAGTGAACCCGGCAGCTTGGTGCTGGATTTCAATTACCTCTACAACCCCTCCTGCGCCTATGACGAGGCGTGGGCCTGCCCGCTGCCCGGCCCGGCGAACACCGTGGACACCGCGCTGCCGGTGGGCGAACTGTACGTGAAGTACTAAGACGGCCGATGCCCGTCCGGCCGCGGCGCCGGGCGGGCAACACGGAGTCAGTGCCTATGCTGGAAGGGTGCAAGCTTCCATTTCACATGCAACGGCTGAAGACATTCCCGGGCTCGTCGAATTAGCTTCCCTCACTTTTCCTTTGGCCTGCCCGCCCGAAGTCACACCGGAAGACAGCGCGGCCTTCGTTGCCGCGAATCTCTCCGCCGGGAATTTCACGCAGTTCCTCGCGGATGAGAAGCGTTTGGTCCTCGCGGCCCGGCAGGACGGCCGGCTGGTGGGGTACTGCCTGCTGGTCCTCGAAGCGCCAACCGACCCCGAAGTGCTTGATGCCCTGGACCAGGGCCGGGCGCTGCGGCCCTCGGCGGAGCTGAGCAAGTTCTACGTCCACCCGGATGCCCACGGCAGGGGCATTGCCGGGCAGCTCATTGATGCTGCTGCCGGAGCGGCGGCGTCCGTAGGTGCACGGTCCATGTGGCTGGGGGTGAACAACGGCAACGTCCGGGCGCAGTCCTTCTACCGCAAGTCCGGGTTCCAGACTTCCGGCCGTCGCTCCTTCCAGGTTGGTGCGCATACTTTCCGGGACCTGATCATGGTCCGGCTGCTCACCGGCACCGGGGCGGAGGCCGGTGACGGGGCCGGCCGCGGGGAACAGTGACAGACTGGGCCCGTGCAGACCTTCCTCCCGTATGAGAGCTTTGCCCGCAGTGCCCGGGTCCTGGATCAGGCGCGGCTGGGCAAGCAGCGGGTGGAGACCCTGCAGCTGCTGCGCGGTCTGGTGGTGCCGGATTACGGCTGGCAGCGCCATCCCGCCCTGCTGATGTGGAAGGGCTTCGTGCCGGCGCTAACGGCGTACGGGCTGGCGATGACCGACGAGTGGATTGCGCGCGGGCACGCCGACACCGTGCGCGAGCAGATCCTGGAGTTCGCTCCGGAAGCGGCGGGCTCCGACGTCGAGCTTCCGCCGTGGCTGGGCGACGAGCAGCTGCACCGCAGCCACCGCTCGAACCTGATTGTGAAATCCCCCGAGGTGTACGGGCCGTTGTTTCCGGACACCGACGCGGGCCTGCCCTATGTGTGGCCCTCCCCCGCAGACGTTCCGGACCCTGCGGATCCGCCGCCGGGCGAGGGGCTGTGGGTCGCCCGGGCGGTGCCCGACGGCGATGCTGCCGCCATTGTCCTGCCCATGCTTTCGGTGAAGGGCACGCCGATCACCGGCAAGCGCGGCCGGCAGCTGGTGCGGTTGCTGGAGGACATGGACGACGGCGATCCGGTGGCGGTGATCTCGCCGGCGGACCGCTCGCAACTGCTGTTGGGTCATGCCGGTCCGGTGGAGCTGACCAATGACACCGCTGTGCGGCCGGTGTCGCTGTCCGGCAGCATTCCGCGTTCGGCGTTCGCGTATCCGGCGGTGCTGCAGGATCCCCGGACACTGTTTGCGGTGCCGAAGCCGAAAGGGCTTTAGCAGCCGATTAGCAGCCGATGCCGTTCGGGTTGATGAGGCAGTTGTCCGCGACGCTGCGGGTTTCCGCCCGCCACACCCGGATTGTTTGCGCCTGCGAAGCGACGGCGGCCCTCCCGTCAATGGGAAACATCGGCCCGCCGTTCACCGAATAGGTTCCGGAGAAATGCACGGTTGCACCCATTTGGTAATCCCCTGCGGCGGCGTACCTGTGGCTCGTGCGGGTCTGCTCTCCCCACCGACCCTGCGGCAGCGGCGCACCGGCAGCCGATGTGGGACCGTAGACCGTTCCGTCGCCGTAGTTGATTTCGTATTCGGTGGGCGTCGCAACTATCCGGACCGTCTGGTCCAGCAGGACCATCTCGAAGACCTGCTCGGCGGCTTCAACGTAAACGTTGGTCTCCATCCCGATCAGCGTGTGCGGACTGGGTTGCACCACCAGCTTGCCGGCTGCGATCGGCCGCTCCTGGAACGCAGTGAGGATCTGCGCCTGGATCTGCTGGCCGATGTCGACCGGCTCCTCGGAGTAGATGCACGACGGGGTGTCGCTGACTCGGGGCCAAGCCGCGGGGTCGACCGTCTTCAAGCCTTTGAACCAATACACGAGGCGACCATCCTCACCAGCGGTGCAGGCCGCCTGATTGGCCGCCAGGCAATCGACATCACCAGCGGAATCATCAAAGCAAACGGGCACAAAGCGATACCCGAAAGGGTCATCAGGAATTCCGACCGGGACGGTCGTCCACATTCCAGAATTGGGATCCCGCTTGTATGAAGCGCCTGAGTATATGAGGTCGTCTTTGAACCCAACATCGTTAACGGCCGCAGTTGCGCCGGTGGCCACGCAGACGACTATGACTGATGCTGCAGCTGCTCCAAATGCCAAATGCCTTGCTCGAAACCACAGCATGCCGTCAGCCTTGAATTGTTACTACGACTTCGGCATACCAGCCATTAGTGGTGTACCTAGCTTCGATCATTTGAACCGCCGAATCCTCGTAACCGTCGCGGGCCCCGTACAGCGTCCCGGGACCGTAATAGCTCAAGGGGGCCTGCGTGTTTTGAATTAGCACTTGGTATCTACCTTCAGGGGTCAGGACGAACTCAGAAGCGACGCCTTGTACGTTGATTCTGCCGCCACTGATCCAGTCCTCATTGCTGTAACCCTTCCCGACCATTTCGTAAAAGTTCTTGCAGACCGCGCAGTCCGGTCCGCTGATAGCGCGAATCGGCTCCGTATCGCCGGTCTCGTAGCCGTAGTTCACCAGCTCGTACCAATACCGGGCGAAAGCCTCCAGCCCTTCCTTGGACTCGACCTTCGCCTCCTCCGGCATCGCCGGCAACGGAACATTTTCCGCCGGCCCCTCGGCAGAGGCCGGCTTGTAAACAGCTGACGGTGTGGGCGTGGGAGTTGGCGTCGCTGAGGCGGACGACTGTGACGGAGACGGGGAGGCAGCACCGGTCCCTGAATCCCCGGAAGCGCCCGTGCACCCGGCCAGGACAACCGCGGCGAAAACCGCTGGGAAGCTCCAAACACGAGAACGGCGCAGAATGGTTCTGGTCATCCGAAACCCCCAAGTTGGGCAAGCCGCGACACTGTCAGTCCGGCCATAATAGCCACCAGCCCCACACCACAACCGGTTATCCACAAGTCACCGGCACCACAGACCCGGCGACTCGCGGCCCCGGTGCAGCCGGCAGCCTATGCCGTCTCCCTCGCAGCAGCGCGGCACAGGATGAGATACTGGACAAGAGAACTACGGCCCCGGCCGGAAAACGGACAGGGCTCGGAAGAAGGATGTTCCAGCGCGGTGTTACGGTTTCCTCAGTGGCTCCCGGCCGACCCGTGCTCCGTCCCCGCGTCCGCGCCCACCCCGTCCGCGGGCGGCCCGCGGTTCGGCCCAATACGCACCGGCCAAGACCGGCACCGCGCAACAAGTGCAACACCCGGGTATCCCGGCAGCAGTTCCCCGTGCAGCGCTGCACCCAACCAGCGCCTGCATGTGCGGGCGCCGACCATCCCTAGGAGGTTCCCATTACCGATACAGCCGCCGAACACGATGTCTACTTCGGAGCCCCGGAGCCGGACTTCGAACCCGAAAACCTCCAGACAGCTGCCCCCGCCGTACTCCGCCGCGTGGAGGAACGCCCCGAGGTGGCCATGTTCAAGGGCCGCCTGGCTCTGATGGACACCGGCCTCACCCCGCACGAGGCCATGGTGGAAGACCTGCTGTTTGTCCGCAGGGTGCTCGACGACGCCGGCATCACCTACCTGCTGGTGCGCGGCAATGACCAGCGGCCGGTGATCGCCGTCAACCTGCGCGAACGTGACCTGCTGCGCAAGGCAATGGTGGAAGCCTGCCGCGAGGAGCCGTTCTACGCGCGCAGCGTGGACACCAAAAAGAGCCGCACCCTGCTCATTGCCGACGGCAGCCTGGCCCCCGGCGACAAGACCCGGATCATCCGGGTCTACCGGCCGCGCGCCTTCACCGGCACCAACCTGGTGTTCTCCGCTGCGGCCGGGGTGCAGATTGAACTGTGGGACCTGGACGGGGAAAACATCACCCTGCCGGTGGAGAACTCCCTGACCCGCCGCACCCTGCCGGCCTCGGAGGCAGTCCGCGGCACCGTGGACAAGCACGGCCTGACCTGGCCGACCATCGAGAACATGTTCGCCGACCACGCCACGGACATCCGCTTCGACATCGACCTGGTGTTCTCCTGGGTGGACGGCAGCTCCCCGGAATTCCAGGCCGCCCGCGCGGCCCGGATGCAGGGTGCCGTGGTGGGCGAGGGCGATGACCACGAGGCCCGCTTCCGGCAGATCAACGAACTGAAGTACGCCCTGCGCTCGGTGCACATGTTCGCACCCTGGATCCGGCGGATCTTCATCGCCTCGGACTCCCCGCGGCCCCACTGGCTGGCGGAGCACCCCTCGGTCACCTTTGTGCCGGCGGCGGAGCACTTCAAGGACCCGTCCGTGCTGCCCACGCACAACTCGCAGGCGGTGGAAGCGCAGCTGCAGCACATCCCCGGGCTGGCGGAACACTTCCTCTACTCCAACGACGACATGTTCTTCGGCCGCCCGGTGGCCCCCGACATGTTCTTCTCCCCCGGCGGAATCACCAAGTTCATCGAAGCCAGCACCCGGATAGGACTGGGCTCCAACGACGCCGAGCGCAGCGGCTTCGAGAACGCGGCCCGGGTAAACCGGCGGCTGCTGTGGGAACGCTTCGGCCGGATCACCACCCGCCACTTGGAACACGCGGCCGCTCCGCTGCGCCGCAGCGTGCTGCTGGAAATGGAAGCCGCGTTCCCCGCGGAGTTCGCCGCCACCGCCGCGAGTACCTTCCGCGCCAAGGACAACATCTCCGTCACCAACTCGCTCTACCACTACTACGCCCTGCTCACCGGGCGTGCGGTCACCCAGGAAACCGCCAAGACCAAGTACGTGGACACCACGTCCTACGCGGGCCTGTCAGCCCTGGAGCGCCTGCTCGCCAAACGGAACATGGACATGTTCTGCCTCAATGACGGCAGCTTCCCCGAGGTCCCGGCCGCCGAACGCGCGGAGCGGGTCACGGACTTCCTGGAGAAGTACTTCCCGGTCAAGGCCCCCTGGGAGCACTGACCCCGGGAACCTGGCCCGGGAACAGGCCAGGGACACAGAACGACGGCGGCGGCGCACCCAGGTGCGCCGCCGCCGTCGTTCGCTGCGGTAGTTTTGTGCTGCCCTACCGGGTGACGACCACGTGCTCGTTGGGTACGCAGTGCGTCATGGTGAGGCCTTCAACGTTGCGGGGGCCGTTGTGGCCCAGGTTCTTCATCCGCTCGGTTTCTTCCTCGTTGAGCGTCTGGGTGGCCAGCGGGCCGAGATCCTTGATCTCGTCCAGGCTGATGCCGAGACCCTCGCCCACGCGGGCGCCCAGCTCGTCATCGGCCATGTAGAAGTGCCAGAGCATCCGCTCCTGAACTTCCCGGACAGCCTGGGAGATGTTGTCGACGAAGTTCTTCACCAGGTCGTCCTTCTCCCACTGCTCCATCAGCTGGTAGCGCTGGCCGGCCTGCATGTAGTCGTTGGTGCGGGGCAGGCGGGCGCGGGTGAGGCGGCCTTCCAGCTCCGGACCGAGTTCGGACTGCGCCGGCTTGGGTGCTTCCTGCAGGCCGCCGGTGATGTTCGGCTCGTAGTTCACGTGCGGGTTCTGGCCCGGCGCAAGGTCAGTGCCGAAGGACATCTGCCCGCCGCGCTGGTTGGTGGCCACCCGGGCGTTCTTCGCGGAGTTCACCGGAAGCTGCAGGTAGTTCGGTCCCACGCGGTAGCGCTGGGTATCCGAGTAGCTGAAGGTGCGGCCCACCAGCATCTTGTCATCGGAGAACTCCAGGCCGTCCACCAGCACACCGGTGCCGAAAGCGATCTGCTCGTTTTCGTTGTGGTGGTCCGTGACGTTCCGGTTCAGGGTCATGGTGCCCACGTACTTGGGCTCGAACTCCTGCTCCGGCCAGGTCTTGGTGTCATCCAGCGGGTCGAAGTCCAGTTCCGGATGATCGTTGTCATCCATCAGCTGCACGTACAGGTCCCACTTGGGGTAGTCGCCGCGCTCAATGGCCTCGTAGAGGTCCTTGGACGCGTGGCCGAGGTCGTTGGCCTGGATGTTCGCGGCGTCTTCCTCGGTCAGGGACTTCACGCCCTGCTTCGGCAGCCAGTGGTACTTGACCAGCTTGGACTCGCCCTGTGCGTTGACCCAGCGGTAGGTGTTCACGCCAAAGCCCTGCATGTGGCGGTAATCTGCGGGGATGCCGCGCGGGCTGAAGAGGTTCACCAGCATGTGCATGGCCTCGGGGGTCTGCGACATGAAGTCGAAGATGCGGGCGGATTCCTGGCGGAAGGTGATGGGGTCCGGCTTCAGGGAGTGGATCACGTCCGGGAACTTGATGGCGTCGCGGATGAAGAAGACGCCCAAGTTGTTGCCCACCAGGTCCCAGTTGCCGTCTTCGGTGTAGAACTTGATCGCGAAGCCGCGGGGGTCACGGGCGGCCTCGGAGGAGTCACGGCCGCCGATCACCGAGGAGAACCGGATGGCGACGTCGGTCTTCTTGCCCGGCTCGGAGAAAAGCTTGGCGCGGGTGTACTTGGCAATGGGCTCGTCGCCCCACTTGCCGGAAGCCTCGAATTCGCCGTAGGCCACGAAGCCGCGGGCGTGTACAACACGCTCCGGGATGCGTTCCCGGTCGAAGTGGCTGATCTTCTCCAGAAGCTGGTAATTTTCCAGCGTGGCCGGGCCGCGGGCACCCACGGTGCGGGTGTTCTGGTTGTCGTAGACCGGGTGTCCCTGCCGGGTGGTCAGCGTCTTGGGGGCTTCGGCGTTGTTCTGGCCGTTGCCGGAATTCTGTGTTTCTGCGTCTGTCATCACGTGCTCTCTGAGTGTGAGGTCCATAGCTGGCTGACAATATCTACCCTTTCAACTCTCATGAAAACCGGAGCCTGAGTCAAGTTGATAAGCAGCCTGATAGTAGCGGCGGGAGGCCGGGATTGGCACACTGTGCTCATGACTAGTGAAGAGCGGCCCCCGGTTGTTGAACTCAGTCCCGAGCAGAGTTGGAAGTACCTTGAGCACACGCAGCACGGCCGGTTGGCCCTGAGCGTGCTCAACGAGCCCGACATTTTCCCGATCAACTACTTCGCGCACGACGGCGTGATCACCATCCGCACGGCTCCGGGCACCAAGCTCGCCGAACTTACGGTGAATTCCCGTGTGGCGCTGGAAGCGGACGGCATCACCAGCGACCAGGCCTGGTCCGTCGTCGTCCGGGGAACCATCCGGGAACTGGAAACTTCCGAAGAGATCACTGCCGCGGATCAGCTGCCGCTGCAGCCTTGGGTGCGCACGGAGAAATACCGTTATGTGGAAATCACTCCGATCTCCGTGACCGGCCGGTTCTTCAACCTGGGCCCGGAGCCGGACCGGGGCTGATCCCCTACGCCGAAGCCAGCGTGCGGGCGTCCGGGATCCGTACGCCGGCGGCCGCCAGCCGGTCCGCCGTCTCCTGCGGGCCCACCTGCTCCCCCACCGTGCCGGCCTGCTCCAGCGGCACCACGGAATGGACCACCGAGTCCTCGTACAGGTGCACCATGTTGAAAGACTGCCCGGCATCCTGGCCGCGAGTTCCCGGCGTCACCAGGTCCTGCGCGTAACAGGTGGCCGAAGCCACGGACACCGGGATCCCGGCGAAGGTGCTGAAGGTCGAGTAGTGCAGGTGTCCTGCGATCACGGCGCGTACGTCGCTGCCGGCGATTACCGCGGCCAGCTCCTGCTGGTTGCGCAGCTCCACCAGCACGGACAGGTCCTGCACGCTGGGCACCGGTGGGTGGTGCATGGCCAAAATGGTGCCGTCCGGCGCGGGGGTATGCAGTTCCCGGCGCAGCCAGGCCAGTTGCTCCGCCGTCAGCTCCCCGTGGTGGTAGCCGGGCACGGAAGTGTCCAGGGTGATGACCCGCAGTCCGTCCAGGTGGTGCACCTGATCCACCGGGGTCATCTCCGGGGCTCCGTTCAACAGAACCTGCCGGAAGGCCGCCCGGTCATCGTGGTTGCCCATGGCCCAAATGACCCGGGCACCCATGCGTTCGGCAGCCGGGACGACGACGTCGCGCAGCCGGGCATAGGCTCCCGCCTCGCCTCGGTCGGCCAGGTCTCCGGTGAAAACGATTGCTTCGGGCTGCTGGCCGCTTTCCTCAAGCCGTGCAAAGAGCCTTTTCAGATTGGTGAGGCTGTCCACGGCTCCGTAGAGCCGGCGCTCCCCGGCCAGCAGATGCGTGTCACTGAGATGGAGGATGAAATGGCGGGGGCGGGGATGCTCAGCCCGGAGGAAATCCATCAGAACCTTCTGTGTCGGCAGCTTGCTGCGGCGTATCTCCTCCATAAAAGCAGACATGGCGACCGGGGGGTAAGCACCTCGGGCGTGTTTCGCGTCCTTTTACTCCGGGCCGAGTTGGTTGTTCTTCGCCCGGCTGCTCTGGCGCCCGGACGGAGGCGGCCGTAGGCTCGATGCAGGTTTGCACCGTTCTGTGATCGTTCTGTGAAGGGACTCCCATGAAACTCAGCCATATTCCCCTGCGGCTCGTCACCGGCGCGTACATCCTTAATTCCGGCCTGAGCAAACGCGGGCTGGACGCCGAAAGCGCTGCAGGACTGCAGCACATGGCGGCCAACGCCTTTCCGCAAGTGGAGGACATGGAGCCGGTGAAGTTCGGCAAGCTGCTGAGCAACGCCGAGATCTGCGTGGGACTCACCCTCCTCCTCCCGTTTGTCCCCAGCCGACTGGCCGGCTTGGTCCTGGGCGCATTCTCCGGCGGCATGGTCCGGATGTACCTCAAGACCCCCGGAATGACGGGAGAGGACGGCATCCGTCCCACAGCCGACGGAACGGCCTTGGCCAAGGACATCTGGATGGCCGGCATTGCCGCAGCCCTGGTCCTGGACCGCAAGAAGCCCAAGGTCAAGACCGTCAAGGTTCCCACTCCGGTAAAGGGGGCCGCCGTGATTGCCGGAGCCCAGGGCGCCGGCAAGGCCGCGAAGGCTGCGAAAAAGGCTGCCAAGGCGGGCGTGACCGCCAAGGCCGTGGCCAAGGCAGGCAAGGCAGCCAAGGATCACGCCGGCAAAAAGTAGTCCGTTTTCACGGCACCCGCCGCGCACCGGCCCGGCGGTAGCGGTGTGACCCCCGCCTTTGCCAGGATCACCGCCGAGTTGGCGGTACGTTAGTGTCATCAAATTTGGGGGGGGGGGAACAGATGACAGAAAATGGTGCCGGCAAACACTCACTGCCTACTACGGCGGACGGCCGGCGAAAACGGCAATACAACCCTGCCGGGCTCCTCGTCGCGGGCTTCCTGTTTGTGCTGGTGGGGACGCCCCTGGGTATCAGCAGTCTCGTCGACGGTTATACCGACCAGCACTTGATCGACACCGGCACGAAGGCGCAAGGAACTGTCACCGATATCAGGGAGAGCCGCAGCAAAAACGGTCGGCATGAACACGTGACGGTGACCTATACAGCCAAGGGCGGGGAATGGACCGTGGAAGGTTCCCACCGGATGAAAACCCCCGGCTTCGAACCTACACTCGAGGATTCCAAGCAAACCGTCTATTACGATCCCGAAGACCCTGCGAAGGCAGTGATCCTCGGCTGGGATGCCAAAATGCTGGACGGCTACGCGGTAGGCGGCGGCTTCGTGGGGATAGGCGCCGTCATGATGGGCATCAGTCTTTGGCGAATAAAGAAGATGCCTCTTCCCCCTGCCGCCGACCACAGCAACGGGGCAGCGGTTAGCTAACCGGCCGGCGTCAGCCCCGAGCCACCTTGGCCAGCGAGGCACGCACGGTCGCCAGCTCGGCGGAATCCAAGCGGTCGATGAACAGGTCCCGGACCAGGGCCACGTGATCCGGGAGGACCCGTCCAATCAGTTCCAGGCCAGCAGGAGTGAGGGTCAAGCGGATGGCACGCTCATCCGCAGCGTCGGAGGTCCTGGCCACCAGCCCCTTGCCTTCGAGCTGGCCTGCCTGATAGCTCAAACCGCTTTTGGTGACCACCAGGGCCCCGGCGAGTTCGCTCATGCCCACTCCATCCGGCGCGGAGCTGAGCTGGGCGAGGATTGAGAACTGGACTTCGGTCAGTCCGTGCGTCCGGAGCTGCTGCGTGACGGCCCGCTGCAGGCGGTCCCCTGCGGCACGGAGCACAAAGTAGGCGGCAAGTTCATCCTCGTTGAGTGGAGTGGTCAAAAAGTTCCCCCGGCTATTGTTCAAATTTGAACAACATGTTATGTTTCCCGTGTTAGTTCAAATTCGAATATTAGCAGGCGGTACCCGCCGCTGGACAGGACACTCCAATGCGTATCTCAATTCTCGGCACCGGACATATGGGCCGCACCCTCGGAGAAGCTTTCTCCAAGGCAGGACATGATGTGGTTTTCGGTTCCCGTAACCCGGACCAGCAGGTGGACCTGCCCGGTCCGGCAACCGGGTACACCGAAGCGGCCCGCGACGGCGACGTTATCCTCAGCGCCCTGGCCGCGGCCCACTCGATGGATATCCTGCCCTCCCTGCGCGAGCCCCTCTCCGGGCGGGTTCTGATCGACATTGGCAACGCCGTGAATGAGCAGATGGAACTCATTTACCCAGATTCGAGCCTAGGGGAGCGCCTCCAGAAGGCCTTGCCGGAAACGAAGGTGGTCAAAACCCTCAACACCGTTGGCGGGCCCATCGGCGTTGACCCGGCACGGCTGTCCGCGCCGACCAGTATTTTCCTGTCCGGGGACGATCCGGAGTCGAAGGCACTGGTTTCCCGGCTGCTGGCCGACCTCGGCTGGGAACCCGAACGCCAGGTGGATCTGGGCGGAATTGCCACCGCACGCGCCGTCGAACACTATTTCCTGCTCTTCGCAGCGCTGATGGGCACCTTCCGCAGCCCGGCATTCAACATCGCGGTCACCCGGTAGCCGGCGGCGAATGGCGGACGGGCGGGCCGGGTAACGCCGCTGCGCGGTCCGCCACGGCGTCCAGCAGCACCACCAGCGCATGTCCCCCTCGCCCGGCCGCGTTGTTGGCGAACCGGTCCAGGGGAAAGGACACCGCGTGCAGTTCGGTCCCCTGCCCAGTGGAAACCAGCTCCACCTGCAGGACCAGCGTGATCGTGTTCTTCTGCCCGGTCCCCAACCAAAGGGTCCGGCCGGTTTCGGCCAGCAGCCGGTACACGCGGTGGTCGGCGAGCGCCAGCTCCAGAAGCTGGCGGGCTTCGGAGTACGGCCGGTCCAGCAGCACCCGGCTCCGGGCCACCCGGCCGCGGCCGGCCGCAGTGCTGTGGCGGCCCCTGCTTTCCACCTGCCGCCGTACGGCCAGCCAGCACCAGAGGAGGACACCCCAGAGCACCACTTCGGCCAGCAGTAAAATGCCCTCAAGCGCGTATCCGTCCCCCTGTTTGGGTTTCAGGAGGAGCACAGCTGCAAACATCCCCGCGATCAGGAGGTTGCCGGCCAACAGCCATCCCGGCAGCAACCGGTTGTCCTCCGCAAGCCGGCGGTCCTGCACATACCCCTGCGGATCAGCTTTCAGTAACTGGACCTGGCGGGTGTTTCTCCGGACGGCCGCAATGGCTACCAAGGCTGCGGCAGTCACTTGTCCAGCTACCGTCCACGGACTGCCGTCCGCGTCCCACTGGCGGATGAGCAGGCCCACAAGGTAACCAACCACCGCAGCGGCAACCAGCACCGCGGGCACCAGCCATCCCTGTTTCCATCTCCAAGACATGAGGGGCAAAGTAAGGAACGCAGCGGGAGCGGGCAAGCGTAGTGGCAGAATTTGGATATGCTCAGCGACCGCTATCCCATCCGGCAGGTCCGGGAACATCCGTTGGAGCCACTGGACCGGAAGACCTGGCCGGCCACGCTGCCGCCGGTGGCCCAGTTGCTGCAGTCGGGATTGGACCTGGCCGCGGCCACCGTGCTGGTCGGTGACAACGGCAGCGGGAAATCCACGCTGGTTGAAGCCATTGCCCTGGCCTACGGCCTGTCCCCGGAAGGCGGGTCTACCGGTGCCATGCACACCACCAGGCCCACGGAGTCCGCCCTCAGCGGGCATCTGCAGCTGGTGCGCAACCCCGGCGGCACCAAACGCGGTTATTTCCTGCGGGCCGAAACCATGCACGGCCTTTTCACCTATCTGGAGCAGAATCCCTCCACATCGCAGGCAGACGTTGAGTTCCATTCCCTCTCCCACGGGGAATCATTCCTCTCACTGGCCGTGGACCGGTTCCGGGGTCCCGGCTTGTGGATTCTCGACGAGCCCGAGTCTGCGCTCTCCTTCTCTGGATGCCTGGCCCTGCTGGGCATCCTCAAGGACCTGGTTGCCGATGGACGCTCCCAAGTGCTGCTCTCAACCCACTCGCCTGTGCTCGCGGCACTTCCGGGCGCCCGGATCCTGGAGCTGGGGCCGTGGGGATACCGGGAGAAGGACTGGGAGGACCTGGACCTGGTCAGTGGCTGGAAGAGTTTCCTGGACGCCCCGGAACGGTACCTGCGCCGGCTGTGATCCGGCCCGGGCAGGCCGCCCTCCCCCGCTGCCTTGGAATATTTCGCGGATCCGGCCGTTGAAGTGTTCATGAGCACATTGGAGAGCACCCCTCGGATTCGGACCATCGGCTTCATCGGCAGCGGGAACATCGGTTCGCAGTTGGCGCGCTTGGCGGTCAAGCAGGGTTACGACGTCGTCCTGAGCAACGCGAGCGGCCCCGAAAAGCTGCAACCGCTCCTTATGGAACTGGGTGACCATGCCCGCGCGGCCACGCCGGCCGAAGCCGCTGCCGCGGGCGAACTTGTGGTGGTCACCATCCCGCTGAAGAGCTACCCGGACGTGCCCGTGGAGGAGCTGCGCGGCAAGACGGTTATCGACACCATGAACTACTACCCGCAGCGGGACGGGAACATCGCCGAGCTGGACAACGAGTCCACCACCACCAGTGAGCTGCTGCAGAACCACCTGCCCGATTCACACGTGGTCAAGGCCTTCAACAACATCACTGCGGACCACCTCACCAGCCAGGGGACGTTGCCCGGAACGCCCAACCGCCGCGCGCTGCCCATTGCCGGCAACGACGCCCAGTCCAAGAAGCTGGTCACCTCGCTGATCAACGAGTTCGGTTTCGACGTCGTCAACGCCGGCCCGCTGTCCGAAGGCTGGCGCTGGCAGCGGGACACCCCGGCCTACGTTGCGGCGCTGGACGTCCCGGGCTTGGAAAAGGCGCTGGCCGAGGCCGTCCGCTACGCGGATATGCCCTAACACAGACGGACGCGCCCCGGCACCCCCTGCCGGCCAGCCCGGCCCGGATAACAAGGAAGCCTCCCGCCGGTACCGGCGGGAGGCTTCCTTCTTTAAAGAACGGCTACGGGATCAGCACCAGGCGGATCGGGTTGCCTTCCTTGGCGTCGAGGGCCTGAACGGCCTTCTCGGCGTCGGCCAGCGGAATGCGGCCGCTGACGGACTTGGCAAAGTCCAGCCGGCCAAGGCGGGCCAGGGACACCAGCTGCGGGACGTGGTGCGCCTCGGAGCCGTAATGGCCGCGGACCTGCTTGCGGGCATAGGAGAACCCGGTGCTGTCATTGATGGTCATCGGCTTGCCGGACAGGCCCACCAGCACCAGGCGTCCGTCCCGGCCCAGGCAGTTGATGGCCTGGGCGCGCACGGCATCCACGCCGGCGAAGTCCAGGGCTACATCCAGGCCCTTGCCGCCCGTGGCGGCCTTCATGGACTCGGCGAAGTCTTCCGCCATGGGGTCCAGGGCGATGTCCGCACCGAATTCCAGGGCGCGTTCCCGGGCCTCGGGAAGGGGATCAACGGCAATGATGGGCGCCGCGCCAACCAGGCGCAGCAACTGGACGCCGTGGGCGCCGAGCCCGCCGATGCCCCACACACCCACGGCTTCACCGGCGCGGACATCTGCCGTGGAGGCAATGGCGCCCCAGGGGGTGGAGACGGCATCGGGAATGATCGAGGCCTGGTCGAAGGGGATGTCATCGCCCAGCGGAACCAGCACGCCGGCGGGAACAACCAGGTACTCGGCCCAGCCGCCGTCGTAATCCACGCCCATGGTGAGCGTGACGCCGTTATATTCGTAGCCGGCCTGAACCACTACGCGGTCACCAGGCGCCACGGACGTGACGCCCGCACCGGGCAGGTCCACCGTGCCGGCCACCTCATGCCCGAGCGTCACTTCGCTGCCCTTGAGGAACTGCGGACGCAGCAGGCCCTGGATCAGGTGGACGTCGGAGAGGCAGACGCCGGCCGCCCCCACCTTGATGCGGACAAAACCGGGGCCGGGCTCCGGGATCGGAACTTCCTGCATGGCGAAAGTGCCCGTTTCAACATTGAGACGTCCGGCAATCATGGTGCCGGTAGAAGTGCCGTTGGACATGGAAAACCTCTTTTACGCGGAAACTGCGGCGGCAGATGCACGCCGCGGTTCCCATTATCTGCCCGCGTAACAAATGCGCAAAAAGGCGGACGGGCGGTAGTCTGTCCGGCCACCGCCCGCCCGTTTTCCGCTGGCTTCCGTGGAAGGCCCGGCTACGCCTGCAGGATCACTTTCAGAGCGCCCGTCTCCGCAGCCCGGGAGAAGGTGTCATACGCCTGCATGATGTCGTGCAGCGGATACCGGTGGCTGATGAATTCCTCAGCCGGCAGTTTCCCCTCGGCCACCAGTTTCAGCAGCATAGGCAAGGTGTTGGTGTTCACCAGGCCCATGCTGATGTCGATATTCTCGATCCACAGCCGTTCCAGGTCCAGGCTGACCGGTTTCCCGTGCACACCCACGTTGGCCACGTTCCCGCCGGGCCGGACAATGTTGGTGCACATCTCGAACGTGGTGGGGATACCCACGGCCTCCACGGCAACGTCCACGCCCCAGCCGTCCGTTTGGGCCATGACCTGCTCGCGCCAGTCCGCGTCCCCCGAGTTGACCCCGTGCGTAGCGCCGAACTTACGGGCCTGCTCCACCCGGTTGGCGTCCAGGTCCACCGCAATGACCTTGGCCGCCCCGTAGAGCCGGGCAGTGGATATGACCGCCAGGCCCACCGGCCCGGCCCCCACCACAGCCACCACATCACCGGGTTTGGTCTGCCCGTATTGCACCCCCATTTCGAAGCCGGTGGGGAAAATGTCGCTGAGCAGCACCCCATGCTCCTGGGAGACGTTCTCCGGCAGGTGGTAGAGCGAGGTGTCCGCATACGGGGCCCGCACGTATTCGGCCTGGGTGCCGTCGATTAGGTGACCAAAGATCCAACCGATCCCGACGGAGCCTTCCTCGCCCAGGCAGTGCGAATACAGGCCGTCGCGGCAGAAGGAACAGGAACCGTCAGCGGACACGCAGGAGAGGATGACTTTGTCCCCCACCTTGAAGTTGGTGACGCCGCTGCCAATTTCAGTAACCGTTCCCACCCCTTCATGGCCCAGGATCCGGCCGGGCGTCACGGCCGGTACATCGCCCTTGAGGATGTGCAGGTCGGTGCCGCAGATGGTGGTGGCATCAATCTTGACGATTGCGTCCCGCGTCTCCTGGATCTGCGGATCGGGAACGTCCTTCCAGGACTTCTGTCCGGGGCCTTCGTAAACGAGTGCTTTCATAATGTCCTCGCCTGCCGCTCATCCGACCCTGTGCAGTGCCTGGAATGCGCCTGCACTTCGGGAGCTTCCCGGAGCGTGCCTGCCGTGCGGCAGACCGCCGTCGGATGTCTTCCAGCGTAGGTCCTGCGTGGGCGGGGGTGGAAGAAGCGGGGAGCTATACGCCGTCAACATACAGCCATTGCCCGCCCTCGCGGACAAAGCGGCTGAGCTCCTGCTGCGTGCCGCGTTCTCCGGCCTGCCGGTAGTGCGCCGCAAACTCCACGGTGCCCTCGGAGTCCAGGGGCCCGCCGCCGGAAACCGCAAGGATGTCCAGGCGCCGCCATTCCAGCTCCGGGTCCAGTTCCAGATGGGCCGGACGGTGGTCCGGGTGCCAGGTCGCCAGCAGGTAGGGCACGTTGCCGACGGCGAAGGCACTGTAGCGCGAACGCATCAGGGCTTCGGCGGTGGGGGCGGTTGCGGAGCCGGAGTGGAAGCGGCCGCAGCAATTTCCATAGGTTTCGCCGCTCAAGCAGGGGCAGCGGGATTCGGCGGTGACGGGTGTATGGATACTCACCCCTCCAGTATCGCGCGGACGGCGGGGATACGACGGCGGGGATACGACGGCGCGGACGGCGGGGATACGCCGGCGGACGGGCGCTGCGGGCGCCCGGCGACTGCGCCCTAGCGGCCGAAGGCGTCCTGCAGCCGCTGCAGGTTCTGGCCGATCTCACCGGGAATGGTTCCGCCGTCCGGCAGGGCACCCACGCGCCCGAGCATCAGGACCACCGCTGCGGTCAAGACCGCCATCACGACAACGGCAAGCAGTGCCCGGGCTGCGGCTGACGGCCGTTGGTCCGCCATCACCTGTACCTGCGGCATCCGAACCGCGGACACTGCGGGGGCAGCTGGGATACCGACAGTTGGCGGCACGGCGGGCGGAGAGGTCACAGGCAGCGGCGCGGAGGGGTGCTGTTCCCCCGCGGCGGCTGCCGGTACCCGATCGGAGCCCGGAGCCTGGTCCAAGGCCGGTACCGGGTCGGACGATACGGGCTCCGATGCCGGACTCGATCGCTGCCGGGCTGCGGGGGCGGGACCGGGCACGGGCACGGGACCGGGACCGGACACTGGACCGCCGGATGCCGGCAGGGCCTCGGCGCTGCGCCCGGGTGGGAATGTGCGGGCCTCGACGGTAGCGGGACCGTTCCAGAGTTCTTCGGAAATGGGCGACGGGCCGGAGCGCTCGGACTGCGTCCGCGCCGCCCCTTCCGCCCAGCGGTGATCCAGCAGTGCCGCGGAGACTTCCGCCGCCGTTGGCCGCAGGTCCGGGTCCCGGGTGGTCATGGCAGCCAGCAGTCCCCGCCAGTGACTGTCCAGGGACGCGGGAACCTCCGGGTCCCGGCTCAGGCGGGCGACGGCGGATTCAATGGCGCTGCCGCTGAATTCCACCCGGCCGGTGACGCATTCCAGCAGGACCAGGCCCAGCGAGTAAATATCGCTGGGAGCCTCGGCCGCTACGCCGGATGCCTGTTCCGGGCTCAGGTAGTTCGCAGTTCCCAGGGTGGCCCCGGCCGCGGTGATGCGGGCGCCGTCGATAATCCGGGCAATACCGAAATCGGTTAGCTTAGCCCGTAGCGCGGTCCCGGGGATGGCCGGCGGAAGCAGGACGTTAGCCGGTTTGACGTCGCGGTGCACCACGCCCCGGCTGTGGATGTAGGCCAGCGCACCGG
The DNA here is from genome assembly GCF_030142075.1 of Arthrobacter sp. zg-Y20. Classification (NCBI taxonomy): domain Bacteria; kingdom Bacillati; phylum Actinomycetota; class Actinomycetes; order Micrococcales; family Micrococcaceae; genus Arthrobacter; species Arthrobacter sp. zg-Y20. Next base: position 898,508 of record NZ_CP126241.1, on the reverse strand, counting down.
CAAGTTCGGCGCCGATGTAGCCGACGTCTTGGTGGCGGATATCGGTTTCCCGCAACCGCTTGCGCAGGTCCGAACCCTCCACCAGTTCCATCACCAGATAAGTGCGCGGCTCGCCGGCTTCACCGTCATCACGCCCGGCGTCGTCCTTACCGGCGTCGAACAGGGTCACAAGCCCCGGGTGGGATAAGGAGGCGAGCAGCCGCATCTCATTGTCCTGGCGGCCGACGTCATCTGCAGCGACGGCGCTGGCCCGGAAGAGCTTCACCGCAATGTCGCGGCCGAGCGCTTCGTCCAGGCCCCGGTAGACGGTGGCCATGCCGCCGTGGCCGATAGGTTCGATGAGTCGGTATCTGCCTGCAATGAGCCTGCCCAGGCCACCCGTTGCATTGGTTTCCATGCTGCAACCTTCTCTCGCCCTCCATATAGCGTAGCGGAGCAGATTCACGGCGTAGATGGCCCGTAGCGACTTTTTTTCTACTCAGTTTTACCCCTCGTGCAACCCCGGTTGCTGCGCTAAACTGGCCCGCCACCAATGAAGCGGCGGCGGGCCAGCGGAGTCCCGATCAGGTCGTCCCGGCGGCGGGACCGGCCAGGACGGACTTCGGGAGGCGGTGGATGGTGACAGCACCGACCGCGGAGAAGGGGTGCAGCGGATCCGGTTCAGCGGAACCGGTGGGGCCGCCCAGCTGGGAATGGCCCACGGCGCTCATGACGGCATACGCATCGCCGCGGTCCCATCCGTGGTCAGAGACCAGGAAGTGGAACATATCCTCATAGCCGCGCCTAATGCTCTCCTGCACCGGATCGCCGAGTCCCACGAAGATCCATTCATCGGCGGTCTCCACCCGGGGAGCACGCAGGTTCAGGTCCCGGACCACGTCCACACTCACGACGGCGATACCTTCCGCCTCAATCGCCACGAAGGAGGACTCCCCTTCGGCCATGATGGCGTGGATATCACCGATGGACAGGTAGGCACCCTCCACCATCACGGGGAGGTAGACCGTCGACCCCGGCCGGCACTGCACCAAATCCATGTTTCCGCCCTGCGGGGTGGAGGGCATGATGGTGGAATTGCTGCCCTCCGCCGGTGCCGTGCCAATGCAGCCGATCATGGGCAGCGGCTCGAAGGTGTGCCGGTCCGTGACGTGCACCCCGTCGTCATCGATCGGGACACGCCGGGTGAACATCTCCTCGCCCATCACGTACTGCAGGGCTCCTGAGCCCGGCAGGCTGACCGACCAGCCGCGGTCCTTCAAGCGGATGTCGTGGATGGTGACGGCCAGGGCATCGCCGGGCCGGGCGCCCTCCACATAGACGGGCCCGGTGACGGGGTTGATCCCCACCGTCAGTTTCTCCATGTCATGGAATTCATGGAGCTGGGCATACACCTCGTCGCTGGTCTCGAATCCGATAGTCTCGCCGGTGCCCGGAGTGATTTTCAGCGCCGGGCTGCCGGAGGCGGAAAACCCGAACCGGCCGTGTGTCTTATCCAGAAAGTGGTCCATGGGTTTATGCCTTTCCCGTGCCCGGAGCGGTTGCCGCGGGTACGGAGTCGTCGTCGCTGGAAATTTCGGTTTTCCGGCCCGTGGCGCGGTAATAGAGGAACACGCCGGCGCCGATGAGGAGCCACACAAGCCCGCCGACCTTGGCTTCGATGTTCGCGTTGACCAATACGTAGCCGATGATGAGGAAACCAACCACGGGTACGGCCAGGTGCAGCAGGAAGTTACGGGACTTCTTCCGGATGAGGTAAAACACGATCACCGCCAGATGCAGGAGCATAAAGCCGAACAATGCCCCGAAGTTCACCAGCGAAGAAATCAGGTCGATCTGGCCTACGAAGAACAGGACCAGGACTGCTGAGATACCCGAGACGAGCAGGATGGCGTTCTGCGGCACCTGCCGCGAGTTAATGCGGCTCAACATGGCCGGCAGCTGACGGTCGCGGCTCATCGAGTAGAGGAGCCGGGAAGTGGCTGCCTGGGCAGCCATGGCGTTAGCGATGCCCACCCCCACCACGTTGACGGCGAGGAAGGCGGTAGCCCATCCGCTGTTTGCGGCGGCCTCGACAATGGTGAAGAAGGCGTTTCCGGCTTCGTCATCCCCGAAGGTCTCCCGGCCGCCGGCCAGTGCGCTGGCCAGCCAGGTCTGCAGGATGAAGCAGGACGCCACGATGATCAGCGCCGCGATCATGGCCTTGCCCGCGCTGTTGCGGCTGCCGGTGGACTCTTCCGCCATGGTGGAGATGCCGTCAAACCCGAGGAAACTGAGCACGGCAATCGACAGGGCTGAGGCAATCAGCGGGCCCGACACAGTTTCCGGATTCCACATCGGGGCCCACGTGAGTTCCGCTCCGGGGACCGTTCCGCCGTTCAGTGCCGTGACCGCAATGACCACGAAAATGACGATGAACAGGAGTTCAACAGCCAGGAAGACCCGGTTCATCAGCTTGATCGAGCTGACACCGGCAAGATTGATGGCGGTATTGATGAGGACGAACACCACTGCCCAGATCCAGCGGGGGGTGTCCGGGAAGATGCCGACCATTGATTCGGCCGCAAAAACGTAGAGCAGAGTGGGTACCAGCAGGTAATCAAGCAGGATGGCCCACCCCGCGAAGAACCCGGCGGTGGGGTGGATTCCGCGGCCCACGTAGGAGAAGACCGAGCCGGCCAGCGGGATCGACTTCGCCATCTGCGCGTAGGCCAGTGCCGTGAAGATCATCGCAATGAGTCCGATGAGGTAAACGAGCGGGACCATGCCGCCGGACGCATTGTAGACCGTGCCGAAAATGGCCCACGGCGCGATGGGGAGCATAAAAATCAGGCCGTAAATGAGAAGGTCGGCCGTGGAAATGGAACGGCGGAGCTCCTGCTTGTAACCCAGGGACTCTAGCTCCTGCTGGGCATCGCGCTCCGGAGAGGGTGCAGAACGGTTCATTGCATCGGACTTTCGGACTCGGTGGGGGCCGGCGGGGAGCCCGACGGAAATAGCGGCGGTCGGGTCCGGCGAAAATCATCATTGCCGAGGAAAGGTATCGAGACAAGACCAATCAGCCCATTAGGATGTTTGTTACGCGCCGACGCCGCTTCGTCCGAAGGCTGTAGCGGCTTACCAGGAGGACTGCAATGACCGGTACCGTCAGCGGTCTGGACACGCCGCTTGAAAGCTCGTCCCGGGTGGACGAAATAGTGGACCGCCTGATCACCGCCATCGCCATCGGCGAGTACCTTCCCGGTTCCAAGCTGCCGGCTGAACGGGAACTGGCGTCCTCGCTGCAGGTTGGCCGGATGACGGTGCGCGCGGCCATCGCCCGGCTTGTGGAGCAGGGGCTGCTGCGGACCCAGCGCGGCCGGAACGGCGGATCCTTTGTCCGGGACGAAGGCCCGGATGCTTCCTCCGACCCGGCCGTCCGCCGGATCCTTTCCGGCCGGTGGGAAGCACTGCGGGATACCTGCGAAGCGGTGTCCCTGCTGCAGGGAACCATCTGCCGGGCAGCAGCGGAAAACCGGACGGCTGAGGATATCGCTGTGCTGAACGAGAGCCTGAACGCGTTCCGTGCAGCTGCCTCGGGCCTGGAGTCCCAGCGGGCGGACGGGCTGCTGCATCTGGCGGTCAGTGCCGCAGCCCACAATGCCACCCTGCAGTCCGTGCTCCAGGAGGTGGAGGCACGCGTCAGCATCGCTGCTCCGTCCCACGTGTGGGGGGATGCTGCGGGCATGCGGCACATGGAAGAACGGGCGCTCCGCGACCACGAGCTCCTCGTGTCCGCGATTACGGATCAGCGCTCCTCCGATGCCGAGCGGCTCGGACGCGAACACGCCCGGATTGACTTGGAGCTGCTCGAAAGTGCCCTGCACCGTTCGGCGTAGCCATGGTCCCCGATTCCGGCCCGGGCGCCCAGCCCACGGAGTGAGATTGCTCTCGCTGGAACTGCTGGTCCCGGTGCGGCTGACCGGACCGGGATGGATAAGTACTGAGGAAAATCCGCACCCTTAACCGTGCAGGAACGTAAAAAGCAGGGCGGGATTTCTCCCGCCCTGCTTTCGATTCACGCCGGCCCGTGAAACGGACCCGTAAGTCTAGTTAGACAGGCTGGATGTTGACGGCCTGCGGACCCTTGGGGCCCTGCTCGGTGTCGAAGCTAACCTTCTGGTTCTCTTCGAGAGACCGGTAGCCACTGGCGTTAATAGCGGAGTAGTGGGCGAAAACATCGGCGCTGCCATCATCGGGTTCGATGAAGCCAAAGCCCTTTTCAGCGTTGAACCATTTCACGGTACCTGTTGCCATTTTTAATCATCCTTCTAAACGAAACCAGCCCCGACCGTCGGGGAGTTTCATGCTGCGGTGTCCGTGGTGGCAAATTACAGAAAAAGCGGCTGGCCCTGGATCTGGGTTTCGCCGCTTGAACTTACATATTGCGCAACACCGCAACTGGTAAAAGTATACAACGGTGCCCCTGCCGAGTCACCCCTCCGGAAGCCCCTAGGGTGGAAGTATGGACTCCCCCATTGAGCACTACCTCCGCAGGATCCACGCTGAACTGGCCGGGCTGAAGGACGGCGCCCCGTACAGCGGCATACCCGCCATGGCCAAGGTGAACCCGAACAGCTTCGGGATTGCCCTGGCCACCGCGGACGGCTATGTCTACGAAGTGGGTGACACCCGCGAGGAATTCAGCATCCAGTCCATTTCCAAGCCCTTCACCTACGGTCTGGCCCTTTCGGACCTGGGCATGGACGCCGTGGACGAGAAAGTGGACGTGGAACCCTCCGGGGATTCATTCAACGAAATTTCCCTGGCAGAAGGAACCGGCAGGCCGGCCAACGCCATGATCAATGCCGGCGCCCTCACCGCCACTTCGCTGGTGAAAGGCTCCGGCGGCCGGACCCGCTTCAAGCGGATCCTGGACACATACTCCGCCTTCGCCGGCCGGGAGCTGTCCGTAAGCCAGCGCATCTACACGTCCGAACTGCGCACCGGTCACCGCAACACCGCCCTGGGCTACCTGCTGCGCTCCTTCGGCATCATCGAATCCGACCCGGCACCGATCATCAAGGACTACTTCCGTCAGTGCTCGGTCATGGTGAACGCCCGCGATCTGGCCCTGATGGCTGCCACCCTGGCCAACAGCGGCCGGCACCCGCTCTCCGGGGAAGAGGTCCTGGACCTCGTCTCGGTGGAACGCGTCCTGTCGGTGATGACCACGTGCGGCATGTACGACGACGCCGGCTCCTGGATCAGCAGCGTGGGGATGCCGGCCAAGTCCGGCGTGGCCGGCGGCATCCTGGCGGTCCTGCCGGGGCAGGTGGGCCTGGCCGTCTACTCCCCGCCCCTGGACGCCCACGGCAACAGCGTCCGCGGCGTGGCTGTCAGCCAGCGGCTGTCCCATGACCTGGGCCTGCACTTTGTCCGTGCTGCACGCACCGGCCGTTCGGCCATCCGCGCTGTGTATGACATCACGGCCACCCCCTCCGGCATCCGCCGCACGGACGAGGCCGCGGAGATCCTGGCCGGACACGGCCACCGCGTGCAGGTGATTGAACTCAACGGGGACCTGCTCTTTGCCGGTGCCGAGTCCATGGTGCGGGCACTGAGCGAACTGAACGACGACGTCGAGCTGGTGGTCGCCGATCTGCGCAGCGTAGACGAGGTGTCCGACGTCGCCATCCGGCTGATTGCCGAGGCCGAAGACATGCTGCGCCGGGACGGACGCGAACTGGCCCTGGTGGACATCGAAGGCTCGGTAACCGCTGCGCTCGAGGAGCTGGGCCGGGAAACAGCTTCCTTCACCACCCGCTCGGCCGCCATTGAATGGAGTGAGAACAAACTGCTGGAAGGTTACGGCACCGAACTGGTGCTGCCGGACAGCATAGAACCGGCGGACTCCCCCGCGCTCAGCCCCTTGGACGAGAATGACGCCCGGATGCTGCAGGACATGATGGAGGACCGCGAGTTCGACGACGGCGACGTGGTCCGGCGGGTAGGCCAGCGTTTTGGCGGAGTGTTCTTCATTGTCTCCGGGCACATCACCACGTCCATGCCCGGCCCCGACGGCAGCCGCGTGAAGCTGGCAACGCTGGGCCCCGGAATGACCTTCGGCGAAATGGCGATGGGTGAGGACAAGCGGCAGGAAACTACGGTCAAAGCTGCGGGGCCACTGAAACTGAAGGTGCTGACTGCCGAGGCCATTGAAGAACTGGCCGCGAAGGACCCAGTGCTGAGCATGAACCTGTGGAAGGCGCTGACCCAGGACGCGTACACGCGGGTGGAGCAGTACCTGCGCGAGGCTGCCGTGCGGATCCGGGACTGAGTCGTACCGGTCTCCGGGGGAAGGGGCGCGGTTCCGGTGTCCGGGACGACGGCAACGAACCCGGGCGGAGTCCCGGCCTGGAATATCGCCCGGTTAGTAAATCTGCTGACCCTTTGAAGTTCTGCTGCCCGTTTAAACCGGCAGCAGAAACCAAAACCGTCAGGAAAAACCCAACCCGGCAGCAGAACCTCCGGGCTCGGGAAAGGTGGGTGTCCTGGCCGGTGACGGCGCGTGGACACCGAGGGCGGCCATCAGCGGTTTCCACTCCACCGTCTGCACAATCCCGCTGCGGCCCACGGGAACCAGGGTGCCGCCGTCGGGCACCGGGGAAAGGGTCCGCGGTTCCGGTGCACCGCTCCCGCCGGCAGCCCGATGGCGGCACACCCCAGTCGCGGACAGCCCGCCCGTAGCACTGCAGCACCAGTCAGCGCGGCGTCGCCCCGCACTGCGGGACCGTAGTTAACGCAAAAGCAGGACGGGCGAACCCGTCCTGCTTTAGGCTGTTACGGCAGTGAAGCCGTTACAAAGTCTCTAAGAAATTAGAGGGCCTGGATGTTCGAGGCCTGCGGGCCCTTGGGGCCCTGCTCGGTGTCGAAGCTAACCTTCTGGTTCTCGTCCAGCGACTTGTAGCCGTTGGAGTTGATAGCGGAGTAGTGAGCGAAGACGTCGGCGCTGCCGTCGTCGGGCTCAATGAAGCCGAAGCCCTTTTCGGAGTTGAACCATTTCACGGTACCTGTAGCCATTTTAATATTCCTTCTGCATTGAAACGCATCCCGACTTTCGGGAGGTTTCAGTCGCGGTGTTCCTTTACCGCTTTTACAGAAAAGCAGCTAGACCGTTTGGTTTCGCCGCTTGAAATACAAAATGCGCAACACAACAACTGCGTTTCAGCCTACACGACCTTTGGGATAAGTCCAAACCGGGCCCTGATCACTGGCCCGGCAGCATCAGGTCCGCGGGTATCAAGTGACGGTTCGGCACCCTCCGCAGCAGCAGAGGATCGATACGCTGGCCCCGCCTAAGCACGGTGATGTCGCCCGTGGTTTCCAAGATGGCGACGGCCACTTCGTTGAAGTTCCGAACGCCCGCGGCCCGCAGTTTGAAGTACAGCTCGTCCTCCACGACGCGGGCTTTCTTCAGCCCGTCCTGGAGCACTTCGCTGCCGGCCATCAGCAGGATCGGGTTGCTGGACAGGAACCCGCTGTCCTTTTCCCGCACCCAACGTTCCAGCCGCAGCATGGCGAACAGGGTGGCCAGGCCAACAACGCCGGCCGCAAGGGTGGTGGTGTACCCCAGGACCACACGGCCAAGCAACGAGCCGAGGGCGATCACCACGGCCTTGTCCAGCGTTGACCAGGTTGCCAGCGCACGCAGGCCGAAGGCCCGGACCATAAGGTAGAAGGCCGCGTAGATACCTACGGCCCCCAGAACAACCCAAAGCGCTTCTACGGGGGTAATGCCGAGGCTATGCCACACGGCGCATCTCCTTATTCGCGGTATCCGCAGCGGTTCCTGAGATGCTAGCGCCGCGGCGGTGCCGCATATAAGGCGGCACCTGCCCTTACGCCGCCGGGGCCCCCTATTGGCGAGGCGCTCCGTGACTACCCGCCGGTCAGGGAAAGACCGGTTCCCCCATATGCGCGGCAGCCAGCTCGCGCTGAGCAGGCGTCAGCCGCTGCAGGGCGCCGGTGGCACCGTCGACAAACGCCAGTGTTGTCTCTGCCCGCACACAGGGCTTTGACGTCACCGGATCGGAGATCACGTAGCCCAGAGTGATGCTCGCGCCCTTGAGCGCGCTGATCCAGACGTCGACGTCGGCCGGGATGTTCCGGTAGGTCAGCTCGGCTACGTACCGGATGCGGTGTTCAACCACCAGCGACTGCGTGCCGGCCGGGACATCCGTGAACAGCGGCACGGCCGGTGCGTTGCCCGGCCCGCCTGTGCCGCCGGGAGGACCGAAAGCGTGGACACGCGCCTCTTCGAGCATGCGCACTATTTGCACGTTGTTGATGTGGCCGTAGGCATCCATATCTCCCCATCGCATGGGAACGGAGCAGTGGATGGCGGCAGGTGCGGTGTGGGAGTTAGAGCTCATCCCACATCTCTAGCACAGCGGGGCCCGCCTCCCGCCCGGCCGAGCCGGGCACGGGGATGCGAACAGCCGGGCATGCGAAAGGCGGGCAGGAAGAACCTGCCCGCCTTTCTTACGCTGCCTACGCGCTAACGGGCAGTGCTGCGGCTTCGGCCAACAGCTGGAAGGACCGCAGACGGCTTTCCAGGGTGGCGGTCTGCGTGGCGACGATCAGCTCATCTGCCTGGGCGTGCCCGGTGAACCAGTCCAGGTAGTCCCGGACTTCTTCAGGGTTGCCCACGGCGGAGTAACGGCCCATCTGCTTGACCTGCTGTCCGCCCGGGGACTGCAGGATGGCGTCCGCTTCCTCATCGGTGAAGGTGCGGTCGCGGCCGAAGAGCTGGGTTACCCGGCGGCGCTGGGAATCGGCAAACATCTGCTGCGCTTCTTCGCTGGTTTCCGCGGCCACCACGTTCACGCCGGCAATCACGTACGGCTCGGCCAGCTGGGCCGAGGGCTTGAAGTCGCGCCGGTAAATGGTGACGGCGTCCTGCAGCGCCTGCGGAGCGAAGTGCGAGGCGAAGGAGTACGGCAGGCCCAGGGCGGCGGCCAGCTTGGCGCCGAAGAGGGAGGACCCGAGGATGTACAGCGGCACGTTGGTGCCGGTGCCCGGCGTCGCGTGGATGCCCGGGATGAGGGTGTTGCCGGTCAGGTACCCCTGCAGTTCCTGGACGTCCTGCGGGAAGCTGTCCGAAGACATGGGGTCCCGGCGCAGGGCGCGCATGGTCTTCTGGTCACTGCCCGGGGCGCGGCCCAGACCCAGGTCGATGCGGCCCGGGAACAGGGTTTCCAGGGTGCCGAACTGCTCGGCGATGGTCAGCGGCGCATGGTTGGGCAGCATCACGCCGCCGGCGCCGAGCCGGATGCTTTCGGTGTGCGCAGCGATGTAGCCGATCAGCACGCTGGTGGCCGACGAGGCGATAGTGGGCATGTTGTGGTGCTCGGCGTACCAGATGCGGGTGTAACCCAGCTTTTCCGCTTCCCGGGCCAGTGCCAGCGAGGAAGCGAAGGAATCACGCGCGCTCTCGCCCTCATCGATGATGGCGAGATCGAGAATGGAGAGCGGGACAGTCATGGGGGCTTGCCTTTCAGTTGCGTGCGTGTCCGGCTGTTTGTCCGGGCACGGTAGATGCAACCGCGCGGGCCTCCGGCTTATTTCATCCGGGACGGACCACGGTTCTCCGCCGCCGTGAACCGTGGCACACTCCCGCCATGTCCCAGTCTCAGAAGCACCCCCTGTCCCCTGCCGGGCCGGCCAAACCGGTGCGGGACCTGCCGTTGCTGTCCCGCCTGGTGTTGTTCTTCACACCGTTCAGGCGGAAGGCCCTCGGCTTTCTCGGTGCGGCGGCCACCTGGCTGCTGCTCGGCCTTCTTCCGGAAGATGACCCATGGCATCCGGTCAGGGTGCTGCAGTCCGTGATCTGGTGGGGCGCGTGGACCTTCGCGACCGTAGTGCTCGCCAATCGGCTGCGCCGGCCGCTGGCTCTGCCGCAACAGCATATGCTTGCCCTCGCCCGGGAACGCTACGGGCAGGAGGAAAGCTGGCCGTCGCCCAAACATCCGGAACAGGTGCTGGACGCCGTGGTCCGGGCCTTCCCCTCCCCCGGCGCTACGGCTTCCCGGATAGGTGAGAGCGTGCTGGTGGAACTGGGCCGTGCGTACCGCCCGGCCACCGGGCATGCATGGCGGCATCAGGACGCCGTCGTGCACCTGAAGTTCCGGCCAGTTGTTCTGGTGTTCGCCGTTCCCGGACCGGACGGCACCGGAACCCAGGTCCATGCCTGGAGCCGGGATGAACAACGGACCGGCATGTTCGACGTACTCTCGCTGGCCGATGAGATGACAGCGAGCGCCGTGGAGGCTGTCCGTGCTGCCACCACCGGCTGATGCCTATTCCGCTGGTTCCTGTTGCCGGGCCAGGTAACCGGCCAGCCGGTGGAAGGCTTCACTCCATGCGCTCTCGTGTCCTACCAATTCCGAGCCTGGCTCGAAGGGACCTTCGCGGAACGTCATGCGGGTAAGCGCATGGTCCTCACCTGCTGCCAGGGGTTGCAGCTGAACATTGATCACCCGCAGGGGACCGGCCGGCACCCCGTCCGGCTGCCGCCACTGCTGGGTGACCTCCAAACTGTGCGGCGGATCCAGGATCCGGTACTGGCCGCTCCACCAGAGCTCGTCCCCGGTGATGGCATTGACCATGCAGGCCTGGTAATCGCCGCCCACCCGCTGCTGGGCCGAGATACGGTTCGGTGGAACCACAAAACCCTCGGCTCCCCACCAGGACGTAATCCGGGAAAGGTCCAGCCAGGCTGAGTAGATGGCAGCGGGGGCGGAAGGCAGATCCCGCACCATGTGCAGGAAGTCCACCCCGTCGTCGGGAAGCTCGTCATCCATGGGGCGCTCCTAGCGGCACGGGGACGGTAAGCGGCGCGAGTGGGTCTTCCTCCAGTGTGGAACCCCGGCCCGGCGGGCACAATCCCGCCGGGGTCCGGAGCCAGCCGTTAGGTTGGATGATGTGAGCATCCATATCGGAACTTCGGGCTGGGCCTACAACCACTGGCGGAACGTGCTGTATCCGAAGGGCGTACCGGCACGCGTCTGGCTGGAAAAGTACGCGGAGGAATTCGACACCGTGGAACTGAACGGCAGCTTCTACCGCTGGCCGCGCGAAGAAGCCTTCGCTGCCTACCGGGACCGGCTGCCGGAGGGCTACGTTTTTTCCGTGAAGGCCCCGCGCGGACTCACCCACGCCCGCAAGCTGCGGGATCCGGATGAATGGCTGGGACGCATTGACCGCTGCTTCCAGGCGCTGGGGAACCGTGCCGGTGTGCTGCTGTTCCAGCTGTCCCCCGACATGGAGCGCGACGACGAGCGGCTGGACTACGTCCTCGCCCACCTGCCGCAGGACATCCGGGTGGCGGTGGAGTTCCGGCACGAGAGCTGGAACACCGAGGACGTCTTCGGGCTACTCGAGCGGCATGGAGCGGCCTATACGGTGATGAGCGGAGCCCACCTGCCCTGCACCCTGCGCGCCACCGCAGATTTCGTTTACGTGCGCCTGCACGGACCCGACCCGGAACACCTGTACGCCGGTGCCTACTCCGAGGCAGACCTGCGGTGGTGGGCCGAGCGGATCCGGGAATGGGATGCCATGGGCAAGGATGTTTATGCCTACTTCAACAACGACGGCGAGGGGCACGCCGTGCGCAACGCCCGGCGGCTGCGCGAACTGGCGCAAAGTTGATTCCTGTCGGTCCCCGTGGCTGCAGGCCGCTGCTCCGCGGTGCCTAGGCGTCGATGTCCCGCCGTCGGAACCCCGCGAATCCGGCCAGCACGAGCACAACCGTGACCGCGGAGCCCCAGAGCAGTCCGCTCAGGTCCGGAACGCCGGAGGTCACAGTGGGAACATGCCAGAACGGGCTGAGCCCCAGGACCAGGTCCGACAACCGGAGGGTCGGACCCAGCAGGGTGAGGGCAAAAGAGAGCAGCACGCCAACCCAGGCTGCGATGCTGAATCGGGGACGCACTCCCACAACGGCCACGCCCACCGCGGCGGCGGTCCACACGGCAGGAATGGTCAGCAGCGCCTGCAGGAAGCTGGAGCCGAAACTGACGCCGGTGCCTAAGGCAGCAGCGATCGCGGCGATGACTGTGCCTGAGACCAGTGTCAGCAGCGCGGGCAGGAGCAGGGCTGGAACCGCGTTGGACGCGTAGTACGTGCCCCTGCCCAGAGGCGCGGCCAGCAGCGGTTCGAGCCGGCGGTCGAGTTCTTCCGTGCGCACCCGCAGCATGAGTTGGACGCCGGTGACGGCCGCGATGATCCCCACCAGGCTCAGGATGGTTTTGATGAAGGACCGGGTGAGCTCCGAGGAGGACGCCGCTCCCCCGGCCAGGAGCTGCTGCGCTCCCTGGTTCGTGCCGAGCAGGTCCTCGACGGACGTGGACAGGTATCCGAAAACCACACCGAGGACCAGGAACGCGATGACCCAGGTGAAAGCAGCAGCACGGTTAAGCCGCAGGGCCAGCGACCAGGGTCCCCGCAGCCCCCCGTCCACCGGTCCGGGCCGGGGAGCCAGGGCCCCCTGCCCGAAGTCCCGGCGGGCTGAAAGGGCAAAGGCTGCGCCAACCAGCAGCAGCGCCAGCACGGCGGCAGGCAACAGCGGCCACCAGTTGTCCGCTTCCGCCGGGGCCGTCTGGCTGATCCAGCTCATCGGGTTGAGCCACGTGGTCCACTCAGGCGCGGCAAGTGCCTCAAGTACCCCGCGCAGCAGGAAAAGGACACCGAGGACGCTGACGGCAAGACTGTTGGCCGTCCGGGCATCCGGTGCCAACTGGGCCGCCGCTGCCGCTACTCCGGCAAACATCCATCCGCTGGCCGTGAAGGTGGCACCCAGCAGGAGTGAGTCTTCCCAGGACCCGCCGCAGAGCCCGGTGACCACGCCCGAGATGCCGCCCAACAGCACCGATCCGGCCAGCGCCAGCAGGACGGCGGACACCAACCTGGTCCCGCGGCCCATCACCCCGGAAGCGAGAAGTTCCGCTTGTCCGGAATCCTCCTGGCCGCGGGTTGCCCGGGTGACGGTGAAGACAGCTGCGAGGGCGGCCATGAAACCGCCCAAGGCCAGGCTGCGCCACGCGGTGAAGCCGTCCGCGGTCAGGAGATCACCAGGCCTGCCGAAGATAATGCTCAGCGCCGGGTTTGATCCGACGGCGGCAGCCAGGCCTAGCCGGTCCTGCTGGGTGGGAAACACCCGGGGGTAAGCCAGCACCGATGAGGCACAGAGGGCTGTGACCAAGGCGATCCAAGGCACGAAGCGGCGCCCGTCGAACTTTGCCAGCGCGGGAAGCAGCACCCGCGTGCCCGCGAGTCGGTTGCTCATGCGGCCTCGTTGCCGTCCTCGTACAGGCTGAGGAACAGCGTCTCCAACGACGGCGGTTCAACACTCAAGGAGGTCATGCCCAGCTTTGCGAGCCCCGTCATGGCCTGGTCCAGGTCCGGGCCGGCGACGGTTGCGGTCAGTCGCGGTCCGTCCAGGTGCAGGTCATGGAGCCCGCGCACATCGGCTGCTCCGGCGGCGTACTCCAGGGTGGCGCGGACGGTGGACCGCGCCGTTCCGCGCAGTTCCGGCAGGGTGCCCGCGCGCACTATGGCGCCTTCGCGGATGATGCTGAGCCTGTCTGCGAGGTTTTCCACCTCGGCCAGCACATGGCTGCTGAGCAGCACCGTGGTTCCGCGCTGTCTCGCCTTGACGATCTCATTCTGAAACACGTTTTCCATCAGCGGGTCCAGGCCGCTGGTGGGCTCGTCCAGGATCAGCAGCTCGACGTCGGCGGCCAGTGCGGCCACCAGCGCCACCTTCTGCCGGTTGCCCTTGGAGTACTGGCGCCCGCGTTTGGCCGAGTCCAGTTCGAACCGCTCCAGCAGTTCCGCCCGCCGCCGCGGGTCCAGTCCGCCCCGCAGGGAACCCAGCAGGTCAATTGCTTCGCCGCCGCTCATTCCCGGCCAGAGGGACACGTCTCCCGGAACATAGGCCAGCCGCCGGTGCAGCGGGACTACGTCCGTCCACGGGTTGCCACCCAGCAGCCGGACCGTGCCGGCGTCGGCCTTGAGCAGGCCCAGGAGCACGCGGATGGTGGTTGACTTGCCCGACCCGTTGGGCCCGAGGAACCCGTGGACCTCGCCCTGCCGGACCTGCAGGTCCACTCCCCGCAGCGCCGGGAACCTGCCGAAGGACTTCCGCAGCCCTTCGGCGTCGATGAGGCGACCGTCTGCTGTCATGGTTTCCTCCGGCTACGGTGCCGTCCCGGACCCCGCCGCAAAGCGGGGCATCCAGGCGGGAGGGCTAGATGCCCAGCGAGGCCAGCGTGTTGCGCAGGGTTTCTGCCGAGTCCATCAGTTTCTTGGTTTCGGCTCCGTCAAGCGGCATTTCCAGCATTTTGTAAACGCCGTTGTGGCCCACGACGGACGGCAGGGACAGCGCTACGCCGCTAATTCCGTACTCCCCGTCCAGCATGGCCGCCACCGGCAGCACGGCGTTCTCGGCGTTCAGCACAGCTTCCACAATCCGCACGCCGGCCAGGCCGATGGCGTAGTTGGTGGCGCCCTTGCCCTCGATCACTTTGTAGGCGGCGTTGACGACCTCGTTGGTCGCGGCTGCCAGGAATTCCTCCGTGAAGACCTGCCGTCCGCTGACTTTCCATTCCCGGATGGGGACCGGGCCGATGGTCGCGTTGGACCAGACCGGGAATTCCGAGTCGCCGTGCTCGCCGATGATGGTGGCGTGCACGCTGGTCATCAGCACGTGCGCCTCACGTGCCAGCAGCAGGCGCAGCCGCGAGGTGTCCAGCACGGTGCCGGAAGAGAAGATCCGGTTGCGCGGCAGCCCGCCGATCTTCTGTGCTGCGACGGCCAGCACGTCGGCCGGGTTGGTCACCTGGATGTAGACGGCGTCCGGGGCCTGGGCCATCAGCTGCGGGATCAGTTTCTCCAGGATCCGGACGTTGGTGCCGGCCAGGTCCAGCCTGCTCTGGCCCGGTTGCTGGCGTGCTCCGGCAGTAATAACGATGACGTCGGCACCGGCCAGGGCCTCGATGTTGCCGCCGCCGGTGACGGTACTGGCTCCCGTGAACTGCGTACCGTGGGCGAGGTCCAGGGCTTCGGCTTCGGCCTTGGCTGCGTCAATGTCATAAATGGCGATCTCCCGAGCGGTGTCCCGGATGATCGCCGCGTAGGCCAGGGAGGTGCCCACGCTTCCGGCACCCACAATGCCGAGTTTTGTGACGGGTCGGGTGGTGATGTTTGCCATTCTCACGCCTCGCTCACAATAGGAAGGAATGCCCCCACATTAGGCGGGCGCACCGCCGAACGGAACGGCGTGCACGGCAAGGTCAGCGCCCGGCTGCATATCCCTGCATTCCGCGCGGATTGGCCGCAGCCTGCAGCAGGCCGGTTCCGGGGGCGCGGGTCACCGCGGACAGCCGTCCCAGCGCCCAGTCCCCCGCCCGGGTGACCACATGGCCGCGGGCTTCGAGCCCGGCAATGACGTCCTCGCCCAGGCGGTCCTCCACCACCGCTCCGCCGGGAGTCCAGGTCCTCGGCCAGAACGAACCGGGAATGGACGTGGTGTGCAGGGCCGGTGCGTCAATGGCCTGCTGCGGCGTGTAACCGCCCACTATGGTCCGCAGCAGGTACAGCAGCTGCCACTGGTCCTGCTGGTCCCCGCCCGGGGATCCCAGGGCGGCCACCGGCTGCCCGTCCCGCAGCACCAGGGTAGGGGTCAGGGTGGTGCGCGGCCGTTTGCCCGGTGTCAGGGTGGACGGCGCCCCTTCTTCCAGCCACGTCATCTGCAGCCGCGAGCCCAGGCAGAACCCCAGCTCCGGGATGGTGGGTGAGGACTGCAGCCAGCCGCCGGACGGGGTCACGGACACCATGTTCCCCCACTGGTCGGCGACGTCGATGTGGCAGGTATCCCCGCGCGTCTCGCCGGTGGGCGCCACCGTTGGTTCGCCGACGCCGGCGAACTCCCGGCCGCCGTCGGCCGGCGGACGGTACTCAGTACGCAGCGGGGGGACGAAGGGGCTGTGCCCGGGCACCGTGCCCGGCCGGAACTCGCCGGAAGCCGTGTCAGTGATCAGGGTCCGGCGCGCGGCTGCGTAGTCCTCGCTTAGGAGGAAATCCAAAGGAACGTCTGCATCCCCGTAGTACGCTTCCCGGTCCGC
This sequence comes from Arthrobacter sp. zg-Y20, assembly GCF_030142075.1. Lineage (NCBI taxonomy): Bacteria > Bacillati > Actinomycetota > Actinomycetes > Micrococcales > Micrococcaceae > Arthrobacter > Arthrobacter sp. zg-Y20. The sequence goes on along the minus strand of NZ_CP126241.1, from coordinate 882,342 downwards.
AATGGCCAGCTTCTGCGCTTCCAAGATGGTGTGGGCGCCCAGCTCGGTTGAGGGGTCCAGCCGTTCATCCTCAAAGCCGGCCAGGATGGCCAGGGTTTGCAGCAATGCCGGGCCCTGGCCCCAGGCGCCGGTCTTGGCGATGGTGCAGCCGCGGAATTCGAAGGTGACGGCAGGTTCGTAGCCGGCGCTGAACGCGGCGAAGTCCCCGGGTGTAATGACCGCGGCGTGGTCGGTTCCGGAGGAATGCCGGTGCGGTGTTGAGAGGAAGTCCGCGGCGGCGCGGGCCACGAAGCCTTCGCGCCATTCCCTCCGGGCAGCGTCAATCCTGCCCGCACGGGTGGCGTTACCGGACCCGGCCGCCACGAGCCGGTCCAGCACCGCTGCGTAGGTTTCGTTGCGGATGGTTTCCCCCTCCCGGGGTGGCCGGCCTTCCGGCATCCACTGTGCGGCGGAGGTAGGCCAATGGTCGGTGAACAGCTCCGCCACCGCCTCAATGGTGGCCCCAACCCGGCCCAGGACGGGATGCCCGTTGCGGGCGTAATCCACCGCGAATGCCAGGACGTCGGCCAGCTCCCAGGTGCCGTGGTCACGCAGCAGCAGCAGCCAGGCGTCGACGGCGGCCGGAACCGGAGCGGCCAGCCCGCCTGCCCCCGGGACCAGGTCCAGGCCTTCGGCAAGGTAGTGCTCCCTGGTGGCTGCCGCAGGGGCCGGCCCCTGCCCCATCAGCACCACCGGCTCGCCCGGATTCCCGGCAGTCGCGAAAATACCGGTCAGGTCACCGCCGGGGCCATTGAGGTGGGGCTCCACAACATGCAGCACAAACCCCGCCGCCACCGCGGCGTCAAAGGCGTTGCCGCCGCGCTCCAGGACGGCCTGCGCCGAACCGGTGGCCAGCCAGTGCGTGGAGGCGCTCATGCCAAAACGGCCCTGCAGCGTTGGGCGGGTGGTAAAGGATGCAGGCGCCGTATAGCTCACGGATGTCACTTTCAGCCGGGGATGGGTAGTGGCATCCTTGCACCGCCGGCTTTTGAATACAATCGGAGTTTCAGCCCCCGGTTCTGTCTATGTGCCGGTCCCTGCCTAAGGAGACAGCCCGCCAGTGAAGCGCCTGAACGACGTGCCCACCGAACGCGTGCACCTGTGGCTGATGCTGGCCCTGACGTTCTCCACCGGGGTGGTGGACGCCGTCGGCTACCTGGGGCTGGACCGGGTCTTCACCGGCAACATGACCGGCAACGTGGTGCTGCTGGGCATGGCCTTCGCCGGGGGCGCGGACCTGCCCATCCTGCGCCCGGCCCTGGCGCTGGTGTTCTTTATGCTCGGGGCCGCCCTGGCCGGGCGCATGCTGCGCGGGGGCCCGGAGGGCTGGTCCCGCCGTACGTCCGTCTCGCTCGTAGTGGTGGCCGGCTTCATTACCGTCCTCGCCGTCTTTACCCTGGTATTCGACGTCCAGGGCGACCGGGTCCTGGGCAGCATTACGACGTCGGCCCTCGCCGCCGCCATGGGTGTCCAGGCCGCCACGGCCAAGCGCCTGAAGGTCGCCGAGATCACCACGGTGGTGGTCACGTCCACCATCACGGGCCTCGCCTCCGATTCCCGGCTGGCCGGGGGCAACAGCCAGTACTGGGTCCGTCGCATGCTGGCCGTCGCGCTGATCATGCTGGGCGCCGTGGCGGGAGCGGCGGCCCTGAACGTGGGCGTCTGGCTGGGGCTGGTCATCTCGGCGCTGATTTCCATCAGCGTGGCAGCCGCCGGCTACGTTCGGCACCACCGCGAGCGCAGCGGCGCGGGCGAGGAACTGCCTGCGGGCTGACACCGGACGCGTGGGCGCATTCCGGCCTGGGAGCACTACTGCACCCTTCCCGGGGGTTACCTGCCGGAGGCACCGCCGTACGCTTAATGGACGCTTGCATGCTTTCTCCACCCAGCGGACTGACGCGAGGTGTCCATGGAGAGCTTCACTCCCAGCACGGATCCGGTAGCCAACAGCGTAGCCCTCTCAGCCCTTGTGGCCTTGCTGCCCCTGCTGACGTTTTTCCTGCTCCTGGCCTTTGCCAAAACCCGGGCCTACGTGGCCGGGGCCTGGGCGCTGCTGGTGGCCCTCGCCGTCGGAGTGTTCGGGTTCGGCATGCCGCTGGGACTGGCGCTGCTCTCGGCCACGCAGGGCGCCGCCTTCGGCCTGTTCCCGGTGGTCTGGATCATCGTGATGGCCGTGTGGCTGTACCAGGTGACCGTGCTCAGCGGCCGCTTCGAGGACCTGCGGCGGGTATTCGATGCGATAGGCGGCGGGGACCTGCGGGTCCAGGCCATCCTGGTGGCGTTCTGCTTCGGCGGTTTGCTGGAGGCCCTGGCCGGTTTCGGCGCTCCGGTGGCCATCACGGTGACCATGCTGCTGGCGCTGGGGATTGCCCCCATCCGGGCGGCGTCGGCGGTGCTGGTGGCCAACACCGCGCCGGTGGCTTTCGGCGCCCTGGCCATTCCCATCACCACGGCGGCGAACCTGACCGGCTACACCGGCGAAGATTTGGGCTCCATTGTGGGACGGCAGACACCTGTCCTTGCCCTGTTTGTGCCGCTGATCCTGCTCTTTATCCTGGACGGGCGGCGGGGCCTGCGGGACTGCTGGCCGGTGGCACTGTTTACCGGCGTCGTGTTCTCGATTTTCCAGTTCCTGTGCTCCAACTACTTCTCCTACGAGCTCACCGACATTGTGTCTTCGCTGGTGGCGATGCTCGCAGCGGTGGGGTTCCTGCGCTTTTGGCATCCCCGCAACGGTGCCGAGGCGGGCCGGCGGATGAACGCGGAACTTCAGGAGGCGCGGGCCAGCGGCTGGACTGCGGCCGGGTCCGGCGCGGCGGCCGCTGTGCAGACCTCGGCCCATGACACCGCAGCGGACCGGTTGACCCCGTCCCGCGCCTGGATGGCGTTGTTTCCATACGTTGCCGTGATTGTGGTGTTCGGCTTCGTGAACCTGTGGACCTGGGGCATCAACGTGCCCGAGGCCCTGGCGAAGACCATCATCAAGATCCCCTGGCCGGTGCTGCATGACGCCCTGCTGGACAGCAGCGGGCAGCGCCAGTCCTCCACCATCTACTCCTTCGAGTGGCTGATCAGCCCCGGCACGCTCATGCTGATCACCGGGCTGATTGTCACCCTGGTTTATTCGCGGTTCAACGAGGACGGGCGGTATCCGCTGTCCATCGGGGCGGCCCTGCGGGAAATCGGCACAACAGCGGTGCGGATGCGTTCGGCCGCGCTGACCATCCTGGCGGTCCTGGCCCTGGCCTACGTGATGAACTTTTCCGGCCAGACCGTCTCGATCGGCACCTGGCTGGCGGCCACCGGTTCCTTCTTTGCCTTCCTGTCCCCTGTGCTGGGCTGGATCGGCACGGCAGTGACCGGGTCCGACACTTCCGCCAACGCCCTGTTCGCCAAGCTGCAGCAGACGGCAGGCATCGAAGCGGGCCTGAATCCCCAGCTGCTGGTCGCCGCCAATACAGGCGGCGGCGTGATGGGCAAACTGATCAGTCCGCAGAACCTTGCCATCGGTGCCGCCGCGGTGAACATGAGCGGCCAGGAATCCGTACTGCTGCGCAAGGTGGTGGGGTGGAGCGCACTGTTGCTCCTGGCCATGTGCATCCTGGTCTATCTCCAGTCCACGCCGGTCCTGGAGTGGATGCTGCCCTAGGCTCTTCACTGCTGCGAGCTATTCACTGCTGAGCCCTGCCCGCCTTCCCCCTTCCCGTGGCCGGGGCTACACCTTCGTATGAGATCCGGCACGTTGCCCGGCTGGAAGCCATCGCTGGCGGCGAACTTCGAAAAAACGGTGCTTCGGCAGGTCCTAACTTAAAAAGCGTGAAGTTCCTGTCGCTGAAGGCAGCGGTGGTGTTGGCCGGGGCGGCCGCCGCTGCTGGAACAGCTGCCGCCGCTGCCCTGCACTGGGATCCCCGAACCTCTGCCATGCTGATCCGCGGAGTCTTCTCCGGCGCCGGCAAAATGCAGCCCTCGCAGCCGGTCCTGCACCTTCCGCGGGGCAGCGTCACCAGCCACATGGGACTGCGGTACCTCGGCTCCGCCGTGAACCCCTCCCTGGACCTTTTCCTGCCCGCGTCGGCGAGCGCGCCGCTGCCCGTAGTGGTCTGGGTCCACGGAGGTGCCTGGATCTCCGGTTCCAAGAAAGACGTGGAGCCCTACCTGCGGGTTCTGGCAGGCTACGGGTACGCCGTCGTCGGGCTTGGCTACACCATTTCCCCCAAGGCCTGTTATCCCACAGCCGTGCGGGAACTGAACTCCGCCCTCGGCTATTTGCGCGAACATGCGCAGAAGTACGGCCTGGACCCGGACCGGATTGTCCTGGCAGGCGACTCAGCCGGAGCCCAGCTCGCAGCCCAGCTGGCCCTGGGCATCACCAGTCCGGACTACGCGCGACTCACTGGCATAGTCCCCGCCGCCGCCCCGGAACACCTGCGTGGGATCGTGCTGAACTGCGGCCTGTACGACTTCAAATCCGTGGCCCGGCTCACCGGCACTTTCGGGTGGGGCCTGAAGAAGGCCCTCTGGTCCTATACCGGGTCAAAGGACTGGGCTGCCACCGAGGCAGCAGGGCACATGTCCATCTTCGAGCACGCCAACGGGAAGTTCCCGCCCGCCTACATAGCCGCCGGCAACAGTGATCCGCTGACCGAGAACCAGTCCCTGCCACTGGCCGACCGGCTGGAAGAACTTGGGGTCCCAGTGACCCGCCGCTTCTGGCCCAGGGACTACCGCCCGGCGCTGGGCCACGAATACCAGTTCCGGCTGGACCGGCCGGAGGCCCGCCAGACGTTGCAGGAAACGGTCCGGTTCCTGGACACCGTCACCCGGCCGACGGCGCAGGCGCAGTCCCCCAGCCGGCTATACCGGCAGCCGGCGAGGGAGAAAATCAGCGCCTAGGCTGCTGCCGCGGCGCTCAGCGGATAATCACCACGTCCAGGGTCCGCGGCCCGTGTACGCCTTCCACCCGTTCCAGCTCAATGTCGCTCGTGGCGCTGGGCCCGCTGATCCAGGTCAGGGGGTGGGTGGCGTCCAGCCGGCGCAATGCCTCGGGCAGCACTCCGGTGATGTCCCGGGCCCGGACCAGGCAAATGTGGTGGTCCGGAATCAGGGAAATAGCACGGCGGCCCTGATCCGGACTGCCGTCCAGGATGATGGTGCCGGTCTCCGCCACGGCGGCGGCGCTACCGGTCACCACGGCACCGGCAGCATCCAGTTGCGCCACGGAAAGCGGGTCCTCCGCGGAGTCCACCATTCGCCCGGGCGCCAACGCCGTCCAGCGTTCATCCAGCCCTTCCGGAACCACGTAGGAGGGAGCTCCCGCCAGCAGCTCCGCCACACGGACGGGCACCCCGGCCTCGTCCACCACGCTGACTCCCGCCTTGTAGTCAACCAGCCGGTCGCTGAGCAGTTCAATGAGTTCGTCCTCAGCCTTACCGGACTCGTGCCGGTAGTTCCGCGGGATGTCCCCAGCTGCCGGCGCATCATGAAGGGCCGACCGCAGCCGGTCCAGAATCTCCGTACGGGCGCTCATGCCTTCTCTTTCGACGATGTGTTCCCGCGTTCCTTAGCCCACCAGTCCCGGAAGGACCGGGCAGGCGGCGCCGGGAGGTCCCTGCTCTGTGTCCACCCGGCGGCAATGCCGGGAAGTTTCTTGATCTTCTTGTCCGGCCCCGCCGCCAGTTGTCCCAGCGGCAGCGCCTTTTCCACCAGTGCCATCCGGCGCCCGGACCCCATGGCCCAGGAGGCGGCCTTCATGGCCACGTCCATCTGCCCGGGCAGTTTCTTCTTCCCGGCCGCATTCCCGCGGCGGCTCTCCACGTCCACGGACCGCAGGTGGACCAGGATCTCCGGAATGTTGATCTTCACCGGGCACGCGTCGTAGCAGGCACCGCACAGGGACGACGCGTACGGAAGCGAAGCGTTTTCCTCCGAGGTGATGCCGGTCAGCAGCGGAGACAGGATGGCGCCGATGGGCCCCGGGTAGGTGGACCCGTAGGCGTGTCCGCCGGTCCGTTCGTAAACCGGGCAGACGTTCATGCAGGCGCTGCAGCGGATGCAGTGCAGGGCGGACCGCCCCATCTCATCGGCGAGCGCGGCGCTGCGGCCGTTGTCCAGCAGCACCAGGTGCACGTCCTGCGGTCCGTCCCCCTTGGTGACTCCGGTCCAGAACGAGGTGTACGGGTTCATCCGCTCCCCCGTGGAGGATCGCGGCAGCAGCTGCATAAACACTTCCAGGTCCTGGAAGGACGGCAGCAGCTTTTCCACCCCCATCACGGTGATCAGGGTTTCGGGCAGCGTCAGGCACATCCGTCCGTTGCCTTCGGATTCGACGACGCCGAGCGTCCCCGAATCGGCTATGGCGAAGTTCGCGCCGGAGATGGCCACTTTGGCGGAGAGGAACTTGCGGCGCAGGTGCATACGGGAGGCTTCTGCCAGCCGGGCCGGGTTGTCGGTGAGGTCCGGGTCCACGCCGGGCATCTCGCGCAGGAAAATATCGCGCACCTGGCTGCGGTTCTTGTGGATGGCCGGCACCAGGATATGGCTGGGCTTGTCGTGGTCCAGCTGGACAATCAGTTCAGCCAGATCGGTTTCGAAGGCTGCAATGCCCTGCTCTTCGAGGTATTCGTTCAGGCCGATTTCCTGGGTGGCCATGGACTTGACCTTGACCACTTCGTCGGCGCCGGCGTCGCGGATCAGGTCCCGCACAATCCGGTTGGCTTCGGCAGCGTCCCGGGCCCAGTGGATGGTCCCGCCGCGCGCGGTGAAGTTCGCTTCGAACTGCTCCAGCAGTTCGGGCAGGCGCGCCATGACCGAGGCCTTGGTGGCGGCGCCGGCATTGCGCAGTTCTTCCCAGTCCGGCAGTTCGGCCACCACGCGCAGCCGCTTGTCCCGGATGGTGTGCGTGGCGTGGCCCAGGTTGGCGCGCAGCTGGGTGTTGCCCAGTTCCCGTTGGGCCGCGGCCGGGAACGCCTCCGTGGCGTGCAGGTTGCCCTGCCCGTAGGCCGGCAGGGCAGGCATGCCCAGATAGGTGGAACTCATCTCCGGGCCCTTTCCGCGATGCTGCCGGCGGTGCTCCCGGCCGGCTTCCGGAGCGCGTCCGGTGCCGGTGCCGGGTCCTCGCGGGTGCTGGCAAGGATCTCGGCGAAGTGCAGGGTGGCGATGCTGCTGCCCTCCCGGGATAGCCCGCCGCCGATGTGCATCAGGCAGGATGCGTCGCCGCCGGTGCACAGCTGCGCGCCGGTGGCGGAGATATTCGCGTCTTTGTCCGCCAGCATGGCCGAGGACACATCGGCGTTCTTGAGGGAAAAGGTTCCGCCGAAGCCGCAGCACTGGTCCGCCTGCGGCAGGGGTTCCAGTTCCAGGCCTTCGACGGTGCGCAGCAGGTTCGACTGCCGGTCACCGAGCCGCAGCAGCCGCATTCCATGGCAGCTGGGGTGGTAGGTGATCCGGTGCGGATACCAGGACCCCATTTGCGCGGCCGCATCCGTCACGCCCAGGACGTCGGTGAGCAGGGCGGACAGTTCATAGGTGCGGGCGCCGACGGCGGTGGCGCGGGCTTCCAGGTCCTTGTCGCCGATGGCGCGGGCGAGCATGGCGTGCTGGTGTTTCACGGAGGCGACGCAGGAACCGGAAGGTGCCACGGCGACGTCGTAGTCCTCCGCCTCAAACGCCTCCACGTGGTTCCGGATGACCGGTACCGCCTCGGGGAAGTACCCCGAGTTCAGGTGCATCTGCCCGCAGCAGCCCTGGCCTGCAGGGAACACCACCTGGTGTCCGAGCCGCTCGAGGATGGACACCGTGGCGCGGGCAGTGGACGGATACATGGCGTCCACAATGCAGGTGGCAAAGAGTGCAATCTTCATTGGTTGCCTTTCGGCCGAGCCGGTCCTTCGCGTTCTGCCCATCTTCAAACATACTCCCCCGCATTGGTATGCCTGACGCCGGTTTCACGCCTGTTTGTCGTGCGCGAAACCGGGTAGTCCCTGCCCTGCTTGCTGCGTTAAGTGCGGGCGGTGAGGGCCTGCAGCAGCGCGGCGGCGGTGCCGGCGTCATCAACCGTGACCACAAACTGGCGGCCGGTGACGCGGTTCACCTGCAGGGCCGGACCGCTGCGCAGCACCACGCCAAACCGTCCGGGGACCCACCGCAGGCCCCAGCCGCCGAACTCGGCAACGGGGGAAACGGTAACTGCCTCGGCATCCCGAATCTCCGCCAGCGGAACATGGAAGCGGGGAAAACCGGCCACGGAGACCGCTGTGAGGCCGCTGCCGTCCACCCGCACCCGGAATGCTGTGGCGGTGGCCGCGGCGGCGAGGAGCACTACGGTCAGGCCGGTCATTGTCCAGGCCAGCTCCGGCTCCGCCCACAGCCACCCGATGACCGCCCCGGCGCCGACCGCAGTGACCGCACCCAGGATCAGCAGCAGGGCGGGCTTTGACAGGCTGGTCTCGCGGAACCACACGGCGCGTTCACCGGCAGCCAGCGGCAGTGGCTCGGACGGGCTGGCGGCGGGCCGCTGCTGTGCTTTGGGCTGCACGAGCCAGCAGACCGCTCCCACGGCCAGTCCGGCAAGCACGGAGTACAGCAGCGGCAGTCCCACCCCCGGGGCCTGGCGGGCATCGGAGAGCCCGGCCTGCATCAGCTGGGTCCAGGTAAGCAGGGTGCAAAGCATAGTGGTGATGGCAGGGACCGCGGCGCCGAGGAACCGATAGCTCGGTCCGTTATCCGCGTAGCCCGGCATGCTGGTACCTGCCATCAGGGCCGGAATACCCGCTCCCAGCAGCACGGTGAACAGCACAGTGGACCACGGTGAGCCAAAACCGTCCGGCCCCTGTACGCCCCAGTGGATAGCCACGGGGTCCGGCAGGGACGGCAGGGTTGCAAGCTGCAGGGCCAGGGCAATAACCACCACGACGGCGGGAACTCCCAGCGCCACCAGCAGGAACCGGCGGCGGGCAGAGGCACTAGCGTTCATGGGCAATTTCCTTTACGTAGGCGGACAGGGTTTCCGGCGACAGGCCGAGGTTCCGGGCTTTGGCCACCAGGGCCAGGACATCGGCGTGCAGGGCGGCGAGCGGCGCGGCAGCTTCAGTCACCACTGCGCCGCGCCCGCGGCGCAGCTCGATCAGGCCCTCCGCCCGCAGCTCCTGGTAGGCGTGCAGGACGGTGTGCACGTTGACGCCGAGCGACTCCGCGACGTCCCGCGCGGTGGGCAGCCGTTCGCCCGGCTGCAGGCGTCCGGCTGCAGCGTCCGCACGGATCGAGGCGGCCAGCTGCTCAAAGAGCGGCTGGTCGCTGGTTGCGTCCACTTTCATCAGCATGGAGTTATTCTACTACAACTAGAACAACTCCCTTTTTATGTTTGCGCTATTCTCTCTCGCATGACGAATATGGGGAATTCAAAAACGATCAGTCTCAACGTGACATCCAAACGGGCACGGGCACGCGGTGAAATGGTGGTTGCCGCACCGGCTGCCGCACTGCCTCCCGCCGTCGAACGGGCCGCCTTCCAGTTGCCGCGGATGACCGTCACCGGAATCTGGGCCGACCGCGCGGAAATGTCCGCCGCAACCAACTGGAAGTCCTTCGGGGCCAACATTGTGCTCACCTTCGAACCGCTGGACGCCGGCAACACACGGGTCCTGGCCACCAGCACGCCGCAGGTCCCCACCACACTGCTCGACTACGGCCAGGGCAAGTCCGACGTCACCGAAGTGCTGCAGGCGGTAGCCGCCCAGCTCTAGGACGAACTGCCTCTTGAGCTGCAGCGAGGAACTGTTGCCGCCCTCCCGGCCGCGTAGTCCGGTACCAGCGGGTCCAGCTAGGACTCCGACGGCAGGGTGGGCGGAATGGCCGGCAGTTCCTGCAGCGACCACTGATTGCCGTCCGGATCGCTGAAGTACACAAACGTGCCCCAGTCCAGCGGTGTGATGTCGCTGGTTGCCACGCCGTGGTCCACCAGGTGCTGGCGGGCGTCGGCGGCGCTGGGCACCACCACCTGGATCCGCTGGGTACCGGGGACCATGTCCGTGGTACCAGGTCCAATCACCACCGAGCAGGCCGAACCGGGAGGGGTCAGCTGCACAAAGCGCAGGCTTTCGTCGACCCGTTCGTCAAAGTCGGGAGTGAAACCCACCTGGTCCACATAGAAGGCCTTGGAGGCGTCGACGTCGGACACGGGCACCGGCACGAGCTCAATTTTCCAGTCCATCCGGCAAAGCTAAACCGGCCGGTGCCGCGCCGGAACCCTACTTGCGGACAGGACGTGTCCGCGTGTCTTATAAGGCTGCTGAGGAATAAACCCGGGGGCGCGCCGTGTTGGGCCTTACATGACTGATTCGACGGAAACTTCACCCGCCCTGTCCCCCACCATCGACCTCAAGGACCTCGGCACCGTACACCGCCTGGGCTTCGGCGCCATGCGGATTGTGGGACCCGGTGTATGGGGTGAACCCGAGAGCCGCGGCACCGCCGTCGACGTGGTGCGCCGCGCCGTCGAGCTGGGCGTCGACTTCATCGACACGGCCGACTCCTACGGTCCGAACATCAGCGAAGAGATCATTGCCGAAGCGCTCTACCCCTACCCGGACGGCGTCCGCATTGCCACCAAGGTGGGCTTTGTCCGCACCGGACCGGACGTCTGGGTTCCGGTGGGCCGCCCGGAGTACCTGCGCCAGCAGACCGAACTGTCGCTGCGCAAGCTGAAGGTCGAGTCCCTGGACCTGCTGCAGCTGCACCGCATTGACCCCAAGGTGGACCGCGACGAGCAGTTCGCCGTGCTGCGCGACCTTCAGCAGGAGGGCAAGGTGAAGGCCCTCGGCCTGTCCCAGGTCTCCGTCGAGGATCTGGAAGCGGCCGCCAAGTTCTTCACCGTGTCCACGGTGCAGAACCGCTACAACCTCACCGACCGTTCCTCCGAGGACGTGCTGAAGTACTCCGAGGACAACGGCATCGGCTTCATCCCTTGGGCACCCATCTCCGCCGGCGAACTGGCGAAGCAGGGCGGTCCCGTGGATGAGGCAGCCAAGCGCCTGAACGCCAGCACCTCGCAGGTGGCCCTGGCCTGGCTGCTGCGCCGCTCCCCCGTCATGATGCCGATCCCGGGCACCGGCTCCATTGCACACCTCGAAGACAACCTGGGCGCCGCCAATATCTCACTCGATGACGCGACGTTCGCCGAACTCGACGCCGCCGGCGCTGCCGCAGCGCCGGCCAAGTAAGCCTCCGGCATCCCCCCACAAGCAACATTTCCGCCAAGCAAAGGAGAAACAACGCATGGCTAACATCCTAATGGTCGTATCCGCCGCCGATTCCCTCACCATGAAGGACGGCAGCGAACACCCCACCGGTTACTGGGCCGAAGAGCTCGCCGAGTCCCACCGGGTACTGCGCGAAGCCGGACACACCGTCCGCATCGCCACCCCGGGCGGCGTTAAGCCCACCGTGGACCAGGTGTCCCTGGCCCCCGAGTCCGCAGGCAGCGCCGAAAAGGCCGCCGCGTTCACGCAGTACATTGCCTTCATCGACGCGGAGCTGTCCTCCCCGCTGGTGCTCGCCGACGCCGATGTGTCGGAATACGACGCCGTGGTGATGCCCGGCGGTCACGGCCCCATGGCAGACCTCGCGTTCGATAAGGACATGGGCCGGATCCTTCGGGAAGCCGACGCCGCCGGCAAGATCATTGCCCCGTTCTGCCACGGCCCGGCAGGACTGCTGGCCGCCGAAACCGAGGACGGCTTCATTTTCTCCGGCCGCAAGCTCACCGTCTTCACCGACGAGGAAGAGCTGAACGGCGGAACCGGCGAGAACACCCCCTGGTTCGTGGAGGACGTGCTGCGCAACAAGGGCGCCGTAGTGGAGACCGGCCCGGCCTGGACCAGCTACGTGGTCCGCGACCGCAACCTCATGTCCGGTCAGAACCCCCAGTCCAGCGAAGATGTGGCCAAGGCCGTCATCTCCGCCCTGGCCGAGTAACCATATGAGAGTCCTGATCGCCGGCTGCGGCGATCTGGGCACGGAAGCCGGCCTGCGGTTCGCCGCGGCCGGCTTCTCCGTGCTTGGCTGGCGCCGTTCCCCCGGCAATCTGCCGGCGGCCATCACCGGCCAGGCTGCTGACCTCACGGGCGAACTGCCGCGCATCCCCGCCGGCACCGACGTCGTCGTGATTGCCGTTGCAGCCGGGGAACGTACCGAAGCCGCCTACCGCGCCGCCTATGTGGACGGGACTGCAAATGTAATGGACGCACTGGAGCGCGACGGCGTCCGCCCGGCCCGCATCCTGTTTGTATCCTCCACCGCGGTGTACGGCGACGCCGACGGCGGCCAGGTGGACGAGGACACCCCGCCCGCACCCGCCTCGGCCACCGGAGCCGTGATCCTCGAAGCCGAGCAGCTGCTGCATGACCGGCGTCCGGATGCCGTGGTGCTGCGCCTCGCCGGGATCTACGGGCCGGGACGCACGCGGCTGATCGACGCCGTCACCGCCGGCACCGCCGTCATACCCGCCGGCAGCCAGCTGACCAACCGCATCCACCGGGACGATGCGGCAGCGGCCATAGTGCACCTCACCACCCGGGTTTCACATCCGGCACCCATTTATGTTGGAGTGGATAAGGAGCCCGTCGAAATGTCCGACGTGCTGCACTTCCTCGCCGGCGAGCTGGGCCACGACCTGCCCGCCGCGGCACCGGCTTCCAGCAGCCGCGGGGGCAACCGCAGGCTGAGCAGCGAGCGGCTGAGCAGCACCGGATTCGACTTCGCCTACCCGACCTTCCGGGACGGATACCGCGCGGTCCTGGCAGGCGAAGGCACCCGGCACCCGTAGTTCTTTCGTTCCACCGCAACCGCACCAGGAGTGTCTATGAGCGATACCCCGCCCGAAACCGGAAGCCCGGCACCCGCTGTTTCCGGAAACAGTTCCCGCGTCAGTACCCGAACCAGCATCAAATACATCCTGATGCTCGGCGCCCTGGCCGCCCTGCCCGCAGTGACCACGGACATGTACCTGCCGGCGCTGCCTCAGGTCGCCGAAGACCTGCACACCAGCGCAGCGGCCGCCCAGTTCACCCTCTCCGGCACACTGCTCGGCGCAGCGGTGGGCCAGCTCGTTATCGGCCCCTTCTCGGACCGTTTCGGACGGCGGCTGCCGCTGATCATCGGCATCAGCATGCACGTGGTGGTTTCACTGCTGTGCTTTGTGGCCCCGAACATCGGCGCCCTGATTGTGCTCCGCCTCCTGCAGGGCTTCTTTAACGCCGCCGCAGGCGTGGTGTCCCTTGCCGTGGTGCGGGACCGGTTCACCGGTTCCACCGCAGCGGCCATGCTGTCCCGGCTGATGCTGATCATCGGTCTGGCCCCGCTGCTGGCACCCTCCATCGGAGGTGCCGTTTCCGGGCTGTTCAACTGGCGGGCAGTGTTCCTGGCCCTGGCGCTGATCGGCGTGGTGCTCGGTGTCATTGTGCTGCGCTGGATGCCCGAGACGCTGCCGCCGGCACGCCGCCGGGCCAAAGGCGGCGCCAGTACCTTCAGCGGTTTCCGGGTCCTGCTGCGCGACCGGCAGTTCCTGGCCCTGGCCGCAATCCCCGGCCTGGGCATGGCCGTGATCATGAGCTACGTGGTGGGCTCACCGTTCGTTTTCCAGGAGGGCTACGGACTGAGCCCGGGCCAGTACGCCCTGGTGTTCGCCATCAACGGCGTGGGTATGGTCATTTCCGCGCAGCTTAATGCCTGGCTGGTCACCCGCTACTCCCCCATGGGCATCCTGCGGGCGGCCGTAATCCTGCTGCTGGGACTGGCCGCGCTGCTGCCGGTGATCGTGCTGACCGGACTCGGCGGGGCTGCGGGCCTTACCGCAGGGTTGTGGCTGGTGCTCGCCATGAACGGCTTCATCGCTTCGAACTCTTCGATCCTTGCCCTCAGCGACTACGGGCACATGGCCGGCAGCGCCGCAGCCATGATCGGCGCCCTGCAGGTGGGCCTGGCCGGCATTGTCAGCCCGCTGGTCGGCATCCTGGGCGGCAGCGCCCTGGCCATGGTGTCGGTGATCATTGGCTGCGCCGTGCTGATTGTGCTCATCTTGGCCACGGCGACGACGGCCTACCGCGGGGGCGGCTCGAACCGGCCGAACCGGCGCCGGCTGCGTCCCGGAGCTGCCGCGAGTGCGGGCGCTTCCATCCCGCCCGCATCCTAGCGGCCCGGATGAACGCCTAGGTCGCGGCACGGCAGCGGTGCGACTGGATCAGCCCATGGGAACGGGCGGGCCCAGGTAGAGCAGCACGGTGAAGACCGCGGCCACTGCCACCAAGGCAACGACGCCGGCCACCACCGGGCGGCGCAGCACCAGGGCTGCGACCTTGTCCACGGCGTTGGTGGGGTCTTCGCCGCCCGGGGCCATCCGCCAGCCGCCGTCCAGCAGGCCGCGCCGGTCCACCGACTTCTCGAACGGAATGGTGGCCCACGGAATCACGGTGGTCACCAGGCCGACGATGCCGGTGCGGACCGGCCACTTCTGGTTGGCCCACACAAACAGGGTGACCACACCGTAGGACAGGAACACGAAGCCGTGCAGGCCACCGAAGATGGGCGTGAGGGCTTCAAAGTCCAAGACGTATTTGGCGAACATGCCGATCAGGAGCAGTGTCCAGGTCACGGCCTCGGCCAGCGCCACGGTCCGGAAAAGTTTGCGGGGGGTCATGCGGGATCCACCTTCTGCTGGGATTTACCAACAGTATGTCAGCATGGCCCTGCGCGCGGCGAATCCCCTGCCGGCTTTGGGACAGCAATCACGACGACGCCGGTTAGCGGGCGGGGCGGGAGAAGAGGTTGACGAGATTCCCGTCCGGGTCGCGAAACAGCGTGGATCTGTTCCCCCATGGCATAGTGGCCGGTTCAAGCACAACGTCCTCCAGCATGCTCCGGAGCCGGGCGAACTCGGCATCCACGTCCGTGACGAGGAACTCGATGATTGCGGTGTTGTTGCTGCGCGGCACCGGGGCGCTGCCGCCCAGCATGGCGACGGTGGCCGTGCCTGCGATCGCCAGCGTGCCTGTGGCGGTTCGGAGCTCGGCGAAGACCGGTGCCGGCCGGACAGCGGAGGTTCCCGTCACGTTCTCGTAGAAGCGGGTGAGCCGGTCGACGTCGTGCGTGATGATGCGGATTGATGCGAGGTCCATGGTTTCCTTTCAGCCGGGCCGTCCGGCCCGAAGCATCCAGCATCCCCTTCCCTTGCGACACCGTCCTGTCGGTTTTTACGGCTGTTTTCCGTCCGGGCCCACCGTCCGGAGCTCCCCGTAGACAATGCCCAGGTCCTCCGGACGCAAAATCCGGCGCGGGGGCCGCTCCCCGGTGGGCTCCGCTGCGCTGATGCGGTCGCCGCGGAAGGCGCGAAGGCCGTCGCGTAGCCGGCACCATCCGATCAGGTACCAGTGGCTGCCTTTGCCGACACATTCCATGGGTTCCACCTCGCGCTCAGTGGGTGTCCCGTTGCGGTCAACGTAGGTAATCTGCAGGACCTCTCCGGTCCGCAGCACGCCGGCAATCGATTCCGGTGCCTTGTTGGGCGGGCCGGCGACGGGGCGCTCGTCCAGCAGGTGGATCCGGGTGGCGAGGTCCGTAGATTCCCTCAGCGTGCCGCCGTCCATAACGGCAACCACCTTGCGAAGGGCCGACGTCGCTGCAGCGTGGAACGGACTGGTGGCCAGCATTCCCAGTGAAATCATCACGGCCAGGGCCTCGTCCACGTTGAGGCCCAGGGGCGCCAGAGTGTGTACCGGGTCCAGGCAGTAGCCTCCGGTGCGGCCCGGTGCAGCCCAGATGGGCACCCCGCTTTGCTGCAGCGCCGAGAGGTCCCGTTCGATGGTCCGGGAACTGACACTGAATTTCTCTGCCAGCCAGCGCGCGCTTCTCGGCCGCGGCGCCACGGCCCGCAGTTCCTCGACAAGGGCGTAAAGACGGTCGGTGCGGTTCACACCTCGACCTTAGTCTCCGGCACCCTTACTCTTCGGCGCCGTTAGTCTTCAGCATCGGTCAGGGCGGAACTGGTGGCCGCGGCTCCCCGGCCTGCCGCTGCTTGTCGCGGTGAGCGGCAGCGGCCCCGCCCGGGCTCAAACGAGAAGGCAAGATTTACGGGTTTTGGGCGGGAAATTGGTAAATTTTGCCTTTTCGCGGGCCACGGCGGTAATTTTTGCCTTCTCGAACCGTCCGGCGCCCCTGAGGCTCTTAGCCCCTACGCAAAAGGCTGCCGCGGCCGGCACCGAAGGGGATCGGTTCCGGCCCGCAGCAGCCTCTTCCGGACCGCTGCGGTGGGGGACCGCTGCGGCCAAGCTGTTGGGTCGGCTCAGGCCGCGGTGTCCGCCCGGCCCTGCTTCAGGCCCTGCTCGAACTGCTCGCGCGTGGCGTAGGAAGTCTGCGTCCCGCGGCGGGTGACCGAATCCGCAGCGTAGGCATTCGCTGTGGACAGGGAACCCGGAACGTCTCCCGTTTCCACCAGGCAGTGGCTGAAGCAGCCGATGAACGCATCCCCTGCCCCCGTGGTGTCCAACGCGGCCACGGTGCGGCCTTCCACCAAGGTGGAACCGGCGGCGGAGAGCCACAGCACTCCGCGCGAGCCCATGGTGACAATAACGTTCTTCACCCCGCGGTCCAGGATGGTCTGCGCTGCAGCCTGCACTTCTTCCAGCGTCTGCACCGGCATGCCGGTGAGCAGCGCCAGTTCGGTTTCATTCGGCACGAAGTAGTCACACCGGGCTACCTGGGCGAAGTCCAGGTCCGGGCTGGCCGGTGCCGGGTTGAGCAGCACGGGGATGCCGTGCCGGTTCCCGAAGTCGATGGCGGCGTAGACGGTCTCCAGGTTCACTTCCAGCTGCAGCACCATCAGTTTGCACTGCGCAATGGCCTCGGCGGCGTCCTCAATGTCCGCCGCCGTCAGGAAGGCGTTGGCGCCCTTGGCAATGACAATCGAGTTGCGGGAGTTGTCATCCACGAAGATGGGCGCGACGCCGCTGGTGGCGTCCGTGTCCAGCACGTAGGTGGTGTCAATCCCGTTGGCCTCGAAGTTGCGCCGGGTGGTTTCGGCGAAGGCGTCGTTGCCCACCCGGGTCAGCATCAGCACCGAGGAACCCATGCGGGCGGCGGCCATCGCCTGGTTGGCTCCCTTGCCGCCGCAGCCCATGGCAAAGTCCCGGGCCTCAACGGTTTCCCCTTCGTCCGGCATCCGGCTGAGGTAGGACACCAGGTCCACCATGTTGGAACCGATTACTGCAATATCCATGGGGCTATGCCTTCTCTTTGATGCCGGTGCTGACGTGGAAGGAGCGGGTGGCTCCGGGCGCCAGTTCAATTAGTGTCCCTGCGGCCTTGGCTGCCAGGAAGCCTTCTGGCCGCGAGGTGCCGGGCAGGACAAACGAGGCCACTTTCTGGTCCGGGTTGTGCAGCAGCCAGCGGGTAGCCACCGGGAACTCGGCGCCGGAGAACCGGGTGCAGAACGTGACGCCGTCGGTGCGCTCCAGCCGGAATTCCAGCTCATCCCCTCCGGGCAGGTTATCCGCGAGGAACACGATTTCCGGGTCGTAGCCCTGTGAAGCGTCCACCACGTCGGCGGGAACCTTCCCGGTGCGGATGGCCTCATTCAGGACCGTCCATTCCGGCGTCGGGAATACGTGTGCCGGGACGGTTTCCCGCAGCCGGAACGCGCCGTCGGGCAGGGACTGCGTCATGCGGGCCCCGTCCGAGTAGGCGTAGTTCATGTGGCACATGTACTGCAGCGGCATGGTGCGGGCCGCGGACAGGTTGGTCACGGACAGGTCGATGTCGAACATGGCCGAACCGGCGGTCAGCCGGACAGCGGGAACGGCCTCGTAATGGTTCCCGAATCCCTTGACGTATTCGTAGCGTCCGGAGACGGCCACGGAATCGCCGGTGATTTCCAGCCACGCTTCGTCAAAATCCGCGCATGGGAACTCCCCGTGCAGCGGGTGGGTGTCTTCGGGTGCGGGGCAGCCGGCGGCAAGCAGTCCGGAGTGGAAGGCGAAGCAGCCGTAGGTGTCCTCGACGAGCGTGGCGGGATAGGGCTGCCGGAAGGGCGAGTCCATCCGCAGGCTCACGCCGTCGAACTCCGCATCCCAGACCATCTGGCCCAGGAACGGCAGGACCTCGACCCGGCCGCGGGAGTTTGCCACGGTGACGGATTCGACGCCGCTGGGATAGCGGAACGCGGTGACCGTGAACTCCGCGGACTCCACCAGGGTTGCCTTGACGGCGGAGAAGGAACTCCGGTCCAGGTTAATGCGATACATGCTCGGGATTCCTTTCCGGGGTGCCGGCGACGCCGGCGCGGGCTTCGCTGCGGCGCAGGTGGCGGAAGTGCATAAAGACCACCAGGAAGCAGACCAGGGAGACCACGAAGGAGATCTGCAGCGAGTCGGCCAGGTCCGAGGCCAGGCCCTGGACGACGGGGATGACCGCGCCGCCGACAATGGCCATGACCAGCACGGCGCCGCCGGTTTCGGTGTGCCGTTTGTCCGTGATGGTGTCCAGGGTGCGGCCGAAGATGGTGGCCCAGCAGGGTCCGAAGAGGCCGGAGACCAGGATGGCGGCCCAGACGGCGGTGATGTTCGGAACCAGGATCACGTAGACGAGGGCCAGGCTGCCGAGGACGGCGAAGCCCATCAGGACCGCATTGACGTCGAAGCGGGTAATCAGGAAGTTGGCAACAACCTTGCCCAGGAAGAACGCGATGAAGGCGAAGAACATGTAGTTGGTCGCGCTGCGTTCGTTGAGCGAATCGTCCAGGTTCAGGGCCAGCCGGATGGTGAAGGACCAAACGGCGGTCTGCATGCCCACGTACATGAACTGGGCGAAGATGCCACGCAGGAATTCCTTGTTCCGGGCCAGGTAGGCCAGCGTCTCGCCGATCCGCGCGGTTGCTTCATGGGTCTTGTCGCGCAGCGGCTTGCAGTGCGGGAACTTAGTCAGGGCCACCACAATGAACACGACCACGAGGATCATGATGATGTATTTGTACGGCATCAGGGTGCGCTGCAGCATGTCCGCGCTGAAGGCAACCTTCTCGTCCGCCGACATGGTGGCCATCTGGCTTTCCAGCTTGTCCCCGTCGGTGAAGACCAGGTACTTGCCCAGCAGGATGCCCAGGATGGAGCCGATGGGGGTGAAGGTCTGGGAGACGTTCAGGCGCCATGTGGAGGTGGGCTTGGGACCAAGCAGGGTGGAGTACGTGTTGCAGGCCGTCTCCAGGAAGCTGAGGCCAATGGCAATGGCGAACAGCGCCACCAGGAACATGCTGTAGGTGGCCATGTGCGAGGCCGGGAAAAACGCCGCGCAGCCCAGGATGTAAACGCCCAGGCCGATCAGGATGCCGGTCTTGTAGGTGAAACGGCGGATGATCCGTGAGGCCGGAATGGCGATGATGAAGTAGCCGCCGTAGAACGCCGACTGGACAAACGCGGTGGCCAGGTCCGAGAGGGTGAACACGGACTTGAACTGCGTGATGAGGATGTCGTTCAGGCTGGCAGCGGCGCCCCACATCGGAAAGCAGAGCGAAATGAGCAGGAACTGGAACCACGGGATACGGCTGAGGTAGCCGTCCGGCTGCTGGACGGCGGAGGTCTTGAAGAGCATCAGATGGTGCTGCCTGCGAGGATGCTTGCGCCGGCGGAAGCACCGATGCGGGTGGCGCCAGCCTCCACCATGCGGGCCAGGTCCTCGGCGGTGCGGACGCCGCCGGAAGCCTTCACGCCAAGGTCCGGGCCAACCGTTTCGCGCATGATGCGGACCGCTTCCACGGTGGCGCCGTGCTTGGAGAAGCCGGTGGAAGTCTTCACGAAGTCTGCACCCGCGGCAACGCTGCAGCGGGATGCTTCCTCGGTCTGCTCGGCGTCGAGCAGGCAGGTTTCCAGGATGACCTTGACCAGGGCCTTGCCCCGTGCGGCCTCGACGACGGCGCGGATCTCCGCTTCGACGTCGTCCCAGGCACCGGCGAGTGCCCAGCCGATGTTGATGACCATGTCCACTTCGTCCGCGCCGTTGGCGATGGCGTCGGTGGTTTCGAAAACCTTGACGGCGGTGGTGGATGCCCCCAGCGGGAAACCGACCACGGTGCAGATGCCTACCGGTGTGCCTTGGGCGGCGCGGCTGGCCAGGCCAACCCATGCCGGGTTGACGCACACCGTCTTGAACTCGTGTTCAACGGCTTCCTGGACAAGGGTTTCGATCTGCGTTGCGGTTGCCGTCGGGGCAAGCAGGGTGTGATCGATGAGCTGCGAAATCTTCGACATGTGAGCCTCCTCATTGAGGGTGTTCACTCACTGTAGAAGTGGCTCGGAACACATGTCAAATTGCTGTTTTACATGTGTTCAGACTGTCGAAACGGTCCGCTAGGAAGCCGCCCGCTGCCGGGTGGCGCGCAGCACCTGCCCTGCCGTTGCGGCGTCGATCACCAGGTGCGTGGCGTAGCCGGACCGCAGCGCGGCCTCGATGGCGGCCACCTTGTCCTCTCCCCCGGCCACCAGCAGCCGGGTGCGGATTCCGCGCAGGTCCCCCAGCGTGATCCCGACCGTCCGCTCGTCCAGTTGCGGCACGCAGGCGTTGCCGTCGTCGTCGATAAACCGGGAGCAGATATCCCCAACGGCGCGGGCTGCGATGCCGGCCTTCTCGGTCTCGCTGAGGTAGCCCAGGTTGAACAGCATGGCGTCGGCGCGGATGGCGCCCACGGTGAAGACGGCGACGTCGGCATCCCGGCCCATTTCGATGACGCGTTGAATGTGTTTCTCCGCCTCCACCAGCCGTTTGACCTCCACGCTGTCGAAAATCACCGGCAGCGGCAGGGTACGGGCAAAAGCACCGAAGGCATTGCAGAAGAGCGTGATGGTTTCAAAGTCGTTGGTCACCCGGGTGGTGTAGGACACCCCGCCCTTGAGCTGGATGATTTCCACGCCGCTGCGCTCCTGCCGGCTGAGGTTCCGGGCCACCGAATACATGGTCTGCCCCCAAGTCACGCCCACCGTGTCGCCGTCGTTCACGTTTTCGGCCAGCACGGCGGCGCCCACCTTCCCGAGCTGGCCCACCAGGTCCGTTCCGTTTTCGGGCACGACGGCGAGGCGGACGTCCCGGAGCCCGAACACCTCGCGCAGCTCTGCGGCGAGGGAGGACTCCGCTTCCCGCGGGTCGTGGATGCGGATGCTGACGTATCCGCGGTCCTTGCCGTACTGGATGAGCTTGGACACCGTGGGCCTGGACAGGCCCAGGCGCTCGGCCACCTCGCTCTGGGACAGCCCCGCTTCGTAGTAGAGCTTGACCGCGTCCAGCGCCTGGTTCTCGCGTGCGTCCATCAAAGTGACCCCCTTGTCGCTTCTCCCCATGAGTCGCATAGGTGATTGTTCCATCTTGCGACGCCAGTCACACAACAGGGCCGGCCGCGGCGGATTCCGCGGCCGGCCCTGTCCGGTGAAACCGGCTGGTCGGATGACGTCTTTTCGTGCCGGCGCTACACCGTTTCGTGCTCCGGCTCGGCGTCGGGAACCCGACGGTCATTGCGGCGGTGGCGCAGGTGCTGCAGGGCACTGACTACCAGTGCCGCGACCAGCACCAGGTAGAGCGTGACGGTGATGGGACTGCCCACCAGGATGCCGAGGTCCCCCTCGGATACAGCCAGGGCGCGCCGCAGTTCCGTTTCCGCCATCGGACCCAGGATGACGGCGATTAGCAACGGTGCCAACGGAATGCCGTAGCGGCGCATCATGAAGCCGACCAGGCCGATGCCGATGAGCAGCCACAGGTCGATCAGGGAGGAACTCACCGCGTAGACGCCCAGCACCGAGAACACGGTGATGCCGGCGTAGAGGTAGTGCCGGGGAATGCTCAGCAGCTTGGCCCACACGCTGGCGAACGGCAGGTTGATGATCAGCAGCATCACCAGGCCGATGAACAGCGAAGCCAGCAGCGCCCAGACCAGGTCTCCGCTGCGTTCGAACAGCAGCGGGCCGGGCTGCATGCCGTACTGCTGGAAGGCGGCCAGCATGATGGCGGCGGTGGCCGACGTCGGCAGGCCCAGGGCCAGCAGCGCGCCCATCGCGGTACCCGCGGTGGCGTTGGATGCCGCTTCCGGTGCGGCCAGCCCCTTGATGGAGCCGGTGGTGCCGAACTCCGGGTCCTTCCGGCGCTTGGCGAGCTGCTTTTCGGTGCCGTACGCCAGGAAGGTGGGGACTTCGGCGCCGCCGGCCGGGATCAGCCCGAAGGGGGCTCCGAAAGCGGTGCCGCGCAGCCAGGACGGCAGTGCCTTGCGGAAGTCCTTGAAGTTGATCCGGGCGTTGCCGCCGGACTCGATCCGGGTGGCGACGGGGTCGCGGTGGATCCGCGAGGCCACATGGAAGACTTCACCCAGCGCGAGCAGGCCCACGGTGATGACAATGACAGAGATCCCGTCAAACAGCTGCGGCATGCCGAGGGTGAACCGGGCGGTGCCGCTGGGGCCGTCGATGCCCACCAGCGCCAGGGCCAGGCCGATGCCCAGGGCAGCCACACCGCGGATCACGGATTCGGAGACCACCGCGGAGATGGCCAGGAACGCGAAGACGGCCAGCGCGAAGTATTCGGCCGGCCCGAACACGGTGGCCAGCTTCACCAGCGTGGGGGCGAAGAACACCACCAGGGTGGTGGCGATCAGGCCGCCGATGAAGGCGCCGATGGCCGCGGTGGCCAGCGCCTTGGCGGCGTGTCCGTTCTTAGCCATTCGGTGGCCCTCGAAGGTGGAGGCAATGGCTGAGGAGTTGCCCGGCGTGTTCAGCAGGATGCCTGCCGTGGAATCGCCAAACAGTCCGCCGAAGTAGATGCCGGCGAACATAATGAACGCCGCGGTGGGTTCCAGTGAGAAGGTCACCGGCAGCAGCAGGGCCACCGCCATGGCGGAGCCGAGGCCGGGCAGGACGCCGACGGCGGTGCCCAGCACCGCGCCGATAAGCACCCAGAGCAGGTTTACGGGGGTCAGCGCGTGGGCGAACCCTTCAAAAAGCAGTGCGAGCTGATCCATCAGAGCATCCCTCCCAGGAAGCCGGAGGGCAGGTTGAGGCCGAGGCCGGCGCTGAAGGCCAGCTGCACGGCAGAGGCGAAGAGCAGGGATACCCCCACGTCAAAGCCGGGGCGCTTGCTGCCCATGGCGTAGCAGATCACCCAGAACAGGAACGCGGCGCTGAGGATCCAGCCCAGGATGTTCAGCGCGGCGGTAAAGACCACCACGCCGCCCACCACCAGGCCCACGGTGCGCCAGTCGGAGTAGGTTTTCCAGTTCCGCTGCCCCTCCCCTGCTGCGGGGTGTTCGGCGGCGAATTCGTGTTCGCCGGAAAGGTCGTCCAGCATGGCGCCGGAGAAGTTGCCGCGGCCGGGGTGGATCCGGGTGTCGGGGATGACGGGACGGCGGATTATCGAGATCGCCAGGGCGGTGGCGACGGCGAACAGGGCCACGCAGACCAGGATGGGGAAGAACTGCGGCCCGGGTGTTGCACTGCCCTGCACGTTCATGGTGGCGGTGCCGACCGCCAGGAAGACGGCTATGGCGTAGAGGACCGCTACGACAATCAGTTCGCTGCGGCCTTCCAGTGCGCCCCCGCGCCGGTTGGTGGACTGCTGCACGGGTGCCGGTTTGTCCTGGGCGAGGCTCATAGTCCCAGCTCCTTCACGATTGACTGTGCCGTGGAAACTTCTTCTTCGATGAAGGCTTCGAATTCCTCGCCGGTGGCAAAGCTGTCCGTCCAGCTGTTGCGTTCCAGCGTGTCCTTCCATTCCTCGGAGTCGCGCATTTCGGTGATGATGGCGATGAATTCGGCCTTCGCCTCGTCCGAGATGCCGGGGGCTGCGACGACGCCGCGCCAGTTGGACATGGACACGTCCACTCCCTGCTCCATGAAGGTGGGCACATCAACGCCGTCGAGCCGTTCCTCCGAGGAGATGGCCAGTGCCCGGAGGGTGCCGGCTTCGATCTGGTCCGCCACCTCGTTGTAGCCGGACATGCCGGCCACGGTGGTGTGGGACAGCAGGGAGGTCAGGGCTTCGCCGCCGCCGGAGTACGCCACATAGTTCACGTCCCGGGGATCAATGCCGCTCTTTTGGGCCAGCAGTCCGCTGAGCAGGTGGTCGATGGATCCCAGGGACCCGCCGCCTATCGAGTTGGCGCCCGGGTTCGCCTTCCACGCGTCGAGGAAGTCGGCCAGGGTCTGGATTTCGGAGTCGGCCGGGACCACCAGCACGGCGTAATCGTCCGCGAGGCGGGCGATGGGCACGACGTCGGCCATGGACTCTGGATTGTCTGCCAGTTCGATGGCCCCCACCATCACGCCTCCGGTGACCAGCAGCGCGTCTTCGCGCCCCGGGGTCTGGACAAACTGGCTCAGGCCGATGGTGCCGCCGGCGCCGGGCACGTTGACTACCTGCGGATTGTTCACCACGCCGTTGCTGCGGAGCGCCTGCTGCGCCTCGCGGGCAAACCCGTCCCAGCCGCCTCCGGGGGCGGCCGGAGCGATGAGCGTGAGTTTGCTGCGTGCGGTTGCCGTGCCGCCGGATGCTGCTGCGTTGACGAACGCCAGCACCGTGACCACGGCTACGACCAGGGCGAAAAGCCCGGTGCGAATGGTCTTTTTCATGTTTCCCGTTCCATTACTTCGTTGTCGGAGGGGGTGGGGCGCGTTGTACACAATGCAATACAGCTATACCCGAAGTGACCCGCATCACTCTAGTCCCAAACGCGACTCCGGTAACAAAAGGAAGATGTCCCCCAATATTTCGCCGCCGTTGGATCGGGTAGGGAAACTGCGTAGACTCTTCCCCGTTCGCAGATTGAATGTATACAGTTGTATGCAACAGCAACCAGGAGTGCATCATGACAGAAGTTCCGGAGACCGTCAGGACCGAAGTAGTGGTGGTGGGCGGCGGCAACGCCGGGTTTACCGCCGCACACGCCGCAGCCGAACGCGGACGAAAGGTGATCCTCCTGGAGAAGGGTGCCGAGGAACTTTCCGGCGGCAACAGTTTCTACACCGCCGGCGCCACGCGGATTGTCCACGGCGGGCTGGAGGACCTGGCCGGACTGGTGGAACCCGATGACCGGCACGCCTCCACCGTGGTGCCGCCTTACACCGCAGAAAACTACGCCTCGGACCTGGCCAAGGTGACTGAAGGGCGCAACGACCCGGAGCTGACCGAGGTCCTGATCGCCGAAAGCCAGTCCACCCTGCGCTGGCTTAACGGCCTGGGACTGAAGTACCGGCTGATGTACGAGCGCCAGGCCTACGAGCGTCCGGACGGCAGCTACCTGTTCTGGGGCGGGCTGCACGTGGGAAACGTGGGCGGCGGCGACGGCATGATGGCGGACCACGTCCGGGTGGCCCGGGAGCTGGGCACTGACATCCGTTACGCCAGCCCCGCGACCCGCCTTGTGGTCGACGGCGGCCGCGTCACCGGCGTCGTCGTTAGCGGACCCGTTGGTGAGTACCGGATCGAAGCCGAGTCCGTAATCCTCACCGCCGGCGGCTTTGAATCCGATCCGCAGCTGCGCCGGGAACACCTGGGCGAAGGGTGGGAGAACGCGAAGGTGCGCGGCACCCCGTACAACACCGGCGACATGATCCTGGCTGCGCTCGACGCCGGCGCGGGCCGCGGCGGGGACTGGAACACCTGCCACAGCGTGCAATGGGATGCCTTTACGCCGGAGAACGAAAGCAACCGTGAGCTGACCAACCGGCTCACCCGGCAGAGCTACCCCCTGGGCATCATTGTGAACCGCGACGGCGAGCGGTTCCTGGATGAAGGTGCAGACTTCCGCAACTACACCTACGCCAAGTACGGCAAGGAAATCCTCCGCCAGCCCGGGTCCGTCGCCTGGCAGATATTCGACGCCGCGCTGCGCCCGATGCTGCGCACCGAGGAATACGACATGCCCGGTGTCTCCGTGGAAACAGCGGACACCATCGCGGAGCTGGCCGCCAAGACCGGCATCAGCCCCGAAGCGCTGGAGAAAACCGTCGCGGACTACAACTCCTCCATTGACCGCAGCGTGGAGTTCGATCCCAACGTGCTCGATGGCCGGGGTGCCCAAACCGCTCCGGTGAAGAGCAACTGGGCGAATCCGCTGGAAACCGGGCCGTTCTACGCGTTCGGTGTCACCTGCGGCATCACCTTTACGTTCGGCGGGGTCCGGGGCGATACCTCCGGTCGAGTGCTGGACACCGAGGGCAACGCCATCCCGGGGCTCTTCGCCGCGGGCGAGATGCTGGGCGGACTCTTCAGCATCAACTACCCCGGCGGGTCCGGCCTGGCCGCCGGCTGCGTCTTCGGCCGCCGGGCCGGCGCGCTGGCCTGACTGCGCCGCGCTGGCCTGACTGCGCCGCGCTGGCGTCACCGCGTAGGGCCGGTGCGACCGCGCAGGGCCGGTGTGACCGCGTAATGTTGGGACCGACAGTTTCGGTTATATTCCGTATCTCTTCGAGGACGTTCAGTGGCCCAAGCAGCATCAGCACGTATTGACGGTGAGGCGATCTTCGCAACGCTGCGCAGTGAGATCCTCTCCGGCGTGCACAGCCCCGGTACGCCCATGCGGGAAGTAACCCTGGCCGAACGCTTCGGCGTCTCCCGGACTCCGGTCCGGGAGGCGCTCTCCCGCCTGCAGCAGGAACGCCTGTTGGAGCGGGTGGCACGAGGGCTGCAGGTGCCCGAAATCGATCCGGCGCAGGTCATCCAAATCTATGACATGCGGATCATGCTCGAAGAAGAAGCGGCCGGACAGGCAGCCCGCGCGCGGCAGTTCACCGACCTGATGCGGCTGGAGGCCCTGCTGGAACGCGACCGGCAGCTGACGGAGCCTGATGACACCACGCGGATCACCACCAATCTGGAATTCCACGCGGCGGTGTGGGCTTGTGCGCACAATCCAGTCCTGACGGATCTGCTGGAGCGGCTCAGCACGCACCTGGTGCACGCCCCGCAGTCCACGCTGTCCGTGGAGACCCGCTGGGATACCGCACTGGCCGAGCATGCGGCCCTGATCGAGGCCATTGAGCGGCAGGACGTGGATGAGGCACGCCGCATTGCCCGTGCACACATGGAAACAGCCCGCCAGATCCGTCTGAAGCTCCTGCGCGAAGGGGCGCTGCGTCAGCCGCTCCGGCCGTTCACGCGCTAGTGCTGCGGGGCGTAGGTCAGCGGTTCCGTGATCCACTCAATGTCGCTCCACGGATCCATCCGCTGCAGGATGTCGAAGCTGGTGCGGCAGAAGTCCACCACCGCACGCTGGGGATCGGGGGTGGAGAAAGCGTCCTTGAGGGTGAGGATGAATTCGCTGGACTTGGTGAGGAACTCTGCCTGGGGCGGCGCCAGCATGCTGCCGTAGCTGCCGATGTTGGACAGGAACGGATAGGGCATCACGTAAAACGCCGGTTCGATGGAGGACGGGTCGCCGGGCCAGAAACCGAACTCGCAGAACCGCTCATCGAAGCTGTTTGCGGCAATGGCTCCCTTGCCCGGATAGGGAGCGGACTGGCCGCTGTAAATCGCTCCGGAGATGTCCATGGTGCCGAACCAGTACGCCGGCAGATGCACCTTGCCGCGCACCGGTGCCAGGAACTGTGACAGGCTCCGCTGGGCGAAGTGCAGGTTGTCCAGGAACAGTTCCACGGCATGCCTGTCGTAGCTGTGATGCTTGGTGTCGGCATCAAAAGGCACTGGATCATAGAATTCCTGCGGCTCCGTGTTGATGGGCGTGGGAGCTTCGATGAACTCAAGGGCATCCATTAGCTGCTGGTAGAAGCCGGCCACGCTGAGCCCGTCGGTGAGGTCCAGCCGGGTGCGGATGTAATTGGTGTTCTGCACATCGACGTGGTGCTCACGCAGGTTGAAATAGATCTCGAAGTTGGTGTCCGGACCGGGGATCACGCCGGTGCCGATACCCTGCACCGTCAGCGGCATCCGTACATGCGCCCACTCCGGTTCCGGACAGCTTCGTTCCACTTTCACCTTGCCGGCCATCTGCAGGAACAGGTGCAGGGTATCCGCGGTGGCCTGCCAGTCGGGATAGTTCAGGAAGTTCTTGTCCATGGGAAGCACCTCTGCTCGGGGACGGACCTCGCACCTGCTGCTCTTAGTGTGAAACCCGCCCCCGGACACGGTCAACGGCCGCGATTACGTGGACAGGGGTGTCCGGCGTTCGGCGTCGTCTGCCAGGACCGCCTCGCTGAGGGCCTCGCCGCGGCGCTCGTCGCTGTAGACCATAAGCGTTGATCCCACCAAGGCAAGGACAATGGCAATCAGCCCGTAGGTGGAAGGCAGCGTCTGGTACACCGCAAGGGATACAACAATGGTCAGTGCCGGCGCCAGCGCATTCGTGACCGGTGAAACGACGGACGCCTTCCCCCGGCTGAGCGCCATCACGAGGAACAGGGCACCTACGGCATTGAGCAGCTGGGTTGCGGCGGTCAGGGCCGGTGCCTGCCACGGGGCATCAAGCGGGATTCCGCCGCCGGCTACGAGTGCAACAGGTGCGAGCAGCAGGCCGGTGATCGCCATCCAGGCGAAGGTAGTCGCGTCATTCACGCCGATGGTTGCCGCTTTGCGCATAAAGAACGCCTGCACGCCCCAGGCTACGCAAATCAGGATTGAAAGGAGCAGCCAGGTCCCCGCACTGGCATCATCATCGCCGCTGGAGATACTGAAGAGGACCAGTGCGGCAAGGACGGCCACCAGCCCGAGTACTGCAATCTTGGTGAGTCTCTCCCGGAGGAAGACGATCGCCATCACAACAGTGATGGCCGGGGAGATCGAGATGATCGGAAAGATGAGGTATGCCGGTCCGCGGGACAGTGCCTCGAAAAGAAGCAGCTGGCCGCCTGCGCCGGTCAGCCCCACAAGTACGCCGTATACAGCCGCCATGGAACGCCGGTCGAATTTCTGCCGGCGGAGGGCAAACGCCGCCGGAATGATCATGGTTAGTGACCAGATCACGTACACCATTTCGTTCGGATATCCGTAGAGCGTGGTGGGAGAGGCGGAAAAGGCGCCCCAAACGCCCCAGAAAAGAATCAGGAGCGAAGCGTAGACAATCCAGGACTGGGTTTTCCTCATGGTGGTGTCCTTAGGTCGTGGGTTGCAATTGCTGGAGGTTCTCGAGCGCCGGATCGGACAACGGTTGGCCCGCAGTCCGTGCGGCATACAGGGCAGCCCCAATTCCCGGCCCGAGGAGAGGCGTGCGAAGTTCGTAGCGGAACGCGCGGAATCCGATCGCATCGCTGAACATGTTCCGCATGTAAGCGGAACCGAACATTCCGCCGGAATAGGAAAGCGGAACCGCTTCATCTGCGCAATAGCTGAGGTTCATAGCGGTGACGTCGACAATCTGCACAAGTTCACGGCACGCGTCACGGATGATTTCCGCGGCAAGTCCGTCGCCCAATTCCGCGGCCTGGACCACCGTCTTTGACAGGTCCGCGATTGCCATCCGCCGGCCGTGCCACTCGTTTTGGACAATGCCGACCAGGTCCAGGTCGTTGGAGATATTCATGCGTGCCCGCATCACGTCGTAGAGCTCGCTTCGCTGCTTCCGCCCGTCGCTCATCCGTGAAAAGGCGTTCAATCCGCGCACGGCAATCCAATATGCGGATCCTTCGTCCCCGAACAGCTCGCCCCACCCTCCTGCCCTATAGGTACGGCCTGCGCGCTCGCCGTAGGTCATGGAACCGGTCCCGCTGATGACGTTGATGCCGTCCGCTGCAGCGAGCGAGCCGGACCATCCGCAAATCATGTCGTTGTCGCACGAGTAGCGGGACGATCCCAGAATGCCCTCCGGCATGGCACGGAGTTCCGCCACATCCCCGCTGACCTCTCCGTAACCCGGGAGCCCGAAAAATGACTGTGTGATGTCTGCGGGGGCTATGCCTGATTGCAGGGATATTTCTTCTATGCCTTTGCGCAGAACTGTTGCTACAAGCTCAATGCCTTCGTCCACGTAGTAGCAGCTTGGCTGCTCCACTTCGGCCAGTACTCGGCCGGTTGCGTCAATCAGGACAAACGCTGTTTTCGTTCCTCCTCCGTCAACACCTAAATATGTACGCATTCCGGTGGCTGTAGGCGCAGTAAATCCAGGCATGGCCCGCTCCTTTTGGCGTTTGCGTCCCGCGTCGTACCTGCGATGAGTAAAGTGTTCGCTTTGCGCAATAAATATCAATACCCGGTGCTAAAGTGAGCAGAAATTTTGCGCGCGCATGGGAGGCGGGCCGCCATGTCAGACCTGGGAACAGAGGAACTCCGCCCCCATGCCATCAGCAGGAAACGCCTCAACCGTATGCACCGGATATTGTCCGTGCTTCACAACGAGCGCTACGCCTCCCTGGACGGTCTCGCCCAGCAATTAGGGCTATCCAAAGCGACCCTTCGACGCGACCTGGCCGCCCTGGATGAACAGGGGCTCTTGATCAGGACACACGGCGGCGCAAGGGCCAGGGGCTCGAGCAGGGAGATTCCAGTGCGGCTGCGGGACGCCCAGGCGCCGGGGGCCAAAAGCCTTATTGCACGGCAGGCGGCGCTCATGATCCCATCAGGGCCCCACGCCCTTGCAGTCAGCGGCGGCACCACGACGCAGGAAGTCGTACGCGCTCTCCACTATCGAACGAACCTGACCATCATTACGAACGCATTGACCATTGCCGTGGACTGCGCCGCGAATCCGAGGCTGAACGTCATCATCACCGGGGGTACCGTCCGCGCCAGCTCGCTCGAGGCGGTGGGGCCGCTATCCGAATCGGCCTTCGCGTCAATGAACATTGGCACTGCTGTCCTTGGCACTGACGGGATCAGCGTCGAGGGCGGAGTGACTACCCATGACGCCACGGAAGCCCGGACCAACCGGGCGATGGTCGAGGCGGCCCAGCGCGTTATTGTCGTTTCCGACGGATCAAAGGTCGGCAAAATGACCCTGGCGAAAATGGCGGACCTACGTCAGATCGACGATTTCCTGACAGATGAAACCGCAGACCCGACGGCGTTGGAGAAGATATCCCGGGCGGGTGTAAGGGTCCACGTTGTGGCCCGCGCCCGCTAGCCCGCGAGGGGAAGGAGGGACTGCTCCCTGCTGCCGCCGACAACTGTCCGCAGGTTTTCCGGGTAATCCGTAATCACAGCGTCCACCCCCAGCGCCAGGACCTTCGCGCTGTGTGCCGGAGCATTGACCGTGTAGACCCACAGGCCCAGTCCGGCAGCGCGGACCGCTGCGGCGCCGTCGTCGGTAAGGCACAGGTGATTAGCCACCACCCCGGCTGTCCGCGGATCCAACCCGTCCAGGAGCAGGGCGTCCGGATCGGCGTCGACCAGCTGCCATGCCTGCAGGTTGCAGTCAGCCGCCTTGCCCACGGCGGCGGGGTCAAAGGAACTGACCGTCACCGGCCGGGTTTCACGCAGCCGCATCCAGTCATCATGGTCGGCCAGCATTGAGGCAAGGGCCTGTTCAACGCCCGGCGAGCTGGCCGGCGCCTTGATCTCCAGGTTGATGCCCAGGTCAAAACCAACCGCCTCGGGAAGGTCGGCGAGGAAGAGCACCGGCTCTCCGGTGTACTGCGCGTCGAAATACGCTCCGCAATCCAGCTGGCGGAGCTCTCCTGCGGTAAAGGAGGTGATGGGGTCGCCGGCCCGTAACGGGTAGACCTGCGCCACGTTGGTAGTGCGGAAGCCGGTTTCGTCGTGGAAAAGGAACAACTCGCCGTCGGCCGTGAGGCGGACATCGGTTTCGATCATGTCGGCGCCAGCTGCACGCGCCCGGGCGAAGGAAGCCGCTGTGTTTTCGGGTGCCGAACCGCTGTTCCCGCGGTGCCCCACCACCAGCGGAGGGTGCCCTTGAAGTGCCGTCTGTCCTGTCCTGTATGCCACCTGCGGGGTACCTCGTCACACTTCGCACATTGATGTTGCAGCCGCCGCCGGACGGTGGCTCGTCCACTTCGACGTTAGGCCTCCCGCGGGCCTGGCGCCGAACTTCGTGCCGAACGCCACGGCTGTATGTGTGCCACGCTAACTGCCCGGATTTACGGGGTCGCGAACGCTAGGCTAACGGTGCATGAACACCCCGCTTGGGGGTGTTCGAGCAATGTTTGGGGGAAATATGCGGTTACACCATGTCCAGGTTTCAATGCCGGCCGACGGCGAAAACTCCGCCCGGCACTTCTACGGCGAGGCGCTGGGCATGACGGAGGTGCCCAAGCCGCCGTCGTTGGCCGGTTCCACTGCAAGGACCCGTTCGGGAACCGGGTGGAGATCCTCTCCCCTGCGGCAGAGGTCTCGGCGTTGAATATCCAGCAGCCGGTGGAAGAGATCCGGGACGAGATCCTTTCAGCCGCTGCCGCTGTCCGGGCCGCAGCCCGCCTGGAGAACGACGAGTGGCGATCCGGGGTGGCCGCACGGATCGAAGAGTTGTTTGCGGGCGTGACCGAAGCGGGCGACCTGCGGGAGCGCGCTGCTGACTGCCTTGGCCTCTATGGCGGAATGGGCTCCTTCTCAGACGTTGGAACCGAACTCATGTCTGATGCCGTGTCCAAGCTGCGCGTTCCCCTGGTCCGCGCGCGGGCCTTCGAGGCCGAATAGACCGGAGGCGTGATGGAACCTGCTGGCCCAAGTATCAGTATGCTGATCTTCGGTAAACGGAGAGAGGAACGTCTTTGGGCTCGTGGTATGACGCGTTGCTGTGGGGAACGGTGGCCGGATCGGCGCTGGTGATCGGGTCCGCCATTGCATGGAAATGGCATATCCCGCCGAAGATCGTCTCTTCGGTGATGGCTTTCGGCGCCGGTGTTTTGATTTCCGCCCTGGCCTTTGAGCTGGTGGACGAGGCCGTGGAATCCGGCGGCCTCGCGGCCACCGTTTGGGGTTTCCTCGCCGGCTCGGTGGCGTATGTCGGGGCCAATACCCTGCTGGCCCGGGCCGGTGCCCGGCACCGGAAGCGTTCCGGGGACAAGCACCCCCGCGAGGAGGACAGTCCGGGCAGCGGCGGCGCCATTGCCGTGGGTGCACTGCTGGACGGCATTCCGGAATCCGTAGTGCTGGGTTTGGGGCTGGTAACGGCGTCAGCGGTCAGCCCGGCCATGCTTGCTGCTGTCTTCATTTCCAACGTGCCCGAGGGGCTTTCCAGCACTGCGGGTATGAAGCGTTCCGGGCGCAGCGCCAAGTACGTTTTCGGTGTGTGGGGCGGTATCGCGATCTTGTGCGGACTGGCGTCGTTGCTCGGCTTTGTTGCCTTGCAAGGCGCACCCGTGGAGCTGATCGCCTTCATTACTGCCATTGCTGCCGGGGCCATCCTGGCCATGCTCGCGGACACGATGATTCCCGAGGCTTTCGAAGAGAGCCACGTGCTGACCGGTCTGATTGCTTCCTTCGGGTTCCTGGTCGCCTTTTCCATTCACCGTTTGGGCTGAGTACCGGGCAGGGGTGGCGTCAGGGCCGGGCGGGTTTCACGTTTCCGGAAAGTCCCGTCCGCGAATCAAGGCCAGCCCGAGGTTGTGGCCCGCTTCTGCCATGACAGCGCTGCCGTAGTCCGCAAAGCCGCCCGCTCCCCCGCGGTACAGTTCCAGCGCCTTGGCAGCAGATCGACACAGCGACTGCTCATCTGTAATTGCGTTGAACATGGCTTCCACCCAATCAGCCACGTTCTCCCGCTGTTCATCGTCGTCGGTGAGTGCTGCGTGGCGAAGCCCCCTGGCTGCCGAAAGAACGCCGTCACGCACTTCTGCCACGGCTTCCTGCCCGGTGGGCGGTGTTCCGTCCTCAGTCCGGTGAGCAGAAGTGAGTTGCCGGACCTCGAAGGAGGCAGCGGTAATTGGCGCCGGCTCGTCGCGGAGCCGTTCCATTCCTTGGACCGCTTCCGATCTGCTGGCGAACTGCGGGCTCCGGCGGATAAAGTCGCCGTTTTCTTCAAAAACCCGGTATTCCCACAACGGGCGCGGATACGAATGCTGGACCAAGGCCCACGTTCCGTCCCCTAGCTCGAAACGGGGGTTTGAATACCTCAAGATGCTCCTTCTGTATGACCTCACCAGCCGGAGCAATCAGCCGTCCCCTGCCACCTGCGGGCCGCGGGTCGCGGGTCGCGGGTCGCCCCCATGGCGAGCCTACCCCCGCCGCCAACGTTGCCGGGCAACCGGCGATGTGTGCCTTCCAGCGCGGCCCTCCGGGGAGAAACATGGTCAGTTTTTGGAGGGTAGGTAGCGGTGTCAAAAAGACGGGTATTTGGAGTTTCCTACAAGGTCGTTTTGACCCTCTTTTGGGGCCGGAATTGTCAGTGCCGGATGAAATCCTTGAGGCATGGATCAGCTCGGGAACACCGAACGGATAACTGAAGAATCAGAGACAAAACACCAGTCGGCTAAAGGCCAGGCTGGTAAGGCGGGTGCCTCCGACTCGGAGCGCACACTCGCAGTTTTCCGGGCTGATTTGCATGTAGCGGTTAACGACGCCGGACAAGTCGGCGGTGGCTTCGACGCCGCGGCCTCCACCACCGCCTATGCCGGCGCTGCCGGAAATCCAGGCGCTGCCGGAGATCCAGGTTTTGACGCCGGTTTTCCGGACGGCTTCAGCGGGGTGCTGGCCCTGCAGAACCTTGAATCCTTTGACGAACAGACCACCTGCGATGTTTTGGCCCGCGTGGTCCATCTGGTTCGGTGGACGCAGGCACAGGAGGCCCGCCTGATCCACCATATGGAGGAACTCTTTCGGTCCGGTCTCTGCAAGGATTTGGGCCGGGAAGAAGCCGGGCTCGCGTTCAGCCTCGCAGCTTCGGAATGCGCAGCTATTTTGAACGTCCCGCAGACCACCGCGCAGGGGATGATGTTCGAAGCGGACAGGCTCTGCGGCGTCCATACCGCCACCCTGGCCGGATTGGAAGACGGACGGTTCAGCTACGGGCACGCTCAAGTGGTGCTCGACCAGTGTGAGAACATTCCGGCGTCGGAGCTTCCCGGGTTCGAGTCCGAACTGCTGGCCAAGGCAGAAGGCGTAACGAGGAGCCAGTTCTGTGCCAAGGCCAGGCGGCTAAGGGAGCGCAAATACCCGGAGACCGTGCCCGAACGGCATCTGACTGCCTTTGATAAGCGGCGGGTTGTCCTGGACCGGGACGAGGACGGCATGTCGTGGCTGTCGGCGCATTTGCGGGCCGCGGAAGCCCAGCAGATCTACACGGCCTTGAGCACTGCTGCCCGCGGTGAACAGGCCGCCGGTGACTCCCGGACTGCGGACCAGCTGCGCGCCGATGTCCTGGCCCAGCTGCTGATGGGCGGCCTCGGCTCAGCCCCGTCAGGTGCACGAAGTGGAGCGGGCGCCGAAGCAGGCGGTCGAGCAGCCGGCGGAGCAGGCGGTCGAGCAGCCGGCGGAGCAGGCGGTCGAGCAGCCGGCGGAGCAGCCGACCGTGCAGGCGGTCGAGCAGCCGACCGTGCAGCCGACCGTGCAGGCGGTCGAGCAGCCGGCGGAGCGGGCAGTGGACCTGCCGAGGCCGATCCCGACGCCTCAGCAGTCCTGCCGCGGGCCGAAATCATGGTCCTGATCAACGCTGAAACCCTCTTCGGCGCCAACGAGGAGCCGGCTGAGCTCCACGGCTACGGTCCGATCAGCGCCGAAGAAGCCCGCCGACTGGCCCGCAACGCTGCGGGGTGGACGGGTCTGGCCCAGGATCCGAAGACCGGTGAAATCCTCGGCGTGGGCAGGCGTCGGAAAGTCCCCGCCGGACTGGCCCGCTGGCTACGCGCCCGGGACGGGACCTGCCGGTTCCCGGGTTGCAGGGTCAGCACCGCCGTCACGGAAATCGACCACACCATCGACTGGGCGGCAGGCGGTCCCACCGAGCACGGCAACCTTGAACACCTGTGCCGCCGGCACCACCGGTTCAAGACCCTGGGTTATTGGAAGGCCCGCCAGCCAACACCAGGTGTGATCGAGTGGACCTCGCCCACGGGACGGGTTTACCGCACTGATCCTTTCCTGGAATGCGGATCTGCACCCTCAACGCGTGAGCCCGGCGACGTGTTGGAACCCGCACCCTTCTGAACGCCTGTGCCCCAGCAGCCGGGGATCAACCTTCGCCTCCCAACCTCAGTTCCCCGATCCCCGCGACCCGACCGGTGCCGCCACCGGCGCCGTGCTCTGCCGCACCACCAGTGACGTGGCCAAATCCAGTCGCAGGTTGTTGGGCCGCTCCCCTTCGAACAACCGCACCGCCATCCGAGCTGCTTCTTCGGCCATCTCGATCAGCGGCTGGTGCACCGTGGTCAGCGCCGGGCTGGACCACTGCGCCACCTGCAGGTCGTCGTACCCAACAATGGACAGCTCCTCCGGAACGCTGATGCCCAGCTGCCGGGCGGCGTCGAGCACCCCGAGCGCCTGCAGGTCGCTGCCCGCAAAAATGGCGGTGGGCCGGTCCGGCAGGGAGAGCAGTTCCAAGGCGTGGTCGCGTCCGCCGTCCACATGGAAGTTCCCGTACCGGATCAGCTCCCGGTCCAGGGGCAGGGCTGCAGCATTGAGCGCGGAACTGTAGCCGTCAATCCGGGCCAGGGAACACATCATGTCCTCCGGCCCGGTAATGGCGGCAATGCGCGTGTGCCCCAAATCGATCAGGTGCCGGGTGGCCATCATGCCGCCGGACCAGTTCGCCGAACCCACAGAGGGCACATCCGGCGCCGGGTCACCCGCCGGATCGATGATGACAAAAGGAATGGACCGTGCTTCGAGTTGGCGGCGCGAGTCCTGGGCCAGGTCGGAGAACACCAGCACGACGCCGACCGGCCGGCGGGCAATCACGCCTTCCACCCACTCGGGCGACGGCGCGTGCCGGGTACCGCTTTCGGTCAGGACCACGCTCAGTCCCTTTTCACGGGCCACATTCTCCACCCCGCGGATGATCTCCAGCGCCCACGCACTTTCGAGTTCGTGGAACACCAGCTCGAGCAGCCGCGACTTCGCTCCTCCCTTCCGCCGGTAGCCGTGATCCTCCAGCAGCGCCTCCACTTTCGCCCGGGTGGCCCGTGAAACATCGGACCTGCCGTTCAATACTTTCGAAACTGTGGAGAGGGAAACATCGGCTTCCGCAGCCAGATCAGCCAGGGTGACCGGGCTCTGCGGGACGGATGACGGCATGAAGTGCCCTTCGGTGAGGCGATACAAAAACGGAAACCAGTTTATCGAAAAGTGTTGCGCATCACATTACGCCCAACTTATGCTGACCGCGTCAAGTAACTTTCGATCAATATACCGAAACTTTCGGAAGGTGTTCAAAGATGAACAAGCCCTCGCTACGGACCCCGGTCCTGGCCGCAGCCAGCACGCTGGCCCTCGGCCTCACGCTGGCCGGCTGCGGAGGAGGCGGCGAATCCGCATCCTCAGACCGTCCCGAGAACGAGGTTCACGTCCTCGTTTACGGAGACGCGAGCAACGACGTCGAAACCGCCATGGTGGACCGCTTCAACGAAACCTCCGATGTAAAGGTTGTCCTGGACACCATCCCCGGCGCCGACTACCAGCAGAAGCTCCAGACGGTGATGAGCACCGACGCCGCACCGGACATCTTCTTCAACTGGGGCGGAGGCAGCATCTCCAACTTCGTGGACGCTGACCTGCTGATGCCGCTGGATGACTTCATCGAAGAGGACCCGCAGCTCAAGGACGCCTTCCTGCCCTCGGTGTTCGACGTCGCCACGGTGGACGGCACTCCCTACGGGATCCCGATGCGCGGCACCCAGCCGGTCATGCTGTTCAACAACAAGGAAGTCCTCGCCTCTGTGGGCATCACCGAATCCCCGAAGACGTGGGATGACCTGCTCGCCGCCGTCGACAAGCTCAAGGCAGCCGGCAAGACGCCCATTGCCCTGGGCGGAGGCGATGAATGGCCCACCCAGATGTGGTTCTCCTACGTTTATGACCGGGTGGCAGGTCCGGAACTCTTCCAGACCGCACTCGACGGCGACACCAGCGTGTGGGACTCCGAAGAGAGCCGGGAAGCCCTGGGCAAGCTCCGCGACCTGGTGGATTCCGGCGCCTTCGGCACCAACTTCCAGTCCGTGAAGTTCACCGACGGCGGCTCCCCCGCGCTGCTGGCGGGCGGACAGGCCGGCTTCGAACTGATGGGCTCCTGGGAGTACTCCACCATCCGGGACACCAACCCTGACTTCGTGGCCACCAACTTGGGCTGGAGCACGTTCCCCGAGATTGAGGGCGGGAAGGGTGACGCCGCCAACCTGGTGGGCAACACCAATAACTACTATTCCGTCCTCAAGGACACCCGGTACCCGGACACCGTGCGGGACTTCCTGAAACTGATGTACTCGGATGAATTCGTCGAGGCGCAGATGGCCACCGGCAACCTGCCCACTACCACCAGCACCGAGCAGTTCCTGGACCAGGCGACCAACCCGGAGTATGCCCGCTACCAGTTCGAGCTGGTGCAGGACGCCCCGAACTTCCAGCTCTCCTGGGACCAGGCCTATCCGCCGGCTGCCACCCCCACCATCCACAGCGCCGTGGCCGATTTCTTCGCCGGAAGCATCGACGAAGACGGTTTCATTTCGGCCATGCAGTCCCTGAAGAAGTAAACCGGGGCAAAGGCCAGACCATGACCACTCTGCTTCCCCCGCGGCCGCCGGCCGCATCGGACCACCCCGCCAAGGGGCATCCGGTGCGGCCGGGCCGGGCCCGCCTCAACCGTCCCGGCGTGGCATGGACCCTGCCCGCCACCGTGTTTTTCCTGCTCTTCGCCGTGATCCCGCTGATCGCCGTCGTGGTCCTGTCCTTTATGACCTGGACGGGCCTCGGCGATCCGAAGTTTGTCGGCATGGAAAACTGGCAGGAGCTGGCCGGAGATCCGGTAATGCTCAAGAGCCTGTGGCTGAGCCTGCTGTTCATTGTGCTCGGGGTGGCGACCCAAACTCCGGTGAGCATCCTCCTCGGTGTATGGGCGGCCGGGCCGCAACGCAACCGTGCCGTGCTCAGCGCCATCTTCTTCCTGCCGCTGCTGCTGTCCTCGGCAGCCATCTCCGTGCTGTGGCGGGCGCTGCTTGATCCAAACTTCGGCGTCCCGGCGCAGTTCCGCTGGCTGTTCGGAGACGGCAACCTCTTCGGCCACCAGCCCACCGCGATAGGTGTCATCATCTTTGTGGGCATGTGGCAGTTCACCCCCTTCCACACCCTGATCTACCAAGGGGCCGCCAAATCCGTTCCGCCGGTGCTCTACCAGGCCGCGGAAGTGGACGGAGCCGGACGGGCCCGGCAGTTCTTTTCCATCACCCTGCCGCAGCTGCGCAACAGCATCATCACCTCGGTGATCCTCATGGTGGTGGGCGGCCTGACCACCTTCGAAACGGTGCTGATCCTGACCAACGGCGGACCCGGAACAGACACCACCATCACCGCCTTCTACATGTTCGAGGAAGCCTTCCGCCGCTACAACTTCGGCATGGGTTCGGCCATTGCCGTGGTGCTGGTGGTGGTGGCCACCGCCATTTCCCTGGTCATGGTGAAGCTCTCCGGCTACGACAAAATGCGCAGCACCATGGAGGGAGTCTGATGCGTACCCGTCCCAATTACATTGCCGGCGCCGCCGTCACCCTCTGGCTGCTGATCGTGGCCCTGCCGCTGTACGTAATGGTGGCCGCCAGCGTGCAGAGCCGCACCGAATTCAGCGCCAACGGCCCGGTTGCCCTGCCCACCGGTTTCACGCTGGACAACTTCCTGGAGGTGTTCCGCAGCGGCTTCGGCAAGTACTTCCTGAACACCTTTGTGGTCACCGCCGGGGTGGTGGGCATAGTCCTGCTCGTGGTTCCGCCGCTGGCCTACGCCATTGTGCGCAGCCAGTCCCGGTCCACCACGCTGATCTTCAGGTTCTTCCTGCTGGGGCTGGCCATTCCGGTGCAGGCGGTGATTGTGCCGATGTTCTACCTGATCAATTCCGTAGGGCTGTATGACACTCTGCTGGGCATCATCCTGCCCACGGCGGCGTTCGCCCTGCCGATTTGCACCCTGATCCTCTCCGGGACCATGCGGGACATCACCCCCGACCTCTACGAGGCCATGTCCGTGGACGGCGCCTCCACGGCGCGCACGTTCCTGCGCCTGGTGCTGCCGCTGTCCAAGGGCGGACTGTCCACCATCGCCGTGTTCGCCGCCCTGCAGGGCTGGAACGGGTTCCTCCTGCCCCTGATCCTTACCCAGTCCGACTCCACCAAGGTGGTCACCCTGGGCCTGTTCAACTTCCAAACCCAGTACGGCATCAACGTGCCGGGCATCCTCGCCGCAGTGATGCTCTCCATGATTCCGGTGCTGCTGGTGTACCTCTTTGCGCGTCGCGCGCTGGTCCAGGGCCTTATGGGCGTGGGCGGAAAGTAGACATGACAGATACAACAGTTGATTACCTGCCCTGGCGTGACACCTCCCGGACCGCCCGCGAGCGCGCCGCCCTGCTGGCAGCACAGATGACCAGGCAGGAAAAAGTGGCCCAACTCTTTGGCGTCTGGGTGGGTGCCTCCAGCGAGGGCGGCCAGGTCGCCCCGCATCAGCACGACATGAAGGAACCGGTCCCCCTCGAGAACCTGCTCCCTTCCGGGCTGGGCCAGCTCACCCGCCCCTTCGGTACGCACCCGGTGGATGCGGGGATGGGTGCCCTGTCCCTGATGCGCACCCAGCAGCGGATCGCCGGAGCCAACCGGTTCGGCATCCCTGCCATGGCGCATGAGGAGTGCCTGGCCGGATTCGCGGCCTGGGGCGCTACGGCCTACCCGGTTCCGCTGTCCTGGGGGGCCACCTTCAACCCTGAGCTGATTGCCCGGGTGGGCGCAGCCATCGGCGCGGACATGCGTTCCGTCGGGGTGCACCAGGGGTTGGCTCCGGTGCTCGACGTCGTCCGCGACGCCCGCTGGGGACGGGTCGAGGAAACCATCGGCGAGGACCCGTACCTGGTGGGGAGCATCGCCTCCGCCTACATCCGCGGCTTGGAAGGCGCAGGCGTGGTGGCCACGCTGAAACACTTTGTGGGCTACTCGGCTTCCAAGGCCGGCCGCAACCTGGCGCCCGTCTCGGTAGGTGTCCGCGAGCGCGCCGACGTGCTGCTGCCACCTTTTGAAATGGCGGTCCGGGAATCCGGCGTGCGTTCGGTAATGCACGCCTATACCGACGTCGACGGCGTCCCCTCCGCTGCGGACCGGGACCTGCTCACCGGCCTCCTGCGCGAGACCTGGGGATTTGAAGGCACCGTGGTGGCCGACTACTTCGGAGTGGGTTTCCTCAAGGAGCTGCACCGGGTGGCCGGCACCATGGGCGAGGCCGCCGCGGCGGCACTGACCGCAGGGGTCGACGTCGAACTGCCCACCGTGGACGCCTTCGGCGAGCCGCTGCTGGCGGAACTGGAGGCCGGCCGGTTGGATGAGTCCGTGATCGATACCGCCGTGCAGCGGGTGCTGGAGCAGAAGATCCAGCTCGGGCTGCTGGACGCGGACTGGTCGCCGGTTCCGCCCGCCCTGGCCGGCATAGCCCGCCTGGATCTGGACGGCGGCCCGGTGGACAGGGCCTCGGACGGCGCCCCAGCGGTCAGCGTAGCGGGATCCGTAAACCTGGACGGACCGGGAAACCGTGCCCTGGCCGCCGAAGTGGCCGAACAGGCCCTGGTGCTGACCGCGAACAACGGCATTCTGCCGCTGG
Source organism: Arthrobacter sp. zg-Y20 (assembly GCF_030142075.1). Taxonomy (NCBI): domain Bacteria; kingdom Bacillati; phylum Actinomycetota; class Actinomycetes; order Micrococcales; family Micrococcaceae; genus Arthrobacter; species Arthrobacter sp. zg-Y20. The sequence goes on along the minus strand of NZ_CP126241.1, from coordinate 840,612 downwards.
CCGCACCGGGACGGATCGCCGTCGTCGGGCCCAATGGAGATAATCCGATGGCGTTCCTGGGCTGCTACTCCTTCCCCGCACATGTGGGGGTGCAGCATCCGGAGGTGGCCGCCGGCATCGAACTGCCCACGGTGGCCGCCGCACTGCGCACCGAATTCCCGGACAGCACGATCACCGTCGCCGAAGGCTGCAGCGTGGACGGACGCGCCACGGACGGATTCGACGCCGCCGTGGCCGCGGCCGGGGATGCGGACGTGGTGGTGGCGGTGCTGGGCGACCGGTCCGGCCTGTTTGGCCGCGGCACCAGCGGCGAGGGCTGCGACACGGAATCGCTGGTGCTGCCCGGGGTGCAGCAGCAGCTGCTCGAGGCCCTGCTCGACACCGGCACCCCCGTGGTCTTGGTGCTGCTCACCGGACGGCCCTACGCCCTGGGCCGGGCGGCCACCGATGCGGCTGCCATTGTGCAGGCCTTCTTCCCCGGCGAAGAGGGCGGACCGGCGGTGGCAGGCGTGCTCAGCGGACGGATTAATCCCAGCGGACGGCTGCCGGTCAGTGTGCCTGCCTCCCCCGGCGCGCAGCCCTCCACCTATCTGGCCGCTCCCCTGGCCCGGTCCAGCGACGTGTCCAGCATCGACCCCACCCCTGCTTTCCCGTTCGGGCACGGGATCGGGTACAGCACCTTCGCCTGGGCCGATGCTGCACTGGACGGTCCTGCGGAGTTCGGCGTCGACGGCGAAACAGCGGTCTCCGTGACCGTCACCAATACCTCCGGGCGCGACGGTACGGAGATAGTCCAGCTGTACCTGCACGATCCGGTGGCCTCGGTGGTCCGTCCGGAGCACCGCCTGGCGGGGTTCGCCCGGGTGCCGCTGGCCGCCGGGGCTTCCGCGCGGGTGAGCTTTGGCGTGCCGGCGGACGTTGCGTCCTTCACCGGCCGGAACGGGGTGCGGATTGTGGAACCCGGTGAGTTGCAGTTGCGGCTGGGCGCCTCCAGCACTGATATCCGTGCAACGGCCGGTGTTACCCTGACCGGTACCGTGCGGGAAGTGGACCACACCAGGCGGCTGCACTGCCCGGCGGAGGTGAGCCCGCTGGATTGAGCAGCATGGATTGAGCCGCACCGATTGAGCCGCACCGGTCCGCACCGCCTGCACCCCTACGACACCCGGGAGCCGCATGTATTACGATCTGCCGGCCGAAGAACTTGCCACCTACCGCGGCAGCACCAGCGCTCCGGAGGACCTGGACCGGTTCTGGGCGGACACCCTGGACCAGGCGCGCGTGCATCCTCTGGAGGTGGAGGTCACCCCCTTCCCCAGCGGATTGCGGACGGTTGAGGTCTACGACGTGGTGTTCCCGGGCTTCGCCGGTGACCCGATCCGGGCCTGGCTGCGGCTGCCCGCCCGGAGCATCCGCGGCGACGGCCCGCTGCCGGGCGTGGTGCAGTTTGTGGGCTACGGCGGCGGCCGGGGCGACGCACACGAGAGCCTGTTCTGGGCTTCGGCCGGCTTCGCGCACCTGCAGATGGACACCCGCGGGCAGGGTGCCGGCTGGAGCACGGGCACAACGCCGGATGCCGCCGGCAGTGCCGGTCCCCAGGTTCCGGGGGTGATGACCCGCGGGGTGCTCGATCCGCAGACGTATTACTACCGCCGGCTGATCACCGATGCCGTCCGGGCGGTGGAGGCCATGCGTTCACTTGCGGGCAGGGGTTTGGCGCCGGTGGATCCGGATCGGGTGGCGGTGCTGGGGATGAGCCAGGGCGGCGGGCTGGCTCTGGCGGCTGCCGCCCTGTATCCGGAGGTGGCCGCCGTCGTCGCCCTGGTCCCGTTCCTTTCGGACTTTCCGCGGGCGCTGACCGTTACCGATGCCTACCCGTACCGGGAAATCACCGATTTCCTGTCCATGCAGCGCGGGACGGCGCAGCAGGTGATGCAGACGCTGCGCTATTTCGACGTCGTGAACCTGGTGCCGCGCGCCTCCGCACCGGCGCTGTTCGCGGTGGGCCTGATGGATACCACCACTCCCCCGTCCACGGTGTACGCCGCCTACAACTCCTATGCCGGCCCAAAGGAACTCTCCGTCTGGCCCTTCAACCAGCACGAGGCCGGGGGCAGCGAGGATGAACTCGCCGCGCTGGCGTTCCTGCGCAAGCAGTTCGGGGAGGGCTAGCTCTCCGCACCGGCGTTGTTCCCGGCGGGATTGTCAGCGGTGAAGAGCTGGCAGGTCTTGTTGTAGTACCGGTCGGTGGTGCCCTGCGCCTGGAGCCCGATTTTCCCGCAGACCCGCATCGACGCCGTGTTGGCGGGATTGGTTACTGCCACAATGCGGGGAAGGCCGGCGTCGAACCCATGCTGCAGGACGGCGGCTGCAGCCTCCGGCGCATAGCCCCGCCCCCAGAAGTCCGGGTGGAAGTGCCAGCCGATTTCAATGTCGCCGGACTCCTGCAGTTCCGGGCCCGACGCCGGTATGGGCTTCAGCAGGAGCGTCCCGGTGAGCTGCCCGGCGACGTTGTCCTCCGCCGCCTTCTCCTGCACGGCCCAAATGCCGCAGGTTCCGTCGTCCCGGCGGGTCCACGCCTCGATGAGCGCAACTGCCTCGGTCCGGTCCTTCATCAGCTTCGGGGGGTGGCCGCTGATATAGCGCTGCACGTCCATCCGGGAGTACAGGTCGAGGACAAAGTCGGCGTTGTCGGCGGTGAACAGGCGGAGGGTCAGCCGGTCGGTCTCGAGGGCGCGCATTCGGGCAGTCTATGGTCGCTGCGGATGCACGGCAAGGCTGGCGCCGGCGCCGGCTGAAAGAAGAGGTCAGGGGACCGCGGGTCCCAAGACGTCAGGTGTCTCCCCCGCCGGGTTCGGTTCCTTGAGCTCCACGAAAAAAACGTGGGTTTCCGTCTCACCCGTGTTTTCGCCGTAATGCTCTTGGGCCGGAAGCCAGCGCACGGCACCAGCAGGCAGTTCCACATCCATATGGGATCCCGCCGGACCGGCACTCGAGTGCAACCGCCGCTGAAAGGAGCTGGCCGTAATCATGACGCTGTCGGGATGCCGGTGCGCAACGCTTATGTGCCCCGGGGTGTCCCGGTACTCCAGCACGCGCACACGCTCATTTTCAAACACCACGGCGTAGTGGTCTGGATTGGACTCCACTGGATCCTGGGTCATAGGCGCAATGCTAGAGCCGTGCCCTCCCCCGTAACAGGGGCTGCGGGTCAGGCAGCAGCGATGCCGAAGCCCAGCCGATGCTCCTCTCCCGGAGCCAGCACAATCAAGCCCTCCCCGGAATTGAAGGCATCCGGCGGGCAGGTCATCGGCTCGGCAGCCACACCCAGGCGGCCCATCTGCTCCCCGGAATAGATCTGCAGCCACGGCGCGTCCTTGCCAACCGCGGACAGCACCGAGCCGACGCCGGTTTCGGGGTCCGTGAGGCGGACCTGCCATTCGCCGTCGGGCAGGCCCGCATACGCATGGTCCGCAGTGCGGGCGCCGATGGGTCCGTCGGCCGTAAAGGCCAGCGCAGTGCCTTTCACATCCTGCAGCTCGGCCAGATCCAGCGGACGGCCCGGCTGCTCCAAGGTGCCAAGCACCTGCGCGGCAGGTACCTCCAGCACACACCGGTCCACCGGCACCAGATCCGCGGTGAGGTAGGGATGGGCGGAGACACCGTACGGTGCCGCGGAAGCCCCGGCATTGCGGGCGGCCAGTTCCACGCTCAGGCCGGCCTCGGCGTCGAGCGCGTACACCGCCTCGAGCTCCAGGGTGAAGGGATAGCCCGGCTGGCCCATCAGCCGGTGCCGCAGCACCACGCGGTCGGCAGCGGCCTCGGCTACCTGCCATTCGTCCCAGCACACCAGCCCGTGCAGGGCCATTCCGGTTTCAGGTTCGTTGACGGGCACCTGGTAGTCAGAGCCCTCAAAGGAGTAGCGTCCGCCAACGATTCGGTTGGGCCAGGGCATAAGCACCTTGCCGGTGTAGGCGTGCGGCACGGTGTCCTCGGGCAGCGGCAACACCAGATGCCGGCCGTCCCGGGTCAGCGCGGCCAGTGTGGCGCCAACCGGGTAGATGGTGGCGCGGTAGGAACCGGCCGCCAGTTCGATGGGGCTGCCGTTGGGACCTGTGCCGTGGAAACCGGTGTTCGTCATGGGCACGAGCCTACCGCGAGGCCGGAAGCGTAGGAGTGACAGCGGCCTGCCGGTAGCGGGCCAACACTTCCGGCGCCGGATCGGCCGTCACCACGGTGGACGTGCCGTCGTTCCAGGCCGGCCAGTCCCCGGTGAGGACAGCGGCCGCCTGCCGCGCGGCGCCGTCGGCCACGTATTCCCCCGGCCGGGGCACGGTGACGGGCAGGCCAAACACCGCGGCGATGGACTGCTGCACCGCCTCGGACCGGGCGGCGCCGCCCACCAGGATCACCCGCTGCGCGTCCACGCCGGTGTCCTTCAGCGCGGCGAACCCGTCCGCCAGCGAACAGGCAATGCCCTCGACTGCGGCGCGGGCCAGGTTCGCGGGGGTGAAATTGGCCAGCGTTACCCCGTGCAGGGAACCGGTTGCATCCGGCAGGTTGGGTGTCCGCTCGCCCTCGAAGTACGGCACCAGCACCAGGCCCTGCGCTCCGGTCGGGGCGGAGAGCGCCAGGCGGGTCAGTTCATGCAAGTCGACGCCGAGCATCGCCGCGGTGGCGTCGAGGACCCGGGAGGCGTTCAGCGTGCAGGCCAGCGGCAGGTAGTGCCCGGTGGCGTCAGCGAATCCTGCCACCAGGCCGGTGGCGTCCGACGTCGGCGCGTCGGCGACGGCGAACACAGTACCGGAAGTGCCGATGGAGACCACTACGTCCCCCACCCCGGCGGCAACGCCCAGCCCGGCGGCCGCGTTATCCCCCGCGCCGGGCCCGATCAGGGCTCCGGACGGCGTGCGCCCGGCAGCTTCCAGCGGCCCGAGCAAACGCGGCAGCAGCGGCACATGGCCCAGGACCTGCTTCAGGACCTCCGGCAGGTACTCGCCGTTCGCCGGGGACCAGTAACCGGTGCCGGAGGCGTCCGACCGGTCGGTGGTGAGGGCGGCCAGGCCCTCGGCGCCGCTGCCCGGCCCGTATCCGGCCAGCCGCCAGCTCAGCCAGTCGTGCGGCAGGCACACCGCGGCGGTGCGGGCGGCGTTGTCCGGTTCGTTCTCCGCCAGCCAGCGCAGTTTCGCGGCGGTAAAGGCGGCCACAGGAACCGATCCGGTGCTGTCCGCCCAGTAGCGCGCGCCGTCCGGGCCGGCGTCGGCCACCATTTGTTCAGCCGCTCCCGCAGAACGGACGTCGTTCCAGAGCAGGGCCGGGCGGACCACGGCCCCGGTCTCGTCCAGGCAGACCATGCCGTGCTGCTGCCCGCCCACGGACACCGCGGCCACGTCCGCCAGACCTCCGGCAGCGGCAAGCGCCTCCTGCAGAGCGGTCCACCATGCTTCGGGGTCCACCTCGGTGCCGGCGGGATGGCGTGCAGTGCCCTCGCGCAGCAGGGCGCCGCTCTGCGCATCGCGGATGACTACCTTGCAGGACTGGGTGGAGCTGTCGACTCCGGCGACGAGGGGCATGCCCGGCCTTTCAACAGGTGCTGCCGCCGGCTCCCCCCAGAGGGCCGGCGGCAGCACGGATGGAAGTACTTTTCCGCGTGTGATTCCGGTTAGGTCCGAGAGCCTAGCGGGCACCCATCAGGTGTTCCAGTGCCAGCTGGTTCAGCTTCACGAACCCGAAGTCGCGCTCCGCGGCCGCAGCAGCGTCGAAGTCCTCGAAAGCGGAGGCATCCTGCAGCAGGTCCGTGACGGTTTCCCCGGCGGCCAGCGTGGGCTGCGCCAGTTCGCCGATCCCGGCGTACTGCAGGGCTTCCTGCACCTCGGGGTCGGCCCGGAAAGCGGTGGCGCGTTCCTTGAGCAGCAGGTACATGTCCATATTGGCCTTGGCTGATTCCCAGACTCCGGGGTAGCCCTCGGTGCGGGAGGGCTTGTAGTCGAAGTGGCGCGGGCCCTCGTAGCGCGGACCGCCGTTGGGGAAACCGTTTTCCAGCAGGTCCACGGTGAAGAAGGCGCTGGTGAGGTCGCCGTGGCCGAAGACCAGGTCCTGGTCGAACTTGATGGACTTCTGCCCGTTGAGGTCAATGTGGAACAGCTTGCCGGACCACAGGGCCTGGGCGATGCCGTGGGTGAAGTTCAGCCCGGCCATCTGCTCGTGCCCCGTCTCCGGGTTCAGGCCAACAATGTCGCCGTTCTCCAGCTGGGCAATGAACGCCAGCGCGTGACCGATGGTCGGCAGGAAAATGTCGCCGCGCGGTTCGTTGGGTTTGGGCTCAATGGCCAGGCGCAGGCCGTAGCCCTTTTCCTTCACGTAGCCGGCTACCGTGTCCACGCCTTCCTTCATCCGCTCAAACGCCGCGGCGAAGTCCTTGGACCCGTCATATTCGCTGCCTTCCCGGCCGCCCCACATCACGAAGGTCTCCGCACCGAGTTCGGCGGCCAGGTCAATGTTGCGCAGCACCTTGCGCAGCGCGAAGCGGCGCACGGACCGGTCATTGGAGGTGAAGCCGCCGTCCTTGAAGACCGGATGGGTGAACAGGTTGGTGGTCACCATGGGCGCCTTTAGGCCGGTTTCGGCCAGGGCGTTGGTGAAGTTCTTCAGGATCAGGTCCCGTTCCTGCGCAGAGGCATCGAACGGCACCAGGTCATTGTCGTGGAAGGTCACCCCGTAGGCGCCCAGTTCGGCGAGCTTATGCATGCCTTCGATGGGATCCAGGTTGGCGCGGGTGGGAGTGCCGAAGGGGTCCGTTCCGGTCCAGCCGATGGTCCACAGGCCGAAGGTAAAACGGTCAGAAGGCGATGGCGTCATTGTCACGTTAGCTCCAGGTCGCAAGAATTAGTTGGTAGCCACAACATATTCCGGCGAAGCGGGGGTGTCAACGGTTTCAGCGGGTACGCTGAAAGCGGCAGCCGGGCCCAAGCAGGGGCTGGCAGGCTGGTACACGGGCAGCTTCACGGGCAGTTTCACGGGCAGGGGGATCGGCGGCATGGCCGGCAGGAACAGCAAGACCACGGGCCCGGCCGGAGGCGGGACCGACAGCCTGCGGGCAACTAACCTGTCCCGGGTGCTGACCCTGCTGCACCGGCACGGACCGCTGTCCCGGGCCGAGCTGACCCGCCGGACCGGTTTCAACCGCTCCACCGTGGGCGCCCTGGCCGGGGAACTGGCCGCCATGGGTTTGGCGTATGAAACCAATCCGCCCGCCGGACGGGTGGGGCGGCCCAGCCCCCTGGTGCACCCCAATGAGCAGGTGGCAGCCGTGGCGGTCCATCCCGACGTCGACGCCGTCACCGTGGGGTTGGTGGGCCTGGGCGGGCGCGTGCACCGGCGAATCCGCTGCGAAACACCCGCCGCCCCCGGCGTCCCGGACACCGTGGAGCTCACCCGTGCCGCCCTTGCCGCAATGTCCGGCGAGCTGGAAACCCTGGACCGGATTGTGGGAGTGGGCGTAGCCGTTCCCGGGCTCACCCGCACCACCGACGGCCTGGTACTGCTGGCTCCGCACCTGGGCTGGCGGAACGAACCGCTGGCCGCACCGCTGGCGGAAGCCCTGGACCTGCCGGTCTTCGCCGGCAACGACGCCACGCTGGCCTCCGTGGCCGAAAGCCTATTCGGCGCCGCCGTCGACGCCGGTAACGCCGTGTACCTCAACGGCAGCGCCAGCGGCATCGGCGGCGGAATCATCGCGGCCGGCGAACCCCTGCGCGGAGCCGACGGATACGCCGGCGAACTGGGCCACACCATGGTCCGCAGCAACGGGGCACTGTGCCACTGCGGCCGGCGCGGCTGCCTGGAAACGGAAGTGAACCTGCCCCGCCTGCTGGCGGCACTGGGTCTGGAACGCGCGGACCAGGACACGTTGGATGCCGCCATGGCCGAACCCCGTTCCGCCGCGGTTCGGGCCGAAGCGGACCGGCAGCTGGACCACCTCGCCGTGGCGCTGACCAACTTCGTGAACATCTTCAACCCGGAGACCATAGTGCTCGGCGGTTTCCTGGGCACGCTGTTTGCCTGCAACCCGGAGCGGCTGCAGGGCTCCGTGGCCGGCGACGCCATCGCCGGCCTGGGCGGGCGGGTGCAGCTGCGCCGAGCGGCCCTGCGCTCGGAGCTGCTGCTGGTGGGTGCCGCCGAACTGGTGTTCGCACCGCTGTTGGCCGCGCCGTCGGCGGACCCGGCGAACGGCGCCGCCGCACTCTCCGACGTCGAGGCTAGCTGAAGCGTTCCGCCCGGAACCCGGCCAGCAGCGGATGCCGGCGGCCAGTGAGGATTTCACCGGCCAGCAGCTCGCCGGCAATCAGGCCCAGCGTTGCACCGGAGTGGGTAAAGGCCACAAAACAGCCGGGCACGGTGGGGAGTTCCCCCAGCACCGGCTCGCCGTCGCCGGGAATCGGTTTGCGGCCGGCCAGATGCTCCGCCGCGCGCAGCTCCGGCTGCCCGGCCAGCACCTTGGACGCCTCTCCAATCAGCTCCTGCACCACGGCCGGATCAATGGCGTAGCTGCCGTCCGCGTTCCGCGTGATCCGGTCCAGGTACCAGGAGGAATCCATCGCCAGCCGGTTGCCCGGATGCGGACGGACCGAGACGCGCGGCGTGTTCAGCACCGCGGCCAGAGATGTTTCCACCGGCTCGGTGATGACCAGCAGGGCCAGGTCCGAGGCATCCGGAAGGTCCACCCCCAGCGGCCGCACCACGGCAGGAGTATCGGCACCGGCCGCCACCAGCACCGCATCAGCGGCAATCCCGCGTCCGTCCGCGAGCCTCAGTCCTGCTGCCCGCCCGTCCGCCAGGACGACGGCGGCCTTCCCGGCCCCGGTTACCAGTTCACCGCCGCGGGCGGTGAACTCCTGCATCAGGTGCTGCACCAGGTGCGGCAGGCTCACCCAGCCTTCGCCCGGGTTGTGCAACACCGGACCGGTGACGGCTTCCGGGGCCACCGCGGGGTCGATGCCCGGCAGCACGTTCACCGCGGTGTCCTGCGGCAGCAGCCGGGAGTCGTAGCCGTGCGCCGCCTCGGTGTCGTGCCGCTCCCGCGTGTCCGCCTCATCAGCGGCTGACGCCCAGTACAGTCCGCCGCCGAAACCCAGCCAGCCAATCCCCGGGTTCTGCGCCAGCAGCGTGCGGTAGCGGTCAATGCCGGCCAGCCGCAGCCGGTGGTAGGCCCCAGACTTTGGGCCCGCGGAATTCAGCCAGGCCAGGGACCGGCCGGACGCCCCGCTGGCAATGCCTGCCTCAGTCACCAACACCACCGCGGCCCCGCCGCGCAGCAGCTGCACCGCCGTCGAAACACCCATGATGCCGCCGCCCAGCACGGCAACGCGCCGGGTCCCGTTGGTGTCCGTCATGGCCATCCCCTTGTCCCTGCCCGAAGTGTCCTATTCTCTAGATACCTTCCCTGCCCGCGGGCAGCAGATCAAACGAAAGCCGGCGTGTGCCTTCCTCTCCTCCTTCCCCTCCCACGTCCCGGCCACAGCCGCCGGTTCCCGTCATTGCCGACGTCGACACCGGTATGGACGATGCCCTGGCCCTGACGTTCCTGGCCCGCAGCCCGCGAATCGACCTGCGGGCCGTCACCTGCGTTTCCGGGAACACCGACGTCGACCAGGTGCTGCGCAACACCCTCGATGTGCTGGCGGTGGCCGGGAGGCCGGACATCCCGGTGGCCCGCGGAGCCGAACGGCCGCTGATCAACGAACCGCGCAATGCGCACGCCTTCCATGGAGCCAACGGATTGGGCGGGCTGACCCTGCCGGTCAGTCCGGCGGCTCCCTCGCCGCTGGCCGCCGTCGAGCTGCTGCACCGCACCATCGAGGACTCCCCCGAACCCGTGACGCTTCTGGGCATCGGACCGCTGACCAACATTGCCGTGTTCCTGCGTGCCTATCCGCGCACGGCACGGAAGCTGGCCCGGATTGTGTTTATGGGCGGGTCGGCCGGGATCGGCAACGCCACGTCGCATGCCGAGTTCAACGCCTGGCAGGACCCGGAGGCACTGGCCGTGGTGCTGGATTCCGGCCTGCCCGTGACCATGTACGGGCTGGACGTTTTTACCCTCGCCACCGTGGACGCGCAGCAGTACCTGGCCTTGGAGGGGTCCGGCGATCCGGGTGCACGGCTGGTGGGGACGCTGCTCGCCTCCGGGGCGCGCGCGGCGGTGCAGGCGGCGGCACCGGCGGCGGTTCCGGCGGCGGCACAAACGCTGGCGCAGGCCGACGACGGCGGGCTGCCGCCGGTGACCATGGGCGACGCCGGGGCAGCCTGCCTGATCGCCGCACCCGAGACCGTGGTGCTGCAGGACTATCCGGTCCGGGTGGAACTGGCCGGGCACAGCCGGGGACAGACCCTGGTGGACCGCCGCGTGATTGCCGGCGAGGACACGGTGCACGGACTCCTGGCCCCGGCGCCCGTGATCTCGGTGGCCACTGCCCTGGACCACGCCGCCATAACGGAAACCTTCCTGCAGGCTGTGTCATCGCCGGCGCTTTGACTTCCTAGCGGACGCCCGGGATGCCGCGCTCAGGGCACCAGCGTCGCGTACACCACGTAGTTGTCGTCAAATTCGCCGCTGGCTGCGTCAAATCCGTCGCAGGTGATCAGCCTCAGCTCCGCCGCCTCGGTGTTGCCGTACACCTCCAGGGTCGGAAAGTCGGCCTTCCCGTACTGCTCTCCGCGGTCCACGGTGAAAACCGCCGTGGAACCGTCCTCGCGGGCAACGTTGATGCGGTCCCCCGGGCGGAGGTCGCGCAGGCCGGCAAAGACGCCCGGGCCGCCGCCGGTGGCATTGACATGTCCCAGCAGGACTGCCGGGCCGCGGTCGCCGGGCGCCGGCGAGCCTGTGTACCAACCCGCCGGTGAGCCCGGTGGTTCCGGGGGAACCTCAAGTGTGCCGTCATCGCGCAGCCCCAATGGCAGCAGCTGCGAGTTTGTTCCGATGGCCGGAATGGACAAGGAAACAGGGGCGGCAGCCGCAGGCTGCGCAGCGGACGGGGCCGCCGTCGCAGTGGGCGGGGCCGCCGGCGCAGCGGATTCAGCAGCCGGTGCCGGAAGGGCCGTGGACGCCGTGGACGCAGCCGGACTACTGCCCTCCGGCATGGTGTTTCCCGCACAGCCGCCCAGCAGGAGGAGGGCGGCCGCCGCGCCGGTCAGCACGCGGCGGCCGTGTGCAGATGCCTTCATGGCATCCGCTAGGCGCGCGCGCGGCGGCGGAGGACAGCTACCGCTGCACCGGCCAGCGCCAGGAAGCCAAATCCGGCGCCGGCGACGGCGGTGCCGGCAGCACCGTTGTCACTCTCCACTCCGGTATCAGCACCGCCGGCGGGCATGTCGGCCATCTGCGAGCCGACCAGCGTGCCGCAGGCGGCGGGCAGGGTTGCCGCTGCAGGCAGGGACGGGTCCAGGTCGGACATCTTCGCGGCCGCGGCCTCAGGCATCCGTGACGGGTCCACACCGTGCACCACAACCACCGCACTGCCGTCCTTGAGCGAAGCGGCCGTCTCCGGGCTCAGTTCCAGGGTCCGCTCGTAGGTGTAGGACGATCCGCCCGGGAAGCGTTCCACAGCCAGCGCGGAATCGGGGCTGCTGTCGCCCTCAGTGGTGAGTGAGGTCCCGATGTGTCCGTAGAACGGGTGGCCTTCGGTGGTGTTCACCACGCCGTCGCCGTCTGTATCGGCATCCGGCCCGGGGCAAACACCCTGGGCCGCGATGTGGATGTGCTGGGCATGCGGGAAGGGTCCGTCCATAAAGGTCTCGGCAGCACCGGACACGTTGACGGTGACCTGGGCTTCGGTTCCGTGGACCTCCACCATGGCTTGTCCCGTGGTGCCGGAATTGTTCATCGTGTTCAGTGTGGCCTGGCTGGACCAGGAGTCCTCGCCGTGGGCCATCGCCGGACCGGTGGACAGCGCCACGGCACCCAGGGCCAGGGTAGGAACAGCAAGCAGACGCATCTTCTTATTCATGATCGTGTCCTTCGTGAGGTCGGGTGTGTGTAACAGCACAGGTTCGGAGCCGAGCCGCGAGCGGATGGGTCGCGGGAAGAAAAACCTGCAGAAGCTTCCCGGACCGCCCGTTCCCGCCGGACCCGTCCGTTCGGCGTCCGGCGGCGAACAGTACATATGGACAGACAGCGGATAAACGGCGCACATGGGCCGGACAGCGGACGTGGATCCCGGTGCGGGTGGCGCCGCGGAGTGGTGATGTGACAGTCTTCTCGGCGGGAACGCCCGCCACCGCACCGCGGTTGGGGCGGGGTAGTCGAAGGGACAATCCGTGGAAGCGAATGAATGACCCGCGCATAGACCGGAGGGATCCCGGTCAACCGGCTTCCGCGGATACGTCCCCCGAAGGCGGCGAAAACCACGGGCCGGACCTCGCGGACCTGGTGCGGCGCAGCGGAAACGGAGATGAAGCGAGCTTCGCGGCGCTCTATGACGCCACCTCCTCGAAGGTCTACGGCTTGGCGTTACGCGTGGTCAGGTCCCCGGAGATCGCCGCTGAAGTTGTCCAGGAGGTTTATTTGATGGCCTGGCAGCAGTCGGAGCGGTTCGATTCGGCGCTGGGCTCGGTGCCGGCTTGGTTGTGTACCCTCGCCCACCGCCGGGCCGTGGACCGGATCCGCCAGTTGGTCCGTGAGCGTGAGCGGGAACAAACCTATGAAGAAGAGCGGACCGAACCGCCAGCTGACCAAACCTGGCAGGAAGTGGAACAGAGTATGGACGCCCACCAGGTCCGCGACGGGCTGGATACCCTCAGCCCCCTCCAGCGCGAGGCGGTGGCATTGGCCTACTATCAGGGATGCACGCACCGTCAGGTGGCCGAGCACCTCGGCATTCCACTGGGCACGGCCAAAGCCCGGATCCGTGACGGGTTGAAGAGTCTCAAATCAGTGCTGGGGGGAGAACGGTGAACAGCTCAGACCGCCATGTTGGCGCCGGCACCCTCCATGAGCTGGCGCCGCTGTATGCCGTGGACGCCCTTGAGCCGCAGGAACGCATCGGCTTCGAGCAGCACCTGGCAAAGTGCCCGCAGTGCCGGACCGAGGTGGCGGAGTATGCCGAGGTCGGCGCCTATCTGGCAGCCCAAACACAGGAAGAGCCTCCTGCGGAGCTGCGCAGTTCGGTGCTCGCGGCCATCCACGGCACCAAGCCGGGGCAGATGGCCGAGGTCGCTTCCCTGGACGAGCGGCGACGGAGCCGCCGTCGTTCCCTGCTGGCCACGGCGGCAGCCGCCGTCCTGATTCCGGGCATTGCCCTGGGCGGTTGGGGACTGGGCGTCCAGTGGGAGCAACGGCAGCAGGAGCAGTCCGCAGCAGCCGAACAGGTCCGTGAGAATTCTTTGTTGTCCGCACCCGATGTCACGACCCACCGGCTGGACGTGAACGGTTCGCCGGCCACACTGGTCATCTCGCAGGACCAGGACGCGGCGTTATTCGTGGCCGGCGGCCTGCCGGATGCGGGCGAGGGTGAGGAATACCAGCTGTGGCTGCTTGAGGACGATACACCCATCCCCAATGTGCGCTTCACCGGCGGTGATGTCCGGATCTGGGTCGACGGCGATGTGTCCGCTGCCGGGGCAGTGGCCATGACCGTGGAACCGGAGGGCGGCTCGGAAGCACCTACGCTGCCGATCCTCGCCGTCGCCGAGCTCTAGCATTCACCCGTGCGGCCCAAGGGCTATTCGTAGCTGAAGAACCCCTGCCCGGTCTTGCGGCCCAGCTCGCCGCGGGCCACCTTGTCGCGCAGGATCTGCGGCGGGGCGAACCGGTCCCCCAGCGTGGAGTGCAGGTACTCGGCAATGCCAAGCCGCACATCCAGCCCCACCAGGTCCGTGGTGCGCAGCGGTCCGGTGGGGTGCCGGTAGCCCAGCGTCATGGCAGCGTCGATGTCCTCGGCGGAGGCCACGCCTTCCTCCACCATGCGCATGGCTTCCAGGGCAATCGCAACACCCAGGCGGGAGGAGGCGAAGCCGGGGGCGTCATGGACCACGACGGCGGTTTTGCCCAGGGCGCTGATCCAGTCCCGGGCGGTGCGGGCCAGTACGTCGGAGGTGGCGGCCCCCAGGACCAGTTCCACCAGCTTGGAAGCAGGCACCGGGTTGAAGAAGTGCAGGCCGCAGAAGCGTTCGGGGCGGGACAGTTCGGCGGCCAGCTTGTCCACGGACAGGGAGGAGGTGTTGGTGGCCAGCCAGGCGCCGTCGTCGAGCTGTTCCTCCACAGCCCGCAGCGCGGCAGCCTTTAGCGCGAAGTCCTCCGGCACCGCTTCCACCACCAGCCCGCAGCGGGCAAACTCGGCATAGTCCACGGCAAACACGGCACGTTCGGCCAGCTCGTCGGCGCTTTCATCGGTATCGCCTCGTTCCACGCTTTTGGCGAGGGACCCGGTGACACGGGCGCGGGCGGCGTCGGCGGCGTCCCTGTCGCGTTCCACCACCACCACCTCCGCTCCCGCGAGCAGGAAGGCATGGGCTATGCCGGCGCCCATCCGTCCGCCGCCCAGTACACCCACCCGGTCCGGAACGACGGCGGTGTTCTCGTTTTCATCGGTCACGGCCGGTCTCCTTGCGGTCCAGGAACGCCTGCATGCGTTCAAACTTGGCGGCGGACTCAAACAAGATGCCCTGGGCCAGGTTGTCGATCAGCGGGTGGGCCTCCCGCGGAGCGGAAAACGCGCTTTTGGTCAGGCGGAGGGCCAGCGGATCCGCGGCACCGATCCGGTCTGCGAGCGCGTGGGCGGCCGGCAGCAGCTCGGCCGGTTCGTGCAGTGCGGTAACCAGCCGTGCGGCGAGTGCTTCATCAGCGTCCAGGATCCGGCCTGCCAGCAGCATTTCCTTCGCCAACGGTTCCCCCACCAGTTCCTTCAACCGCCAGGTGGCACCGGCGGCGGCCATGATGCCCAAGCCTGCTTCCGGCTGGCCGATCTTCAGCCGCGGAGTGCCCAGCCGGAAATCGGCAGCATAGGCCAGTTCAGCTCCTCCGCCCAGCGCGTACCCGTCCAGCGCGGCAATCACGGGCAGCGGCAAGGCGGCAAGGCGGGCGAAGATCCCGGAGTTGATGCCTGCCAGCGCGTCGTCGCGGCGCCGTTCGCGCAGCTGGGCAATGTCGGCTCCGGAGGCAAAGACTCCCTTCCCCGACACCTCGGTGCCGGAGAGGATCAGCGTGCGCGGCCGGCGTTCAAGCTCGGCGCATACTGCGTGGAGTTCATCCACCATGAGCTGGTCGATGGCATTGCGGACCTCGGGCCGGTTCAGCCGGACGTGGATCCGGTCATCTCCCTCGGTGACCAGCAGCGTCGAAAATCCGTCCAGCGCTGCAGCGCCTGGCGGGCGGTTTGTCACGGCGGCACGTCCTTTCGTTCCCCGCCCGCGTCCTTGCAGGCTGTCCCGGTCCAGTATTACCCAGCATGCCCGTCCGATATGACACGGCTCACTGGGTTCCCGGTGCCGGGTTCTGATCCGCCCAGCGGATCAGCTCACGGGTCATGGCCCGGTAACCGTCCCGGGTGGGATGCAGCAGCTCCTGGTCCGCGGCCCGTGAGCCGGCTGCCTCCAGCAGGCCGGAAACGTTGGCGGAATGGACATAGGGGTCCCGACTGCAGGCGCCGTGTCCGGTCAGGGCGCCCTCCACCTCATCCACGTAGAAGATGTTGGCGGCAGGGGAAGCAACCACGGCGGAGCGGATGGTCGCGTTCAGGTCGGTGATCAGCTGGCGGGCGAAGGCCTGTTCGCCGGGGTCCAAGCGTCCGCAGCCGTCCTGCGGAGCGTCGAACAGCTGCGGATACGGGAGCACCAGCACCGGTACGGTGACGGCGGCCGCCGTGCGGGCATAGGCCTCGGCCAGGGCCGGCTGCAGGCCCGCGAGCTGCTCTGTCGCGTCCTCCCGCAGCTGCGGGTTCTCGCTGCAGGACTGCGCCTCGAGCAGGCACGCCTGCAGGAGGCCGGCGAAGTCCAGGTCATTGCCGCCTACTGAAAGCAGTACAAGCGTGGGGTCTGCGGCCTGGAGCTGTGCGAGCTGGGCGGGCACAGATTCGGCGTCCCGGCCGGAATCGCCGGTCACCAGTTGCTGCAGCTCTTCAAGGTGGCCGGTGGTGGCACGGGAACAGGCGA
The DNA here is from genome assembly GCF_030142075.1 of Arthrobacter sp. zg-Y20. Lineage (NCBI taxonomy): Bacteria > Bacillati > Actinomycetota > Actinomycetes > Micrococcales > Micrococcaceae > Arthrobacter > Arthrobacter sp. zg-Y20. The sequence goes on along the minus strand of NZ_CP126241.1, from coordinate 824,466 downwards.
TATTTGTAATGTTCTCGGGCGCAAACAGGTCCGTTCCCACCGGGTGCAGGCTGCGGTGGCAGGAATCGCGGTAGCCCGGAACAGCCGGCCGATAATCTCCGGCGCCTTCACCCGCAGCGAAGGAGTCACCCAGCAGCACCAGGCGGCCGGCGTCGCCGCTTCTGCCGGCCAGCCAGCCGGAGGGCACCGGGAGGGCCGCCACGTTCGGGTCGGGGGTGGAGGACGGCGCCGGCGTCGAGGACGGGGCCGGGGGTGGCGCTGCCGAGCTGGGGGCGGCTGGCGTTGGGGCGGATGGGGCGGGCCGGTGCTCCGGTGTGGTGCCCGAACAGGCAACCAGGAACACGGCCATGCCCGCGGCGGCCGCCGTCCTGCGCCGCACCCTGATGTTCCTGCGGGACCGCCCGGAGAACAGCAGTTTCGGTGTCCTCATAATGCCCCTCAGGTGGTGTCGGATGAAAAGGCAGCCGGCGCCGTCGCTGGTGCGACGACGCCGGCTGCCGCAGTGCGGTGCGGTGCGGTACCTACTGCTGGCGGCGGTTCAATGCCTCATTCACAGCCGGATCGCCCAGCTGGCCAAGCCAGTTGAGCAGATCCGGGTACGTGGACGGGTTCGCCGCCACCGCTACCCGCGCCCGCGGATGGGTGGCCAGCTCCTGCAGCCGGGCCAGAGGCGTTGCCGGATCGGCTGCTTCTGCCAGGAGGGCGGCATCGGGATCGTCTGCGGGGACGCGGCGGACGGTTTCTTCGGCCGCTTCCTCTTCGGCGGGCGGCTGAACATCAGCCGGCGCCAGGTGCGCTTGCTGCTCCCGCGGGGTGTGCCCCTGAGGAGCCTGCTCCTGAACGGGTGCCTGCTCCTGAGCCGGGGCCTGCTGGTGCTGCGGCTGCCCAGGTGCCGGCTGGGTTCCCGGAGCGGACTGCTGCCCGGGGAACTGCTGGCCCGGTTGTCCGCCAAACTGCGGCGGCTGCTGACCCTGCGGACCAGCGAACTGCCCGGGCTGTGCCGGCTGCTGGAACGGAACCTGCTGCGCACCGTAGAGGGCTGCCGGCGTCGGAATGCCCGGAGTGTGCGACGGCGCCTGCTGGCCCGGAGCTCCTGCAAAGTTGAACCCGGTACGGCTGCCGGCAGCAGGCAGCGAGGTGAAGTGTGCGCGGACCGCACGGTTCAGCCACAGCACGGCAAGCACGCCGAAGGCCAGGATCCAGCCAAGCACCAGGACCATGGACTCGACTGGCGAGCTGGGAATACCCTCACTGAACGGTGAGCCATCGGATCCCGCGACCGCCCAGACAATCATCAGGATCAGGGCAATAACGAACAGCCCGACGGCGTAGGCACTGCCCATCACGAACGTGGACCGTCCGTCGCGGTAAAGCAGCCGCGGCGCCAGCACGGTGCCGACGGCCGCAACGAGGCCCAGGATCAGCGTGACTACCCAGGGGGCAATAACGTCGTACTCGTTCACCAAGGCCACGGTCAGGCCCACCAACGAAAAGACCACGACGGCGCAGGACAGGAGCAACGCCAGGAACAGGAACGGCTTAAGTGCAGCCTTGCGGTCGCCGGGGGCCGCGACAGTACGTTCCGTGAGACGGGCAACAGACGGTGCTGACATCACAACGCCGAACGCCATCCAGAACATCTGAGGGAAGCCGATCCAGCCCGGGGTGACTGAGATATCGAATGCTTGGGTTCGGGTCAGCGAGATAAGGGCCAGGAATGCGGTGCCCACGCCCAGGACGACACCCAGGAAGCGCCAGGGGTCTTCCCCACGCCGGACCCGCAGTGTGATGAAGGCCAGGATGAATACGGCAAGGCCCGAACCCAGGATGGCCAGGACCAGACTGACCCCCATGTGGTCGACATCGATGTCCTCCGACACAACCTGGATCGCTGCTTGGACAAGGTCAACAACTACGACAACTGCGGCGAGACCCACCACGCCAAACGCGATGAACAGCCAACGCCGGTTCCGGGCGCCGTCGGCGTCTCCATCGGCAATTTCCGCGCGCCGCGGTTGTGCGGCAAGCAGCGCTCCGGCCAGGCCGAAGGCCACCGCTGCACCCAGCCCGTAGAAGTTGGAGTAAGCGTCCTTGGCCAGCATGCTCAGGACCAGATACACGAGCACCAGCACCACGTACGGGACATTGGCCAGCAGCCTGATGTCCTGAATGGCCCGGTAACCAACCTTCTGTCCCAGCATTCCGGCACGCCAGAGGTAGCTGACGCCAAGGGAGAGCATGCTGAGGATGGTGATCAGCAGGACGTCGACCCGGCCCCAGGCCTTGGCCTCGTTCTCTTCGTAGGTGTCAAGTCCCCAGCACCAGGTCATAAACAGCGAAAAGAACAGGGCCAGGAACGCAATGCCGTCCCGGACATAGTCGCTGACCGGGACGCCGGCAAATGCGGACGGACGCTTGGGCGCCTGCTGCACGGGCGGCTGCGGGTAACCCTGCGGGTAAGGGTAGCCCTGCGGCGGCTGCTGCTGGCCATAACCCTGCGGCTGACCCGGCAGGCCGTAACCCTGCGGCGGCTGCTGACCGTAACCCTGCGGCGGCTGCTGACCGGGCTGGCCATAACCCTGCGGCTGACCGTAACCCTGCGGCGGCTGCTGACCGTAACCCTGCGGCCGACCCGGCTGCGCGAAGCCCTGCGGATGACCCGGCTGGCCCGGCTGACCGTAACCCTGACCCGGCTGGGCGAAGCCCTGGTGGGGGTGGCCTGCGGCGGGGGCACCGGCGGGGGCAAACTGCGGCTCACGTACCTCGGCGGCGGCTGCAGGGGTCCCCGCGCCGGCGGACTCCGGTCCGGCCGTTCCGGCTTCGCCGGCAGGACCGGCCGCAGGAGTTTCTCCGGAAGGACCCGAAACGGGCTGCGCCGGGGCGGAGCTGGTTTCCGGCGAAGTGTCGGCGCCCATGGCGTGCCCGCACTCCGGGCAGAACCGGCCTCCCGGTTCTTGTGGTTTACCGCATTCTGGACAGAATTTCATGGTGCCTTCCCTTGGGTTTCTACGTCGTGTGCGCCGGCAGTCGCCGGGAAATCTTGAAGAGTGGAGCACCGGTACCGGGACGGGCATGCGGTCCCGGTACCGGTGCACGTTACTTGCGTTCGATGCTGATGTTGTAGCTGAGCATCATGGAGCCGTCACCGCCGTCGATCATCCGGACGGTCATGGTGTGGCCCTTGCCGTCATTGGGATACGGGATGGGGAGCTCGCCGCGTCCTCCCTGCGCAATGTCCAGCTTGTGTTCCTGGCCGTCCAGGGTCACGCCGATGACAATCGGTGACGTGGAGGAACCCATCACAGTCACCACGGCCTCTGACTCGCCGTCGCTGGCAGCCATGTCGTGGCTCATGGTTTCCGCTGGCATCAGCAAGCCGTAGGCAGAGTCCTCCGGGGCGTCAGGCGCCGTCGAGGGCGAGGCGGAGGGTGACGGCGTCGTGGATGGCGACTTCGGCGACGTCGGGGACGTCGGGGACGTCGACGACGAATAGCCGTCGTCCTCGGTCAGCGTAAGTTCCTTGGAATAGTTGGTGTCGCTGCCGTTCTCGGCAAACTCGCCGTCCCATTCATAGCCGGCGAAGACCACCAGCTTGTAGTCACCTGCCGGAATCTCATCGCCGTAGCCCAGGGTGCCGATCTCTTCCTTGCCGTCCTCGGAGTACACGGTGATGGTGCCGAACTCGTATTCGTCTTCGGCCGTCAGTTCCATGTCCTCATCCAGGCTCAGGGAGAGCACCGCGTAACCGGCCGAGTTGAACTCCACCTCAGTGGCTTCATCGGGCACGATATCTCCGCTGGGATCCTCACTGCTGGCGAGCTGCATCAAGGCCAGGGCCTGCTCCCGGGTGAGCGAATCCGACCACCGAATCATCCAGTCAACAACGGTGTCCTCCATGCTGACCCGCCATTTGCCGTCCTCTTTGACCGTGGTCAGGGAGAACTCCTTCACCCCGCCGAACATCTCCGGCGACGCGTTCGAGGAGTAGCCGGAACCGTTCAGGCAGAAGCTGTCCGAATCTGTTTCACCCTCGATGCAGTCCTTGGTCACTGTGACCTCGTCGCCGTATCCGCTTTCCAGCGTGATGTTCTCGACGACGGCGCTGGCACGGTCTCCGTCCGTTTCACCTTCGGAGAAGCGCACGTCGCTCACGTTCAGTTCTTCCCCGGCCACACCCTCCAAGACCGAGTCGAACATTTCGCCGTAAAGGTACAGGAGGCCGCCTTCGTGGACGGACAGTGTTCCGGCCAGCGGCTCCACGCTCCCCTTGTCCATCACCTCGGGCAGCGACTCCACCATGGCCTGCGCCGCCTCGGCGGGACTGTTGCTGCCGCCTGCGGAATCCGGCACGGAGCCGTGGCCGAAGTCTTCGCTCTGGTTGACCATTTCCACCACGCTGTACGTGGGGCTGATGTACCAGCTGCCGTCACGCTTGGTGGCGACCAGTGTCAGGGCCGATCCGTCCGGTCCCAGCTCAGACAGCTTTGTGGTCTCGTCAATCTTTTCCTCGCCCGCGTCACCGGATGCTTCCAACAGGGACCGCAGCTGTCCGTTGGTGGCGTCCGGGTCCATCTGCACCCGGACTTCACCCTCGGTGTACTTGATCAGGGCCGTGTTCTCGTCAATCTCGGTGATTTCCGGCGCAACGTCCGTGAAGGTGATGTCGACGCCGTCGAACGTCAGTTCGTCCTCGTTTTCTTCCTCGCCGCGGCCAACCTTGTCCATGGCGTCTTGGATCCCGAATTCGTCCATCTTCTCTTCGACGTGTTCCTGCAGCCGCTGAAGCGGCTCACGCTCGTTCGGGGGAACCAGCCCGACCAGGGACACCACGTCCTTGGATTCGATAGATTCCAACAGCTTGTCTGCTGCAGCGTCCGGGGAGCCGGCGCCGCCGCGGACGATGTTCTGCACAAAGAAGTACGCTCCGATGCCCAAGGCAAGCAGGATCGCCAGGACCACAACCAGGATGATTACCTTGCGGTTGGGTTTTTTCGGCGTTTCGGAGCCCGACGGCGGCACACCGGGTCCGGCGGGGCCGTTGCCGTTGTTGTTCGCGCCGTTGCCCGGGCCGTTGAAGTTATTGCCGTTGCCCGGCCCGTATCCGCCGGGATTGGCGGAAGCGCCGGCACCCTGGCTCGGGGCGTGCTGGGCGAAGCTTCCGGCCGTTGCGTAGGCGCCGGTGGGGGCGACAACGGGCGGATCAAATACCGAGGTTGTCGGGGTGGACGCACCCGCTTGGGCCGGGGGTTGCTCGAAGCGCTGCGTCGGCTGGGGATCCGTAGGCCAGGGGGTCGGCTGCTCGAAGCGCTGCGTCGGCTGGGGATCCGTAGGCCCGGCGGCCGGCTGCTCGAAGCGCTGCGTCGGCTGCTCATTTTGGTCCCCGGAACCGGCTGTGCGCGAAGCATCCGGGTCGGCAGGAGCTGCGGTTCCACTGTCTTGCTGCGCCGGCTGAGGCGCCTGGCAGTTGGTACAGAATTTCCAGTGCGGCTGTAGTGCAGCGCCGCAGCTCGTGCAGTTTTTCAATTCTCCCCCAGGTAGTTACGCCCGGAAGGAGTAAGTGATGGTCCCCCCGAGCCAACAGATACGTATCGCAGAAGACCCTAGCACGCTGTTCGGCCCACTGTTGCGGCGGTCACAGGCGTGGGAACAAGGAATTCATCTGCGGATACAACCCGCCTGCAGCCAGCGGCGAAAGGTGCTGGTTTCCCCGGACCAGGACTCCCCCGGCGCACGCGGGTTCCCACACTCTGTTACTGAAGTGATTCGAGGGAACCCACCAGCCTCACCAATAACAGAGCGTGGGAAAAACTGCTCACCTAAGAAGCAGCGCCCCGCACTCCCCGCCCGCCGACCGACCCCGGTCCCTCCGCCCGCCGACCGACCCCGGTCCCTCCGCCGACCGACCCGACCCCGGATACAGGACATCCCGCCGCCCAGGTCCTGGTGCAGCGGGATGTCCCTTAGTTATGCAGTTAGTTGCAGTTAGTTGCAGTGATGCAGTGAGTTGCACCCGCCTCGGCTCGAGGCCGTGCAAAGCACAAACGGCCTGCAGCTAGGCTCCGCGCCGCGCGAGGGCCTCGTTTACACCGGCGTCGTCCAGTGCGGCCAGCCATTCAAGCAGTTCCGGGCCTGCCGCGGGGTTTGCGGCAACGGCAGGACGGGCCAGGGGATGATCGGTCGCCAGTTCCTGGAGCCGCAGATGGCTTGTGCCCGGATCCTCCGCTTCGGCAAGGATGGCCACCTCGGCCGGATCCACCTGCGAAGCCGGGGCAGCAGAGGCGCCGCCGTCAACAATGTCGGCCGCCGGAATGTTCATCACCGGGCTGGTGATCCGGCCCGCCTGGTCCTGGGGCAGCGCCTGGTCCTGCGGCAGCGTCTGGTCCTGCGGCTGAACATGATCCTGAGCCTGAGTGTGGTCCTGAGTGTGGTCCTGCATGCAGTCCTCCTTCAAACGGCGCCTTGGTAAGTAGGCTTTCCTTTATCCTTCCAGACGGCGGCCGCCCCTGCCCAATCAAGCGCCTCAGCAAGCACCCCAGGACCCCGGCCCACGGACGCCGCGCCGCGCGCCGCGGCACCGCCCCGCTCCGGCGTCCCCGCGGCCGCTACCGGTGGTAGTTGCCCGCGCCCTTTCAGGTGCGACATACTGAACCCCTAATTCCGTTTGGAACAAAGCCATCCTCTACCTAGTTTTTGCCTACCCCGGCCACCGGCTGCGTGCAGGAACTGAAGGAGCTGCAAGCAGAGTGTTTCTCAAGACTTTCGGTTGGTCGTTCGCCATTACGGCCGTCGCGCTGGTCATCGCGTTCTTCTACGGCGGGGTAGAGGCACTTGTCCTTTGCGCCATCCTGGGTGTTCTCGAAATCAGCCTCAGCTTCGACAATGCCGTGGTCAACGCGCGCATCCTCGAAAAAATGAGCCCCTTCTGGCAGAAGATGTTCCTCACCGTCGGCATCCTGATCGCCGTCGTTGGCATGCGCATCATCTTCCCGCTGCTGATTGTGGGCATCAGTGCCAGCATGAACCCCATCGATGCGCTGCAGCTGGCCCTGGAAAAGGGCGACCCGGAGCAGGAAGGCACCTACGGGTACATCCTGCACGAGGCACACCCGCAGATCGCTGCCTTCGGCGGCCTGTTCCTGCTGATGATCTTCCTGGACTTCATGTTCGAGGAACGCGACATCCGCTGGCTGCGCTGGCTTGAGGCCCCGCTGGGCAAGATCGGCAAGATCAACGGCGCCTCCCTCGTGGTTGGCCTCGCCGCCCTGCTGGCCGCAGCCCTGCTGGCCGATGACAAGCACACCACCGACATCTTCATTGCCGGTGTCGCCGGCCTGATCACCTACCTGCTGGTCACTGGGCTGGGCGACATGTTCGACGTCGACGGCGATGAGGATTACGACGCCGACGACGCCGAGGCGCACGAGCCGAAGAAGGGCCCCAACGGGCTGGTCAAGGCCACCGGCAAGGCCGCCTTCATGCTCTTCCTCTACCTCGAAGTCATTGACGCGTCCTTCTCCTTCGACGGTGTCATTGGCGCCTTCGCGATCACCTCGGACCCGATCATCATTGCCCTCGGCCTCGGCCTCATCGGCGCCCTGTTCGTCCGGTCCCTGACCGTCTTCCTGGTCCGCCAGGGCACCCTGGACGAGTTCGTGTACCTGGACCACGGCGCACACTGGGCCATCGGCGCCTTGGCCGCCATCCTGCTGCTCACCATCGAGCTCGAAATCAACGAGGTCATCACCGGTCTGATCGGCGTGGTCTTCATCCTCGCCGCCCTGACCTCCTCGATTGTCCGCAACAAGCGCGTGGCAGCGGCCAACGCCGCCAATGAACCCGCGTACACCAAATAACAAAGGAGAATCATGGGCCTGAGCCTGCAGAAAGGTCAGTCGCTGTCACTGACGAAGAAGGACGGCGGCGCACTGAGCAAGACGCGTCTGGGACTGGGCTGGGATTCCGCAGCCCCGGTCAAGCGTGGAATCTTCGGCACCAAGAAGGCCGCCGAAGTGGACCTGGATGCCTCAGCCATTTTCTTCGATGCCAACGGCAACGCCGTTGACCAGGTCTGGTACGGCCAGCTGGCCAGCAAGGACGGCTCCGCCAAGCACACCGGTGACAACCTCACCGGTGCCGGCGAGGGCGACGACGAGGTCATCCTGGTAAACCTGCAGGCCGTCTCCCCCGCCGTGCAGCAGATTGTCTTCGTGATCTCCAGCTACAGCCGGCAGACCTTCGACCAGGTGGAGAACGCCTTCTGCCGCCTGATCGACGACTCGACGCCGGGCAGCCCCGAAATTGCCCGCTACCAGCTGACCGACTCGGGCACCCACACGGCCATGGTCATGGCGAAGGTGTCCCGCGACGGTTCGGGCTGGAGCTTCACCGCTCTCGGCGAACGGGCCCAGGGCCGCACGGTCATGGACCTGATCCCCACCGCCGCCCGCTCGCTCTAACCGCACGTCTCAAAGGAGAGCACCTTGTCCAGCCTGACATTGTCCAAAGGAAGCAACCTTTCCCTCACGAAGGCCGATCCGGGGCTGGAACGGGCCCTGATCGGCCTGGGCTGGGACCCGCGCACCACCAGCGGGGATCCCTTTGACCTGGACGCGTCGGCACTGCTGCTGGGCGCCAACGGCAAGGTGCGCTCCCAGGACGACTTCATCTTCTACAACCAGCTGTCCGCCAAGGACGGCTCGGTGGTCCACCAGGGCGACAACCGCACCGGCCTGGGCGACGGCGACGACGAGCAGATCCTGATTGACCTCAGCATCCTGACCGACGACGTCGACCGCGTGGTCATTGTGGTTTCCATCGACCAGGCCGAAGCCCGCCACCAGAACTTCGGCCAGGTGCGCGACGCGTACTGCCGGGTGGTCAACCAGGACACGGACGCGGAAGTGGTCCGCTACGACCTCAGCGAAGACGCGGCAGCGGAAACCTGCATGATCTTCGCGGAGATCTACCGCAACCGCGGAGAGTGGAAGTTCCGCGCCATCGGCCAGGGCTACGCCTCCGGACTGTACGGAGTCGCCACCGACTTCGGCATCGCCCTCGACTAAACCCATCCCCCGTACTAGGAGCTGAATACCATGGCAGGTCTGACCCTCGCGAAGGGCAACAACCTTTCCCTCACCAAGACCGACCCCGGGCTGCAGAAGGCCGTTGTCGGCCTGGGCTGGGATCCCCGCACCACCACGGGCGAACCCTTCGACCTCGACGCCTCGGCCCTGATGATCGGCGCCAACGGCAAGGTGCGGTCCTCCGACGACTTCATCTTCTACAACCAGCCCGCAGCCAAGGACGGCTCCGTCACCCACCTGGGCGACAACCGCTCCGGCGCCGGTGAAGGCGACGATGAGCAGATCCTGCTGGACCTGACCTCTATGGCCGCCGACGTCGAGCGCGTGGTCATTGTGGTCTCCATTGACCAGGCCGACGTGCGCCACCAGAACTTCGGCCAGGTCCGCGGTGCATACTGCCGCGTGATCAACCAGGACAACGACTCCGAGATTGTCCGGTTCGACCTCAGCGAGGACGCCGCACCGGAAACCTCCATGATCTTCGCCGAGGTGTACCGCAACAACGGCGAATGGAAGTTCAAGGCCGTGGGCCAGGGCTACGCTTCGGGACTGGCCGGAATTGTTACCGATTTTGGAGTCCAGCTCAGCTAGGCTCTAGCTTCTCAGCTACACCCCTGCGGGGAGTGCTTCCGCGGGCCGGAACACTCCCCGCACCCATACCGCAGCTCACCTTACGAAAAGGCTGGACCATGACTTCACCGCTGACTCCCCCGGACGCCTCCGAAGCCCTGGTGCTTCAGGCACCCGAACCGCCCGCCCCGGTAGCGCCGAACGACGCTCCCGGAATGGTCCCGGTTCCGGAAGAACGCCGCAAGGAAATCGCCGCCCAGGCGCGTTCCTTCATGGAGGAAGTATCCAAGCTGGACGCCCGCAGCCCGGAGTTCACCGCCCAGGTGGATTCCATCAACAAGCTGGCCGGACAGGAAATGACCACGTCCGCCGGCTACTCCAGCCGCCTGCTGGACCGCTCCTCCACCTCGGTGGCCGGCGCCAAGCGCTCCGGCAACGACGCCCAGAAGAAGGTCGCCACCACTCTGGGCGACCTGCGCAGCACCGTGGAGGACCTGACCCCGAACCAGGCGAACCTGGGCACCGGCCGCAAGATCCTGGGCATCATCCCGGGCGGCAACAAGCTGGCCAAGTACTTCCAGAAGTACGAGTCCGCGCAGGTCCAGCTGGACAAGATCATCAAGTCGTTGATGGCCGGCCAGGACGAGCTGCTCAAGGACAACGCCTCCCTCGCCGGGGAAAAGGTGGAGCTGTGGAAGACCATGCAGACCCTGAGCGAATACTCCGTGCTGGCCGAGTCCCTGGACGCCGCCTGCGTGGAGAAGGTGGACAAGCTCAAGAACTCCGGGCAGATTGAACAGGCCAACGCCCTGGAAGCAGACGTGCTCTTCCCCATCCGGCAGCGCCGCCAGGACATCCTGACCCAGCTCGCCGTCTCCGTGCAGGGCTACCTGGCCATGGACCTGATCCGCAAGAACAACGTGGAACTGATCAAGGGCGTGGAACGGGCCCGCACCACCACCATTTCGGCACTGCGCACCGCCGTGATCGTGGCCCAGGCACTGGCGAACCAGAAGATGGTCCTGGACCAGATCGACGCCGTGAACGCCACCACGAACAACATGATCCTGAGCACCAGCGAAATGCTCAAGGACCAGACGGCGCGCATACACCAGCAGGCCTCCAGCTCCGGCGTGAGCGTGGAGACCCTGCAGCGGGCCTTCGACAACGTGTTCCAGACCATGGACGCCATCGACAACTTCCGTTCCGAGGCTGCCCGCAACATGGAGGGCACGGTGAAGTCCCTGGAGAGCACCATCACCCAGGCGAAGCCGTACCTGGAGCGCTCCCGCCAGAGCGAGTCCCGCTAAATGCCGGGCAGGGCAGCTTCCATGCATGAGGCACGGCCGTGGCGATAGGCAGGTTCTTCGGGTCCCTTTTCGGCAACACGCCGGAACCGGTGGCGGAGCTGGCGCAGCAAGGCGACCAGCCGCCGTCGGGCCCCGACGCCGAACACCGGGAGACCGTACGGTCACTGGTGAACCTGCGCACCGCCGTCCGCCGCGCCGGAGCTGCCCTGCCGCCGATGGTCTCTTCCATGGTCCGGCAGATCGATGACATCCTGGCCCCGCTGCTGGAATACGTGGGCAGCAACGGCGCGTCCACCGAGCAGCGGGTGCTGCTCAACGCCATCATCACCAACTACCTTCCGACTCCCCTGCGGGCCTACGTGGCCCTGAATGACCGGGAGCGGACCGACGATTCCGAGGCCACCGCATTGCTCGTTGAACAACTGACCATCCTCGAGGGCATCGCCCGGGATTTGGAGAACCAGGTCCGCACCGGTGCCATCGCCGAGCTGTCCACGCACGGCCGGTTCCTGGATGACAAGTTCTCCCCCTCCTCCCTGACCTTCGGGGAGCAGTAAATGGGTACCCTGGTGGCCGGCGCCAACGCCGCCCTGACCGCGGAAAACCCGGGCCTGACCTCGGTAATGGTGGGCCTGGGCTGGAATGTGATTCCCAGCCGCGGACCGCAGTCCGAGCTGGTGCCGCTGACCCTGCTCTGCGGCCCCGACGGCCGGGTCCTCTCCGATGACCATCTGGTGTTCTTCAACCAGATCGCCAGCCCCGAGGCTTCGGTGCAGTTCGCCGGCGACGAGGACGAAGAACAGATCGACGTCGACCTTTCCCGGGTGCCCGCGTCCGTTACCAAGATTGTGTTTGCCGTCTACGCGGACCCCGAGCTGCGCGGCCCGGGCACCTTCGCCGCGGTGCGCAGCGCCTACATCCGGGTGGCCCGGGCCGACGGCGGGGAACTGGTCCGCTTCGACCTGCCCGCCGCCAACCGGGACAGCATCACCGCCATGATGTTCGGCGAGCTGTACCGGCACCGCAGTGACTGGAAGTTCCGTGCCCTGGGCCAGGGATACACCACCGGGCTCCGCGGGCTCGCCGCCGACTTCGGATTCGACCTCTAGGCAATGGCCGTGAACCGTTCGCGTGCCGTGCGCACCGACCTCCCCTACCTGAGCCGCCGGGTCAAGCCGCGCGCCGCGGCAGCCCCGGTTGCTGCCGCACCGGCTGCCTCGACGCCGGTTTCGCCGTCGGCTCCGGTCTCGTCCGGGACGCCGGCAAGCCCGCCCCGCACGACGTCGGCTCCCGCAGCTCCGGCCCCGGGTTCCCTCTCACTTTCCCCGCCCCGGCAGCAGGCGGCACCGCCCACGGTCAGCACTTCGCTGTCCCTGGGGCTCTCCCCCAACGCCGAGGCGCACAGCAACCGGGCCACCGCCAACGACGCCGGCTCCCGCAGTTCCGGGTCCCGCGGTTCCGAGTCCCGCGGTTCCGGGGCGCCGTCGTCGTCCGCGCCGTCTTCCCCAGCCGCGCCCGCGGCCTCACCCTCCGCCCCCGCCCCGCTGCACACCCGGCTGTTCCCCGCCCCGGGCATCAAGGAGCTGCGCACCCTGGACACCGGCAACCCGGTCCTGCGCCTGACTCCGATGGAATCGGCAGTGGGCAGCCTTGCCGTCGCCGGGACCATCCGCGCCGTCTGGGAGGGCCGGGACTTCAGCACCGGCAGCCAGCCCGCACCCGGTCCCGGAATCCCCGCCGACGCCCTTGAGGGCGTGGCCGTGGACACCCCGGGCAACCGCCGGCTGGTCAGTTACGAAGATGACCTGGCCCTGATCGCGCTGCGCCATTCCGGGATGCTGCGCCGGGCACTGTTCTTCCCCAAGCCCAAACAGCCCATGAACGTGGGCCTGTTCAACGGGGAATCGGTCACCATCCCGGAAGCGGCCGGAGAACGCAGCTTCTACGTGCTCTCGGTCCTGCGGATCGGCAATGTGCTGGAGCTGCGCGCCGAGGTGATGCCCTACGGGATGGAACTCAAATCCATCTGGGAGGCCTTCGGCTTCAGCATGACCGCACGTTTCCCGTTCCGGGGGAACTGACGCCGTGCGCCACTTCTCCAGCCTCAGCGAGGCCGAAACCGCCCGCCTGTTCCACCGTCCGCCGCAGGACCTGGGCCTGGATTCCGACCCCGGCCTGCTGGCTACTGCGCTTGGCGCCACCCTGTACTGCCCCGGCACCCGCCCGGACCTGGTCAAGGATGTGCGCAAGCAGGCCGCCCGCGGCGTGCTGAGCATGGTGCTGTGCCTGGAGGATTCCATTGCGGACGCCGATGTTCCGGCGGCGGAAACCAATGTGGTGGGCGCCCTGGCCCAGCTGGAGCGGGAAAGCCGGAGCGGCGGCGCAGCGGACCTGATGCTTTTCGTCCGGGTACGCACCCCGGAACAGCTGCTCAGCCTGGCCGAACGCGCCGGCACGGCGCTGGACGTGCTCACTGGGTTCGTGATCCCGAAGTTCGAGAACACCACCGGGTCCGCGCAGCGTTTCCTGGACGCCCTGCACACCGTGAACGCGGCGCGTGAAGCTGCCGTGCCGGGGACCCGGCAGCTGCGGATCATGCCGATCCTGGAATCGCCGCTGATGATCCACGCCGAAACCCGCACATCCACCCTCACCGGGATACAGGACCTGCTGCAGGCAAACCGGGCTGATGTCCTCGCGGTGCGGATAGGCGCCACGGACATGTCCAGCGCCTACGGGCTGCGCCGGTCCCGGGACCTGACCATCTATGACGTCAAGGTGGTCTCCGCGGTGATCGGCGACATCGTGAACATCCTGGGCCGGCCGGACGGCTTCATCATCAGCGGACCGGTCTGGGAACACTACGGTTCCGGGGAACGGGTGCTGCGGTCCATGCTGCGCTCCACCCCGTTCGCGGAGGCGGACGAGCTGGGCCTGCGGCAGCGGTTGCTGACGGCGAACCTGGACGGGCTGATCCGCGAGATCGAACTGGACCTGGCCAATGGCCTGCTCGGCAAAACCGTTATCCATCCCTCGCACGTTCCGCTGGTCCACGCCATGTCCGTGATCAGCCACGAGGCCTACCTGGACGCCCTGCACATCTCCGGTGCGGCCGGCGGCGGGGCGGCGGCGTCCCCGTATAAAAACAAGATGAACGAAATGAAACCGCATCAGGCGTGGGCAGCTTCCACCCTCGTCCGGGCCGCCGCCTTCGGTGTGACCGCCCCCGACACCACCTATGTAGATCTTCTGGAAGCGAGCATGAATTGAGCCAGCACCCCTGGACCGGCGGGTTTGTCCACGAGGCCCTGGGCGTGCGGATCACCTCCGACCCCTCCGCGCTGCTGCCCGTGGAAGACCTGGTGGGCCTGGCGCTGCGCCGGAACCCGCGCCGGGCGCACCTCTTGGTCTCCCGCGTGCTGGCCAAGCACGTCCCCACCGAACCCGCCCTGGTGCTGGCCGCCGGCGAGCTGCTTGGCTCCCTGGCCGGCGCCGCGCTGGGCAGCACGGTGAACGAGGCCGTCCTGTGCTCGGTCGCGGCCGAGGTGCAGGCGGTGCTGCGCGGTGAAGGCGCGGCGGTCGACGGCGACGCCCGCGGCGCCGGCGCCCGCCCGGCTGCGGGCCGGTCGGCGCGCGCCCGGCTCATGCATGCCCGGGAACAGCTCTGGGACCTGCCGATTTCCCACCCCGAAGTATTGACCATCGGGTACGCGGAAACGGCCACCGGGCTGGGCCGGCTGGTCGCGGACACACTGGGCTCCTACTACATCCACTCCACCCGGCACGCCCCGGACGGCGCGCTGGCCTACGGCGCCTTCGAGGAAGCCCATTCGCACGCCACCTCGCACCGCCTGCTGCCCACCGACCCGGCCCTGCTGAACGGCAACGTCCCGGTGGTGCTCGTGGATGATGAGCTCAGCACCGGTGCCACGGTCATCAACACCATCGCCGAACTGCACGCCGCGGCCCCGCATCCGGTGTACGTGGTGGCCTCGCTGATTGACCTGCGTTCCGACGCCGACCGGGCGCGGTTCGACGAGCTGGCCGCCGCGCTGGGCTGCCGGATCGAAGTAGTTGCCCTCGGCACCGGCCGGATCGAGCTGGGCGAAGACATCCTGGCCCGGGCGCAGCAAGTCATCACTGCCCTGCCCGCCGCCGCAGGAAACGACGGCGCTGACCGCGCGGCAGTGGAGGCGACGGCGCAGAAACCGGGCACGCTGACCGTGCTGGACGCAGCGAAGGACTGCCAGCGGCCGCTGCGCAGCGACCGGTTCGGCAATCCCGCGGGAATGTCCTCTCAGTACCTGGGCACCCTGCCCGAGGCCCTGCCGGGCGCCGTGTCCGGCGAGGACCTGGCCGTCATCGCTGCCGCACTGCGCGCCGCCCTGCCCTCGAGCACCGGACCGGTGCTGGTGCTGGGCTGCGAGGAATTCATCCACGTGCCCCTAACCGTGGCCAACGCCCTGGCCGAAACCGGGCCGGTGCGTTTTTCCACCACCACCCGCTCCCCCATCGTGCCCATCGACCGGCCCGACTACGCCATCAACAACTCGGTGGACTTCGCCAGCCATGACCTCACCGAAGACGGCCCCGGCCCGCGGCACGCCTACAACGTGGGCCCGCGGCTCGGCACGGTCCAGGGCACGGGAGGGTCCGCGGTCGGTTTCGGCAGCATTGTCCTGGTGCCCGAACCTGGGACGGATCTGGCGTCCATCACCGGCCCGGGCAGCGTCACCGAGGCGCTGCGCACGGTGACTCCCGCCGTCGTCGTGCTGCTGGCCCCCGCGGACCTGCCCGCCGCCGATGAGTGGGCCGGACACCCGGCAGCCGCTCCCGCCGCGGTGCCGGTCTCCGCGGTGCCGGTTTCCGCGGTGCCGCTGACGGGACCGGAGTTCGGCTCCTATGCTGCCGAGGACGTGACCTGGCTGCTCAAGGACCTGCGCGATGCGCAGCTGGAGGCACCCACGGCCGAGCGGGAAGCGGCCATCCAGTCCGGCGGCGCGAATTATGCCGAGTCGCTGCCGATGGAATACCTGCCCTCGGCCCAGTACCAGGACCTGTACGAGGAGGCCCTGGTCCGCTCCGCACCCCGGGTGGCCGCCGCCGTCGGCACCGTCACCGAACTGGCGCTGGCGGCCCGTAACCGCGAGCCGGTGCTGGTGTCCCTGGCCCGGGCCGGTACACCCATCGGGATCCTGATGCGCCGCTGGGCGCAGCAGATGCACGGCCTGGACCTGCCGCACTACACCATGAGCATTGTGCGCGGGGTGGGCATGGATGAAACCGCGCTGCGCTTCCTCGCCTCCCGGTACGATCCGGCGCGGATCCTGTTTGTGGACGGCTGGACCGGTAAGGGCGCCATCACCCGCGAACTGACCGCCGCGTTGGAGAAGTTCGAGGCAACCGACGGCGTACGGTTCTCCGCGCAGCTGGCGGTGCTGGCCGATCCCGGGCATTCCGTGGAGCTGTTCGGCACCCGGGAGGATTACCTGATCCCCTCGGCCTGCTTGAATTCCACCGTTTCGGGCCTGGTATCCCGCACGGTGTTCAACAAGGAACTCATTGGACCGGAGGATTTCCACGGCGCGAAGTTCTACTCCCACCTGGCCGCAGCGGACGTTTCCCGGGACTTCCTGACCGCCGTGTCCGCGCATTTCGACGCCGTTCGGACCGCCGCCGTCGCGCATGCCGCCGAGCTGGCCGGCACCGACCGGACACCCACCTGGGTCGGCTGGGCCGCGGTGGAACGGCTGAGCGAGGAGTACGGCATCCATAACGTGAACCTGGTGAAGCCCGGGGTCGGCGAGACCACGCGGGTGCTGCTGCGCCGGGTGCCGTGGAAAGTACTGGTGCATCCGGCGGCCCGGACCGACGTGGCACATGTGCTGCTGCTGGCCGAACAGCGCGGCGTGCCGGTGGAGGAAGTCCCGGACCTGCCGTTCAGCTGCGTGGGCCTGATCCATCCCCTGTTCACCGCGGGGGCGGTGGGTGCGGACGGCAAGGCTGTTGCCGGTGCAGCGGCCGGCGCAGGGGCTCCAGCCGGTTCCGGAGCCGCCTCGGGGGCCGACGCGTGAGGACCCTCTTCGCCTCGGACCTGGACCGGACACTGATCTATTCCGCCAACGCCCTGTTCCTGGACACCGAGGATGCCGCCGCGCCGGGCCTGGTGGTCTCCGAGGTGTACGAGGGCAAACCGCTGTCCTTTATGACCCGTGCGGCCGAGGACCTGCTGGTGGCCGCCGCGGAGGCTGCAGTGTTTGTTCCCGTGACCACGCGCACGGTGGCCCAGTACCGGCGGATCCAGTTGCCCGCTCCGTCACCGGAGTACGCGGTGACCACCAACGGCGGGGTGATCCTGCACCACGGGGAGCCCGACGCCGACTGGCAGGACAAGGTCCGTTCCCTGGTGGCCGGCGGCTGCGCTCCCCTGGCCGAGGTGTCGGCGTATCTGGCCCGCCCGGAGTTCGCGGCCTGGACGCTGAAGCTGCGCACGGCTGAGGACCTGTTTGCCTACGCCGTGGTGGACCGGGCGGCACTGCCGGGGCAGTTCCTGCTGGAGCTGGAGACCTGGTGTACGGAGCGCGGCTGGACTGTCTCGCTGCAGGGCCGCAAGCTGTACTGCGTGCCGGTGCCCGTGACCAAGCAGGATGCCGTGGCCGAGGTTGCCCGCCGGACCGGGGCGGAGCGCATCATCACTGCCGGGGATTCGCTGCTGGACCGGCCGATGCTCCAGGCCGCCGACGTCGCCTTCCGCCCCGCGCACGGCGAGCTGGACGACGCCGGCTACCGCGACCGGCACCTGCAGGTCACCGCGGCCCGTGGAGTGCTGGCCGGGGAGGAGATCCTGCGGCGGGTGCTCGGGCTGGTGCGGGGCTAGAAACTGATGGGTGGCGGGGAAGGGACGGGTCAGGAGACGGGCCGGGTTATGCCGAGCGTCCCGGCCGCGTAACTGAGGAATTCCTCTATCCGCCGGTTGAACGTTTCCGGCACCCCGAAGGACTTGCCGCTTCCCATGCGGAAACCGAAGGTGTCTCGGGCATACACCTCCACCGCAGTGCCCGTGCCGAATCCGGAGGCAGTGAACGTCAGGGCGATCGGCAGGTGTTTGCGCCCTTCTTCGGTCATGTTGCCCCACATCCGGTATTCCGCATTGGACCCGAGGTGCACCTCCACCGAGGACTTTTCCCGCCGGACATCTTCACCGTGAAAGGAAAAGGCCGCGGCCAGGGTTGCCAGGACCGCCTGCGGAGGCTGAGGCGCTGTCCACTGTTCCTTCTTCTCCACAATCGGTTTGGTGCTGAACAATGCCATGGCAATTCCCCCTTTTGATGCCTGGATTAAGATTTAGCCGATACCGAGCGCATAGAAGGCCTGCTCATAAAGGGCGGCCGATTCGTCGCCGAGCTTTCCGGTCACGCGGAGGAGCGCCGTTCCCTGCAGATACATGTATTCCCGTTTGTAGGCGGCGCCCAGGGCCAAGTGCTCCTGCAGCTGGGCGAAGCGCGACTGGGCTTCTGCTTCGGTGGCGAAGACTTCCACCACAGCCCCTCCAACAACGCTGTTCTCCGGCGCGGCTGCGGAGGCGTCGGCGATCCACGCCGCCGAGGTGTAATAGCCCGGCTGGCCGATGAATCCGCCCGGGTCATTCTCCGGCGTTACTTCAGTGACCGAGGTGATGCCGGGGACAACTGCCTGCAGCTGCTGGGCAATGGCTATGGCGGTGACGGGCTCGGCCGGGGTGGCCGGCGCCGGCGGGGAAGGGGTTGGCGGGGGCGTTAGCGTCGGCGTCGGAGTGGGGGCGGGCGACGGCGGGGCCGGCGGAGTTGTCGCGGCGGACGACGACGCGCTCCGGGAAGGCGTGGCCGGAGCGGATTCCTTGGCTGCCTCGGCGGAGGATGAACATCCCGCTAATCCGACAGCCGCGGCGAGCAACAGCACGGCAATGCTTCCCTTTTGCATTCTTCCCCCCAATTAGAGACCTGGTATGAGCACAGCCTACTCCGCGGGATCGCTGCTTTCTCCGCCGGAAACCTAGACGGCGTACCGTTCCGCGTGGCTGCGCAGGATGCAGAATTCGTTGCCTTCCGGGTCGGCCAGTACCACCCAGCCGGTTCCATCCGGGCGGCGCTGGTCGTCGACCTGCGTGGCGCCCAGGGTCAGCAGCCGCGCGAGCTCCGCATCGCGGCCGCCCGCTTCGCCCGGCTGCAGGTCCAGATGCAGGCGGTTCTTGACCTGTTTGCGGTCCGGCACCTTGATAAACAGCAGCCGCTGGGAGCCGTCGGGCGAGTAGATCATGCACTCGTCGTCGCCGGGCCCAAAGGGCTCCTTCGGATCTGCATGGAAGTCGAGCACCTGTGCCCAGAACACGGACTGCGCGTACGGGTCGAGGCTGTCAAAGGTTGTGTGGGAGATCGAAGCAGTCATGCGGGGAAGCCTACGGCCCGTTGCGGAGGTTTTGTCGCCGGCCCGCCGGGCGGTCACCGCTCGGGCTGCTCCTCCGGCTGGGGAAGGTGAGCTGTTGCCCACTGCCCCAGTTGCCGCAGCAACGGCACCAGCTGCTCGCCGCTGGGCGTCAGGGTGTACGCCACCGAGATCGGCGGGCCGGGCTCCACAACGCGCGTCAGCAGCAGGGCCTCGGCCAGCTCGGTGAGTCGGTCGGAGAGTACGGCGTCGCTGATTCCCTCCACGGATCGCCGCAGGGCCGCGAAGGATAACGGCCCGGCGCTGAGGGCATCCACAATCATCCCGTTCCAGCGCTTGCCCAGGATGGTGAAGGCAAGGCTGACCGCGGAATCACATGTGTGCATTGAAACGGGGCCTCTATCCATACGGCGATTCTACCGCTACAGTCAGCCTAGTCGCTCTGGAAAACAGAGTTACTAAGGAACTTATTGATCGGAGACCCCCATGACTCTCTTCCGCCTGGATGCCAGCATCCTGCCCGCCACGTCCGCCAGCCGTGCCCTCGGCGACCTCGTCGAGGAGCAGTGGACTACCGCTCACCCTGATTCCAGCGTTCGACGCCGCGACCTTGCCGCTGAACCGATCCCCACCGGGGTCTGGCAGGACGCCGTCCTGGGCGGCTTCTCTCCGGAAGAGGCCCGCACCGAGGAGCAGCACCGGGCCCTCGGCTTCGCCACCGAACTGGCTGACGAACTGACCGGTGCCGATGCCCTGCTGTTCACCGTTCCCCTGTATAACTTCGGCGTCTCGCAGCATTTCAAGACCTGGTTCGACCTCGCCTACACCGATCCCCGGATCAGCCCGGAGGGCACCGCACTGCGCGGCAAGCCGGCCGTGCTGGTCACCTCGCTGGGCGGAAACTACAACCCGGGCACTCCCAAGGAGGGGTGGGACCACTCCACCCCCTGGCTGCGCCGTGTACTGGCGGACGTCTGGGGCCTGGACCTGCGCGTTGTCGAGCGCCCCTTCACCCTCGTGGGCATGAACCCCGCCCTGGATCCGTTCAAGGACATGGCCGCCGCCCTGAAGGAGGAAGCGGAAACCGCCGCGGTGAAGTTCGGCCGGGAACTGGCCGGGCTGCGCCCCAGCCCCCTCGGCTAGGCTCCCTCCGTACACGCACCACCACCACGCGCGCTGGTCGGCCGTCCGAGGACAAAGCGGCACCCGCCCAAAGGCCGGGTGCCGCTTTGCTGCCAGTGGCTACACCCGTTCCAACAGCATCGACACACCCTGGCCGAGCCCCACGCACATAGTCGCCAGGCCACGCGATGCACCCTCGCGCTCCATCCGGTTCAACAGGGTCACCGTGATCCGCGACCCGGACGAACCGAGCGCGTGCCCGAGCGCAATGGCCCCGCCGTCGCGGTTCACCAGCTCCTCGTCCAGGCCGAGTTGCCGGATGCAGGCCAGGGACTGCGCGGCGAACGCCTCGTTCAGTTCCACCGCACCGATGTCCCCCAGCGACCAGCCGGTCCGGTCCAGCACTTTCCGGGTGGCCGGCACCGGGCCGATGCCCATGACCGCCGGCTCCACCCCGGCGGAGGCGCCGTCCACAATCCGGGCGCGGGCGTGCAGCCCGAGCGTGCGCACCGCGTCGGCGCTGGCGACGACGACGGCGGACGCGCCGTCGTTCAGCGAGCTGGCGTTCCCGGCGGTCACCACGCCGTCGGGCCGCACGATGGGCCGCAGCTTCGCCAGCGCCTCGGCGCTGGTCTCCCGGCGCGGACCCTCATCGGTCTTCACCACGCCCTTTTTCGTTTCCACCGACACGATTTCCGCCGCGAACCGGCCCTCCTCCACGGCGGCGAGCGCCCGGGTGTGCGAGCGCAGCGCAAAGGCGTCCGAGTCTTCCCGGCTGATCCTTTCCCGGGAGGCCAGTTCCTCCGCGGTTTCGGGCATGGAATAAGTGGTGCCGGGCAGGTCGTAGAACTTCGGGTTGGTGAACCGGGCGCCGATGGCCGAGTCTGCCAGCTCCCCGGGCTTCGCAAACGCCTTCTCCGGTTTGGCCAGCACCCATGGCGCACGGGACATCGACTCCACTCCCCCGGCCACCACCACATCCGCCGCCCCGGACTTCACCATCTGGGAAGCCAAGAGGATCGCGCTGAGCCCGGAGGCGCAGAGCCTGTTCACGGTCATGGCCGGCACGGTGTCCGGGAATCCGGCCAGCAGGGTCGCCATCCGCGCCACGTTCCGGTTGTCCTCTCCGGCCTGGTTGGTGCAGCCCAGCAGCACCTCGTCCACGTCGGCGGGGTCCAGTCCGGCGCGGGCGACGACGTCGGCGAGCACCAGCGCAGCCAGATCGTCGGGCCGGACGGAGGACAGGGCACCGCCGTAGCGGCCCACGGGAGTACGGACGCCGGAAATCAGATAGGCCTCAGTCATGCTGGCCATCGTACTGTGATGCGGGCCACTTAGGGGTTCCGGCGGCGGTGCCTAGGTGCCGCTGGTTGGGGACTGTGGGGTGCCTGCCGGCGGGGTGCCCGACGGCGATGGTACGGACGGCGATGGGGTCGACGGCGGCGTTGGGGCGGTCGGGACCGGAACGGGGACCATCGTTGGTGTGGGCGTTGCGGTTGGAGTGGGTGCCGGAGCAGGCGGGGTCGGACATGGCGGCGGCGGAGTGGGCGGATCCGTAGGCAGTGGTTCCGCCGGCACTGGCGGTGCCGCGGGCAGCGTCGGCACTGGCTGGCTGGTGTGCTCCCGGGCTGCGTTCCGGCGCGCGGCATCCGCTTGGCGGTGCGCCTCCGCCCGCTCGGCGGCAACACGGGCGTTCTCCACCGCTGCCTGCTCAGCCGCCGCCTTCTCCGCTGCTGCACGCTGTTCGGCGGCCTGCCGATCTGCGTCGAGTCCGGCCCGCAGCCGTTCAGTTTCCGCACGGTCCGCGGCTGCCTGCCGGTTGAGCCGGTCGGTGGCGGCACGCGCCGCAGTGATCCGCTCCGCAGAGGCCCGGTCCATCCACACCAGCTTCCCGGCCATGTCCCGGGTGCAGCGGTAGGCCGTCCGGCCCTGCGTGCGCGCGGCCCCGTCCGGGGAACAGCGCCGGTTCATCAGCGATGCCTCCTGCCCGGCGGTCGGCGACGGCGGGCTCGCTGCCTTGCTGCGCGGCGGCGTCGGCGGGTCCACATCCACCTGCGGGCTGGGTGCCCGTTCCAGCAGGCCGCCGCGCTGCGGGGACGGCCCAGGTTCGAGCGGTGCGATAACGCCCAGTGCCGCGGCGGGCCGCTCGGTCCCCACCGAGGGGGCGGCCATGCTGGTGGCCACCGTACCGACAGCCAGCACGACGACGCTGCCGGCCAACGCCGCTTTCCGCTGCCTGCCGGTGTCCAGTCCGGCCCATGACTGCCGGTGCAGCGCCAGCGCGTACACCCCCGTGAGCAGCAGCAGGAAACCGGCCACCAGGATCCAGACGGCCAGGCCCATCACCCCGAAAAACGCCGCTACGCCAAGCAGAACTGCGGCGCCGACGACGACGGGCCAGGCCGAGCGCGGGGTTTGGCCCGGGACCTGCGGGCGGCGCCGGCGCGGACCGCGCGGCGGAGTGGGGTCGTAGAGCATAGCGCCTCGAGGAGGAGATTCAGCTCGTCAGCAGCGGCCGTCCGGACCCCATGCACCCGTCCACGGCCAGTGCCCTTGGCATCAACGGTAGGCGCGGCCACGGGCAAACCTCTAGGGGTGGGGCGAACATCGCCCGCCGCGACCGGCAACGACGGCGCCGTCGCCCCGCCGCCGCCCCGGTGCGACCGGCACCCCGACGTCCCCGCCTCGACGCCGCCCCTTTGCAGGCTAATCCCCGCACGCTCCGCTAGCATTCCTCATGCCCTTCTTTACCCTGCCAACGCGAAGGCCTCCCCGTGACAACTGTTGACTCCCTCCCGGATAGCTCACTGCCGGTTCCCGGAGACCTGATCGACTTCGACGGCCTCCTGACCGCGGAGGAGATCGCACTGCGCGACACCGTCCGCGCCTTCGTGGCCGCCGAAATCAAGCCGAACATCGCCCGCTGGTACGAGGACGCGGAGTTCCCGCTGGAGATCGTCCCTCAGCTGGCTCGGCTCGGGCTGCTCGGCATGCATCTGGAGGGCTATGGCTGTGCCGGCCGCTCCGCCGTCGAGTACGGGCTGGCCGCCGCGGAACTGGAGGCCGGGGACTCCGGGCTACGGACCTTCGTCTCGGTGCAGGGCTCGCTGGCCATGTCCGCCATCCACAAGCACGGCTCCGAGGAACAGAAGCAGCGCTGGCTGCCGGCTATGGCCGCCGGCGAGGCGATCGGCTGCTTCGGCCTCACCGAGCCCACCGCCGGGTCGGATCCCGCCGGCATGAGCACCTTCGCCCGGCGCGACGGCGGCGACTGGGTCCTCAGCGGCACCAAACGCTGGATCGGACTGGCCTCGGTGGCGCAGGTAGCCGTGATTTGGGCGCAGACCGACGGCGGCATCCGCGGCTTTGTGGTTCCCACCGACACCCCCGGCTTCACCGCCACCCCCATTGAACCGAAGCTCTCCATGCGCGCCTCCATCCAATGCGACGTCCGGCTCGACGACGTCCGCCTGCCCGCCGACGCTGTCCTGCCCGGCGTCGTGGGCCTCAAAGGGCCGTTCTCCTGCCTGAACGAGGCCCGCTACGGCATCATCTGGGGTGCCATGGGCGCCGCCCGGGATGCCTTCGAAGACGCGCTGGCCTATTCCCGGACCCGGATGCAGTTCGACAAACCCCTGGCCGGGTACCAGCTGACCCAGCAGAAACTGGTGGACATGGCCCTTGAAATTAACAAGGGCTTCCTGCTCGCCCTGCACATCGGCCGGAAGAAAGACGCCGGCACGCTGGGCCTGCACCAGATCTCGCTGGGCAAGCTGAACAACTGCCGCGAAGCCATTGCCGTCTGCCGCGAGGCCCGCACCCTGCTGGGCGGCAACGGCATCACCCTGGACTACTCGCCGCTGCGCCACGCCAACAACCTGGAATCGGTGCGCACCTACGAGGGCACCGACGAGGTCCACACCCTCATCCTGGGCCAGCACCTCACCGGAATGGCAGCGTTCCGCTAAACCGGTGCCAGGGTCTGCGCTGCCTCCAGGTCCTGCTGGTCGGTGTCCGCGTCCCGGGTCGGCGCCGGGGGCGACACCGGAGGCGTAACCGAGCGGCCCGACGGCGGCGGCACAGTCGGATCCGGAGGTGCGGGCGGGTTCGGGGGCACGCGGGGGTCCGGCGGCACAGTGGGGTCCGGCTGCGGCGGGGTCGGCGGTACGGTGGGGTCCGGCGTACCGGGGGCAGGCGGTGGCGTTACCGGGTCCGGCGTGCCCGGGGCGGGAGTTCCCGGGTCCGGTGTTCCCGGCGGTGGCGTGCCCGGTGCCGGGGTTGGCGTCGTCGGGTCCGGCGTTGCCGGTTCGGTGGGGTCAGGCGGGGACGGCGGATCCGGAGGTCCTGGCTCGCCCGGAACTTCGGGCGGAGGTGCAGGCGGCAGGGTGGTGGAGGGGTTTTGTTCGGCGGCCCGGCGCGCGGCTTCCCGGGCTTGCTGTTCGGCCCGGAGCCTGTCCGCTTCAGCGCGTTGCGCCACGGCCCGCGCTTCGACAAGCAGGTCCGCTGTTGCCCTATCCATCCAAACCAGCTCCCCTGCGGTGTTGGCCGTGCAACGGTATTCGATCTCGCGCTGCAGCCGCGTTGCACCGTCGGCGGTGCACGGCGAGTTGGCCAGTGCGGCTTCGGCCGCCGGGCTGCTTTCCGGTGTGTCCGCGGGCAGGCGAGCGCCCTGCACATCGGCGCGGACATCCTGCGGCCGCGGGTCTGCGGTCTCGGGCGAAGACGGCTGCGGCTGCGTCGCAGGGGGCGGCGGGGCCGCGGCGGCGCCGTCGTTGGTGGTGCGTGCCGGCTGCGGCACGGACATCACCCCCGCAACCACGCCCATCACCAGCACCACGCCGCTGACCGAGAGGGCGAATTTCCGCTGCTGCAGCGTGTTCAGCCCGGCCCAGCTGCGGCGCCGGAAACCCAGGGCATAGAGGGCGCTGCACAGCAGCAGGACTCCGGCGGCCAGGATCCACACCGCTACCCCGCCAACTCCCTGAAGTACCGCAACCCACAGCAGTGCCGCCACCACTCCGAGGACTGGCCAAGCGGTGCGGGGATTGCGGAGCGGTGAGGGTCGGGC
This sequence comes from Arthrobacter sp. zg-Y20, assembly GCF_030142075.1. NCBI lineage: Bacteria > Bacillati > Actinomycetota > Actinomycetes > Micrococcales > Micrococcaceae > Arthrobacter > Arthrobacter sp. zg-Y20. The sequence continues at coordinate 798,892 of NZ_CP126241.1, read as the reverse complement.
ATTGGCCGACGGGCCGGCGGAGGAAACGGACTCGGGATCCGGCTGGTCGGGCGTGGGCTGGTGGGACATAGGGCCTCGGCGGGACGGTGCCGGTGCGCTCCCGCCGCTGACGGTTGGGATTGGTCCGGCGTCTGTTGCAGCAGCTACCGTCCGGGTTCGAGGCTCCGTGAGCTCCGGCGGGGGCTGCCCTTGGAACCACGCTAGGCGGCTCCAAGGGCAACATCTAGGGGTTGCCGAAACTGGTTGCTACGACGCCGCGGTCAGTCACCGGCGCAGGCAACGCCGTCACCGTCGCGGTCCAGACGCGGAGTTTCATAACCTGGCTGGCCCGCATACAGGGGCGCGGCACCTGCGGCCTGAACGGCCTTGCAGTTCGCGTAGTAAACGTAGGCCGGGGCGGGCGGTGCAACATACTGCTGGCGTGCCTGTTCGTCCGCTACCCGCTGGGCTTCGGCAGCAGCGGCGGCGGCGTGCTCATCCGCTACCCGCTGGGCTTCGGCAGCCGCAGCGGCGGCGGCTTCGTCGGCAAGGCGCTGCTGTTCGGCCGCTTCGGCAGCTGCCGCCGCTTCCTCGGCTGCTTTCTTGTCAGCAGCCTCCTTATCGGCCTTTTCCTGGCGTGCGGCAAGGATCTTCGTGGAATCGTCTTTAGTCATCCAGACGAGCTTGCCGTTGTCATTTTCCGTGCATACATACACGGTGCTCTGCGCGCTGGGCGTCGCCGAGGGGGACGCCTTTATGGTCGTGGGTGAGGACGACGGCGAAGCGGTGGCCGATGCCTTGGCGGTCGAGCCCCTCGTGCTGCTGGACGGCGTCGGCGTCGCTGTCTGCTTGACCGTCTGCGTGACTCCGGCTGATTTGCAGGCCTGGTTGGCAACAACGGTCGGCGTCGGCGAAGCCGATGCGGTGGATTTGGTGGGCGACGGCGTTGCGGACGCCGTCGGCTCGGACCCTTCCGACCCGCCACCGCAAGCGGTGAGGGCCAGGACCGCAGTCAGGGTGACCGCGCCTAACGATAGTGAACGGGCGCGAGGCAGAAATGACATGGATCCCCCAGGAAAGAAAGCGTGTGAAAGTGGATGCGAACGCATCGAGTGACACAGTAGCAGCCCGCGGGCCGAAATGTTACCGACCAGTAACCAGATTCTCATCAGCCGTCCGAATCCAAGTAGTTGAGGCACCTTGACCGCCGATTCGAGGCCCGCAGCTCTTCTGCTCCCCCGGCTTCTCTGGCTTGTCCCCGCCCGGGCACGTAGCTTCCATCCCCCTGTGACCAGGCGCCACCGGCGCACGCACGGTGATCGGGTGAGCTTCGGAGGCGCGTTATGGACTGGCTGCTTGTTCTGACCGTGGTGCTGGTGCTTGCGGTCGGCTTTGCCACCGGCTGGCTGGCCAAGGCGTCCGTCGACCGGCGGGAGGGGTCGCGCGCCCTGAACGAGCTGGTGACGTACCTGCACCTGAAGCAGACCCTGGCGCCCATAGAGCCGCGGGCGGCAACCCCGGGGCCGGAGGTGGACCGAGCCCGGTCCGCAGTGGCCGACCTCCGGGAGAAAGTGATCGAAACCCTGGCACAGGTACACACCCGGTCCGGAGCCAACGAAGTGCTGATGCGCATGGCCGCAGCATGCACCCGGTATTTGCGCGTGGCCGGCGACGATCCCGCACGTTATCAGTTCGAGCTCATGGAACTGCGCCGGGGCCTGGTCGGGGAACTGCGGATCCTCAGCGACGGCCGGCGGGACGTGCTGTACCGCGGACCGGGCGAGCACGGAGCGGAACGTGCAGCCCGGAAAGCGGCGCCGAAAAAGAAGTCGGACCGGCCGCGGAAACGAGGCGACCACCTCGCCCGCTGACCCGGCCGCACCCCGCTGACGCTCCCCGGACGCTTCCCCCGTCAGCCGCCAACCCGGGGCAGGGGCACAACGCCGTTCCGGAACGCCCACACCACGGCCTGCATCCGGTCGCGGGCCCCGGTTTTCGTCAAGATTCCCGCCACGTGGTACTTCACGGTGGTGGCCTCCACGAACAGCCGCTCACTGATCTCCTGCGTTGACAGCCCTTCACACAGGAGCGTCAGGATTTCGGTCTCCCGCGCTGTCAGCGGCACAACCAGCGACGCCGGCGCGCTGCGCGGCCCGGCGGTCCGGTTAGCGAACTCAATCAGCACGCGGCGGGTCAGACGCTGATCCAGGGTGCCGTCCCCGCGGGCGACGGAACGGATTGCACCCAGCAGGGCGTCCTCGTCGGCTCCTTTCAGCAGGAACCCGGAGGCTCCGGCTTCGAGGGCACCGAAAACATAATCATCGAGTTCGAAGGTGGTGAGCATCAGCACCCCCGTAGTGTTCTGCGGATCGCCGGTGATGGTCCGCGTCGCAGCGATGCCGTTGAGGCCCGGCATCCGGATGTCCATGCAGATGACGTCCGGGCGCAGCTCGCGCACCAGCGCCACGGCCTCGTTTCCGTCGCTGGCCTCACCCACCACCTCGACGTCGGAGCCGGCTTCCAGGATTACCCGGAGTCCGGCCCGCACAATCGCTTGGTCGTCGGCAATGGCTACTGTGATCGTCATGTCTCGTCCTCATAGGGAATCACCAGGGTATTGGTCCAGCCGCCGTCGTCATCGGCCCCTGTGCGCAGGGTTGCGCCGATCAGTTCCGCACGCTCGGCCATGCCGATCAAACCGTACCCGGAACGCGATCCCTGCCGCGGTTTAGCCGACGGCGCGTCATTGGCAACCGTCAGCCGCACCGACGTCGGCCCGTAGTCCACGCGGACAGCACGGGATGCACCGGGAGCGTGGTTCAGCGCATTGGCGAGGGACTCCTGGACCATCCGGTACGCCGCGATCCCCGCCAGCGGCCGGAGCTCCCGCGGCGTCCCGGACTCTTCAAAGCGGACTTGGGTCCCCGCCTGCGATGCTTCGGCCACCAGCGCCGGAAGGTTCTCCATGGAGGCAACGGGCGCAAGCTCGCCTTCGGCGTCGGGCCGCAGGAGCCCCACCGTTTGGCGGAGGCTGTCCAGTGTGGTCCTCGCGGCGCGCTGCACCTGGCGGATGTATTCGCCGGCTTCCTCAGGGTCGGAGGTCCGCAGTGCCTGTGCAGCCTGGGCGCTGACAATGATGCCGGTCAGATGGTGGGCCGCGACGTCGTGCAGTTCCCGGGCCATCAGTGTCCGCTCCCGCAGCACGGCCTCTTCGGCCAGGCGTTCCTTTTCGCGTTCCGCGGCTTCGGCCCGCTCCTGCAGGGCCGCCAAGAGCCGGACCCGCCCGCCGATAATCTCGGCGGCAACCACTCCCAGCCCAAAGACCAAAGCGGTTCGTGCCGCCGCAAAGGTCGGAATGAGTTCGACAGGAACCACGGCGCTGGCCTGCACGGCGAACATCGTCACGACGACGGCGGCCGCGGCAAGCCCTGCCGGCACCAGATAACGTTTCGGGCCGGCGGTTTCACGGACATAGGCATACACGGCAACTATTACCGCAAGAGTTCCGGTGCCCACCTCGCCCGCGGAAAACAACAATGTGAGGCCGTCCAGGGCGGTGACCAAAAGGAGAACACCGAACGGAAAACGGTGGCGTGCGGGCAATACCGCTGCCTGGGCCAGCATCAGCAGAACCGGCATCAAATCCAGCGGACCTTTAACCGAATCCGCCTCGAAGGTGAGGACGCCCCACACATATCCCACTGCCAGCAAAACAATGAGCACGGTGGGCGCGAACTTCCAGCGGGCCTTCCGCGCCCGGGGCTGGGGCTGGGCCTGGGCCTGGGCCGGGGCCGGGCCGGAATTGATGAGCATCGGATCATTCTCGCTTACCCCAGACGGAGGGCGCCCTATCCGCGAGAACAGGTCCGATCCTGTTCGCAGGCCGGGGGCGCTGCGTTCCGCTTCCGGGAAGGCTGGTTCTCACCACCAACCGAGGGCAACGAGCACCAGGTGCCCCGCCATAACCGGAAGGAACGCCACCATGAATCCCGAAACAGAATCCGCGGCCACCACCCACGAGACCAGGGCGCCGTCGTCGTTCAAGCGCACCGTTGCCTTCGCGGCGACCGGCCTCCTGGCTGCCGGCACGGTCAGTGCCGGCGCTTGGTGGGGCATCAGCTCCGTTGCCGCCGCCGACACCACCGACGCCCCAACCGCGGCTGCCGGCAACACAGTGATCCAAACGCAGTTGGATCAACTGGTGGACCGCGGGTTTCCCGCAGCCCTGGCCTCGCTGACGCATCCGGACGGCAGCCATGAAGATTTTGTGTCCGGCGTCGGAAACGTCGAAACCGGGGAGGACGTTCCGGTGGACGGGGAGGTGCGCATTGGCAGCAACACGAAAATGTTCACCGCCGTCACCGTGCTGCAGCTGGTGGAGCAGGGACAGGTGGAGCTGGACGCTCCCATTGAGAAGTACCTGCCCGGCCTGCTGCACGGCGAGGGGATCGACGGCGCGAACATCACCGTCCGGCAGCTGCTGCAGCACACCAGCGGGCTGCCCGAGTATACGGACGCACTGGCCGTTGATTTCAAGCAGATGCAGCACTCCTACAAGTCTCCCCGGGACCTGATGGACATGGCCCTGGCGCAGCCGGCCCTGTTCAGCCCCGGGGAACGCTGGGAATACTCCAACACAAACTACATCGTGCTCGGGCTGCTCGTGGAAAAGGTGACGCAGCGCCCCCTCGGCGAGGAAATCACCCGCCGCATCATCGAACCCCTCGGCCTGCAGCACACCTATTTCCCGGCCCAGGGCGAACAGGAGTTCCGGGGGGCACACCCGTCCGGCTACCACATGGAGGCCGACCTCCAGCGATACGACGTGACCGAGCTGGATCCCTCCTGGGCCTGGGCGGCCGGGGAAATCATCGCCAGTCCCAGCGACCTGAACGAGTTCAACCGGGCCGTGGTCGACGGCCGCCTGCTCTCCGAGGCGTCAATGGCCGAAATGCAAAAGACGGTGCCCTCGGACGAGACCCTGTTTCCGGGCGCCCAGTACGGGCTCGGCCTGGAGCGCTACCCGCTGAGCTGCGGCGGCGAGATCTGGGGCCACGGCGGAGACATCCAGGGCTACGAGACGCGCAACGGGGTGACCGCCGACGGCACTGCCTTCACCATTGCCGTCACGTCCCTCCCCGCAGCCATCGGTGACCCGGCCAACGAGGAGCTGGTCCTGGAGAACTACAAGTCCGTGACGCAGGCCCTGGACACGGTCTTGTGCTCTAAGTAGCCGCTGGTCCTCGACGCGGAAAGCGGGTCCTCGCGGCAGGAGCCCGGGGCGAAAACGCCCCGGGCTCCCTGCTTTGCACTCCCGCCTTGCACTCCTGCTGTCAGCTCACCAGCAGCTACTCCACCGTGATGAACCCCGCGAGCCGGGTGTCATTCACGGAGCTGCCCACGTAAATGGGCACCTGACCGGTCGGTGTCACCCAGCCGTTCGCCGCAGTGTCCCAGTACTGCAGGGAACGCGGATCCAGGTAGATGTTCACCGTCCCGGCCGCGCCGGGAGGCAACGTGATGCTGGCGTACCCGGCCAGCTGCCGGGCCGGCGTCGGGATGACCGTGGGCAGGTTCCCCACGTACACCTGCACCGTTTCCTGCCCCTCGCGGGTGCCCAGGTTGGTGACCTGCACCGAGACTTCCGCCGCCGGATCCGCCGCGTCTACCACGGGGGTGGACAGCAGGTTCCCGTACTGGAACCGCGTGTAGGAGAGCCCGTGCCCAAACGGGAACAGCGGCGTCAGGCCCTGCGTGGTGTAGGACTTGTAGCCCACAAACACGCCCTCCACATACGGAACCACCGGATCCACCTCGTTGATCAGGTAGAAGGTGTTCTGCTGCCCGGCCTGCGTGGCCTGCTGTTCGGACACCGGGAAGGTGACCGGCAGCTTGCCGGACGGGTTCGCGTCCCCGTACAGCAGCGAGGCCACTGCGGTGCCCTGTGCCTGCCCGGGATACCAGGTTTCCAGTACTGACGGCACGGCATCCAGCCACGGCATGGTGACCGGTCCGCTGGTGGCCAGCACCACAATGGTGTTCGGGTTCACCGCGGACACGGCCCGGATCAGCCGGTCCTGGTCCTGCGGCAGGGTCAGCGTGCCGCGGTCGGCTGCCTCCCCGGTGTAGTCGCGGGCGACGACGACGGCCACCGAGTTGCGCGAGGCGACGTCCACCGCTTCCTGGATGGACGGGGACAGGGCGTTCTCCGGGGCGAACCAGCCCAGCCGCATCATGGCGCCGGGCTGGTCATTGAGGCCGCCGTTGAACTGGTTGGGGGCGTCCGTGGTGTATTCCACCCGGATCGGCACTTCCTGCCCCGCGGCCAGGTTGATCGCGGATTCGGTCTGGTTGTACGGCGCCGGCTCCCCGGTGCTGACCAGGGTGTTGTCGATGTACAGCCGGGCGGTGCCCAGATGCGCCATGGTCAGGGTGTAGTCTCCGGTGGCCGGAGCCACCAGGGTTCCGGTCCACACCACGGACATGGGCGCGGAAACCAGCGGAACCGGCAGTCCGGGCACCTGGGAGGTGTTGATGGTGTCCGCGGAAATACCGGTGCGCAGGTTGATCTGCCGTTCGGAGCGGGCCACCACCGTCTCGCCGGTGAAGTTGTTGATCCCGCTGCGGTACTCGGCCTGCACGTTGGTCAGCACGGTGCTGGGGATCGGCGGGGCGCCGGGCAGCGTGTCCGCCAGCGACACCGGGTCGGTGCCGGCAGCGTATTCCACCGTGGCGTCCCCGGCCCGGGCGGTGATCCCGTCCAGGATGGTGGTCAGCCGTGCCGGGTTGGGAATGGCTCCGGAGCCGCCGCCGTCGATGTACCAATCGGCGTCGGAACCGATCACCGCCACTGAAGGCGTGGTGGAGGCCAGCGGCAGCGCGCCGTCGTTCTTCAGCAGCACCGCGGCGTCCTCGGCAATGTCCTCGGCAATCACGGCGTGCGCGTCCAGCTGGTTCGCGGGCACCGGCACCTCGGTGGGCTGCGGGTTCACGAAGGATCCCGGAGGCGGGTTGTCGAAGATGCCCTTCGCGAACATGGTCAGGGCCACCCGCCGGGCGGCGTCGGTCACCCGCGCCTCGGACACTTCCCCGTTCTGCACTGCCGCCAGCAGCGCCGGCCCGGAGAACTCCAGGCCCGGCCCGGCGACGTCGAGCCCCGCGGCGTAGTCCGCGAAACTGTGCGCGGCGTTGAAGTCCGAGGAGACAAACCCCCGGAAGCCGAGCTGGGTCTTGAGGATTCCGTTGAGCAGCGGCGCGTTGCCGCAGGCGAACTCGGTGTTGACCTTGTTGAAGGAGCACATGATGGCGCCCGGATCGGCGTCGCGGACCACGGTTTCCCATGGCCGTGTGTAGGTCTCCTGCAGGGTCCGCTCGTCCACCTCCACGTCCACGTGCCCGCGCCGGGATTCGAAGTTGTTCAGGTTGTAGTGCTTGACCAGCGCCGAAATGTCCGCGCCCTGTTCGCCCTGCACCTGTGAGGCGGCGATGGACCCGCTGAGCAGCGGATCCTCGCCCAGATCCTCCCACATCCGCCCGTTGTACGGGGTCTTGACCAGGTCCATGGTGGGCCCGGCCAGCGCGTTCCAGCCGGTGGCGCGGGCTTCCTCCCCGCCCACTGCCCCGTAGGCGCGGGCGTAGGTGTTGTTGAAGGTGGAGGCCAGGCCGACGCCGACCGGCAGCGCCGTGGTCACGGTGTCTTCCAGCGCCAGGCCGCAGCAGCCGTCCTTGCTGCGGATGGCCGGCAGGCCGAGCTCGGGCACGCCGGGGCCGCCGCTTTGGACCAGATAGTTGACCTTCTGCTCCAGGGTCATGGCGTTGACCACCAGCAGGGCCCGCAGCTCCGGGGACAGCGACGCATCGCGCCAGGGCTGGTCCTCGATCTGCTGCGGTTCGGGGGCGTCCAGGTTGACCGCTGGAACGGTGGCCGGGACCGTGGCCGGGAAGCCGGCAGCACTGGCAGCCGGTAGGAAGCTGGTGGTGGCGAGCAGTGTCCCGGCCAGCAGCGCCATGGCCCTTCGCAGGATTTTGGCGGGGTTCGGGGAGGTGGATGTACGACGACGGCGGGGCGGCCCGCCGGTGCTGCGGTTTTCTTCCATGGTGGTTCCCTCATACGGGCCGCGTTCACCCCCTGGGCGCGGCGGCTACCGCTGGACATCCGCCGTGTGTTACGGGCGGATCAGGGCACGGCGGGGCGCTCGGTGTATCCCCCGGTGAGGCCGCCCCGGCCGCTGGACTGCCGGACCGAAAGTGCGGGTGCGGCGAGTGATGCCGGAGACGCTATGGACGCGTCCGGGCAGGGTCAACCGAGATGTGCGGGGTTGGCTGCGGGGCGTGCTAGATTGCTTGTCCCATCCGGCGACGCCAGGAGCACCACATGCAGGTTCACCCCCAGGCACAGGCTTTTCTCGACCTTCTGAAGGGCGCTCCGCCGCTGGACACCCAGACGGCCGAGCAGAACCGCGCTGATCTGGAGAATGCCCTGCCCCTGACCGGCGCCGCTGTTGACCTGTTTTCGGTCCGGGACCGGACTATTGCCGGGGTGCCGGTCCGGGTCTATTCGCCGGACGCGCCGAACGGGACGCTGCCCGGGGCGGTCGCCTACTTCCACGGCGGCGGCTGGGTCCTCGGCGATCTGGAGATCGCAGACACGACGGCCCGCGCCCTCGCGCGGCATTCCGGCGCCATCGTCGTCAGCGTGGATTACCGCAAGGCGCCCGAGCACGTGTTTCCCGCGGCAGCCGACGACGCCGAAGCGGTCACCCTTGCCCTGCTCTCCGGGGAGTCGGGGCTGGCCATCGATTCGAACCGGGTGGCCGTGGCCGGGGACAGTGCCGGCGGCAACCTGGCAGCGGTCACCGCCCAGCAGTTGGCCGGCCACATGCCGCCGCTGGCACACCAGGTGCTGGTTTATCCGGTGACCGATGCCCGCGTCGGCTCCACGGCGAGCTACGCCGAGTTCGCGGACGGGCACTTCCTGACCCGGCGGGACATGCAGTACTTCGTGGACACCTACGCCGGTGGTGCGGACCTGGAGGATATCCGGCTCTCCCCTGCCCGGAATCCAGATCTTTCCGGTGTGGCCCCGGCAACCGTGATCACCGGCGAGTGCGATCCGCTGCGGGACGAGGGCGAGGCGTATGCCCGTCAGCTGCGGGAGGCGGGCGTGCCCACCACCGCGGTGCGCTTCGGCGGGCAGGTGCATCCTTTCCTGTACATGGCCGGATTGATTGACGACGCCGGCGCGGCACGGGAGTTCATCGGCGCCCGGCTCCGGCAGGCCCTGGCAGCGGACACGGTCCTGCCCGGATAGGAAAACAGGGGCCCGGAGCGTAGCGCTCCGGGCCCCTGCGTCCGGGTTAGACCACCGTGATGAACCCGGCCAGCCGGATGTCATCCACGGAGCGGCCCACGTAGATGGGCACTTGGCCGGTGGGGGTGACCCAGCCGCCCGCGTTGACGTCCCAGTACTGCAGGGACTGCGGATCCAGGTCGATATTCACCGTCCCGATCCCGCCGGCCGGCAGCGAAATGCTGCCGTAGCCGGCCAGCTGCCGGGCCGGCGTCGGCACGCCGGTGGGCAGGTTCCCCACGTACACCTGCACGGTTTCCTCTCCCGGATAGGTGCCGATGTTGGTCACCTGCACCGCCACTTCGGCGTCCGGATCGTCGGCGTCCACCTCCGGCGTCGCGAACAGGTTCGCGTAGTCGAACCGGGTGTAGGAGAGCCCGTGCCCGAACGGGAACAGCGGCACCGCGCCCTGGGTGGTGTACGCCTTGTAGCCGACAAAAACGCCTTCGGCGTACGGCACCACCGGGGACACCGTGGTGAGGAAGTTGAACGGATACGGCGGGGTCACCGCAGACGCCTGCTGGTCGCTGACCGGGAACGTGACCGGCAGCTTGCCGGAGGGGTTCACGTCCCCGAACAGCACGGACGCCACCGCCCGGCCCTGCGCCTGCCCGGGGTACCAAGCTTCGAGGACGGAGGGTACCGCGTCGATCCACGGCATGGTCACCGGGCCGCTGGTGGCCAGCACGACCACGGTGTTCGGGTTCGCCGCAGTGACCGCGCTGATCAGCGCGTCCTGGTTCTGCGGCAGGGTCAGGGAACCGCGGTCCGCGGCCTCGCCGGTGTAGTCCCGGGCCACGATGACGGCCACGGAATTGCGGGAAGCAACGTCCACGGCCTCCTGGATGGAGGGCTGCAGCACGCCGCCCGGCGGGGTCCAGCCCAGCCGGATCATTGCGCCCGGCTGGTCGTTCAGTCCGCCGTTGAACTGGTTCGGGGCGTCGGTGATGTATTCGATCCGGATCGGAATGCGCTGGCCTTCGGCCATGTTCACGCCGATTTCCTGCGTGGCCAGGTTGTCCGCCGGCTCGTTGATCACTTCCGCACCGTCCAGGAACAGCCGGGCGGTGCCAAGGTGGGTCAGCGAGAACGTGTAGTTCCCGGTGGCCGGCGCCACGATGGTGCCGGTCCACACCGCCGTCATGGGCGAGGCGGCCAGCTCCCCACCCACGCCGGGCACCTGGGAGGTGTTGATCTCGTCCGCGGAGATGCCGGTGCGCAGGTTCACCTGCTGTTCGGTGCGGGCCAGGGTGGGGGTTCCCTCGAAGTTGTTCAGCCCGAGCCGGTATTCGGCATTCACGTCGGTCAGCACTCCGCTGGGCAGCGGGGGCGGGCCGGGGATGGTGTCGCCCAGGCCCACCGGGTCGGTGCCGCGGGCGTATTCCACGCTTGCGTCCCCGGCCCGGGCGGTGATGCCGTCCAGGATGGTGGTCAGCCGTGCCGGGGTCGGCACGGCACCGGAGCCGCCGCCGTCGATGTACCAGTCGGCGTCGGAGCCGATCACCCCGATGGATGGAGTGCCCGCTGCCAGCGGCAGGGCGCCGTCGTTCTTCAGCAGCACCGTGCCCGCCTCGGCGACGCTCTGTGCAATGGCGTCGTGCGCGTCCAGCATGTTCGCCGGGATGGGAATATCGGTGGGCTGCGGATTCACGAAGGTGTCGATGGGCGGGTTGTCCACAATGCCCTTGGCGAACATGGTGCGCGCCACCCGGCGGGCGGCGTCGGTCACCCGCGCCTCGGACACGGTGCCGTTCTGTACCGCGGCCAGCAGGTTCGGGCCGGAGAATTCCAGCCCCGGCCCGGAGACGTCCAGCCCGGCGGCGTAGTCCGCGAAGCTGTGTGCGGCGTTGAAGTCCGAGGTGACAAACCCGGCGAACCCGGTCTGCGTCTTGAGGATCTGGTTCAGCAGCTGGTCATTGCCGCAGGCGTACTCACCGTTGACCTTGTTGAAGGAGCACATGATGGAGCCGGGATCGGACTCCTCCACCATCTGCGCCCAGGGCCGGACGTAGGTTTCCTGCAGCGTCCGCTGGTCCACCAGCACGTCCACGTTTCCGCGCCGGGTCTCGAAGTTGTTGAGCATGTACTGCTTGGGAAGGGCGGAGACGGAGGCGCCCTGCTCGCCCTGCACCTGGGCGACGGCGCTGTCCCCGCTGACCAGCGGATCCTCGCCGAAGGCCTCCCAGAGCCGGCCGTTGTAGGGGGTTTTGCCCAGGTTCATGGTGGGGCCGGCAATGGTGTTGTAGCCGGTGGCGCGGGCTTCCTCCCCGGCAACGGCACCGTAGGCGCGGCCGAGGGTGGGATCGAGGGCGGATGCCAGGCTCAGCCCCACCGGGAGGGAGGTGCTGGGTTCGGTTTCCAGGGCCAGCCCGCAGCAGCCGTCCTTGCTGCGGATGGGCGGGATGCCGAACTCGGGAACCCCGGTGCCGCCGCTCTGGACCAGCAGTTCCACCTTCTGTTCCAGGGACATGGCGGCAACCACCAGGGTGGCCCGCAGGTCCGGGGAAAGGCTGGGATCGCCCCAGGGGAACTGGGAGATGTCCGGCGGGGCGGCCTGCAGGATGTCTACGCCGGTCTGCGCCGGTTCGGCGGCCACGGCGGCCACCGGCAGGAAGCTGCCCGCCATCAGCAGTCCGGCGAGCAGGGCGGTGGTTCTCTTGCGGATGCTTCTCTTGGGGATGGCTTTGCGGAAGATGTGTGGGGTTGGCCGGGACCGGGTGGCCCGGCGGCGGGGTGACTGGTTGATACTTCGCTTTGGTTCCATGGTGCTTCCCTCATACGGGCCGCGTTCACCCCCTGGGCGCGGCGGCTACCGCTGGAATCCGCCGCCACTGGCGTGCGGACAATACGCCGCCGGGGCTCCCCTGCGTCCCCCACGGGGTGCCCCGGCCGCTGACCTGCCGGCCCCGTCAGTGCGGGTGCGGCGAGTGATGGGGGAACGCTATGGAGGCGTCCGGGCAGGGTCAACCGAGATGGGCGGGGTTGGGAGCGACGCGGGCAGATTGGTGCTGCCGAGGGGGTGCGCAACCAAGGTGGACAACCAGGTTGAGCAGGGCCCGCCCTCCCCGGCAGGGGAACCACTGCCCACAGCGCGGCGGCCGGGCAGGATTTACAGGGTAATTACCGGAAGGTTCGTTCAAAGGGGTTGTCGCTGTCGCAGTCCTCGGGCAGCAGGGCCATGGAGAGCAGGTAGGCGACCTGTTCGGCGGCGCGTTCGGTTTCGTTCCAGTCCAACGAGCGGGCGAGCATCCGGCGGATGCCCTGCCGGCTGCCGACGTGCTGGAACACCGAGGGCATGGTGGTTTCCACTCCCCCGCAGCCGCGGTGACGCAGCAGGATGTGCCCGAATTCGTGGCAGGCGGCGTGCGTGCGGTGCAGCCGGTGGTCGCCGGAGGGCAGCAGGATGATGGACTTGGTTTCCTTCTCGATCCAGAGCCCGGTGACGGACGGGATCACGGAGGAGTCAATGTCGCGCAGTTCAATGGGTTTGCCGTGCGTTTTCGTCACGGCGGCGAGCAGGTCATCGAAGGTGACGTGCTCGTCCAGCTCCAGGGCGTCGACTACCGCTTTCGAGGTTGCCCGCTTCGGCTTCCGAAAACGCATTGGCATTGCTTCCCCCTGTTGTTTCACGCGTCCGTGTTTCACAAGTTGCGTCTATGGAAAGAGACTGAACCGACTTTATCGCACGTTGGGGTGGGAGTCGGTGGGGGGGCAGTGGCGTGGCGAGTGGGCGGGGGCGCCTGAGGAGCGAAGGTGGTCGCTCTCGCCGAACCGACACGATAATGGGGCATGCATAAGCGCAGGCTGCTGCTCCGGGCGGTGAAGGCGTTTCACACGTTCGTGTGGTTAACCGTTGAGGGCTGCATGCTTTACGTGCTGATCGCCGGAATACGGAAACGCTCTGACCGCAGGGCAGGGGCCGCGGCCGCGGTGGTCGCTGCTGAGACCTTGATCTTCGCCGGCAACGGATTTCATTGCCCGCTTACGGCGGTGGCGCGGGATCTGGGAGACGAAACCGGATCGGTCACCGACATCTATCTCCCGCAGTGGCTGGCGAAGAACCTTCCCGCGATTCACGTCCCGCTGATCGTTATTGCGCTGGTCCTTCATGGACGGAACATTGCCGCCCAGAAGGCTGTGGAGAGGAACAACGTGCAGCCAGGCCGCTTCACCGGTGCTGCAGAAAGCCCGTCGGCTGGCTGATCTCACGACCAGCGCCGCTCAGGCTCGCGGTGACGCCGGCGGTCAGGGCAGCAACAGGGCCGCGGCGAAGGCCAGGCAGCCGGCGGCATGACCGGCCAGGACCTGCGTGGGGGTGTGCGCGCCGAGCTTTATCCGCGACCAGCCCGTGGCCGAGGCCAGCAGCAGAGCCAGCGCCGCACCGAGCTCCGGGACCGGTGCCAGCAGGGCCAAGCCGACGTAGGCGGCGACGGCGGAATGCACCGAGAGCTTCCACACCAGGTTCGCTACCAGGCACAGCATCATGCCGATGAAAACGCCGCCAATTTCGCCGAACAATTCCGCCGGGGCGTCCAGCAGGACCAGGACCAGCGCACCGATGAGCATGGATGCTGCGGAAGCACCCAGGATCGGAGCCCGCTGGCTGCGCACGCCGATGTGGTGGTCGCTCACCTTGCCGCGGTGTTTCAGCACCAGGATCCCGGCGAAGGGCAGCCCGACGGTGAATAGCGCCGCGAGGATGCCCTGCAGCCAGGTCACGCTCGGGGTGAGCAGGGGCTGGAGCAGCAGGAGTATCCCCACCAGGACGGTCGGGGCGGTGACCTCCGTGACGATGCGGGCCACGCGGGTGGGGGCGGCGGAGGCTTGCGGGGTGTGCTGCTGCAGGGTTTCGGGCATCAGTCGATCCTACTGGGTGCGGAAGGTGTCGCCGTCGGGATAGTGGAGGTCGGGGCCCCCCGCTTCAGCCAATTCCCCAAGCACACTGATGATTTCGTCAGCGTCGTCGCCGGCTTCTGGTTCAACGACCACGCTGACGGTGTCTTCATCCATCAGGTGCGGGTACTTCTCCAGCAAGAATCGCCGCCTGTAAGCGGTGTCCGCAGCGTCGACAATAGATTCCAGCGTTGCCCAGTTGAATCCTCCGCCGATGACGATCCCCGCAGCCGGCACCACCTTTCCCAGTGACTGCTTCGTGAAGCGGACGCCGAATGCCTTCGCAAATTGGTGAGAAACCCGCGCAAGGACCGATTTATCCAGGATTTTCCACGCTTTGCCACGGACGAGTGCCTGCGTGAGGCGAGAAATGTCTGACAAGGCTGCGGTCTTCGCACTGGCCGACATCGCCGTGCCTGCATTCACCACGGACATCACAAACAACTTTTCACTGGGCTCTTCAGGGTCATAGCCGTAAAACAGCGATACATGTCCCACTGAACGGGAGGCCAATCCCAAAACAACGGCGGCGTCACCCGTTATGGCCCCGGCCACCGCAACGCCGGACGGTGCCGCCGCAGCACCGGCTGAGGCGACTGCGACCAAGGCCCCGCCCGAGATGACCAGTCCCGCGCCCATACCTGAGAGTGCCGCCGCGATCGGGTAGTACAGGTTCAATCCCCGACCCCTCACGGCGTCGATCTGCTCGAGATCCAGATGACGCAGCTCTAAGAGCGAGGACACATCATGCCCCCGCTTTTGGTGGGCTTCAACCACCCGGCGCGGGGAGAGCCCAATCCGTGCGGCCCGTGCAAGCATCCCCGTCACGGAGTCGAGAGCCGCGCCACCCCATTCCGTCATCGCTTCGGGAACGGCCTCTGCAGTTTTCCGGGCACCGGACCGAATGACTCCGGCGCCTTTGCCGACCATTTCCTGACCCTTGGAAAACGCCGCCTTCGCTCCTGGACGATCCTCTAGATACTGCCCGGCACGCTTACCGAGACCGACAGCTCCGTTGGCCACCTGCTCGCTGGCTTTTTTCATTACCCGCGACATCGGACGGGGCTTAGCCATCTGAAGGCGACGCCATGCATGAATCTCATAGTTCGAGGGTTTCGTCATGACGAGAACTCTATTCGCATTTTCAGACACCTCGGATGACTTCTCCGTGGCGAGTCCAATCTCGTCTATTCATTCCAAAGATGCCGGGAAGATTTCCTTGGAGCATTAGGTCAGTCGGCGAAAGCACTTCGGCGGCCATACCCCCCGTTCTCCCACAACCCGGCAGACGAGAACCGAAGACCTAGTTACAATGATGGTGAGTATCTCAATATTGGAGGAAATGCGTGCGCCGTCTTGCTGCTGGGCTAATTGGAGTTTCAATGATGGCAACTCTTTCTGCCTGTGGTTCCGCCTCCCCCAGTTCCGTTGAAGACCTGAGCGACGTGATCGAAGAGATGGGCTACGAGTGTGATGAGCCGATCATGGAGGATGCGGGAAATGAGAGTGTGGACTGCGGTGAGGAAATATATGCCTCTTGGTACCCGAGCGCGGCAAAAGAGGTAGCTTCGTTTGAGGCAGTATCGTCAGTTTACGAGGATATCCCCAGTGACTACTCGGTCGAGCTTTGGGTTATTCGCGGCAAGCAATGGCGCATTAGCGGCGATAAGGGTGCCGTCACAAAGGTCGCTGAGTCCCTGGATAAAGACATGGACATGATAAGCAACTAAGCCTGCAACTGGTTCAACTATTCATCGTACTTGAGATCGCTTCGTCTCGAGGCAGGTGGTGGGCTGCCGATTCCTCACATAAGTGATCTATCGGAGCGAAATCTGGAATAGGCCGGAGACCGGGCCAGCACGCATTACGTGCCTGGTCCGTCGCCATCAGTCCGGAGAAGTGTCATGCGCGCTTCCGCGTCACCCCGTCAGGTATTCGAGCCGAGTAGTCGGGGTGGAAGATAGATAGGCTGCGCCAGCAGGGGTCTGGTCTTGTCGTATGGAGCTGAGTAACCTCTAGCCAGCGGACCGCCCCCGCTCCGCCGCTTCCGCCGTCGTCGTTAATCCAGCGGATCCCGGATGATCGGGCAGGTCATGCAGTGCCCGCCGCCGCGGCCGCGGCCCAGTTCGGCGCCGACGATCGGGATGACCTCGACGCCGGCGTTGCGCAGCGCCGCGTTGGTCTGGGTGTTGCGGTCGTAGGTGAACACCACGCCCGGTTCCAGGGCGACGGCGTTGTTCGCGCTGTCCCACTGCTGGCGTTCGGTGGCGTGGTAATCCCCGGCGGTCTCCACCAGGCGCAGCTTTCGATAACCCATGGCTTCGGCGACCACGTCCACGAAGCGGCGGTCCCGGTGGTCCCGGATTTCCATCCCGGGGGCCTTGTCCGAGGGGTGGATGGTGAAGGGGTGGATGCCGTCCACGATGGCCGGGTGGATGGTGGCCAGGTCCCGGTCCGCGAAGGTGAACACGGTGTCCAGGTGCATCGCGGAGCGCAGCTTGGGCATGCCGGCGACGACGATCCGCTCCGCCGCTTCGTCCTTGAACAGGGCCTGCGCGAGCTGGGTGATGGCCTGCCGGGAGGTCCGCTCCCCCATGCCCAGCAGTACGGTGCCGTTGCCCACGGGCATGACGTCGCCGCCTTCCAGGTAAGCCTGGCTCCAGTCCTTTTCCGCGTCGCCCCACCAGATTTTCGCGCCTACGTAGTCCGGGTGGAACCGGTAGATGGCCTGCATCAGCAGGGTCTCGTCGTGCCGGGCCGGCCAGTACAGCGGGTTCATGGTCAGCCCGGAGCCGATCCAGCACGTGGTGTCGCGGGTGTAGAGGGTGTTGGGCAGCGGCGGCAGCAGGTACTCGGGCCGACCGGTGGATTCGCGGACCAGGGCAACGTAACTGCCGAGGTAGTCGTCGGGAACGTCCGACGTCGTCAGCCCGCCGATGAGGTAGCGCGCCAGCTCCGCGCCGGTGAGCGAATCCAGGAACGCACGTGTGCCGGCGACCAGCCCGAGGCCGACCCGGTTGGCGATGATCTTCCGGTCCAAGAGCCAGGTGCGGGCCTCGGGGATGTCCAGCGTGGCGCCGAGGAGGTCGTGGAGTTCAACGACGTCGACGCCGCGGTCGGTCATCTGGGTGACGAAGTCGGCGTGGTCGCGCTGGGCGTTTTCCACCCACATCACGTCGTCAAACAGCAGGTCTTCCCGGTTGGTGGGCGTGAGCCGCTCGTGGGCCAGGCCTGGGGCGCAGACCAGGACCTTGCGGAGTCTGCCGACCTCGGAGTGGACGCCGTAGGTGGAGGCAATGCCCTCTGGGGCGGCAGGGACGGGGGAAGGCATGGGTGACTCCTTTATCAGCAGGCTTAGGAGCATCCTTCCAGACGGAGGGGCGGGGACCGAATCGTTGCTGTTGACCTCCGGCTTTGCGGCTTTGTCAGTCAACACACTGGCGGGGTGCTTTCCGAACTTTCCCGCAGGATCGTCAGCGCAGACAGCCCGCGGCGCACGGATTCCTCGTCCAGCGATGCCAGCGACATGTTGGGCCGCCGGGTGGCGAACCTGCTGGCGCGCAGATTGCGGTGGACGCCAGTCAGCACCCCGACGTGTTTTTCCCGCTCACTCAGAAGCTCAACTGCGGCATCCGCTGGCCACTCGCCGTCGGGCAGCCGGGACATGGGAATGAGATTGAACTCCACCGAGGCGCCCTGGAGAGTCACGGTGCCGAGCCGTCCGCCCTGCGCATCGTGGATCTTCAACCCGCCCGACGAGTGACTGCTTTGGAGCCTTCGAAATCCACCCCAGTGCTGCGGCCTCGTCGATAAACGCAACGAAGTTTGGGACCGACACCTGTTCGTACCCATCCAGCCACTCCCGATAAGGCTCTGCGTCCCACGCTGTTCGATCGCGGGTGGCCGACGATGCTTTCGCTTCCGCCAGTTCCTCACCTTAGGTCTGTGCCATCAGCATCTCAATCGAGCCCTTCCTAAGCCGGGCGTATTCGACGGCAATCATCGACGCGTCCCGTCCCGACATGGCGGAGGTATTCGGTCATCCGCTTCAGCGGCTGCTCGTTGATCGCCTCGACCGACCAACACAATCCAAAGCCCCTGCATGAGACTCTTGGTAACGGCGTCACGCAGCCGGACGCCGTCGTCGGCAGGGAACGGGGATTGACGGGCCCGGTCTTGCCACCGAGCGTCAAGGTCCTCGATGCCTATCTTCCACCGTCGTGAGGAGTAGTCGAACATCTGTCCGACGATCTCGCGTCGGATCTGCGGATTGGAAGCCAGCTTGCACTCTACGAGCGGCACCTTTCCATCAGTCTCCACCATGACGTCCACGCACATGCCAACCGGCTGTCGGATGAGGATCTGTCCCATGCCCTCCGGTTTACCCGGCTTCGTCGCCCAGCGTCCAGATGGTGTGGAGCGTAAGCATCAGTAGTAGCTGGCGAAACCCGCGGCCGAGAATAATCACCGACGGACTAGTTCCACGGCACAATAGACAAGACGCATATGGATCTGAGAGGAACAGCGGTGACGACGGAGGATTCGACCAACCCCCAGAGCGCACCTCCGCCGAGCAAACCCGATGAACGCCTTGACGAAGGTACCGTTGCCACAGCCCCGCTTCGGGCCGAATCCGCATCCGGATCAAGCACCTACGCGACCGGAGGCGGCGGGGTGTCCCTTGCGCACCGCATCGCGGCCATATACATGGCTAGTCTCCTGGCAGGAGAACGCAGAACGGAAGCATCAGAGTTACCCCTCCGGCGTCTCTCATTCCAAACGGGGCCGGCTCATCCGGTCGATGACCTACTTCTCGAGTGCTCTGATGGAACGACCGAAGTCACCGTTGCGGTAGCATGCCGAGCCACCCCGAACTTCGTTCAGAGTGACGAACAGACAGTAAAACTGGTGGGTTCACTCCTAGCCGAG
This sequence comes from Arthrobacter sp. zg-Y20, assembly GCF_030142075.1. Lineage (NCBI taxonomy): Bacteria > Bacillati > Actinomycetota > Actinomycetes > Micrococcales > Micrococcaceae > Arthrobacter > Arthrobacter sp. zg-Y20. The sequence goes on along the minus strand of NZ_CP126241.1, from coordinate 779,742 downwards.
ATAGCGAAATTCGATACTTACACACACCAGGTCGCTGTGGCAGTCGCTGGCTGGTCCAATCAGTGGGAGAGTCTCGCCACTGTATGTGACATCGCTCGCAGCACCGCTGACGCGACCTCATTCCAAGCATCCCTGGACGTGAACAAGAGATGGTCGAAAAAGGTCCGCGAACGCTTCGACCACTTCCTTCAAATGGTCACACTTGTCACAGAGGAGACGAGCACAGAGGCGGAGGTTCTCCGATTAGCGTTCAGACTTCTGTCTCGTCTCCGTATTCTGAGTTTCCGAGTGCAAAGCCCCGACGAACGTGACCGCACGGCAGCTGCAACCGCGCTCGACCTCGTTGCAGCAGACACATCCGACGGCATAACCATCAGAAATCGGCTGGAAGCCGAAGCGACCCGATACGACGCCACAGGGGCCGTCGTTGATCTGAACCTTCTCCGGCGAGACCTTCACGCACTCCTAAAGACCAGCGCAACGCGCAACAACCGAGCTTTCAGGGCGCTCTCAGAGCACCGCAGACTAGCAGCTGCCAGTGTCCGAGCCACCCTCGGAAGTGAGTCCACGACTTCCGGCTCACTCGAAATTGCGTTCGCCGACCGCCGCGACAGTCTCATCGCTGCGATCCGAAAGACTGGAACCGATACCGCGGCGCTCGTTGTGTCAGGCGAGTCCGGCACCGGAAAGAGCGCACTAACCCTCTCCTGCATTGCACAGCTCGAAGCCGAAGACCCCGCGGGTTTCGAGGCAATCGTCGTGAACTTCCGCGCTCTCCCCCAAACGAGCATGGAGTTCAGCGCTGCTGTCGGCGTATCTTTAACCGAAGTTCTCGCTGAGCTTTCCGCCCCGACCCGGGTGCTTGTGATTGACGCTGCGGACGCCGCTCTCGAACGCTCCGCCAGCCTCCTCAGCGACCTCGTCCTCGCAGCCGCACAGGCAGGCGTCGGTGTCATCGCGGTTGCCGCAGATACCGCGCGAGAGTTCGTCAACGAACAGGTAACTTTCGGATTCAGTAAGAACGCCAACTCCTTCATCATGGAGCCGCTCGGCAACACCGACATCGCAACAGTCGCAGAACACTTCCCGTTGCTGCGCAACGTCCTGCGTTCCCTGCCCGAAGTATCGCTGCTACGACGCCTGGTCGTCCTCGACCTCTTGGCCCGCACCGGAATCAGGCTCAAAGGTCCCTTGAGCGATTGGGATTGTCTTAGCCTCATCTGGAGCAAAATCGTCCGCAGGGAAGATGACCCAGCAGCAGGCTCCGCCGAAGCACGCGAGCAGACCCTCCTAGCCGTTGCTGCCGCAACGCTCAACCTTCCCTCGGACCGGCATCCCACGGTGATCCTCGTTCCCGCCGCAGTTGACGCATTGCGCCGCGACCACCTGTTGACCCCAGCCAGCCCGTACTTGAGTCGTCCCGAGTTCGCCCACGACGAAATACGTCGGTACGCCACCGCTGTACTCCTGGTTCGCGCACAGCGAGTGACCGACACGCTTCGGATCGCGGGAGGTCCACGATGGGCCCTCTCAGCCGCGACTCTCGCTTGTAAGGGACAACTCCGCGCGCCTGGAGCCCGTGCGCCCCAGGTGTTTGCCCGCATGGTCCAGGAGTTCAGCGCTATCGCAAGCCAGTTCGGACCACGCTGGTCGGATCTTCCAATTGAAGCTCTCCTCGACAACCCGAACGCATACGAGTGCCTGAAGGCCGAACTTGGCAACCAATCCTCCCCTATCAATCTCGACACCGTCGTTCGTGTTGTCGAACAACGCCACCGAGTCAACGGCCTCGTGGATCCCCTCGTGGCCGCACCAATCGTCAGAATTCTTCTCGACGACCCCGAACCCTGGCTGCTGTCGACACCATCGTTCGAGCTCCTCGCCAGCTGGCTGCAGGCTCTCGTAATGCTTCACGTGCCCGCTGGCAACCAGCTTCGTATTGACCTGCGGGACCGCCTAGTCGCTTACTGGAGATCATTCCCGCCACCAGTGCAGGCTCAGAACGATGATGAAGATGACCCGTTAGCGGGGCTGGGTTTTAGGCCCAGCCATGTACTTAGGAAGGAGCTCCCGCACGAGGTCACCAGGGAGGAGTACATCGAGTGCTTAGCACTTCTCGGGCCAGACATCGACGACAGTATCGAGCGATACCTCCTTGCGATCGCCGAGGACGCCCCTGCCTCCCTTGCGCCCGCCGCAGACTCTCCCCTGAGCGCGCGGGCCATCGCCCTGCATGACCCGGAGCTACTAGCCCAACTGATGGAGGCCTACTACATCGACGAGGAAGACACCGGCTGGCATTACGGAGATGGGGTCCGGGACCACCACGGCCGGTGGAAAGGCTTCCCCTCACCGTTCTACGAGTACTACTACGGCGGTTTCTGGGCACTTTTTAATACGGCCTCGTCCAAGACTTCAGCCCGTGTCCTAAACAAGATCCTCAACCACGGCGCCCAATTCCGTGTCTGTACCCTCGCTGGCTTGGACATAGCTCCATTCGAGGTAGCTGTCGACTACAAGCCTGGTTCCCAAGATGAGCGTGAATCCGGGGTGGAACTCAATCTGGACGGTGCCCGACGGCTCTACGTAGGCGACGACCATGTGTGGAGCTGGTATCGCGGGACCTCGGTAGGGCCGTATTCCGGGATGAGCGCTCTCCTCGCCATGGAACGTGTCGCCGAGAGCTGGCTCGACGCCGGGGAGTCTCCGGAACAAGTCCTCGAGACCCTCCTTGAGGGCTGCGAGAATCTCGCCGTGCCCGGGATGTTGTTCGGTCTTCTAACCAGACACCTCGACAAGGTCAAGGACGAGCTCGACCGGTTCCTAGCTGAACCGATCGTGTGGCAACTCGAATTTGCACGCTTAGCTGGTGAGTCCAACGGCCTCGCCCCTCATACCGACGATCTGAAACACCAAGAACGACGCCAATGGTCTCCTCGCGAAGTTTCCGTGACCCTCATGACGAGCGGAAATGGGGAACGTACTCAGGCGCTCAAAGCTGTCGGTGATCTCCTCGTCGCCAACGGATCCGGTCTTGGCATACCGGAGGAGCTTACAAAAAACTGGGCCGCGAGTCTCGACGCAGACCGGTACGAGGTCACTCAGCAGGGCGACCGCCTTTATCTTCAGGTCAACCTGCCGGAGGATCTTCAGGCGGCGCAGGCTCAGCACGCCATCTACGAGGAACAGGTGAACACCAGCCTGCGACTGCAGAACCGCTACTGGGGTTCTGCAAAGCACGACGCCGACTATGTGCCACCCACATCAGCAGAGATAGCCAAAGACCTCACAACTGCGCGCGAGCTCCTCGAAGCGGACACCGACATGATGCCGTCGCAGCCGGTTAACGCCGCCGCGCACGTCGTTCGGGTCGCCGTTCAACGGGCTGTCGCCGGCGAAGCTGCAGCCCTCGGTAACGAATCCAGGTTCGTAGCCCAACTTGTGTTCGATGTGGCCCTATCCTTCAAAGCCTCGGACGACCAGCGAAGAGAAGATCAGTACTTCGATCTTGGCGCCGACCGCGCGGTGGCCAACGCTCTCCCGGCATTCCTAACGCCCGCTCTGGCCGGCCTCCTCTCTCCCATCGGAGCAAGCACAGAAGATCTTTTCGCTGCCGGGATGGCCATTGCTTGCAACGCACCACTCGAAACCAGACTCTATCTATCCCGCGGGTGTGACGTCGTCTGGGCCACGCCGTGCCATGGGGAGCCTTGCATTCACGAGACTGCGCTCGGCTGGCTCCTCGAAACAGCGCGAGGGGCTGAGCTCGGTGAATGGGAGAAGCCCTCACAACGCCCGCGGAATGCCTACATCGACGGTGATATCTCAGCCCGGCTTCAAGAGCTCGATGGCACCTCCATCGATCTCAGAATGCTCGATGCTGCCATTCGAGGCTTTGGGAATGCCGCCGCCAACCGTCACTGCCACACCGCCGAAGCCAATCGGCTTCTCGCTCAGTTCCTCGACATCCAACGCCGGACTATGCTGAGCGATGAGGACCGTGGACGGCGCGCCGACCACCGCGGGACCCACGCCCTGGTCGGTGCCCGCGCACTTCTCGACAACTATGCGATTTCCCAAGACCCTCAACCCATCATCGAGCACCTCGATGCCCTCAGCGCGCACGCTGGCCTGTTGTCCGGACTTCTCCACGGCCTCACGGCTGCCGGCGCGGAGAACGATAGGCGCGCACAAGCGGCGCGCGATCTCTGGCCCTCGGTCCTTGACCAGGCCCTCACGTATACCCGTCGGGACCCCAACCCCTACCGGGATAGCCACTGGGGTGACTGGGCAGCCGCAGCACTTCTGCCCGAACCACTTTCTTGGGTTCAAGGCCTCTATAGGGAACTCAATGGGCCACCCATCGATTGGGTTAAGGGCGAAGACCTTCTCGGTTTCATCGATCAGTGGGTTTTGCTTGGTCACGGCAGAACTAAGTGTGTTGATGCACTCATTCGAATCCTTCGCAAGCTCCCGTTATCCGAACAGGTAACCCACGGTCTCGCTTGGATCACAGAGCTCTGCACCCGAGACGGCCTAATCATCGTAAAACAGACCTGGTACTCGAATGAATGGCTAAAGGAAATTCGAAACACCGCCGATGAATTCAGCAAACTTGAGGATTGGCAGGCGCTGGTCGACGCTATGGTAGTCGCCGGAAATGAAGGTCTTGCCCCTTACAGCCGGTAGCGAACGCATTGACCATGCGGGGACTCGTTCCAAAGTGCCAAGAATAATTGTGGTTTGCCCGGGACAACGGTGTGCTCCCTAGTGTCCCGGGAAGGCTCCTCTCTGAACCCGCGTTATGCCCGCCGGGATGCCACGTAGAATTCAGTACGAGTACGTGCATGAAAAGAACGCTGCACGACAGAGGGGGACCGCCATGAGCACGTCCACCCCCCCCGATTCCGTCAGCACAGAAAGTGGTAGCAGTGGCCGGCAACAACAATGCCAACCTCGTGTGGAGCATCGCAAATATCCTGCGAGGCACCTACAAACCCGCACAGTACGGGTCCGTGATCCTGCCCTTCACCATCCTGCGCCGCCTTGACTGCGTCCTGGAGGAGACCAAGGAAGCGGTCCTTGCGGAACAGGAGGCCAAGAAGGACCTGAACATTCCGCTGGACACCTTCCTGCAGAAGGCCGCGGGGTACAGCTTCTTTAACACGTCGCCCTTCAATTTTGACCGCCTGTTGAATGACCCCAGCAACATCAAGGCAAACATCGAGAACTACATCCAGGGATTCTCGGAGAACACTAGGGATATCTTCGAACGGTTCGAGTTTTACAAAACGCTCGAGAAGCTGGATGCATCGGACCTGCTCTACCACGTCACCAAAGCCTTCGACACGATTGACCTGCATCCGGACACCGTCAGCAACATTGAGATGGGTCTGATGTTCGAGGAGCTCATCCGCCGGTTCGCAGAAGCATCCAACGAAACCGCCGGCGAGCACTTCACTCCGCGCGAAGTCATCCAGCTTATGGTGAAGCTGCTGTTGAATTACGACGACGAAGTTCTCACCAAACCCGGCGTGGTCCGCAGCATCTACGACCCCACCGCAGGCACCGGCGGCATGCTCACCGTCGCCCAGGAACACCTGCACGAGCACAATCCGAGCGCGTCACTGGTGGCCTATGGCCAGGAAATCAACGACGAGTCCTACGCCATCTGCAAGGCCGACCTGCTGATCAAGGGCCAAGACATCACCAAGATCTCCGTCGGCGACACCCTGGCGAATGACCAGAATATCGGCGAGCAGTTCGACTTTATGCTTTCCAATCCCCCGTTTGGGGTGGAGTGGAAAAAGATCCAGCCGCAGATCCAACGCGAACATGAGCTGAACGGGTTCGACGGCCGGTTCGGCCCGGGCCTTCCCCGTGTCAGCGACGGATCGCTGCTTTTCCTGCTGCACCTGGTAAAGAAGATGCGCCCGGTGCACGAGGGTGGCTCCCGCATCGGCATAGTCCTCAACGGTTCCCCGCTGTTCACCGGCGGCGCTAGCTCCGGCGAATCTGAGATCCGCCGCTATCTGATCGAGAACGACCTCGTCTCAGCGATCATCGCCCTGCCGACGGACATGTTCTACAACACCGGCATCGCCACCTACGTCTGGATCCTGTCCAACGCCAAGAAGCAGAAAGCTCCCGGCCGTGCGGGCAAAATCCAACTCATCAACGGTGTGGAGTTCTACCGCAAGATGCGCAAGAGCCTCGGATCAAAGCGCAAAGAACTTAGCCCGGAGGATATCAACCGAATTGTCCAGCTCTACGGAGCGTTCGAGGACGACGGCGAAACCTCCAAAATCTTCGACAACCGCGACTTTGGCTATTCCACTATTACCGTAGAACGCCCGCTACGGCTGAACTTCGCGTTTGAGACCGAGCGCGTCAACGCGGTCTCGGCGCAGAAATCTGTCCTGAAGCTGGCTGCCCAGGACCGGGACATCCTGGAGAAGGTTCTCCGGTCCGCTGTCGAGGAACACCGCCACGTGTACAAGAACCGCGAGGCATTCCTGAAGGTCCTGAAACCGCTACTGAACAGCGCAGGATTCAAGCTGCCAGCACCGGTCTTCAAAGCCGTACTGGCTGGACTCTCGGAACGTGATGAAGCCGCGGACATCTGCACGGGCCCCATGGGCAACCCCGAGCCGGATCCTAATCTGCGGGACACTGAGAACGTGCCATTGAATGAGGACATCCAGACCTACTTCGAGCGCGAAGTCCTTCCGCATGTTCCAGATGCTTGGATCGATGAGTCCAAAACTAAAGTCGGTTATGAGATCCCTTTCACCCGACACTTTTACAAGTACATCGCACCGCGCTCACTGGAGGAAATCGACGTCGATCTGAACCAACTCATCGCGGAGATCACGACGCTGTTGGCCAAGGTGGAACGGTGAATACCCAGCTACGTCACTTATGGCGCGAAATTGATGACCGACTCGGTGACAGGTCCATGCCACCGCTGCTGTCAGTGTCGCAGACACTAGGTGTTGTGCGGCGTGAGCTCATAAGTGACAAACCTCCGCGCGCGGACAGCTTTGACAAGTACAAGATCTGCGACATTGGCGATTTAGTACTCAACCGCTTCAATGCCTACAGGGGATCTCTCGGAATCAGCACGGAACGAGGAATCGTTAGTCCCGATTACCTTGTACTTCGCCCAACCCGGAATTCGCATCCCAAATTCCTAGAATTTATGCTGCGCTCCGAAGAGTTGTCCAACTTCATGAAATCCACGATGGGAGGGCTTGGCGCATCGGATCCGGATGTCTCGGGATTTTCCCGGATAGATGTGGGATCTTTAGGGCAGTACGGCGTGCCAAGACTCGAGTTTCAAGAGCAGCTCGCCATTGCCGAATTCCTTGACCGCGAAATCTTGCAGATCGATGACCTGATCGACAAACAGGAGCGGCTCATCGAGTTGCTGGCCGAAAAGCGCCAGGCCGTCATCACCCAAGCCGTCACCAAGGGACTCGACCCATCCGCCTCCACCAAGAGTTCTGGCGTTCCGTGGCTTGGTGCTATCCCAACTCACTGGAAGATCGGTCCTGTTCGAAGATTCTACGAAATCGTACTCGGTAAGATGCGTCAGCGCGAGCAAGAAACCGCCTTGGACGTTCTTCGCCCCTATCTGAAAGCCGCAAGTGTGCAGCCGGACGGGATGGTCGCGGACGATACAAACAAAATGTGGTTCTCTCCCGCGGAGGTGAGCAACTTGTCCCTACGTCCTGGCGACGTTCTAGTGGTTGAAGGCGGCTCGATCGGACAGTCAGTGGTAGTTGACGCAACCGTCTCCGACTATGGCTTCGAAAAATCTCTAAATCGAGTCCGCCCCCAGAGAGACGCGTGCTCTGAATACTTCCACCTTTACATGGTCATAGCGCGGGCTTCTGGCTACGTGGCTATGCAGTGCTCCGGTGCTACTCTCATGCATTTACCGTCCGACAAGCTGGGCAGAATGGTCATGCCCTTCCCACCAGAATCGGAACAGAGAGAAATAGTAAAGACGGTACAACAACGCCTATCCGCGCTAAGTGGAGTGCAAGATCGGTGCCGGCGGCTTATAGGTCTCCTACAAGAGCGCCGCTCCGCCCTGATTTCCGCAGCAGTCACCGGCAAAATCGATGTACGCGAAGGAGCGGTGTAAGCATGGCATTGCCCCAGTGGCATGGGTTCGTAGACCCCGTTATTCGGATCATGGCCGACGGGCAGGTCCGGCGTAACGCAGAGATCCGGACAGCTGTCGCTGAGCGAGAGAAGCTCTCCGCCGAGGACATGGCGGAAGTCATGTCCTCCGGAGAAGCGCGCTGGGCCAACCGCATCAACTGGGCCGTCTTCGACTCCATGAAGGCGGGCCTCCTGGTCCGTCAGGCCCGGGGGCAGTACCGGATCAGCGATGAGGGACTGCGGCGCGCTAACGAGAGTACCCAGCTCACTCATCAGTCCTTGCGGGAATATGAGCCATACCGTGTGTATCAGGAAATTTCGCGCCGGCCTAAGGCTGCCTCAGCGGTCCCAGTGCCAGGCATCGACGTAGACGGTGCCGCAGTCGTCGAATCTGATCCATCCGAAGCATTGGAGCAGTCGGCCGCGCAGCTGAATCAGGTGGTCATCGAGGAGATCTACCGCAACCTGCTGGAGCTCTCCCCCGATGCCTTCGAGCACCTGATCCCCTTTGTGGTTCGGGCTCTCGGTTATGGCACGGACCGGGAGGACAACCTTAAACCTACGCAGCGTTCCGGGGACAAGGGCGTGGACGGCATCGTCTGGCAGGACGCCCTGGGCTTCGACCGGGTTTATCTGCAGGCCAAGCGGTATTCCGAAGGAAACAATGTCGGCGCGCCCGAGGTCCAGGCGTTCAGCGGTGCGCTGGGGCAGTTTCGAGCCACCAAGGGCATCTTTATCACCACATCCAGCTTCACCAGCGGTGCCCGGGCTGTAGCTCGGGATACCGCGCACTACACACTTATCCTGATCGACGGACAGCGCCTTGCGACACTGATGTTCGAATACGGGGTCGGCGTCCAGGTGGACCGCACCGTCGTCGTCAAGAAAGTCGATCAGGACTTTTTCGACAAGTTCTAGGGGGAAGAACATATGGCACAGCACAACGAAGTGATGTTCGAAGAGGAAATCTGCCAGGCACTCGCGGCCAAGGGATGGATCTACGAGCCTAACCGCAAGGCGAGTGACCTCTACGACGCCGAACGCGCTGTCGTACCCGAAGACATCATCGGCTGGCTGCAGGACACCCAGCCCCATGAGCTGGCCAAGGTCCTCAAACCCGGTGACTCCCTGGCCGAACGGACGCTGGCCGAGCACAACCTGCTCAACCGTCTGTGCAAGGTGCTGGACAAACCCGCCACCAAGGAAGCCGGGATGCTCTCCGTGCTGCGCACCGGGTTCAAGGATGTGGCCGCGAAGTTCGACATGTGCCAGTTCAAACCCGCCATGGGCCTGAACCCCGAAACGCTGGAGCGCTACGGCAAGGTCCGGCTGCGGGTGATGCGCCAGGTGCACTATTCCACGGTTGACACGAAAAAGAGCATCGACCTGGTCCTGTTCCTGAACGGGCTGCCCGTTGCCACCATCGAGCTCAAGACCGATTTCACCCAGAACATCAACGACGCCGTCGCCCAGTACCGCAACGACCGCCTGCCGCGGAACGCGAAGAACAGGGAAGAGCCGCTGCTGGCCTTCGGACGCCGCGCCCTGGTGCACTTCGCCGTCAGCAACGACGAAATCCAGATGACCACGGAGCTGAAAGGCAAGGCGACCCGCTTCCTGCCTTTCAACCTCGGCGACGGCGACCATGCCGGCAACCCGGTCAATCCCACCGGATCCGCCAGCAGCTACCTCTGGGAACAGGTGCTGCAGCCCGACCCCTGGCTCAACATCATCGGCAAGTTCCTGCACCTGCAGGTCAGCGACAAAACCGATCCGGTCACGGGTGAACGCGTTATCAGCAAGTCGCTGCTGTTCCCCCGCTACCACCAGTGGGATGTCGTCACCAAGCTCATCGAAACGGCACGCTCCGAAGGTCCCGGGCACCGGTATCTGGTGCAGCACTCCGCCGGTTCGGGCAAGACCAATTCCATCGCTTGGACGGCTCACCAGTTGAGCTCTCTGCACGATGAGAAGAACGAGAAGATCTTCGACTCGGTCATCGTCGTGACGGACCGTACCGTGCTGGACTCACAGCTGCAGGACGCGATCTACCAGATCGAGCACAAGTCCGGCGTCGTGGTTCCCATCAAGGGCACCGGCGGCTCCAAATCCGCCGAACTCGCTGAGGCCCTGATAGCCCGGACTCCCATCGTCGTCGTCACCATCCAGACCTTCCCCTTCGCGTTGAAGGCGATTGCTGAATCGCACGCTCTCCGGGGGCGCAACTTCGCGATCATCGCCGATGAAGCTCACTCGTCCCAGACCGGCTCCACAGCCAACAAGGTCAAGCAGGCCCTCTCGGTGGAGGAACTCGAAAACGTCAACGACGGCGGCGAGATCGATATTGAGGCCTACCTGGCCGCGGAGATGGCCGAGCGGGCAGAAGCCAAGAACATCAGCTACTTCGCGTTCACCGCCACTCCGAAGGCTAAGACCATGGAGCTGTTCGGCCGCCCGGGAGCCGACGGCCTTCCCGAGCCGTTCCACCTGTACTCGATGCAGCAGGCCATTGAGGAGGGCTTCATCCTCGATGTGCTGCAGAACTACACGAGCTACAAGGTGGCGTACCGGCTGGCACACAACGGCCGCGACTATGACTCCGAAGACAGCAAGGTGGAGAAGTCCGAGGCTCTGAAGTCGCTGATGACCTGGGTAAAGCTGCACCCGTACAACATCAGCCAGAAGGTCCAGGTCATCGTGGAGCACTTCCGCGCCAACATCGCTTGGCGCCTGGACGGCAAAGCGAAGGCCATGGTGGTCACCGGTTCAAGGAAAGAAGCCGTCCGATACAAGCTCGCCATCGACAAATACATCGCCGACGCCGGCTATTCCGATCTGGGCACGCTGGTCGCCTTCTCCGGTGAAGTGAACGACTACGACTCCGGAGTGGAGGCATTTACCGAGATCAACATGAACTCTGGCCTCAAGGGACGGACTCTGCCCGAGGCGTTCTCCACGGACGAGTACCAGGTCATGCTGGTGGCCAATAAGTTCCAGACCGGTTTCGACCAGCCGCTGCTGGTGGCGATGTACGTGGACAAAAAACTCTCAGGTGTATCCGCGGTACAGACGCTGTCCCGCCTGAACCGCACCGCCGTCGGTAAGGACCAGACGTTCGTGCTCGACTTCGTGAACAAGCCTGAAGAGATTCTGGAGTCGTTCAAGCCCTACTTCCGTCAGGCCCGGTTGGAGGGCACCTCGGATCCCAACGTGGTGCACGACCTGCAGAACAAGCTGGATGCCGCTCAGATTTACCTAGATTCGGAAGTTGATAGCCTGGTGCAGGCGTATATCCGGGTAGAGGGCAACAACGCCCTCTCGGGATGGGTGGCGCCTGCCAAGTCGCGCTTCAACACCAGGTACAACGCCGCAGTGGCAGCCGGCGACAAAACCGATCAGGACGAGTTGGATCTGTTCCGCAAGGATCTGGGCTCTTTTGTCCGCGCTTATGATTTCCTCTCGCAGATAGTGAACTTTGCTGATCCTGACCTCGAGAAGCGCTCCATCTACTACAAGCATCTGCTTCCGGTTCTTCGGGTGAACGATGCACCTGTGGCCTTGGACCTGTCCGGCGTCGTCCTGGCCAAGTACGCGTTAAAGGACAAGGGGCAGGCGCAGTTGACGCTCTTGGATGACGATGAGGCACTCCTGAGGCCGGCAACCGAGGTCGGTTCAGGGCAGACGAAGGACCCGGTGCTTGCGAGCTGGGAGGAGATCATCCAGCAGGCGAATCTGCCTTTCGAAGGCGAAGAGCTGGATGCCGTGGCGCACTTTGTGGAGGGCGTGCGGCGCGAGCTGGTGAAGAACGAGACCCTGCAGACGCAGGCGCGCAATAACTCTCGCAGCCATTTCGGCAGCAGTCCGCATCTCGAAAACGCAGTCAGTGACGCTGTGCAGAACTCCATGGAGAGCCACTACAGCCTGAGCCTGCAGGCCTTGGGTGACAAGACGAAAATGAAGGCGCTCTTGGCGATGCTCAGCGGACTGATCTACGAGGAGCTTCAGGAGTAGAGCTGTTTGTACGCGCGCCTAGCAGCGCTGGCTCTTTGAAACTCAAGACCGATATGTCAGTTGCATGAACTCTCTGCCGTCGCCACTCTCCACGAGGCGGGTGAGGATCCCAAACTGTCGGTAGAGAAGAACGGCAGAAAGTTCACTTGGCCGGTTCTTCCGGTCCAAAAAACGAAGCATTCGAGCTACATCTGCGTCACGGACGTCCCGGACCTTGAAATAAACGTAAGGGTATCGAGGCGCCTGTCCCGGGGTGATAACTCTTATAGTCGGCTCGAAGTTTGGGATTTCCCGACGAAGCAATGCGCTCAAATCCGGCACGGAAGTAAGCATCGAACGAAATGCTTCTGCGGCCTCTTGCTCTCCTTGTGCCCCAAACCCCGTGGTACATACGCGGAGTTCTACTACGATGGCCGGCTGATATGGGTCGAGGACTCGCTGTTCGAAGCCCTTTTTTACCCTAGTCCACGCCGTGCGAGCCCTAACCATCCCCGCCCAAACCGCAGATAGTGCTGCAGCGGCTAGTTCCCAGTTGTCTTGGAGCCACACCAATAGCTCGGCAAAAGGTTGACCCCCGGTTGCGGCGCTACCCATGCCTGCGGGGAAGCCTCTCCGATTTGCAAGGCCTCTCTCATTCAAGAACTTTTCTACTACCTCGATGACTTGTTCGGTGGCCGCATCAGAGTCGTAGATGACCGCACCCTTAAAAAACACGACGTACTCAATACCTTGAAAATCGCTCAAAACACTACCCTTCGTTGGCAGAAAGACTTAGGACATTCATCTCGGGCGCGGCCGTCTTATCGGTCTTCACTGGTCCTTCGAAGGATACATAAGGTCACACAAACAGAGTGCACGAACACGTAGGAGAGAAGACGCTAGAGAGCCACCGCACTAGCATCCACATAAACATCCCCAGGCATCGGCCTCTGCAGCTTCCAGGTGATCGCAACCGGCTTTGATCCCGTGTGCGACATGTAGTCCATTTGCCCCAGGCAGGTGTAGGCCATGGTCAAACCCGAGTCGTCGTTTTCACGTGGCCGGGTGAACAACAGCACCTGACTGCCTGCCTTCTTGTGGTTCAGATACCGCTGACCGGTAGGGCTGTCAGGAGACGTGGCGTTCTGGGATTCCCAGTGGAATACCTCAGGACTCATCGCGTAGTCCTTATACATGATCGACGCCGCCCTGTCCTTGGCATCCTTCTCAAGCGTGACGAAGAAGGCATCCGTATTCGTATCCTCGCACCAGGCAACACCTTCACGGTGGCGTGCCCGGCGCCCGTCCAGTGAGAGGTAGCCCAGGCCTGCCAGAACTTCCTCCCGCCGGTAGGTGGCATGCGAGTACAGCGGCACATACTGCAGTCCCCTGCCCAGTCCTTTCGGCGAGTAGCGGGACCGCTGAACACCCAATTCCATAAGCTGCCGGATTTCGGACACAACCGGTGACAGTGCGCGGACGAAGTCCAATCCGGCGTCGTAATCCTCAAAACCGCCGCCTTCCGGCCACAGAGCGAAAAAGAGCATGCGGGCCAGCGTCTGCTCCCGGTCCCCCAACCGGTCATAACGCAGGGTGTCATCCGACACCAGGCGGGCATACGTTTCAGCCCGTTCGGGATCGTCCACGCACAGGAAGGTCGTCATCCGGCGAAGCAGAAGCGCCTCCTCCGCCACGGACACCGTCGGTTTTCCCGCGACGACGGCCTCCGGCCCATACGCCAGATCCACGAGACCGGCGCCACGGAGCAGCGCCGTCCATGAGTCGCCGGTCTTCCGGTAAATGTCTGCCAGGCTCAGTCCGGATGCTTCCAGGAAGTCCTCCAACCTCAGTCCACCGTGGGACTTTACGTCCGCAATGAGCTGACGCTTGCTAAAGCGAAGCTGGGCGCGGATATTGTCGAGAATGATCTTCTGTGCCACCCGGTCCAGCACAATCTGCGAACCGGACGGCAGATGCGGGAATTCATCCTCGACGGCCTTTGCCAGTGGCTTCCGACCCAGCCCCGTGAGTGCCCGAAGCTTGGTCTCGAAGCGGAACTCGCGGTGCTGCTGGCCGATGTAGTCCAGCACTGTGAGCACCGATTTGTCCTTCGCCCGGCGCAGCCCCCGTCCGAGCTGTTGCAGGAAGACGGTGGAACTCTGCGTCGGACGAAGCAGCATGATGGTGTCGACTTCAGGGAGGTCGAGTCCCTCGTTGAAGAGGTCGACCGCGAAGATGCAGTTCAGTTCCCGGCTCCGGAGTCGCCTGAGCGCATCGGACCGTTCATCGCCCGGGGTGTCCCCCGATACGGCGACGGAGGGAATGCCTGCCCCGTGGAAGACCTTCGCCATGTATTCCGCATGCTGTACCGAAACGCAGAATCCCAGGGCGCGCATCTGCTGCGTGGACGAGACCTTGTCCCGCAGCTCGGTAATGACCTTCGCGGCCCGCGCGTCGTTGCCTGTGTACAGGTTGCTGAGCTCACCGACGTCGTAGTTTCCGCGCTTCCATTCAACCTGGGAGAGATCGACGTCGTCGGCCACGCCGAAGTAGTGGAAAGGCACAAGGAGATCGGCGTCCAGCGCGTCCCACAAACGGAGTTCACTGGCGACGCGGCCATCAAAGAACTGCTCCGCAACGTTGACGCCATCACCTCGCTCCGGGGTAGCGGTCAGGCCCAGCAGCTCCTGAGGACGCAGGCGGTCGATCAGTCGCCGATACGTTGGCGCCTGGGCGTGATGGAACTCGTCAATAACGACGACCTCGAACGCGTCGGCGTCGAGCTGTTCGATGCCGAGGGCGGCCAGGGACTGGACGCTGGCGAACACCTGTTTCCATTGGGTCGGCTTATTGTCACCGACGAACAACTCGCCAAAGGAGCCGCTCTGCATCACGTCGCGGTAAGTGCGCAGAGACTGCTCCAGGATCTCTTTCCGGTGGGCCACGAAGAGTAGGGAAAGCGGCCGTCCTTCTGCTTCGCACAGGCGCTTGTAGTCCAGCGCGGCGATAACCGTTTTCCCGGTTCCCGTCGCAGCAACGAGGAGGTTGCGGTGATGACCGTGGACTTCCCGCGCTGCGTCCAATTCCTCCAGCATTTCCTGCTGGTGGACGTAGGGCTGGATTTCCAATCCGGTAGCTGCCGCCGGGAGCGCCGTGGACTTGCCGCCGTTGCGGGCCAGGGCGGCGTCGAGTTTGTCGCCGTCGCGGATAGGGTCGTATGTCTGAAATGCGGGCTGCTGCCAGTAGCTGTCGAAAGTGACCTCGAATTTTTGCAGCAGCTCCGGCGTGCCGACTGCGGAAAGCCGGACGTTCCATTCCAGTCCGTCGAGCATGGCCGGCGCGCTGAGGTTGGAGCTGCCCACATAGGCAGTGTCGAACCCGGTGTTGCGCCGAAAGAGCCATGCCTTGGCATGCAGCCGAGTGGCATGGGTTTCGTAGTTGATTTTGATCTCGGCTCCGTATTTCAGAGCGAGTTCATCGATGGCACGGCGTTCCGTGGCGCCCATGTACGTGCTGGTGAGGACCCGCAGCTTCACACCGCGGTCCCGGAGTTCTGCCAGAGCCGGTTCGAGCAGGCGCAGGCCGCTCCAGCGGATGAAGGCACAGAGCATGTCTACCGTGTCAGCCGAACCCATTTCCGTGCGGATTTCAGCGGCAAGGTTGGGATCGTCCTTACCATTCGTCAGCAGGGCCGGCTGGCTGAGCGGCGTTGATGGTCGGCGCAGCTGGCGACGGCGCAGTTCCTCTGTCGGAAACAGAGAGGTTAGTTGTTGGGGGCCTGGCTGAATCGTGTCCGACACCAGCTGCTGGAGGATCTGATTAACCAGACTGACACGCCCCTCGGGCTTCGTATCGGTCAGGAAGTCACGAACTCTGGATGCGACGTAGTCCGCCAGAATGGCTGGAGACTCATCCTCAGGGATGGATCGGAAAACGGGCTGCAGTTCAGGGTTCTGATTTATCAGGTTCTGTAGGTGCCGCGTGTGCAGGGCTTCGTACAACCCTTGATTCAAGCCGCCGAATTCTCCAGTTACATCCACCTGTCAAGAATAAACGCACTCTCACCGTATGGCGCCGAAGCGCGGCTTGCGGTCCTGTACCAATCGGTTACAACCCGATTTAGTCCGCTGCTGCTCGAAAATCAAATACCACTCGTGGCCCAGCCGCTATGCATGGCTGGGCCACGAGTAATGCTAGGACTCTCCCTGCTCTTCAGCCAGAGTGCGCCCAAGCACCTGGATCAAACGATCCCTCATTCGACGTTTGCGCTCTTCAAAGAATTGGACGAAGCCCTCCAGATCAAGCGGCACACCGTCAAGGTCATTATCAGCAAGGTAAGCGTCCCGCTTCGACTGGCCTGCGAACGCTTTCCCGATCCATTCAGAGGGCAAGGAGTCCTGCTTTTCTATGTTCGCTGTTCCTGCCAGGAGCTGAAGGTTGGGCAGAAGATTCACCGCTCCGAGGTACTCCTCGATCTTGTCACTCTGTATTCCCGCGGCCTCCAGTTTCTTCCGCGTGAAGCGAGACTTCGGGAAAATATGGTCTTCGTGGAACTTCTTGCTGAGATCCAATCCGGGATAGAGGATGGACAGTACTGAGAAGGTGCGTTGCCCGGCATATTTGAGGTTGAGGAGCTCGTCCACCTCGGCCGCATCGAACGACAAGCTCTTTCCAGCGCCAGCCATGGCGCTCTCGATCGCGCCAACCGGAAAACTTGAATGGTTGTCCACGAGAATTTCCCGGATCCGAAGAAGCATCGTATCCAGCCCAGAGCCCCAAATCCCGCGCTTAATGAGTGACCGGGTGACCCACCGCTGTAGGACTTGGCGATCCGGTGCGTCAGCAGTCGAATCAAGGTACGAATCGTTCGCTCGGCGAAGGTACAGGTACTGCGCCATGGGGACGATGACACTGTTAGCCGTGAGATTACGCTCGTTATAACCAAACTGCTGGAGCAGGGTAGCGGCGCGAAGAAGCGCTCCCCTAATCTCTAGCCACGCCCCTTCTACCTTGCCCATGTTTGCCTGCGTGAAGTTGGATACCTTAAAACGGACATCCACACCGGCAATGCTGAGTGCAGTTTTAAGAACGACATCTTTAGAGAAGGAGAACTGACGTCCGGCGTTGCTGTTCAGCTCACTCACAATCGAGCGCACTTCCTCGCGGGCGTCGAGCTCCTTCCATTGGTTAGTGGCCATGGAGAGCAGCAAATCCGAATACGAAAGGGTCGTCCCCCCGCTGTTTACTCGAACAAAGATTTCGAGCACCTTATCGGGATCCTGGTCATTGACCAAGAAATAATTCATCGGCTTGAGAATGCGGACCGCCTGATAAAGATCGTACAGCCTTTGGAAAGCTTCGTCTGAGGCCTTAATTCCTCTCCGATTGAGCTCCTTCATGATCGCGGGGCCCGAGTCGGGAAGATCAAGGACTGTTCCTACTCGGAACCACTTATCTTCAGCGTTTGAGGCAGATTCTGCGTCGCTATCGGTTAGGAACCTAAGATCGTATTTAAGACCTAGCTCCTCATTTTCGGGCTCCTCAGTAAGGTTCATGTACAGCCGCTTTATAGGGAAAGCATCAGAGCTATTCCACCACGCGTACTTCTTTTTCTCTGCAAAACTGCCGTACAAGCCGATGTTCAGGGATGTCAACCGCTGCTGGCCGTCAAGGACTGCAGTGGTTCCAGTCCCCGCTGGCACCGTTGCTTTGGCTGCATACGGGTTGTCGCGCTCATGATAACGAGTCAAAAATTCATAAAACGTGTATGACTGCGCGGTTTCACGTTTAACATCCCAGAGCAAGAACGATCCCACTGGATAACCACGCATTAGGCTATCAAAGAGCCTAATAATCTGATCCGGACCCCACACAAACTCGCGCTGTATTGCAGGCATAAGATAGTCGCGTTGATGAATCGCAGTTAGAAACTCTTCAACGCTTTTTGGCGTCTGAAATGACATAATATTCTCTTTCTGAGTTTGATCAGGACGATCGGATGCCAGGTACCTCAATCAGCTGTCTGCATCCCATCAGCGACAGGTCGATGGCAACGGTCGGCAGGTCGGCGGGGCCACGCACGGCCCACTTTGACTACGGCTCCTGGTCCAGGACCGATGTCCTGGTCCGGCACCCGGACGACGACGGTGTCTGGCTTGGCGGCGTGGGCGCGCTGGGTAGGACGGCGGAGCTGGGCATTTGATGCAGTGCTCAGCCTGTGCCGACTAGGCACGGACAACGTCCCCGGGATTGCCCCGGAGAAGCATGCGACTTTCTGGCTGGTGGATTTCCGCGTCGGCGGAGTCCAATGCCTAATCCCTGCTCCGTGCTGCAGGAGACTGCTGCCGCCGTCGGACGCTTCCATGCCGAGGGCAAATCAGTGCTGCTGCAATGTGTGCGAACCGGCCGTTGCCGGCCCGTACGGGGCAGGCGCGGCCAGGGTCCGCCGCTGGAAGCCCTGCACTGTGTACGCCGGGTGCTGCCGAATGCCCATCCGAATCCGGCGTTCCGGGAGGTTCTGACGGCGGCGGCCGGTCCCGGCGTCGCCTGTTCTAGTTTCTAGTCGCCCGCCACAGACGTTGCCCCATTCGCGAGCCGGCCTTCAGCAATGCAGTCACGGCCTGCCCTGCTTTCTCCGGAATCGCGTCCGAGCTGACGCTCATGAAGGGATCGGAGCGGTCAGCATCGGTTGGGGCACCCTTGTCTGATAGAGGAGAAGCATATTGTCCGTCCGGGTCTTCGTACTGCCACTCAGCTGCGGCAGCGGGTTCCTCAAAACTGCCGTTGTGCTGCGAGGGAAGGAGGACGGCCTCGTCCGTGGTGGCATCTCTCGTCTGCACGGGCCTAAGGTCGGATACGGCTTCCATGTCTGGTTCCAACACGGCAGGCGCGTCTGAACTGACCAGCTGCAGGAAATCCGACTCCGTGAGCACGGTCAGGTCCTGACCGGCGGCCATATATGCCGCTGCCTTCTTCTCTTTGGTCGTCCCGTTTTCCAAATCCACACTTGCGTGGGTTTTGCCGTCTCCCACCAGCAGGAACGCAGTCTTTTTGGTGACGCCTTTGCCGTTGATGCCACCAAGACTCGCGATCTTCTCCATCGCATCCCACCTGCTGTAGGAAACGAGGTCTCCTGTCATGATTACTTGGCGTCCAAAGAACGGGTGCGACGGGTCCGCGGCAGGATCCGGTTGCGGCAGTTCGGATATAGGGCTCTTGTTGCCCCTGCTGAACGCGCTCGGCCTCAGCGACTGCTCGGTTCGTATGCCGCCGCCCGCGGGCGTCCAGAGGTCAGCAACCGTCCGAAGGCCATGACGTTCAGAAAGTGCCAGAACAATCTGTGCGCAGGCAGCGGCGTCGCTACCGGCGTCGTGGTGGGTGAATGAATCGAGTCCCAGTTCTGCCGCAACGAGAGGCAGCCGGTACTTTTCCATCGTCAGGAGACGCTTGGCTAAAGCCAGGGCACAGTGGAAATCGTTGCTGGGTGGCGTCAACCCACTGAACAGGCTGGATGCATGGAGCACTGATTTATCGAACGGTGCGTTGTACGCGACGAGCGGGTGGTCCTCCGCGAGCGTTTGGATAGCGTCGAGAGAGTCCGCCCAGGTGTTGTCAGCGGCCCGGACGATTTCCGGCGTAATGCCGTGGATCGCAATGTTGCGAGGGTGGAATGAGTCCAAGCCCGTTGGGGGCGTTACGTGCCACTCGAATGTCTCGGAGATCTTTCCGTTGCGAACCTGCACAATCCCGACGGCACACACTGATGCCCTTTGGTTGTTGGCCGTTTCGACATCAATGGCTGTGAAATTCAAACCGCTCACCGGTTCCCCCATAACTTCAGCCCTCGCACCCTGGACCGTCACTAGCTGGAGGTACTCATTGATGCGTAGGCTGAGTCAGTTTACGCCAGCCGCCAGCCGCCAGCCGGCGTGTTTAAAGGCTGGGAGTGCTTTTCCCTGTCCCCGTCACCCGAACCTTTCGGCAAGTTCAGATTCCATGCGGGATGCCCTATCCCGCTAATTAGTCAGTCCCGTGCGTCACTAATCAGGAAAAGCACTGCTAACTTCTATAATCGACTTGTGCCATATCGGCGCCTCGGACTACTTGGAGTAGACATGCAAGACGGGCAACCCTTCGGAATCGCTGTGCTAGATGTCTATGACAGCAAGTGGGCGATATGGCAGGTATCGGTTGACTCTTTCTACGGACGCTTGCGCGCATCAACGACTAACGCTGTGGTCCGGGATCGTTTCGAACGTACAGAATTCGAAGCGCTGGTCGGCAACCGTCAGCTACTGGTGACTCCTAGAGCTGCGGTTGCATGCCCGGAAGCTGATATCGCAGGGCCAGAACTGTTCGATGGCCAGCGTTTTGCCGACCTTTGTGGATCTTGGATTGACCTCCTCGACGGGATGTTTCAGGCCGAGAGTATGAGGCGCGAAACAGAAAACGAACGCCGCAAAGAGGCAAAACGAGCTGGAACAGGCGGGACCTATAAAAAGCTCTCCCCCTTGGTCGATCTCGGGCTGCCAGGGCTTCCAGCTGAGTCACTGTGGACCTCCCATGCCTCGTGTGTGGAAGAAGCTCGGCTTGAAGCCTTAAGGGTGGCGAATGGGTGCGTCCGCCTATTGGACTATTGGCTCGACATTGAAGCTGCTCGCACAAGGAAGAACCGCACCTACTTCAACGGTATCGGTGGACCTGATATTCGCTTATGGCCATGCGAAGTGCCGACACTGGCTGGGGTCTGAGCGACAGCCCTCGGCCGTAGCTTCCTTTAGGATTTCACGGAGCCCTTTATGAAGGGCCTCCTAAACGAAAACGAATCCACCTGGTCACGCCTTCCTCTGGCAATTGGCGGGCTACCTCAACGCAACTGGCCCGGCTACGAGCTCGTTCGATCGTAAGTAGGAAAAAGCATGGCATTGTCCTTCACGGCGATAGATTTTGAGACAGCAAATAGTAACCGGGGATCCATCTGTTCTGTTGGGCTGGCGAAAGTCGTCAATGGGAGCATCCTGGAATCCAAGTCCTGGTTGATCGCTCCGCCAGACGGAGGAGGATTTGATGCCTTCAACACCTCGATCCATGGGGTTACCGCTGCAGCAGTAGCCAATGCACCGGATTGGAGCACCTCGCTCCGCGACATCCTTGCCTTTGTGGACGACGACGTCGTCATCGCCCACAATGCAGCTTTCGATCTGGGAGCCCTGCGTAATGCGTGTACGCACGCCGGGTTACCCTGGCCGTCACTGAACTATGCATGCACACTGGTTCTTGCCAGAGCGATTCTGGACCTTCCCGTCTACAAACTCCCGTGGGTAGCGGACGCCCTGCAGATTCCCTCCTTTGATCACCACGAGGCCGGAGCGGACGCAAAGGCCTGCGCGCACATAGCCGTTGAACTCGCCAGGTCAGTTGGGGCAGGAACGGTCCCGGAGTTACTCGATCATGCATCGGTTCGGCTAGGCAGGGTAGAAAACAGCTACTGGTCGGGTTCCCGTAAGGCTCGCCCGATTTCCATGACTGCACCTCGTCCCTACTTGGAGCCTGGTGATATTGATCCCGATGGCCCTATGGCGGGGGAAGTGGTCTGTTTCACCGGCAAAATCTCCTGGTCCCGCAGCGATGCTCAAGAGCTAGTTGTACGTCATGGCGGCACCTTCAACTCGGGGAACCCGACAAAGAAGACGACGCTTTTGGTGACGGGAGACTATGACGAACGTTCTCTGCGTCCGGGAATGACCTTCGGCAGTAAATTGGCCCGTGCTTTCGCCCTAGTGCAGCAAGGCCAAAGACTTGAGATCCTAACTGAAGAGGACTTTCGTCAAAGACTCGCACCAGAGGAAGGAACCCGGGACTCTTCAGTGCGGGTCTCATTATGAGAATCCGCGGAGAGACTGGCGGTTAGGAGCCGGCGGCTGCTTAAACCAACAAACGGGCCCTCACCCGCAAACGCATACTTCGCGAAACGCTCCCCGATCAGCCGATGGGTGGCACCGTCCGGGTGGAGCGCGTCGGGCAACGGATACTCCTCGGCATCCGCTGCCCCGTACAGGCTCAGCCCGTCCAGATAGAACAGATTCGGATCCTCCGCCCGGCGCTCGACCAGCGACTCCAATGCCTCACGGATCACCCGCAGCGTCAGCTGGCCGGCGGCCACACCCGCCGGATCGCCGGTAGCCACAAACCGAATCTGGTCCGTCCCGAAGGACGCCGGATCGAACGCTCCCGGACCGGGAGTGTCCTCATGGATGCCGCAGAAAATCGGCGAAACGAGCACCAGCGGAGTCTCCGGATGCCCTTCGCGGATGGTGTCCAGGAACCCGTGCATCGCAGGCACAAAAGCACGCAGCCGCATCACGTCCCCATTCACCACGTTGATGCCCAGCTTCACGCTGATCAGGTCCGCCGGGGTATCCCGCATCACCTGCGCGGTGAACGGATCCACCATGGCGCTGCCACCCAGACCGAGGTTGTGCAACTCGACGCCGCCGATCCTCGCCGCCACCGCAGGCCAGATGCCCGACGGCGTCGCCGCATTGGAGCCGTGGCTTATCGAGCTGCCGTGATGCAGCCAGACCGGCCGCCCGGAGTCGTACGCCTCCACCGGAGCATCCGACCGCAGGTCCACCAGCTCCACCGACTCGTTGTGCGGCAGCCAGATCTCCACCAGCTTGGATCCCGCAGGCAAGGAAAACGCGCTGACGTGCGACTCCCCCTCCACCTGCCGGCTCGCCCCGGTGGACATGTTGACCTCGGTGTATGAGCCGCCGGCGAGCTCGTCGCTGTGCACCAGTTCGCCGTCGACCAGCAGGTCAACGAACCCCCGCGGCCGGTCCGCGCCCAGGTAGACCACACGCGTGGGATGCGTGACCAGCTCCAGCTGTTGCGCCGTCGTCGTGAACACCAGCCGGACGCCGGAGGGCTGGGACTCCGCCATCATCAGCTGCGGATCGGGGAAACGCTCCCGCACCGATGCGGGCAGCCGGTGCGGCCGCAGCCCCCGGGCGGTGGTTTCGAGTTCCGCGGCGCCGCGAACGAGTGAGGGCGTGATGACAGTGGTGATCATGGGTTAAGTCATATCGCAGGGTCGGTCACTTCCGAAAAGCGCCTGCGGTGCCCCTAGGAATCGGCCGCCGAGCGCCGGTAGCCGCTGGGCGTGAAGCCGAGTACCTCACGGAAGTCGGCGGCCAGGTGCGCGTGGTCGGCATAGCCCAGGTCGGCGGCAACGTCGGCAATGGGGGTTTCCGGATGCAGCCGCAACCGTTCCGCCGCCTCCTGCAGCCGGTAGCGGCGGATCATGGCCAGCGGCGGCAGCCCGACAAACCGCCGGGCCAGGCGCTGCACCGTCCGCACCGAGACGCCGAGCTGCCCGGCAAGCTGGTCCACCCGGGTGATCGACGCATCCGCCGGAATCAGGTCCTCCAGCCGGTTCGCGAGCCGCCCTTCGGCGTCAGGAGTGGGACCGTGTGCTTCCAGCCAACGGGAAGCCGCGGCGACGGCGGCAGCGCGGCGCACCTCAGCGGGGTCGACGACCGGTACGACGCCGGCCCCGGCACCCTCGCGGCCGGCCCCGGCGTCGTCGTCGTCCGTGGAGGGTACGACGTCGGCCATCGCCGCGACTACCGCGGCCAGCAGGTCCGGAGCATCGACGGGAATTTCAGTGTCGCGCAGGTTGCCCGGGTCGTCGGTGAATACCGGCACCGCGGCGGGACGCAGCAGCAGGCCCACCGCCCAGCCCCGGCCCGACAGGTCGCGGAAGGACCGCCGGGTGGCCGGACCGGAAAGCGTGACCCCGTCCTTATCCACCACAAGGTTCAACGCTGGAAAGGGCAGGACCTCCTGCCGGGACACCCGCCCCGGAGCAAGGTTCCATTCCGGAATCCACACCCAGCGGACCCGGTCCGCCAGTTCCGCCGCCGGAAGGATCCGGTGGAACTCCGGCAGCCGCGCCGGGTACAGGGTGCCGCGCCACTGCTCGACCATCGCTCCCCTATCCCCGCAACGAACTTCCTCAACCAGGAGCCCGCAAACCCTGTCGCGAATCTTCAAGCCCGGCCCCTGCCGCGCTGCCTACGCTGGCACCATGACTACAACAAACACACCGAATTCAAGCACACCGAACACCGGAACAACCGGCAAGACCCCAGCCGGCGTCACCGGAACCCACACCACCAACGGCATACCGCACGGTGCCACCAGCCTGACCCCGTTCCTGGCCGTACCGGATGCCCGGGCCGCCATCGATTTCTACCGGGACGTCTTCGGCGCCCGGCCCGTCGACATCACCGAGATGGGCGGGGTGGTGGTGCATGCGGACCTGGACTTCGGCACCGGGCGGCTCCAGCTGGGCGAACCGAACGCGCAGTTCGGGCTGGTCCCGATGCCGTCCGGCGACGAGGACTGTTACTCCATGGGCCTCTACTGCGCCAACGCCGATGAGACCGTAGCCCGGGCTGAAGCCGCCGGCGCGACCATCCGGGAGCCGCTGAGCACCTTCGTCTCGGGAGACCGGTTCGCCAGTATCCGCGACCCGTTCGGGGTGCGCTGGTCCGTGATGAGCCGGGTGGAAGACCTGTCCGAGGAGGAAAGCGCCCGCCGGGTCGCGGAATGGGCGGCAGAGCAGTCCGGCTAGGGGCGCGCGGCCATCAAGACCGCGTAGCTAGCAGTGATTTCATCCGCTGCTCGCTGGAACCGTCGGCCTCGGCCTCGTACACCACCAGTTGCTGTCCCGGTGCTTCTGCCACCTGGAAGGTATAGAAGGTCACCGCTATGGTCCCGGCCTGCTCGTGGTGCAGGACCTTGCCCTCGCGTGTTTTCGGCTCGATCGAAAACAACTGCCAGAGCCGGTCGAACTCCGAGTCGGTCCGCAGCTCGGCGAGCAGCGCATCCCGTTCCTGCCGATCGGGGTGGAAATCCATGGTGGTGCGCAGCGCGCCCACGCAGGATTCGGCCGCGCGGTTCCAGTCGGCGAAGAAGTGCCGGCCCGCCGGGTCCAGGAACACGTTCCGGGCAAAGTTCCCCTTGTCCGCAAAGCCGCTGAAGAGCGCCTCCGCCAACGGGTTGAGCTGCGTGATGTTCAGCAGCGAATCCAGGATGAAAGCGGCCGAATCCGTGGACGTTTCCAGCAGGTGTGCCAGCGAGGGATCCACCGCCCGAGGGGACGCAACCCGCTGCGGCGAGCGCCCGGCGAGCAGGTGCAGGCGCTCGTCCTGGTGCCGGGTCAGCTGCAGTGCCGCCGACAGGGCGGTGAGAACCTGCCCGGACGGGTTCTTCTCGCGGCCCTGCTCCAGGCGCAGGTAGTAGTCGGTGCTCAGCCCGGCCAGTTCGGCAACTTCTTCGCGCCGAAGCCCGGGCACCCGGCGCCGGGTGTGCCTGGCAAACGGATACAACGCTGCGTCCGCAGCGTTGCGGCGGGCCCGCAGGAACGCCCCCAGATTGTCTTCCCCCATGTCACCAGCCTATCGATTGCTGCCAAGGGTGGGTGAAGCGCACCCATGCTCGACGACGGGATTCTCCCTAGGCTCGAAACCAAGACTGCCGGGATCTACGTCGATTCTTCCTGACTCCCAATACTTCCCGGCACGGACCCTAGGAGAACTCAGCATGGCAACGCACGGCAGCAAGACCCAGGACCTCGACGTCGTCGGCATGTGGGTGACGGCGGACGGCTACATCCGGCAGGAACTGCTGCCCAACGGCCGCTATGACGAGGCACGCGGCGACCGGGCCAGTGCCTACACCGGCAGCTACACGGTCACCGGAGCCCACCTGGACTACCGGGACGACACCGGTTTCACCGCAACCGGCGACATCCGCGATGGAGTCCTTTACCACGAGCACCTCGTGCTCTACCGCGAGACTCCCGCTGGATAAGAGCCGGACCCTAGGAGTCCTGGCCCTCGATGCTGATCATCCAGCTCGTCCCGAACCGGTCCGTCAGCATCCCGAACAGGTCACCCCACGGCGCCCTCTCCAGCGGCAGGTCCATCTGGCCGCCGTCGAGCAGCCGATCCCAGTAGCCGCGCAGCTCCTCCGCGTCGTTGCCGCTCAGTGAAATGGAATAGCTGCTGCCCTCATTCAGGTTCATGCCCGACGGCGTGTCCGAGGCCATCAGCACAAAGCCGTTGTCGGTGGTCAGGGAGGAGTGCATGATCTTGTTCCCCTCAGCGGGGTCCTCGGCCATGTTCATGTCGGCGAACGTGCTGGATTCCAGCGTTCCGCCGAACACGCTCTGGTAAAAGTCCATCGCCTCCCGGGCGTTGTCCCGGAAGCTGAGGTAGGGATTCATCTGGCTGGGCATAGCTGTCTCCTTGCAGGTAAGTGCGGACAGTACCCCGCCAGATTAGGCCTCCCGCCCCGCCGGCGAAAAGGGCAAAAACCTACC
The DNA here is from genome assembly GCF_030142075.1 of Arthrobacter sp. zg-Y20. Classification (NCBI taxonomy): domain Bacteria; kingdom Bacillati; phylum Actinomycetota; class Actinomycetes; order Micrococcales; family Micrococcaceae; genus Arthrobacter; species Arthrobacter sp. zg-Y20. The sequence continues at coordinate 753,191 of NZ_CP126241.1, read as the reverse complement.
GCGCCTTCCGCCGGCTGAACCCGAAGGCCACCGCGGCCAGCAGCACCAGGCCCTTGATCACCTGCTGCCAGGCGGCGTCCACGGACAGGATGGACAGGCCCTGGTTCAGTACGCCCATCACCAGAGCGCCGATCACGGCGCCGACCACGGTGCCCACGCCGCCCTGTACCGACGCTCCGCCGATGAACACGGCGGCAATCGCGTCCAGCTCAAACCCGCCGCCGGCCGAGGCCACGGCACCGCCGGCCCGGGCCGTGCTGACCACGGCGGCCAGCCCGGCCAGGAACCCCATGTTCACAAACACAAAGAAGTTCACCCACTGGGTCTTCACCCCGGACATCATGGCCGCGTTCAGGTTCCCGCCCATCGCGTAGACGTGCCGGCCGAACACCGTGCGGTTCAGCAGGAACGAATAGGCGAGCACCAGCACGGCCAGGATGACCACGATGATCGGCATGCCCCGGCTAAAGGCCAGCAGATAGCAGAGGTACATGATCGCCACCACGGCGAGCGCGATCTTGAAGATGAAGGACCCGTTGCGTTCGCGCGGCAGGTCCAGCCGGCGCAGGTCCGCCCGGCCCCGCAGCTGCTGCACCACCAGCGCCACGCACGCGAGCGCCCCGATGCCCAGCGTCACCAGGTCAGGGGTCCCGGTGGACGGCAGCGTGCCGGTGCTGATTGCCGTGTACGGGCGGGGCAGGCCGCTGATGGTGCCGCCGGTGAGCAGGATCAGGGCGGTGCCGCGGAACACCAGCATCCCGGCCAGGGTGACAATAAACGCCGGAATCCCGACGAACGCCACCCAGAACCCCTGCCAGGCACCGATCACGGCGCCGACGACGAGGGAGAGCAGCACCGCCGCCCACCAGGGCATCCCCCAGTTGTTCATGGCCAGCGCGGCAATGGCCCCGACCGTCGCCACCACTGACCCCACGGAGAGGTCGATGTGCCCGGCAATGATCACCATGACCATGCCGATGGCCAGGATCAGCACGTACGCGTTCTGCTGGAACAGGTTGCTGACGTTGCCCGGGTAAAGCAGCCGCCCGCCGGTGAGGATCTGGAACAGCAGGATGATCACGGCCAGCGCGCCGAGGATGCCGTACGCGCGCAGGTCTACCCGCCGTCGTTTCTTGCCGGTCTTGCCGGGCTTGGGCGGCAGCGGGGCCATGGCCTGCTCTGGAGTTGTGGTGGTCACGAGGCTTGTGCTCCTTGGGTCCGGTCAGCTTGGGTCCGGTCGGCGGTCATGTGGCGCATCAGTTCCTCCTGCGTGGCCTTGGCCCGCGGCACTTCGGCGGTGAGCCGGCCCTCGGCAATGGTGTAGATGCGGTCAGCGAGCCCGATCAGTTCGGGCAGTTCACTGGAGATGACAATTACTGCCTTGCCCTGCGCCGCCATTTCGTTGATGATTCCGTAGATTTCAAACTTGGCACCGACGTCGATCCCCCGGGTCGGTTCGTCCAGGATCAGCACTTCCGGCCCGGAGTAGATCCACTTGCTCAGCACCACCTTCTGCTGGTTCCCGCCGGAGAGGTTCTCCACCAGGGAGGAGACGCTGGGGGTGCGGATGTTCATCCGTTTGCGGTAGTCATCGGCCACCCCGTATTCGCGGTTCCGGTCGATGATGCCCAGCCGGGCCAGTTTGCCCAGCGCCGCCGCGGACACGTTCACGGTGACGCTGCCGATCAGGTTCAGCCCGTACCGTTTTCGGTCCTCGCTGACGTACGCAATGCCGTGGCCGATCGCCTCGTCCACGGTGCGGGTGCGGATTTCGACGCCGTCCTTGAAGACCCGCCCGGAAATGCCGCTGCCGTAGGCGCGGCCGAAAATGCTCATGGCCAGCTCGGTCCGGCCGGCGCCCATCAGCCCGGCAAACCCGACAATCTCCCCGGCCCGTACATTGAAGGACGCCCGGTCCACCACCACCCGGTCCACGTCGATGGGGTGGTGCACCGTCCAGTCCTCCACCCGGAACTTCTCCTCCCCGATCCGGGGTTCGCGTTCCGGGAACTGGTGGTCCAGCGGCCGGCCCACCATGGCCCGGATAATCCGGGTTTCAATTTCGTCGCTGTCCTGAACATCGAAGGTTTCAATGGTTTTCCCGTCCCGGATGACGGTGACGATGTCCGCGATGGAACGGATTTCCTTGAGCTTGTGGGAAATGATGATCGAAGTGATCCCGGTGTCGCGCAGCTGCCGGATCAGGCCGAGCAGGTGGGCGGAGTCGTCGTCGTTCAGGGCTGCGGTGGGCTCGTCCAGGATCAGGATCTTCACTTCCTTGGACAGCGCCTTGGCAATTTCCACCAGCTGTTGCTTGCCCACACCCAGTTCCACGATCTTGGTGGCCGGGTTTTCCGCCAGCCCCACCCGCTGCAGTAGCTTCGCTGCTTCCAGGTTGGTTTTGTGCCAGTCGATCACTCCCCCGCGCGCCACCTCGTTGCCCAGGAAAATGTTCTCCGCAATGGAGAGGAACGGGCTCAGCGCCAGCTCCTGGTGGATGATCACAATGCCGTCGCGCTCGGAGTCGTTGATCGAGCCGTAGCTGACCGGCCGGCCCTCCAGCGTGATGGTCCCGTCAAAGCTGCCGTGCGGGTACACCCCGCTGAGCACCTTCATCAGGGTGGATTTCCCGGCGCCGTTTTCGCCGCAGATCGCGTGCACACCGCCGCGTTCCACGTCCACGGAGACACCGTCGAGCGCCCGGACCCCGCTGAATTCCTTCACAATGCCGTCCATTTGCAGGATGACGTCACTCATACGCGTTCTCGCTATCGCTTACGCGGAGCCTGGGGGTACGACGACGGCGGGAAGCGGCCGCCGTCGTCGTGCCCCTGGTCCGGGCCGGAGGAGGGACGGGATCAGTCCGGAAGGGGGCCGGGTCAGAGGCCGGCGTCGGAAGCGGACATGAATTCGGAGTCCACCAGTTCCTCCTGGACCGTGTCCTTGGTGACGACCACCGGTTCCAGGATGTAGGTGGGGACCACTTTCACCCCGTTGTCGTAGGTGTCGGTGTCGTTGACCTCCACCTCGTTACCGGCCACGATCGCGTCCACCATGGTTTCCACCTGGGTGCCGAGTTCGCGGGTGTCCTTCCAGACGGTCATTGACTGGCGGTCCCCCTGCATGGCCTGGACGTTGGCGACGTCGGCGTCCTGACCGGTGATCACCGGCCAGTCCGTTCCCGGTTCGTAGCCGGCGGCGTCCAGGGAGGATTCGATGCCCAGGGCCAGGCTGTCATTCGGGGAGAGGACCACGTCAACCTTCTTGTCCCCCGTGTAGAAGGACTGCAGCCGGTTGTCCATTTCCGCCTGCGCATCTGCGGACTTCCAGCCGAGGATGCCGATGGACGTCCAGTCCTCGTTGCTGGCCGGGGATTTGCCGGAGGGAACCACCAACTGCCCGCTTTCAACGTACGGCAGCAACACGTCCCAGGCGCCGGCGAAGAAGAACGCCGCATTGTTGTCATCCGGGCTGCCGGCGAACGGTTCCAGGTTGTAGGGGCCTTCGCCGTCGGCCAGGCCCAGCTGCTCCTCGATGAACTCGCCCTGCAGCTGGCCCACCTTGTAGTTGTCGAAGGTGGCGTAGTAGTCCACCGCGTCGGTGCCGTTGATCAGGCGGTCGTACGCGATCACCTGGATGTCCTGGGACTTGGCGTCCTCGAGGGTGGGGCCGAGGACCTCGCCGTCGATGGCCGCGACCACCAGGATCTCCGCGCCGCCGGCAATCTGGTTCTGGATCTGGCTGATCTGCTGGTCGGTTTTGTCATCGGCGTACTGCAGGTCCACGGTGCAGTCCTTGGCCTCGAGTTTTTCCTTCAGGCCTTCGCCGTCATTGATCCAGCGTTCCAGGCTCCGGGTGGGCATGGAGATGCCGACGTTGCAGGAAGCGGCCTCACCCTCCCCCTCCCCGTCTCCCGAAGTTCCCGCCGGGGCACACGCGGCCATGCCGCTGGCAAGGCCAAAAGCGAGGAGGATAGCCGAGACATTTTTGATTCTGCTCATGCTGAAACCTTCGAAAAGGACCCTGCTGACGGAATTCGGGTACCCGGCTGCCTAAAGGACGGCGGTGGGGGCCCCGGCTGGCCCGGCGGCTGGATCGAGCGGATACAACGCTGTAACGCCCGTTGAGGGCCGCCGATCCTTCGACTGCAGGCCATCAACTATTTGTAGGCGGACACAACATATCCACATAATGTCGGTTTCGACAAGAGAAATCCGGCTACTTAATCATCCGTGCCGGGGATTTCCTCCCGGCGCGCAGCTACTCCCCGGCGGGGCGTCCCCGCACTGCCGACCACGCGCCGTCGAGCACGGTGTCTCCCACCGGTTCCCAGTCATTCGTCTCGAACAGGGACGCCACGGTGTCGCGGTTCAGGTCGGGGGCCACCCCGTCCACCTCTGCGGTGGGATAGCAGACCCAGAGCGTGCCGCCCGACTCCACCGAGGCCGCCGCGGTGGCCAGTTCGTGGGCCAGGTCCGCCGCCGTGGAAACGAACAGGACAACGACGTCGGCCGGGAACCGTCCGCTGTCCTCGGCCAGGAACGCGGTGGCGGGCACAAACGCGGACAGCTCGGGGCGGCCGTGCGCTCCATAGACGGTAACGCGGGCGCCGTCGGCAATGGCGAAGGGCGAGGCGGATGATTCGGATGACATGGAGGGCTCCTGCATGAGACTGACGGTGGCGCGTCGGCACGGGGAATTCCACAACGGGTTCTTCAGCTGAACTCCCCCGAGCCGGCTTTTGCCCATTCTTTCAGGTTTGACCACCTTCATGCCCCTCAACAGCACCCTTAGTGTCCCAAATCTCTGCGGCAGGCGCGGATCGGGAGGGGAGAACGCGTTCATAGTGCAGATAATGCTGCCTGCTGGCGGGCCAGGCCGCGTTATCTGCACACTGACGAGCCTGCCCCTGCTCCGCCCCTGATGAGCCTAAGCAACGTGGAACCGGAGGTGGGTTCCGCTGGCGAAAGCGGACGTTTACATCCGTTTCAATTGACCGGCTTGTGGGTCCCGTGGACAGCGAGTGAACGGCGTCGTCGTCCTCCGGAGCGGACGGGAGCCCGAACGTCCAGTCCCAGGGTTCGGGCAGCACAGTGGTGAGTCCATGGACTCACCACTGTGGAAAACTTGGCGCATTGACACGTGAACTCTCGGCAGTTGATGCTTCCCGCCGTCGCCGCCCTTGGACCGGTGGGCGGCGGGAAAGGGCAATCCCTGCCGGATTGATGGCCCAAATTAGACCAACTACCAGTTCAACACTCCCGCCCGCCTCTCTACGGACTCGAAGTTGTTGCGCGTCTTGACCGTATCCGCATGGTCATCCCCTAGCAGCCTGGTTCTTTCGACCAGAGCCGTATGGAGATACTGCTTACCCTCATTTAGATCACCTGTGAGCGCTAAAAAACATCCGAGGGTGTTTATTCGACCTAAGGTGTCTTCGTCTCCTATGCCGAAAAGGCCGATGCTCTTCTTTACTAAACCCTTGTATCGCGTCACTGCCTCTTCTGACTGCCCAGCTTTGAATAAGGTCTTACCAAGACTGGCTTCAATAATCAAAGTGTCAGGATTATCTTCGCGAGCTGCAGCCTGTGCATCTATCAACAGTTGCCGGTATTGCAGTAACGATTCCCCTAGTTGCCCCGCTTCCCCCAGGAACCTCGCCAAATTCGACCGAATCACCAGCGTGAGGGGATGCATAGAACCGATCGCTTCGATCGAGTCCTGGGCCAGCACTTCAAGTTGCTCAACTGCGAGCGCAAGGTTGCCCGCTTCGGCTTGCTCGCAGGCCAGGGAGTTCCTTGTTCCTAATGTATCTTCGTCATCCGCGCCTAGGACCCTCGTCTGATCAAGCAGCAAATTTTCATAGTCGTTGATGACCTCTTCTGAGCTTCCTACACCTGCTCGACGACGGTAGGCCACGAGATTACGTCTGGTCAGCAGGGTGCCCGGGGCGTCGGGCCCCAGGACACGAGACTCCATCATGAGTACTTCTTGCAGCTGCTCTACTGCCTCGGCTACGCGGCCGGTTTCGGCATACCAGCACGCGACGTTATTCTGCGCGATAAGCGTATCGGGGTGTTCGGCGCCCAAGACTTTTCGGCGGTCTGCCCACACCAGTTCTTCCTCAACGAGCGCCTCGACCTTCCTGCCAGTGTTGAACAGATTAAGCGCCAGATGGTGCCTCGTAGCAAGCACCGCTGGGTCTTCTGGACTCAGAGTCTGGAGCTGGTCGCCGAGCAGGGCCCGATACAACTCGAGTGCCTCCCCGTAACGGCCGCTGGCCCCCACCCAGAGGGCGAGTCTCGTGCGGACCTTCTGATTGGTATCGGAATCGAGCATTCCCTTGTCGAGGACAATTCTGGCTTTTTCGACCGCTGCGGCTAAGTCATAGTTCCAGTTCGCGGTTTCCGCGAGTGCCCACTGTGCAGCAGTATCTGCATCTGTCCACGCTGCTCCCTCAGCTGGCGGAAGACTATCGAGCCATTCCGCCGCAACAACCAGATCGGGCTCGAGTTGCAACTCGATCCCTTCCCGTCGTTCATCGATCCACTCGATCAGAACGTCACGTGTTTCCTTTTGAAGTTTTTTGTGTTCCGAATCCAAGAGACCCAGTCTTGAATCCCGGGTGTAACTCAAAACCACTTCCTGCAGATCGGTCTCACGCAACCATTGGGCGTTGGCATCCGTGTTGCACCATGCTCCGGGAGACACGGCCGAGCTAAACCCTGCTTCTAGATCCTGGAACGAGAATCCGGCTGCTTTAGAGGCTTTTGCCACGACATCGGGAAGGAACCTCGGCAGGGCCGTCGGCCCGGAATCAGAGGCCTTCGCCCTCGCTATGACTGCAAGAATCAAGGCCTGCTGCACTTCCTCGGGTAACTCAAGCCAGCGTTGCCGCAGCACGTCCATGACTTCAAGGGGCAGGCTCATCAGCTCGTCTTCGCTAAGCACCAGCGCTTGGTCGTGGGAGGCAATGAGTCTCATAGTTGAGCGCATCGTTAGCCACAGCTTCAAGAAGTGGGGGTTGGGCATACGCTCTACCACTCGCTTGGCCGTGTCTTCATCGGTGTTCTTGGCATAGTGACGGAGCAGAGTGATCAAATCGTCACCCTCCAGCTGCTTCACCATCATTGGCGCTGCCCGCCCCTCGTCCATAGCCTGGGCAGCCCAATTCTTATATCCGGGATTGTTATACCCCTCGGGCCAAGCCGTCCCGATAACGAGTACTGGATGTTTTTTGTCAGGCCTTCCTAATTCCGTCAACAGCTCAGCCAGATCATCGCCCATCCGGTGCATATCCTCGATAACTACGATTTGAGGCAGCCCTGGTTTGCCCGGAGAGGCCGTCAAGGCAGTGGAGCGGATGGCGGCGGCAAGCTCTTGTGCCACAGAGACGTGGGATTCGGATGCCGGAGCGACATCGGAGTCGAGCTGTTTGCGGTGCTGACGGTCTTTTGCGATTTTGTTACCGGCCTGGCCTGCCCACCGAATGAGGGTGCCCAGCCCGGGAAATGCTAGCCCGAATGCGCCCAACGCCTCGAACCCACCATCCGTGACGGTGCTTCGAACTTCCTCAATGACCTTCTCTCGAGCCCGGCCAAGTTTGTCCGAAAAACCTGCCTGATCGTTCCAGGCCAGTCCCAGGGGCAGCAGATGAGCGCGTAACTGGGGGTAGGCCGCACCCACCACGTTGACGGCATTCTGCGACTCCATGATCTCGCATTCAAAATGCCACCAGCCAAAGGATGGGAGGGCTTGCGAATGCCATTCAAACGATGTTGGGTCAGGACCTAGCACTTTACGGGATGCCATCGGGTCGATGGAATTATCGTCCTTATGACTGTCCGGCAGCATGCTGGGCCAGTATCCCGGTGCTGGCTGCTTTCTGCGCAGTTCTTCGTAGACTTCGCGCACGATACGGGATTTGCCAATGCCGGATTCCCCCGTCAACACCAGCACACGGGGAGCATCGGTATCCCCATTTTTTATGTCCTCAAGACGGTTCAATATGGCGTCAACAACGTGGTTGTGATCCCCCAGTAAATTATTCACTGCAACATCTTGCCAGCAAATAACCCAAAGGCCGCGTCTGATTAATAAATGCCCGTAACGATTGCCCTTATATCTCGGCGGCCGGATGGATATGCTAACCCATCCAGCGACGCTGGATCGCCTCGCAGGTACCCTTTCCGCAGAAGCAGCTCCTGCCGGCAGAACATCGCCATATTGTTGAACAATCCGACGTGACGGGGCACACTGTAGGAACACCATTGCACCACCGAGCGGGAGGCAGAACCATGACGGTCATTGATCTGAACAGCGACGTGGGCGAGTCCTTCGGCAATTGGACCATGGGCGACGACGCCGCCGTCTTCGAATCCGTCTCCAGCGCCAACGTGGCCTGCGGCTTCCACGCCGGAGATCCCTCCACCATCGCGCAGACCTGCCGCGACGCCGTCGCCGCCGGCGTCACCATGGGTGCCCACCCCGCCTACCGGGACCTGGCCGGTTTCGGCCGGCGCTTCCTGGACTGCTCCTACACCGAGCTGTTCGACGACGTCCTCTACCAGCTCGGCGCACTGCAGGGCCTGGCCCGCGCGGCGGGCTCGGAAATCCGCTACGTGAAGCCGCACGGCGCGCTGTACAACACCATCGTGCGCCACGAGGTGCACGCACGCGCCGTCATCGATGCGGTCCGCACCTTCGACAAAAACCTGCCTGTCCTGCTGCTGCCCGGAGCAGTTGCCCTGGACATCGCTGCCGACGCCGGCCTGCGTGGCGTGACCGAAGCCTTCGCCGACCGCAACTACAACCCGGACGGCACGCTCGTCTCGCGCCGCGAATCCAACGCGGTGATCCACGACGCCGGCCAGGTCACCGCCAACATGGTCCGCCTGGCCACGGAGGGCGTCATCACCGCCGTCGACGGCACCGAGATCCCGATGTCCGCTGAATCGATCTGCGTGCACGGTGACACCCCCGGTGCCGTGGCCATGGCCCGGGCCGTCCGTGCCGGGCTCGAAGAGGCCGGCGTCACCATCCAGAGTTTCGTATGAGTTCCCCCGTGGAGACGGACGCGGGCGGGCACATCCGCGGCATCCGTCCCGCCGGGACGAGGGCGCTGCTGGTTGAGCTTGGTTCGCTGGCCGACGTCGTCGCCCTCCACGCACAGCTGCAGTCCAGTCCGCTGCCCGGGCAAGTGGATGCGCTGGCCGCTGCCGGGACCGTGCTGGTCCGGTTCGACGGCCGCCGCGAAACGGTCGCCGCTGCCGCACTGCTGGAGAACCTGGACTTCTCCCATGCCGAGCTGCCGGACGCCCGCACGGTCACCATTGAGACGGTGTACGACGGCGAGGACCTGGCCGAGGTGGCGCAGCTCACCGGCCTCTCCGAAGAGGCTGTGGTCAACGCCCATACCGGCACGCCGTGGACCGGCGGGTTCGGCGGTTTCGCCCCCGGCTTCACCTACCTGGTGGGCGGCGACCCGGCCCTGAACGTCCCCCGCCGCACCACTCCGCGCAAGGCCGTGCCCGCGGGCTCAGTGGCCCTCGCCGGTGACTATTCAGCCATCTACCCCCGCACTTCTCCCGGCGGCTGGCAACTTATCGGCCATACCAACGCCCTTTTATGGGACCTCTCCCGTCCAAACCCTGCTCTCATCCGTCCTGGCGATTCAGTAATCTTCCATCCCGTCCGTGAATTGATCACCACCACTTCAAGTCCTCAGGCCGAGGCTCCGAGCACGGGCACCGAAGACCCGGCGTCTCCCGCGAGCGAGGGAACGAACGAGGGGCTGGGACACCTCGTGAGTCCCGCATCGCCGACCGAGGAACGACGAGGCAGCGAAGGATCAGGGTCCCCTCTCCGAGCTTGCGAGGAGGAGGGTGGATCCGCAGCGCTAAGGGGCGATGGGGCTTTCCCGCCCGCGCAAGGTGACGATGTGTCCCAAGCCAGCCCCACCTCCCTCGAGGTAACCAGCGCAGGCCTCCAGTCCCTCGTCCAGGACCTCGGCCGCCCCGGTTATGCGGACCTTGGCGTCTCCATAGCCAGTGCCGCGGATACCCGTTCCGCCCGTCAGGCGAACCGGTTGGTCGGCAATCCGGCCGACGCTGCCGTGATCGAGAACCTTCTCGGCGGCCTGGAGCTGACCGCCCGCGGGGACACCGTCCTGGCCCTGTCCGGGGCGCAGGTCCCGGCCGCCGTCGTTTCCCCCGGCGGCGAGCGGGACCGGCCCGCGCCGCTGGACACCCCCTTTGCCCTGCTGGATGGCGAAACCCTGACCGTGGGCACCCCGTTCCGCGGTGTCCGCTCCTACGTTGCCGTCCGCGGCGGCGTGGCCGTGGACCCGGTCCTGGGCAGCCGCAGCACAGACACGATGAGCGGTATCGGCCCGGCACCGCTCGAGGCCGGCACCCTGCTGCCCGTCGGCGCGGTTTCTGGTTCCGCACCGGTAGGCACCACCGAACCCTCTTCCCTGCCGGCAGGCACCGCCCCCGGCAGCCTGGGCGACGGCCGCACCCCCACCCTGCTGCGGGTCACGGCCGGCCCCCGGCAGGACTGGTTCGGCCCCGCCGCCGCGGCAGCCCTGACCGGACACACCTGGCTCGCCACCAACGAGTCCAACCGGATCGGCGTGCGGCTGGCCACCGACCCGCAGGACCCGGACGCCGCCCCGCTGGAACGCATCCGGGACGGGGAACTGCCCAGCGAAGGCGTGGTGGCCGGCTCGCTGCAGGTCCCGCCGTCGGGCCTTCCCGTCCTGTTCCTGGCCGACCATCCCGTCACCGGGGGCTACCCGGTGATCGCCGTCGTCGTGCCGCAGGACCTGCCCGTTGCCGCACAGTTGCCGCCCGGACATCCGGTGCGCTTTGTTTTCTCGAACCCCGACACCCTGGCCCCGCTGTCCGCGGAGGAAACCGCCGGGCTGTTCACGGAAGGAACCCCATGAAGAAGGTCCTGATCGCCAACCGCGGCGAGATTGCCGTGCGGGTTGCCCGCGCCTGTTCCGACGCCGGCATCGCCTCGGCTGCCGTGTACTCGGACCCCGACGCCGACGCGCTGCACGTCCGCATCGCGGACGAGGCCTATCCCCTGCACGGCTCCGCCAGCACGGACACCTACCTGAACATCCCCAAGCTGATCGACGCCGCCCGGCGGGCCGGCGCGGATGCCGTGCACCCCGGCTACGGGTTCCTGTCCGAGAACGCGGACTTCGCGCAGGCGGTGCTCGACGCCGGGCTGACCTGGATCGGCCCCTCCCCGCAGGCCATCCGCGACCTGGGCAACAAGGTCACTGCCCGCGAGATCGCCGTCCGCGCCGGTGCCCCGCTGGTGCCCGGAACGCAGGGCCCGGCTCAAAGTGCCGAAGAGGTCCGTACCTTCGCCGAGGAACACGGGCTGCCGGTGGCCATCAAGGCGGCGTTCGGCGGCGGCGGCCGCGGCATGAAGATTGCTCGTCGGCTCGAAGATGTGGAGGACGCCTTCGAATCGGCGGTGCGCGAAGCAGTGTCCGCCTTCGGCCGCGGTGAATGCTTCGCCGAACGGTTCCTAGATAAGCCCCGGCACGTGGAGGCCCAGGTGCTGGCTGACACGCACGGCAACGTCGTCGTCGTCGGCACCCGTGACTGCTCGCTGCAGCGCCGGAACCAGAAACTCGTGGAGGAAGCCCCCGCCCCGTTCCTCACCGAAGAGCAGCGCGCCACCATCCATGCCTCCGCCAAGGCCATCTGCCGCGAAGCCGGCTACACCGGTGCCGGCACCGTGGAATACCTCGTCTCCCCGGACGGGCTGATCAGCTTCCTGGAAGTGAACACCCGGCTGCAGGTGGAGCACCCCGTCACCGAGGAAACCGCCGGCGTGGACCTGGTCCGCGAGCAGTTCCGCATTGCCGACGGGCTGCCGCTCTCCAACACCTCCGACCCGGTGCCGCACGGGCACGCGTTCGAATTCCGGCTCAACGCCGAGGATCCCGCCCGCGGGTTCCTGCCCGGCCCCGGCCCGGTGGAAGCCTTCGAACCGCCCACGGGTCCGGGCATCCGGATGGATTCCGGCGTGCGGTCCGGGTCCGTGGTGCCCGCCGAGTATGACTCACTGATGGCCAAGCTGATTGTGTGGGGCGAGGACCGGCCGCAGGCGCTGCGCCGGGCCCGCGCGGCCCTGGATGAGCTGGTGATCCGCGGGGTGCCTACCGTGGTGCCGTTCCACCGGGCCGTGGTCCGCTCCGAGGCCTTCACCCGGGAGGACGCCCTTGGGGTGTACACCACGTGGATCGAGTCCGAATTCGCCGAACCGCTGGCCGCGTCCCCGGAAATCGCCGCATCACTGCCTGGCGCCGAACGGGAAACGCTGACCATCGACGTCGACGGCAAGGCTGTGGCCCTGGGCGTGCCGGCCGCGCTGCTGAACGCGCTGCGCGCCGGCGGCGGCACTGCCGCTGCGCCTGCCGGGTCCGGCGGTGCCGGCGCGGCGGCGGACGAGGCTGTGCTCGCCTCGCCGATGGCCGGGAACCTGGTGAAATGGGTGGCCGACGACGGCGCGCAGCTGGCCGAAGGCGATCCGGTTGCCGTGCTGGAGGCGATGAAGATGGAAACCACCGTCCGCGCCCACCGGGCCGGCAGCTTCACGCGGGCTGCGACCGAACCGGGCACCGCCGTCGGACGCGGTGACGCCCTGGGCGAGATCCGCCCCTAAAAGCTCCGGAGGATCGGCCGTCCCCCAGCGGCCGGTTCTCCGGGTTCCGCCTCTGGCGGCGGCACCGCCGCCGTCCGGCTAGATTAGGGAGATGCCTGTGAACCTGGGGGAAGCCACCGAGCGAGCCGACCACGCCAACACCACGGTGTGGGTGGCCGATGTGCTGCGCAGCAGCATTGCCGCCGGAGAACTGCTGCCCGGCACCAAGCTCTCCGAACAGCAGCTGGCCGCGTCGCTGCAGGTCTCCCGCAATACGCTGCGCGAGGCGTTCACCATGCTCAGCATTGAAGGCGCCGTCACCCGGTACCCCAACCGGGGCGTGTTTGTGGCCGCCCCCGGCGCGGACGCAGTGCGGGAAATCTACCGGGTCCGGCGGATGCTGGAACCCTCGGCCGTTCTCTGGGGTCCGGAACTGGACCTGGACCGGCTCGACGCCGTGATCGCCCGGGCCCGGGGCGCGAAGGAGCGCGGGGCCGTAGGCGAAATGGCGGCCGCCAACCAGGCCTTCCACCAGGCACTTGTTGCAATGTCAGGCAGCGAGCAGCTGCAGCAGGTCATGGGCCGGGTGCTGGCCGAAATGCGCCTGGTCTTCCACGCCATGAGCAGCCAGCCGGACTTCCACTCCACCTACGTGGAGCAGAACGCCCGCCTGGTGGAGCTGCTCCGCACGGGCAAACGCGCCAAGGCTGCGAAGGTGCTGCAGTCCTACCTGGATACCGCCGAGGCGGAGCTGCTCGCACACATGCACCCGTAGGTGCAGCGGGCGGGTACCCAGCCGACGCAACGAGGGAACGCTAGGGCACCAGGTACGAGCTGTCCCGGGCATCCGTGATGAGCATGTGGCCGGGTGCGTGGCCGATGGCCAGCGAGGGCTTGGATTCCATCACTGCGGCCTGCGGGGTGACGCCACAGGCCCAAAAGACCGGAACGTAGCCTTCGGTAATCTCCACCGGATCCCCGAAGTCCGGCCGGCCCAGGTCCGCAATGCCGATCTCGGCCGGGTTGCCCACGTGGACCGGAGCGCCGTGCACCGCCGGGTAGCGGGAGGTGATCCGCACGGCGCCGGCCACCTGTGAGGCAGGCACGGGCCGCATCGAGACCACCAATGGACCGGCCATGCTGCCGGCCGGTTCGCAGCGGACCGAGGTGCGGTACATCGGCACGTTGGTGCCCTGGTCGATGTGGGCCACCCCGATCCCGCCCTCCTGCAGGGCTGCCTCGAAGGTGAAGCTGCAGCCCACAATGAAGGTCACCAGGTCATCGCGCCAGTACCCGGTGATGTCGGTGGGTTCGGCAACCTTCACGCCGTTTTCGTACACGGTGTAGCGGGGCACGTCGGTGCGGATGTCGCCGCCGGTGAGCAGCGGGCCGGCGGTTTCACCGGCGTCGAGCACTCCCAGAATAGGGCAGGACTTCGGGTTGCGCTGGGCAAAGAGCAGGACGTCGAAGGCCTGTTCCTTGGGCACGATGATGAGGTTGGCCTGGGCGTAGCCCGCGGACCAGCCCGCCGTCGGGGTGACCAGGCCGTTCCGGAACAGTGCCCGGGCTTCCACCGGGGCCAGGCCGGCGGGGTGCGGAGGTACGGTGGGCGAGGTGGTGATGCCGGTGGGAGTCTCCATTGTCGGGTGTCCTTTCCGGAGTTGGCTACTGCCAGAGCTTGGCGAGGCCGGACAGGGAATTCCAGCCCAGGAACAGCGTCAGCGCCCAGGCCAGCACACCGATGATCAGCAGCCACTTGGGGTATACGTATCCCTGCAGCAGGTCACGGCGCCGCCATGCTGCCCACAGCAGGATGCCGAAGCCCAGCGGCAGGATCAACCCGTTGAACGCGCCGGCGAAGACCAGCAGGGTCTGCGGGGCCTGGCCCAGCAGGAGGTACGCGGCGGTGCAGAAGGCGATGAAGCCCACCGTAATCCAGCTGCGCGTGCGGTCCTTCGTTTCCGGCGTCGTCACGAAGGACACCGAGGTGTAGGCCGCGCCGATCACCGAGGTCAGGGCCGCGGCCCAGAAGACAATGCCGAACATCCGCAGCCCGATTTCGCCGGCGGCGTGCCGGAAGGCGTCGGCGGCCAGGTTGTCGCCGGCAAGGGTGACTCCGCCGGCGACGACGCCCAAGATGGCCAGGAAGAGCAGCGCCCGCATGATGCCGGTGACAATGATGCCCAGCAGCGAGACCTTGGTGATGTCCTTCACGTAGCCGGGGCCGGTGGTGCCGGAGTCGAGCAGCCGGTGCGCGCCGGCGTAGGTGATGTACCCGCCCACGGTTCCGCCGATCAGGGTGGTGATGGTCAGGAAGTCCACCTGCGCGGGCATAACGGTGTTCTTCAGCGCCTCCCCCACCGGCGGTGCGGCGCTGACGGCTACGTAGAGCATCAGCAGGATCATCACCGCGCCCAGGGCCACAACAATCCGGTCCAGGGCGAGGCCTGCCTTTTTGGACAGGAAAATGAAAATGGCGACGGCGGCGGAAATGGCGCCGCCGATTTTGGTGTCCAGCCCCAGCATGGCGTTCAGGCCCAGGCCGGTGCCGGCGATGTTGCCGATGTTGAACACCAGTCCGCCGATAAAGACGAGCCCGGCAAGGACCCAGCCGGCGCCGGGAAGGACCTTGTTGCCCAGGGTCTGGGCGCGCAGGCCGGAAACCCCGATGATCCGCCAGACGTTCAGCTGGACGGCTATGTCCACCAGGATTGAAACGAGGATGGCGAAGGCAAAGGCCGCGCCGAGCTGGACGGTGAAGACCGTGGTCTGGGTTATGAATCCTGGTCCGATGGCACTGGTGGCCATCAGGAACATGGCACCGAGCAGTGCGGTGCGCTTGGCGTTGGGCCGGACCTTTGCCTTAGTGGCCGTGCTGTCCATGCTGGTTCCGATCGCTGGAAGGTGTGGGGTGGGCCACAAGGGCTTCCAGCAGTCTAAAGGTTGTTCAACAATCTGCAAGCGTTTTGTTGAACGATCCGGGGATTGTTAACACGGGGTTTACACGTCGGTTGCGCCTAGGCCCAAAGGTCGATCAGCCCCGAGAGCGAGTTCCAGCCTAGATACAGGGTCAGCAGCCAGGCCAGCACCCCGGCAATCAGCAGCCAGCGAGGGTACCGGTAGCCGGCAAGCAGATCGCTGCGCCGCCAAGCAGCCCACAGCAGGATGGCGACGCCCAGCGGCAGGATGAGCCCGTTGAAGGCCCCGGCAAACACCAGGAGCGTCTGCGGCGGTTGTCCGGCGAGCAGGTAGGCGGCCGTGCAGACAGCGATGAAGGCTACCGTGAGCAGGTTCCGTGTCCGGGTGCTGGTGGTGAGCTTGGTGATGAAGGAAACCGAGGTATAGGACGCACCAATGACCGAGGTCAGCGCCGCGGCCCAGAACACGACGCCAAACAGCCGGATCCCGATCTCGCCGGCCGCCACCCGGAAGGCGTCCGCAGCGAGGTTGCTGCCGGTCAGCACTGCACCGCCGGCCACCACGCCCAGGACGGCAAGGAACAGCAGCACGCGCATCACGCCGGTGACGATCACGCCCAGCAGTGCGGCGCGGGTGATGGGGCGGATGTTCTCCAGCCCCGAGTTGCCCGAGTCCACCATGCGGTGCGCCCCGGCGTAGGTGATATAGCCGCCCACCGTGCCGCCGATCAGGGTCGTGATCGCCAGGAAATCCACGGTGTCCGGCAGCACCGTGTTCTTCAGGGCGCTGCCCACCGGTGGTCCGGCGATGACGGCCACGTAGAGCATTAGTGCGATCATCACCGCGCCGAGGACCACCACCACCCGGTCCAGCGCCAGGCCTGCCCGTTTGGACAGGAAAATGAGGATGGCCAGCACGGCCGAGATCGCCGCTCCAATCCGGGGTTCCAGCCCCAGCATGGCGTTCAGGCCCAGCCCCGTCCCGGCCACGTTGCCGATGTTGAACACAAGTCCGCCGACAAACACCAGGGCGGCCAGTACCCAGCCGGCCCCCGGCAGGACCTTGTTCCCCAGCACCTGGGCCCGCAGGCCGGAAATGCCGATGATTCGCCACACGTTCAGCTGGACGCAAATGTCCACCAGGATCGAGACCAGGATGGCGAAGGCGAACGCCGCACCCAGCTGGACCGTAAAGACCGTGGTCTGCGTGATGAAGCCCGGGCCGATGGCACTGGTGGCCATAAGGAACATGGCCCCCAGGATGGCGGCCCGCTTCGGGTTCGCCGGTTTCCGTTCCCGCTTACCCCCGGAGCGTGCCGATGCTCCCGCGGCCGGCGGATCATTGGGGGTAACCTGCTCATCCATGGCCTGTCCGTTCCACGGGGGTGCATTTCCGCCGCCAGTGTACGGCGGCCGGTTGAAGGGCAGGAAGAGCTATTCCGCCCCGGGCACCGCAGTGCCGGAATGTTCCACCCGTCCGTAGGTCGGCTCTCCCGCAAGGCCGCCCTTCCGGCCAGGAAGCAGCACCGGCCGGGGTGCCTTGACCGGCGTCGCCCGTTGCCGCCAGGCGGTATTCGCCGCCTCGCGGATGCCGGTCCGGACGGCGGGACCGTGTCCAGGCAGGAGCAGGCAGGCATCCAGTTTCGAAAGGATCGCGAGCGCACTGTCTGCCCGCGCGCCGTCGTGGTGGAACATGGGGTGCAGCAGCTGGGGACCGTTCCGGGCACTGATCGCGTGGCCGGTGACCAGTGCGTCGCCGGTGATCACGGCCTTGGCCCGGGACAGGTAAAAGGCGGTGTGCCCGGGTGTGTGTCCCGGCGTCGGGACCGCGACCGGAGAGCCGGGCAGACCCGCCAGCAGCGCATCGTCCCAGGCCGCCGCCGACGGCGCAGGGTGTCCTGCCGCTCCCCCGGACCGCAGCACGTGCACCGCCCAGCGGAAAACCCGGGGCTGCCAGGCCCGCCGCACTATCTGCAGCGGAGTCACGGAGAATTTCTCCTCGCCGCGCAGGTGGTTTAGTTCGCCGGAACTGCAGAGCACCGGGGTGCCGTAGTGCTGGGCGAAATGTGCTGCGGCGCCGGTGTGGTCAACGTGGGCGTGGGTGATGAGGACGGCGACGGCGTCGTCCGGCTCCAGGCCGGCTTCCCGGATGGAGGCCAGGACCAGCGGCAGGTCGCCGCGGTAGCCGCCGTCCACCAGGGTGAACTGCTTAGCCTCCCGCAGGATGATCCAGTTCGACGCCGGCCCCTGCACAAAGAAGATTCCTGCAGCCGGTTCGGTGAGGGTGTATCCGGCTCGTTTCACGGTTCTCTCCTCTCCGGCATGCGCCACCACCCTAACCCGGGTGCTGCGCTCGCGACTCTCATGCTGCCGGAATCAGGCCATCATGGGGTTGGAAAACGCCAGGATCACCCACAATCCAAAAACGGTCATGAAAAGAAGGCCACCCAGCCAATCTGCACCCTTGCGGTGGAACCAAAGGAAGAGAACCCAGGAGACAACTAAGGCAACCGGCCAGGCCAGCGCCGCGGTTAGCAAGAGCCAGACCGGCCCATTGGCGGCCTCGGAGTAATCGGTGGCAACGAGGAACATGAACAGGGCAGGAACGGCCGCGAGGAGATACAGCAGGTTGCCCACGATTAGCAGGCCCTTCATCCCTGCGTCCACCGGGTTGCCGGAGCCTGGACGGACTGCGGGATCATCGCTGCCCCGCAGGCGCTTTTGATCAGCCCTGGCGACCGACGTCCCCGATCCGCGCGTTCCTTTGCGACCGCTTGGATAATCCATGCCCCACCCCCGTGACGTTTCCAGCAGGACCGTGCGCCCGCGCGGCCCACACTACCTGCCGGCCCATGTCCTTCAACGTTTTTCGCCAAAGCTCTTGATTGCTGTCCGGCCCGCGCGTAGCTTCGTAATCAACCGCAAGGTTGAACAACCGGCACCTTGATGACCAGCACCACTACGGACACACAGAAGCTGACCGAACGCATGGACCCACTTGGCGATGACACCTCATCGGAGAACCTGGACCAGGCTTTCCTGGCCCTGGCGGACCCGGTCCGGCGGCACATCATTGCCCGGCTTTCCAAGGGGCCGGCAACGGTCAATGAACTGGCGGAACCCTTCGAGATCTCCAAGCAGGCGGTTTCGAAGCACATCCAGGTCCTCGAGCATGCCAAGCTCGTCACGCGTAGCCGTGACGCGCAGCGCCGGCCCGTCCACCTGAACCCCGCACGGTTGGAGGCGCTCACCGCCTGGATCGGCCAGTACCGGCTGGTCCGCGAGGAGCAGTTCCGCAGCCTTGATGCCGTGCTTCGCGCACAGGCCGCAGCGACAGGCGGCCTGCAGGCAAAGGATCCCCCATGACCAACGCACTGCAGCTCACCGTCCCCGACGGCGTTCCGTTCATCGATTTCAGCCGCGAGGTGGATTATCCCGTGGACCAGGTCTTCCGGGCCTACTCGGAGCCGGACCTGCTGGTCCAGTGGCTGGGACCGCGCGGAATGAAAATGGACATCAACCACTACGACTTCCGCACCGGCGGCTCCTACAGCTACATCCACACCGGCCCGGACGGGGTGCCCTACGAATTCCGGGGCATCTTCCACACCGTGCGGGAGAACGAAGCCGCCATCCAGACCTTCGAGTTCTCCGGCTATCCGGACATCACCAGCCTGGAATTCATGACGCTTGAGGCGCTCGACGGCGACCGGACCCGGATCACGGCGCATTCCGTCTATCCCTCCATGGAGGCACGGGACGGGATGGCCGCTTCCGGCATGGAAGCCGGAGTTGCGGAAGGCTTTGACCGGATGGACGAGCTCCTGGCCCAGCTGCAGCCGGAGGCGCTGCAGGGAAGGGGCGCATGATGAGCAACCCGTTGACGCTGAACGCGCCCGCCGGCGAGCCTGTTATGGACTTTTCCCGTGAGTTCGATTTCCCGGTAGGCACCGTCTTTAACGCCCATATCGATCCCGAGCTCTTTGCGCAGTGGATCGGGCCGAAGGACGTGGCCACGCGCATTGACCAGTTCGAAGCCCGTACCGGCGGCGCGTACCGTTTTGTGCACTCGAGGGGCGAGGACGAGTACGCCTTTCGCGGCGTCTTCCACACGGTGCGCCAGGACGAGTTTGTGCTGCAGACCTTCGAGTTTGAGAGCACTCCGGAGGTGGTGACGCTTGAGTACAGTACTTTCTCGGCGCTGCCCGATGGCCGGTGCCGGCTCACCGGACGCTCGCTCTATCCGTCGGTGGAAGCCCGCGACGGCTTCCTGGACAACGGCATGGAAGATGGCATGTCTGACGGTTATGACCAACTGGATGCCCTGCTCTCATCCGTCGGAATCGGAAGGCAGGCATAACCATGGACTGGACTCTTGAGTTGGTGGTTGTCCCGGTCAGTGACCAGGACCGGGCAATAGCGTTCTACCGCGACCAATTGGGCTTTAACCTGGACCACCAGACCTCAAACGACCAGATGAACTTCGCGCAGCTGACTCCGCCCGGCTCCGGCTGCTCGATCCTCGTGGGCGACGGTGCAGCCAGCCAAGGCATGGTGCCCGGGTCCCTTCGCGGCCTGCAACTGGTGGTCCCGGATGCACAGCTGGCCCGCCAGGAACTGCTGGACCGAGGCGTCGAGGCGAGCGAGGTCACCGTCTTCGACGAGCGCGACGGCGGGACCTTCTTCGGCTTCGCGGATCCGGACGGCAACGCCTGGACCGTGCAGGAAATGAAGGTCCGCGCGGGTTCCCCGCTGATTCCGCCCGAGGCACGCATCAGCTACGGCTCTGAGCAGCAGTGAGCGCTGGTCTGAACGGCAGGGCTTCCCCAACCGGGAAGCCCTGCCGTTCGCCTACTGCGCCTTCCAGTACGCGCGGTCGTTGTCGCTGAGCGTGAACGTCGGCTGGACGAAGATCTTGGCATCCGACAGCGCTTCGGCCGGGACATCCATGCAGATCTGGAAGGTGCCGGCGCCGCCCTTTTCCAGGGTGGGAACGTTGTAGGCCGGGTTGGGCAGGGTTGCCATGCAGGTGGTGGAATCGTACTGCCGGGCATCGGACCCAATGAATTTGGTGGACAGGTCAATCCACGGGTTGCCCTCACTGTCCCCGGAGTATTCCACGGCCAGGTCCACCAGCACGTACTGGCCTGCAGGAGCTTCGTTGTACTCGTTAGCTGCCATGATCGCGTCAACTGCGTTGGTGTTGACTCCGGTCACGGTGACACTGTAGTCACCCACCGTGGCTGCCGTGCCGATGGCCAGCGCGTCTGTTGCTGCGGCTTCCTGCTCCTCGTCGGAGGTGTCGACGACGCCGTCGGCCCCGTCTTCGATGGACTCGGCGACGTCGTCCAGCACCCGGCCGTAGTAGGCCTGGGTTGCCAGCACGCCCACCAGGGACAGCACCACAAGGATCAATGCGGCAATGGACATGCCCTTGGCGCGGGAACGGTTCTTGACGGCGATGACCAGGGCGGGGATGGCGAAGCCCAGCCCGATCAGGCCCAAGACAAAGACCAGGTTGTTCACGAACGGCACCCAGCACAGCAGCAGGGAAACGATCCCGATGACCAGGGCGGTGATCGCCAGGCCCTTGCCAGCTTCTGGGTTGGTGGGCTTGCCGGGCCCGGGAGCGCCGAATCCGGGGCCTCCGAATCCGGGGCCGGGTGCGCCCTGCCCGGGAGCCGGCTGCCCCGCCGGCGGGTTAGGTGTATTTGCGGTGTTCTCCATGGTTTTCTCCCCATTTTTACGAGTACGTACTGAGCGCGGTTTGACCCGCGCCAGGGTCCGATTTCGTTCCCGCGCAAAACGTATCTTCCGGCACTGACATTTCTGCCCGAGGGGTTATCCCCGCTGCCCGGACGGGGGCCATCGGCGCTGAACACCGCACCCTCCCTCGCCAGCCTCGAAAATGGACGTGCCGGCGGCGGGCGTACCATGGATAGGCCGACTATTCGGCTGATCCCCCCAATCTCCAAGGTGCGTTTTCTTTGAAGTCCTCCTTTACCCAGGCCTTGGCCCGCGGGCTGAATGTCCGGCACATCCGCTTCATGGCGCTTGGTTCGGCCATCGGCACCGGCCTGTTCTACGGTTCGGCGTCCGCCATCCAGTCGGCCGGCCCGGCCGTGCTGCTGGCGTACATGATCGGCGGGGCGGCTGTGTTCTTGGTCATGCGCGCCCTGGGCGAGATGGCCGTCAGGCATCCGGTCTCCGGCTCGTTCGGCCACTACGCCAGCCGCTACCTGGGCCCGTTCGCCGGGTTCATTACCGGGTGGACGTTCGCCTTTGAAATGGCCATTGTCGCCATTGCAGATGTGACCGCGTTCGGCATTTACATGGGCTTCTGGTTCGAGGACGTGCCGCGGTGGATCTGGATCCTCGCGGTGGTGCTGCTGATCGCGGCACTGAATCTGATGCGGGTGAAGGTGTTCGGGGAAACCGAGTTCTGGCTATCCATCGTTAAGGTGGCGGCCATCATCGCGATGATTGTGGGCGGCGCGGCCATTGTGGTGTTCGGCTTGGGCCTGCCCGACGGCGCGAACCCGGGCTTTGAGACCATGCTCGGCTCGGGCGGGTTCTTCGCGAACGGATTTTGGGGCCTGCTGGCGTCCTTCTCCATTGTGATGTTCGCCTTCGGCGGCATTGAAACCATCGGCATCACCGCCGGCGAGGCGGATAACCCCAAGAAGGCCATCCCCGCCGCAGTGAACACCGTGCCGGTGCGCATCCTGCTCTTCTATGTGTGCGCGCTGGGCATCCTGATGATGATCTTCCCCTGGCAGGACATCAACGGTGAAACCAGCCCGTTTGTGCAGATCTTCGACTCACTCGGCATCCCGGCCGCCGCGCACATCCTTAACGCCGTGGTGATCACGGCCGCAATCTCAGCCATCAACTCCGACATCTTCGGTGCCGGCCGCGTCCTTTACGGCCTCGCACAGGAGGGCCAGGCGCCGTCGTCGTTCGCCAAAATCTCCCGGAACGGCGTGCCGTGGATGACCGTGGCCACCATGGCCGTGGTGCTGCTGGCCGGTGTGGTGCTCAACGCGCTGCTGCCCGAGTCGCTGTTCACCATCATCGCCTCGATCGCCACGTTCGCCACCGTGTGGGTGTGGCTGATGATCCTGCTCTCGCACATCGCGATGAAGCGGGACATCAAGCGCCGGAGCCTGCCCGCCTCGGAATTCGGGGTGCCGTTCTGGCCGGTTGCTTCCTACGCCGCACTGGCCTTTATGGCCTTCATTGTGGTGCTGCTGGGCATCATCCCGGAGACCCGGGTGGCCCTTATTGTGGGCGCCGCCTGGATTGTGCTGCTGTTCGCTGCCTACCGGCTGTGGGTGCGCGGCGACGGGCTCAAGCGCGCCGAACTCGCGGACGAGACCGGGGTGCCCACGTCCACCACCCAGACCGAGGGCGCACTCACGGACCGGGCGTAGACCGGGCGTAACCGGCTCCGGGTTCAGCCCTACCCCCAGTGGATGGCGGTGGCGATGGCCGACGCGAGCAGACCCGCCACGGCGAGGATCCCGCCGATCATCCGGTTGGGCAGGTCCAGCCAGGAGGGCCGGTTGGTCAGGAACGTGTAGAGCCCGGTGCACAGGGCGATCAGGCCCGCCGAACCCAGCAGGCCGGTAAAGCCGGTTGCCACGCCCTGGGCAATGATGAGCAGCAGCATGATCACCCCCACCACCACGATGGTCCAGCGGGAGCCGCCCGACGTCGTCGTTCGCTTTCCACCCGATGAGCTGCGTCCCGCGTAAGTCATGGCATCAATCCCTACCGGGGCCGCCGTCCCGCCCAGCACGGGAGCGGCGGTAGCCTCGTCGCCCAAAACCGTACTCCGGCTAACCCGGGAGAACTCTGGGTGTCCCGTGTGAATCCCGGCCAGTGCCCGCGGGCAACCGGACCGTGCGGAACAGCGCCAGCCGCAGCGGCCCGAGCCGCAGCGTGAAAACCGGCCAGTCGATCTTGGGCCGCATGATCCCTTCCTGCCCTGTTCCTTCCTGTACCCGGGCCGGCCCCAGCTGTGCCCGTTCCCGGGCCGCCCGCCGGAAGCCGTGCCAGCGCTCCATTTCCCGGGTCCGCTGCCGGTGTTCAGCTAAGGCAAGTTCCACTTCCATGAGTCCCATACCCGCCACGCTAGGCAGCCGCGAAGGTCCTTTCCATGCCCTTGCGGACACCCTCGGTCCGGAATCACAAGCCCTCCGGTACGGTGTCCGGAAGCGCCCGGAACCACGGACCGCCCGCGCGGCTTTATAGACTGAGAGGGTGCCTACTTCCGACGCCGCCGGCCGCTTCGCCCCCAGCCCCACCGGGGAACTGCATGTAGGCAACCTGCGCACAGCCCTGCTGGCCTGGCTCTTCGCCCGCAGCACCGGCCGCCGGTTCCTGTTGCGGATGGAGGACCTGGACCGGGTCCGCTCCGGTGCCGAAGCAGCGCAGCTGCGTGACCTCGCCGCCGTCGGGCTGGACTGGGACGGGGACATCATCCGGCAGTCCGAACGGCTGGAGTTGTACCTGGAGGCAATCGCGGAACTGCGGGCAGACGGCCTGGTCTACGAGTGCTTCTGCACCCGCCGCGAAGTAGCCGAGGCCGCCTCCGCCCCGCACGCCCCGCCCGGCGCCTACCCCGGCACCTGCCGGCACCTCACAGAGGAACAACGCGCGGTACGACGGCGGGAGCGGCCCGCTGCGCTGCGCCTGCGCGCCCAGGTTCCCGAGTTCACCGTGACCGATGAGCTGCACGGCAACTACACCTCGGCCGTGGATGACCTGGTGCTGCTGCGCAACGACGGTGTGCCCTCCTACAACCTTGCCGTGGTGCTCGATGATGCGCTGCAGGGCATCGATCAGGTGGTGCGCGGTGATGACCTGCTCAGCTCTGCGCCCCGGCAGGCGTACCTCGGCTCGTTGCTCGGCCTGCCCCCGGGGCGTTACGCCCATGTGCCGCTGGCCCTGAATACCGCCGGGCAGCGGCTGGCCAAGCGCGACGGCGCCGTGACCCTTCCCGATTTGGCCGCCGCCGGCATGGACGAGGACGCCGCCCGTGAACTGATCCTGGCCTCCCTGGGCCTGCCCGGAAACCTCCAGGCGGCGCTGGCGGAGTTCAACCCGGCGAGCCTGCCCAGGGGACCCTGGATCTTCACCGCCGGGCCCAACGCCGGACCCACCGCCCGGCTGAATCCCTAGCCGTCCCCCACCACCCAACCAGCAAGGAGCAGCACATGAGCATGTCCCACCCGGACCGCACGGACGGCTACGTGGACCTGCGCTCCTACGGGGCAATCGGCGACGGACGGACCGTGGCCCTGGTGGCCCTGGACGGTTCCATCGACTGGTACCCCACCCCGGATCTGGACTCCACACCCGCCTTCGCCCGCCTCCTGGACGCGGAAAACGGCGGGCAGATTGAGCTGCGTCCAGTGGCGGACTTCACCGTGGAGCGCGCCTACGTGGCGGGCACCAACGTCCTGGCCACCACCTTCACCACCGGCACCGGCAGCGTGCGGGTCACCGACTCACTGAACACCGGCGTGGCCGGCCGGCTGCCGTGGGGTGAGCTGGCGCGGCGGATCGAGGGACTCGACGGCGAAGTCCAAATGCGCTGGGCCGTCACCCCGGGCAGCAGCTTCAACACCGCCTCCCCCTGGGTGCAGCAGACGGTGCACGGCCCGGTGCTGCAGGTGCAGGGCACCACCATTGCCGTCCGCGGCCGGGACATCGGCACGGAAGAAACGTCCGAGCGGGACATCAGCGGCACCTTCACCGCCCGGGCCGGCTCACGCCACCTGTTAGCCGTGATTTCCACCCACGACGAACCCCTGCCGCTGCCGGACCCGGACACCATCGACGACGGCGTGGACCGCACCATCGCCAACTGGCAGGACTGGTCCAGGGAGTTCCAGTACGAGGGCCGCTGGAGCGACGCGGTGGAACGCAGTGCTCTTGCCCTCAAACTGCTGCTGCACAGCCCCACCGGCGCGATTGCCGCTGCTGCCACCACGTCCCTGCCGGAGAACGTGCACGGCGGCAAAAACTGGGACTACCGGTACGCCTGGGTGCGGGACACGGCCTACACCCTGCACGCCATGATCCGCTTCGGGCTGCGCGAGGAAGTACACGCGGCGGTGTCCGGGATGCTCAAAAGCGTGCGGGAACAGGGCTCGGATCTGAAGGTGTTTACCCGGCTCAACGGCAGCCGTGCCGAGGACGCCGAGGTGCTGGATATGCCCGGCTGGCGCGGCATTGGACCGGTGGTCAACGGGAACGATGCCGCCGCTCAGCTGCAGATGGGCGTTTTCGGGGACCTGTTCAACATTGTCCAGATGTACGTGGACGCCGGGCATGTGCTGGACACCGGCACCGGCCGCTACCTGGCGGACCTCGCGGACATGGCCTGCGACGTCTGGCAGCGGCGCGATTCCGGAATGTGGGAACTGGACGAGGAGCGGCATTACACCACCTCCAAGCTGGGCTGCTGGCACGCGCTGAGCTGCGCTTCGCATCTGGCGGACCTGGGCCAGATTCCGGGTAACCCGGAACGCTGGCGGGCCGAGATGGAGCGGATCCGGAACTGGGTGGATGCCAACTGCTGGTCCGAGGAACGCGGCAGCTACGTCTGGTATCCCGGCACCGACCAGCTGGATGCCTCCATCCTGCTGCACGCCATCAGCGGGTTTGACCGGGGCGAGCGGATGTCCTCCACCCTGGATGCGCTGCGCGGTGAACTGGGCCGCGGTCCCCTGCTGTACCGGTTCAGCGGAGCCGAGAAGGAAGAAGGCACCTTTGTGGCCTGCGCCTTCTGGATGGCTGCGGCCCTGGACTGCGTCGGCCGCCGGGAGGAAGCCGCCACCCTGATGGATGAGCTGGTGCCGCTGGCCAACGATGTGGGCCTGTACACCGAGATGATCGCCGAAGAAGACTCCGCCTTCCTGGGCAACTTCCCTCAGGGCCTGTCCCATCTGGCCCTGATCACGGCTGCCCTGACGCTGGGCGAAGAAAGGGACTAGCGAAGGACCCCGCCCGGGCTTAGTGGGGCACCTTCCGTACAGCTGATGCGGCCACACGGAGAGGCCGTTGCGCCTTCTGTACAGCTGATGCGGTTCACAGGCCCGCCAGGCCGCATTGCCTGTACAGGAGGCGGGCCGCCCGGAGTCAGGACTCGCAGCCCACGCCGTCGCCGTCGCGGTCGAACTTCGGGTCCCAGCCGGCCTCTCCCACCCGGATGGGTGCCGCGCCGGCGGCCCGGACCGCCGCGCAGTTGGCGTACCCGGTGCCGGGCCCTGCCGCCGGGGCCGCAGGCGCCGGAGCTGCGGGAGCGGCGGCCTCGTCTGCGGCCGAACCAGCCCCAGCTCCGGTGGACACCGCAGCGGTGCCGGCCCGCACCGGCACCGGCTCCTCCGGGCAGCCGGAGAGGACGGTGGCGATGGCATCGTGCTCGGCCTGGGTCATCCACAGCCGGTATTCGGCCTTGACCGCCGTCTGGCGTGCCACGTATTCGCAGCGGAAGGCGTTGTTGGCGGGCAGCCAGGTGGCGGCGTCGCCGTCGGACTTGGCGCCGTTGGCCGGGCCGTCTGCCGCCATCAGGTTCAGCGGATCATTGGCCAGCATTCGGCGTTCCTCGGCGGAAAGCTGCTGGGCACCCTTCTGCCAGGCATCGGACAACGCCACCACATGGTCAATCTGCACCGCGGTGCTGGTGGTGTTGCCTCGGACAAAGCTGATGGTGGCGCCGGTGTACGGATCCTGGAACGTGCCCGAGGCGACCACGCATTCCTGCGTACCGTCCCTGTAAACCACGTCCACCAGGTCGCGGGCAAGGATGTCGTTGCGGGTATCGCAGCCGTTGTGGTCCACGTCTGCCCAGGCCGGGCCGAACTGCTCGCGGTCATACCCGGTCTTCGGGGCGCGGCCCTTGATGGGGATTCCGGCGAGCTGTTCCAGCGCTGTTCCGGCGGCAACCACGGAATCGGACGCGGCGGGCGGCGCGGCGGGCTCCGCAGGGGCCGGGACGCCGGAAGCGGTGTCAGTGGCCGTGGCAGTTGCTGCCGAAGGCGAGGCACCTGGACCGGCATCCGCGGCTGGGGTGCAGCCGGCGGCGCCGAGCAGGACCGCGGGCAGGGCAAGAAGGGACAGGACTTTGGTGCGTAGTGAAGTCATCGCCCTCCATTATCGGCGCCGGCCTCCCGGCATCGGCTCAGGCGCGCCGCACGCCGAACCGCGCCTGAGCCGCGCAGGAGGCGCGCAGGAGGCGCGCAGCGGGGTGCCGGAACCCTCTTCCAATATGCCCGCGGGTACGCGTAGTTTCGGAAGGACCGAACCCGCAGGGCAGAGGTCACCCGCAGGGCACATGTCATGGGAGATGTCGTGGCAACCAATAAGAACGGCACCAAAGAAGTTAAGGAACTGGCCGAGCAGCTGGCCGAACGGGATGGCCGCAGCTTGGGCGCGGCCGAGGGCAACGGCCAGCGGGTGGCCGTCACGGAGGACTACGCCCAGGAACTGGACGAGCTCCAGGAGCTGAACAGCAAGGCCAAGAAGCTCAAGATCAAGGTTGATGAGAACGCCTGGCGGCAGAACTACCCCTACGACACCAAGCTCAGCCGGCGGACCTATGACCGGCAGAAGCGGCTGCTGCAGATAGAGCTTTTGAAAATGCAGCTTTGGGTCAAAGAGAGCGGGCAGAAAATGCTCCTCATCTTTGAAGGGCGCGACGCCGCCGGGAAGGGCGGCGCGATCAAACGGTTCAATGAACACATGAATCCCCGCGGCGCCCGCGTGGTGGCCCTGGAAAAGCCCACTTCCGAAGAAGTCACCCAGTGGTACTTCCAGCGGTATGTCCGCACCCTGCCCAGCGGCGGGGAGATAGTGATGATGGACCGCTCCTGGTACAACCGCGCCGGGGTGGAACGCGTGATGGGTTACTGCACGCCGGCGCAGTATCTGGAGTTCATGCGCGAAGTCCCCGAACTGGAACGCATGCTGGTCAATTCCGGCACACTGGTGCACAAACTGTGGTTTTCGGTGGGCCGGGCCGAGCAGGTTGCCCGGTTCGCTGCCCGGGAAACCGACCCGGTGAAACAGTGGAAGCTCTCCCCCACCGACCTGGCGAGCCTGGACAAGTGGGACGCCTACACGCAGGCCAAGGAAGCCATGTTCTTTTACACCGACACCGGAGACGCCCCGTGGACGGTGATCAAGTCGAATGACAAAAAGCGTGCCCGGCTGGAGGCCATGCGCCATGTGCTGAACACGGTGGATTATCCGAACAAGGACAAGACCGTGGCGCATGCTCCGGATGCGCTCATAGTGGGTCGCGCCTCCAGCCACTTCGAGGAGGACGAGGAGCCGCACGGCAGCTTCCCGGTGGTCCGGCCGCAGGGCAACGCTGCAGCCGGAGCCTGACCCGGCCTGACCCGGCCCGCTAGGGACGCACCGCGTTGGACACCAGCCAGCTGTCCAGGTCCAGGGCACCGCGGGCAAGGGTGTTGGTGGCTTCGAAGTCCCCCTGGTAGGCCGGCAGCTGCCCGAACCAGCGGAACATTGCCTGCGAGTCTGCTTGTCCCGCCAGGGTTTCCAATGGCAGGGCCTCATAACGGCCGGGCATTCCGGCAGCGGCACCCAGGACGCTGGCGATTTCGGTGCCGGTCAGTTCATCTCCGGCAACCCCCACCGCACCGCCGGGAATGTCCGCCGGATCCAGCAGTGCCGCCGCCGCAACCCGGCCGACGTCGCGTACCGCCACCATCTGCAGCGGGATCCCGTCCGGCAACGGCATCCGCAGGACGGTTTCGGCGTCCTCGACGGCAGCGAGGTAGGGCAGGTTCTCCATAAAAAAGACCGGCCGGACCACAGTGAGGCCAATCGGCAGCCCTTGCAGGTACTGCTCGGCGTCGTATTTGCTGTCGAAATGCGGGACACCGCTGTTCCGCTCGGCACCGTCCACCGAACTGAAGACCAGGCGCCCGACGCCGGCCTCCACCGCGGCGTCGCCGAGCGCCTTGGCCATGGGCGCTTCCCCGGCCGGACCGTCCGGGGTATTCATGGTGGTCATGAACCAGAGCGCGTCCAGCCCGTCCATCGCCGGGCCGAGTGTCTCCGGCCGGTCGAGGTCCGCGAGGACCACTTCGGCGCCGCGGGCCGCCAGGTCCCCGGCCTGTTCAGACTCCGGCCGCCGCACCAGGGCCCGCACCCGGACACCCTGCTCCAACAGGGCCTGCGCAGTGGCGGACCCCTGCTTGCCGGTGGCGGCGAAAACGCCGTACAGCTCAGAATTGTCAGTGGACATTGGAATGACTCCTTTTTCGAGCTGGGTTTGTTCCGGTCACGCTATGGCTGCGGCCGTAAATACTCAACGGTTTTACGCCGCCCGCTGAGTGGGAATAAACGGGTGGCTACCGGCAGGTTATGGAGGGCGATTTCCGGCGGCCATCCGGAGGCCGCGCGCGCCGCCATGGACCAGATCATGCGCCGCCATGGAGGAAGCGGGCAGTGTATGGACGGACGAACCGCGGGATTTTACGCCGCTGCCCTAGGATGATCCGGTGATAGCACATGAGGTTGGACAGGGCAGGCCGCTGGTACTAGTACACGGGTTCGAGCTGGACCACCGCAGCATGCTGCCCCTCGAAGCCTCGCTGGCCGGCAGCTCGTGGCGGCGTATCTACCTAGACCTGCCGTGGACCGAACAGGCGGTTCCGGGATCTGCCGCCAGTGCCCAGGACGTGGCCGACGGCGTCGTAAATGAACTTCGGCACCGCCTGGGAGAGGAGCCGTTCGCGATCATCGGGCATTCATTCGGCGGCATGATCGCCCGCCATGTGGCGCACACGATGCGCAGCCAGGTGCTCGGGCTGGCCACCCTCGGGGCGGTGTTCACAGCCGATCACAGCAAGCGGGTGCTCCCGGAACGCGCCGTTATCCGTGCAGATGTTCCGGAGCATGCAGTCGACGACGATTTCCGGGACGTAGCGGTGACCCAGACTCCGGGCACCCTTGCCGCCTTCAACGAGTTTGTCCTTCCCGGCCTTCGCGGCACGAATCAGCAGATGACGGAGCGGATTGCCGCGGACTACGCGCTGCGCCGGGAACCGGAGGCTGCGTATCCGGAACCGTTCGAGGCGCCGTCGCTGCATATCTTCGGGCGGCAGGACCACGTGACCGGGTATGAGGACGGTCTGGCGCTGCGGGACCACTATGTGCGCGGCACGTTCGCAGTGCTCGACGCCGCGGGGCATCACGTGTACATGGAGCGTCCCGCAGTGGTTGCGGCGCTCGTGGACGACTGGCTGGCCAGCATCCCTGCGCCGTCGCCCGCTCTCCTCCGCTAGCCGCTACCCGGCGGCGGATGCCCGGTATTCCTGCTCCAGCATGCCCAGCAGCACCTGGTCGTGGAACGCTCCGCGGTGGAACACGGCAGCACGGCGGCGGCCTTCTTCGACAAACCCCAGTGATGTGTAGAGGTGCAGCGCCCGCTCGTTATAGGACCAGGTCTGCAGTTCCGCCTTATGCGCTCCCATTTCCTCGAACACAATCCTTAGGCCCAGCTGCATCGCTTCCCGGCCCATCCCCTGGTTCTGGAATTCCGGACCGATGATGATCGCCATGGTGGCAATCCGCTCGGGAACGGAGATGCCCCAGACGCTGAGGTGCCCCACCAGCCGTTCGGCGGGGTTCACGATGCTGTAGCCGAATCCCGAGGGTGAATCGTTTTTGCTCCAGGTCCGGAACATGGCCGCCGCCGACTCCTCCGGCCGTGCGGCCACCCGGTTCTGCTGCAGGACGGACTGGGAGGGGTCATTCCACCACTCGGCCAGGTGCGGCAGGTCCGGCTCGCGCAGCTCGCGGAAGCGGACCCGTTCGCCGGCGAGCAGTGCGGCGGACCAGTTCTGCAGATCACTGATGTTGTTCACGCGGCGATACTATCCCGGGCAGCAGAGGTTCCGGCGCACCGGTGCTGGTCGGGGAAGACAGCGGACGGGTAACCTGACCCCGCAGGACCTGACCGATGGGCGCAGCGAACCGCTGCAGAGAGGTCGCCGACCATGGAAAGCACCCAAACCCAGCGTCCAACCGTCGCGGAACGTGCGGCAGCAGGCAAGGACCACCGAAGGACGGTCCCCGTCTCAACGCATCAGGGGTGGGGTCCCGCTTCCGGCCGCCCGGACCCCGTGGCGCTCATCGAAGCACAAAACCGCACCCGTGACCCCGATCTGGTGCCGGTGCGGCACGGCCGGATGCTTGCCTCGCCGTTCACCTTCTACCGCGGCGCGGCCAAGGTCATGGCCGCCGATCTCAAGGACATGCCGCGGGCGGGCCTGACGGTCCAGTTGTGCGGGGACGCGCACCTGTCCAACTTCGGGGTCTTCGCCTCCCCCGAGCGGGCGTTGGTGTTCGACCTGAACGACTTCGACGAGACACTTCCGGGGCCGTTCGAGTATGACGTCCTGCGGATGGCCGCGAGTTTCACCATCGCAGCCCAAAACAACGGGTTCTCCGCAGAAGACGCCCGCACGGTGACCCGTGCAGCGGTCCGGTCCTACCGGGAAGCAATGCGGGACTTCGCCCAAATGGACACGATGGATATCTGGTACGCGCATCTTGCTGAAAAGGACATTTTGGAAACGATCCGGCAGGCGGCGGGTGCCGGCAAGGGCAAGGCGCATAAGAAGGCCGCCAAACACGCCCGAAAAACGGCGGAAGAGACCATTCGGAAGGCCCGGTCCCGGGACAGCCTGCAGGCACAGTCGAAGCTGGCTGAAGAGGTGGACGGGACGTACCGGATTCTCAGCCAGCCGCCGGTTGTCGTTCCCCTTCGGGAGCTCGAAGTTTCCTGGGGTTTGACTGCGGAGGAAATGGAAACCGCCATCCGGGACCAGCTGCGGTCCTACCGGGCGAGTTTGCAGGAGGATCGGCGCCGGCTCCTCGAGCGCTTCGAGGTGGTCGACGTCGCCCGCAAGGCAGTGGGGGTGGGCAGCGTGGGCACGCGGGGCTTCATCGTGTTGCTGCAGGGCCGCGATTCGGGTGATCCACTGTTTCTCCAGGTCAAGGAAGCCACCCGGTCCGTTCTGGAAGACCATCTGCCCAAAAGCAAGTACCGGCAGCCCGGTGCCCGGGTGGTGCAGGGCCAGCGCATGATGCAGGCGGCCAGCGATATTTTCCTGGGCTGGACCCGGGGCGTGCAGGACAACCGCTACCTCTACTGGCGCCAGTTGAGGGATATGAAGGGTTCGATAGTTGTCGAGGCGATGAAGCCTTTCGGCATGGAGCTTTACGCCCGCACCTGCGGCTGGACCCTGGCCCGGGCGCATGCCAGGTCCGGGGATCCCATCGCGATTGCCGCTTACCTGGGCAAAAGCGAAAAGTTCGACGACGCCGTCACCGATTTCTGCGCACGGTACGCCGCCCAAAATGAACAGGACTACTCCGCCTTCGCCTCCGCCGTGCAATCCGGGCGGCTCCGAGCGGTGGAAGGGGTCTAGCCGTGCCCGGGGAACACCGAACCGCCGGCCCAGCGCCAGCACAATGGCCAGCACCTGGACAGGGGCGGCATCCGTGGATGGGAACTTCGATACGGATCCTGCCGCTGTTTCGAATGTTGTTCTAGAAGTTGACGCGGGATATTGGACCTCGTGCGGATCTGGCAGCCTGACTTGGCGTCGTTTTCGACGTCCACCGGAATTCCGGAACTAGGCACGGCGGCATCGCAATTTGCGGAGCCATAGCGGCAATAAATCACATCTGTCCTCCATAAGATCGCACGGCGTCCGGCCCGACGACGGCGGTTACTGTGCCTGCCGGGCCGCGCGTGGGAGCGTGGACTCCATGTTCGTGCTGGGAGCGGCGGTCGCCGTCGTGGTGGGAACCGTGGTGGGCCTGGTCGGTGCCGGCGGGGCCATCATCGCTGTTCCGGCACTGGTCTATCTGGTGGGCCTGCCGCCCGACGACGCCGTGCCCACCTCCCTGATTGTGGTGGGCCTGTCCTCGCTGGCCGGGCTGCTGCCGCGTCTGCACACCGGGATCAACTGGATCCTGGTGGCCGTACTCGGCATTGCAGGTTTTCCGGCGTCCTGGGCCGGTGCTGCGTTGAGCGAACGGCTGGACCCCGATGCGCTGATGCTGCTGTTTGCGGCCCTCATGGTGGTGGCGGGGATCAGGATGCTGCTGGCCGGGCGGAGGATTCCCGGTGCCCGGCCAGCCGCCATACCGGTCCGGGGTCCGCTGCTCCGCGGAGTGGCAGTGGGGCTGGCCGTCGGCTTCCTCACCGGCCTGCTCGGGGTAGGCGGCGGGTTCCTGCTCATTCCGGCGCTGCCCATGTTCTTGGGGGTTCCGCTGCAGCAGGCCGTGGGAACGTCGCTGGCGGTAATCACCATTAATTCCGCCTCGGGGTTTTCCGCGCATCTGGCCGGCCTGGGCATGGACTGGACGCTGACCCTGGCCTTCGCGGCAGTGGCGGTGGCAGCCTCACTGGCAGCAGCACGGCTGTCCCGCCGGCTGGATGACCGGTTGGTGAGCAGGATCTTCGCCCTGCTGGTCTTGCTCGTTGCCGCCTGGGTGACGGTCCAGAGCTTGCCCGCCGTCGTCGGGCAGGCTGCCCCGCCGGAGGCCGGAGCCTACGAAGGCCAGGTCCGGCTGGCGGCGCCGGCGGAGTTCACGGCCAATGTTTACGCCTTTGTTCAGGGCGCGTGTGCAGCCCGGTAACGCTGCCCTTCCGGCCCCTCCGTCAGCTCTCGCTGCGGCGCAGCGAGAGCATCACATTGCGCAGCTGCATTTCCTTCGCTGTGCCCACTTCCTCCGGATCCACGGTGCCGGTGAACCCTACCGCCCCCAGACCGCCGATCTCGGCGGCCGTGTACAAGGGACAAATGTTCGGATGCGGCAGCCGGTCCGTCACGGCAAGGCTCAATGCGCCGTTGTCCTGCCGTTGCGTTTCCAGGTACGCCGGTGCAGTCCCAACCCGCTTGGCGACCTTGTTCAGGTGCGGCAAAGCAGTGGTGGCCTCGGGAACCGGTCCGCTGACAAAGTACGGGCAGGCCCCGCCCAATCCGGACATCCCCGTGATGATGCTCGCAGACTCGTCCCCTTCCGCGTCCTTCACAACATATGTGCTGCGCATGGGCCCCGGATCGCCGGGGCCCGGCGCGTACGCAATGCTCCACCCCTCGGGCAGATCCAGTGAGAACGGATCCCCCTCGGCGTCGTACTGCGTCCAGCCGGCAGGGAGCCCCGCCTCCCCGCCGGGGGCCGACGGCGACGGTGCGGTCACTGCCGGCAGCGGGCCCTCGGTGACCGTCAAGGGAATCACGGCAGTACGGGCGTCATAGCTCCCCACGGGATCGATGCCAAAACGCACCAGGACCCCCGCCTCGACAACACCGAGCACCTGCGCGCCGTGACCGCCCAACGCTTCCTTGCCGATCTCGGTACCCGTTTGGGCGTTGACTGCCAGCAACCCCACCGCAGGGTCATCAAATCCGAAAACATACGCACCTTGGAAACCTGCAGCGGTGGAGGGCAGTCCCGGCAGTACCCAGCTCAGCCGGCCTTCGGCGTCATACGCCTGCACTTCTCCGCTGCCGTCGGCGGCGGTAACGCGAAGCAGGACGTGGCCGGCGTCGGCCAGGAGGATCGCCGGTTCACGGCAGTCGGCGCTCAGGCAGTCGTTGAGCACTTTTTGGTACATGGGGCGGGGATCCACCAGGGCTCCACCGTCCGCGGCAGAGAGCCCGTGGGCAGCGGGCTGGTAGGTGGCATATTCGGAGAGGGAGTAGCTGTACCCCAGCAGTACGGATCCGCTGGCCGGAGAAGCTGTTCCGGTGCCCAGGTCAACAGCCTGCATACCTGCTTCAGTGGACACCAGGACGGCCGTGTCCGTGACCGTCAGGTCCAGCACCCGTCCGGTTTCGAGGGTCCACAGGGTGGCTCCATTGAAATCCGTGTGGAGCAGGGCATGGTGAACCCCGTCCCCATAGGCGAGCACAAAGCCCCGGTCGGTTGGTTCCACAGTCGCGATCCGGGCCTCGGCCGGCAGTCCCTGGAGCGGGGCAGGCGGGTTCTTATCCAAGGCCTGGGGGTCCCGGTACTGCTCAAACCCGTGGATTCCCCCAAAGAGGAGGGAATCAGCCCCAGTGCCGTCCAGGCCGTAGCTGTAGCAAAGCACCCTGAGGTTGACGGCCACGGCACACTGCTGGGTGTTTCCGGCGCCTGCCATGGTTCCGAGGTCCCCGCCGATGGCAGCGTCCACGCCGCCGAACTCCGCTTTTACCGGGCCGGTGGCGGGTTGTGGCGTGGACGAGGATGTTGCCGCCGGAGCCTGGCTTGCCGGGTCCTCGGCTACTTCTGCCGAGCAGGCGCTGGCCGCTACCACGACGGCGGCCGCAAGGAAGGCAAAGCGAAGGTTCTTGATTAGTCCAGCCACAACACTGTCCCCCGTCAGATGTTTTGCACGCAGATCACGCCATTGTGACCCGCGTTACCAATATCGTAGGCACGACACCCCGGAAGGCTCCAAACCGGCCTGCGGGGCCGGCCGCGCAAACCGTCGGCGCTGCGTGAGACGATAAAACCATGCCCGAAACCCTCCCGCTCGTCGACGTCACCGACGTCATCCGCGTGGTTGGCGGCTCGGCGTTCCAGCGCGGCCAGACCTACGCCAGGAGCGGCGCCGTGCAGGCCCTGGAATGGGATGCCCAGGGCGAAGTGCTGCGCGCGCAGGTACGCGGCACCGCCGCGGTTCCCTACCGGACCCTGTTGCAGCTCGGCGCCAAGCGCCAAGGCGATTACCGGCTGCTGGACAACCACTGCAGCTGCCCGCTGGGCTTTGACTGCAAGCATGTGGCGGCAGCAGCCCTGCAAAGCAATATGGACCATCTGCTAGCCCGGCAGGAACTATCCTCCCCCGCTCTGACCCCGTCCGTCCCGGCCTGGCAGCAGTCGCTGCAGACCCTCATTGACGCGGACCTGGCCGGAGCAGCACGGCCTGCCGAGACCACTCCGCTGGCACTGCAATTTGAATTGCGCAACGTAGTGGCGGCTGCTGATTCGCGCTGGGGTGCGCCGGCGCCGCGCAGCCGGCACCGGGCCACTCCCTTCCGCCTCGGGGTCCGGCCGGTTGTGCGCAATACCAAGGGCAACTGGGTCAAGAACAACCTGGCCTGGAGCAACATCAGCTATCAGACTTACGGCCTGCGGCTGGACCCGGACCAGCACCGCTGGTTCTCCCAGTTCCCGGCCCTGCACCGCTCCAACGGCGTGAGCTACTTCGGGCAGAACGACTCCTGGCTGTACCTGGACGACTTCGCCAATCCCCTGCTCTGGCAGCTTCTGGAGGAAGCTTCACGGCTGGGGATCCCGTTTGTGGGCAGCAAGAAAGACATGGACATCCGGGTGGGCAAACTGGCCGTACTGTCTCTGGACGTCCGTGCGGCCGGCGGCGATACACCGGCTCCGCTGCGGCTGCTGCCCACCCTGGAAATCGACGGCACTCCGGTTCCCCTGGAAGCCGCCGGCATCATCGGCAGCCACGGCATCTACGTCCGATCCGCGCAGAACACCGTCACGCTGGCGCCCACCGCCAAAACCCTGACCGAACAGGACAAGGGCCTGCTCCTGCAGGGTGCTCCCGTCACGGTTCCCAAAGCCGACGCACCGGTATTTTTGGAGAAGTTCTATCCGCGGCTGCGGCAGGTCCTGCCCGTCACCAGCAGCGACGAGTCCGTGGAGTTCCCGGAAATATCTCCGCCGGTGCTGGTCCTGTCGGCGTCATTCGGCGCCGACGATGAACTGGTGCTGGGCTGGGAGTGGGAATACCGGCACGGCAGCACCGTGACCCGGCTGCCGCTCAC
The DNA here is from genome assembly GCF_030142075.1 of Arthrobacter sp. zg-Y20. NCBI lineage: Bacteria > Bacillati > Actinomycetota > Actinomycetes > Micrococcales > Micrococcaceae > Arthrobacter > Arthrobacter sp. zg-Y20. The sequence continues at coordinate 715,765 of NZ_CP126241.1, read as the reverse complement.
CGGCAAAGCCGCAGCGGCGGACGACGCCGACACCACCTACCGCGACATCCCCGCCGAAGGTGCGCTGCTGGCAGAAGCCGGCAGCACCATGTCCGCAGTGCCGCGGAACCGCACCCTGCGCGGCATCGAAGCCGCGGAATTCACCGAGCATGTCCTTCCCGACCTGGAAAAGGTCGAGGGCCTGCGGGTGGACGTCTTCGGCGAACGCCCGGACTACCGGGAATTGCTCGAAGCACCCAAGCTGAAAATCACCACCGTGGAAACTGAACGCCGGGACTGGTTCGACCTGGCCGTGATGGTCACTGTGGAAGGCCGGCTGGTGCCGTTCGCGGATATCTTCAAGGCCATCGCGCAGGGCAAAACCAAGCTCCTGCTGGTGGACCGCACCTACCTGTCCCTGGACCGCCCAGAGTTCGAGCACCTGCATGCCCTGATCAACGAGGCGCAGGGACTGCAGGAATGGGACACCGGGGAACTGGGGATCAGCCGCTACCAGGCCGGGCTGTGGGCGGAGCTGGAAGAGCTCGCGGAAGAAACCGAGGAAGCCGCAGCTTGGCGGGAATCGGTGTCCGCCCTGCTGGACCTGAAGAGCGTGGACCCGGTGCCGCTGCCGGCGGGGCTGCAGGCGGACCTGCGCCCGTACCAGCATGAAGGATTCAACTGGCTCGCGTTCCTCTGGGACCACGGCCTGGGCGGCATCCTCGCCGACGACATGGGCCTGGGCAAAACCCTGCAGACCCTGGCCCTGCTGGCCCACGCCCGGGAAAAGCAATCCCGGGAGCAGGAGGACCGGCAGCCGGTCCGTCCGTTCCTGGTGGTTGCCCCCACCTCGGTGGTGCCCAACTGGGCATCCGAAGCGGCGCGGTTCACGCCGGGCCTGAAGGTAGTCACCGTGGGCGACACCACTGCCAAGTCCAAGGTGCCGCTGGCCGAGGTGGTGGCGGGCGCCGACGTCGTCATCACCTCCTATGCCGTGTTCCGGCTGGACTTCGCCGCCTATCGGAAGACCGAATGGGACGGGCTGATCCTGGATGAGGCGCAGTTCGTGAAGAACCGCGTAACCCGCGTGCACCAGTGTGCCCGGGACCTGCCGGCGCCGTTCAAGCTGGCCATCACCGGCACGCCCATGGAAAACAACCTGATGGAACTGTGGGGACTGTTCGCCATTGTGGCCCCGGGCCTGTTCCCGTCCGCGCGCAAGTTCGCGGATGAATACCAGCGGCCCATCGAGCGCGGTGACAGCCCCGACCTGCTGGCCCGGCTGCGCAGCCGGATCCGGCCGCTGCTGATGCGCCGTACCAAGGAAGCAGTCGCCAAGGACCTGCCCGAGAAGCAGGAACAGGTCCTGGAAGTGGAACTGCACCCCAAACACCGGAAGATCTACGAGACGCATCTGCAGCGCGAACGCCAGAAACTCATGGGGCTGATCCAGGACATGGACCGGAACCGGATGATCGTTTTCCGCTCCCTGACCCTGCTGCGCATGCTGAGCCTGGATGCCTCCCTGGTGGAGGAGGAATACGAGGGCATCCCGTCAGCCAAACTGGATGTGCTGTTCGAGCAGCTCAACGACATTACCGCTGAAGGCCACCGTGCGCTGATCTTCAGCCAGTTCACCTCCTTCTTGAAGAAGGCAGCGGAACGGCTGGGTGAGGCAGGCATTAAATACGCCTATCTGGACGGCTCCACCCGCAACCGTGCCGACGTGATTGCCTCCTTCAAGGAGGGCGAGGCACCTGTGTTCCTGATCAGCCTCAAGGCAGGCGGGTTCGGCCTGAACCTGACCGAGGCGGACTACGTTTTCCTGCTCGATCCCTGGTGGAATCCTGCAGCCGAGTCCCAGGCCGTGGACCGCACCCACCGGATCGGGCAGAAAAACAATGTCATGGTCTACCGGATGGTCGCCCGGGACACCATCGAGGAGAAGGTGATGGCGCTGAAGGAGCAGAAGGCGAAGCTGTTCACCTCGGTGATGGACGACGACGCCGTTTTCAGTTCAGCGCTCACAGCCGAGGACATCCGGGCTCTGCTGCAATAGGTGCTGCGGTCCCCGGCCGCCCCATGTCCTTCCCGGGACGGGCATTGATTTGTACAGTGGAGTGATGGCCACTCAGGAGCGTCCCATCGGATTCTGGCTCAAGCTTGTCGACCAGCTGGTTGATGACCAGTTCGGTGCCAGCTTCGAAGAGCACGGCGTCACCCGCCGGCAGTGGCAGATGATGAACCTGCTGGTGGATGGCCCGGCCACCCAGAAACAGCTGTCGGACGGTTTGCGGCCGTTTTTCCCTGCCGTGGAGGCCGGCACTTCCGAAGAACTCATTGAAGAACTGCGCGAGTCCGGCTGGGTGGCACTTGAGGACGGCCAGTACCAGCTCACCGATCTGGGCAGCCGCAGCTTGGAGAACCTGCGCGGCGCCGTGGACCGGATCCGGCAGCTGATGACGGAGGATATCGCCGCCGAGGAATACACCGCCCTGCTGGCAGTGCTGCAACGGATGGCCCGGAACCTGGGCTGGGACGGCGACGTCGCCTCCGGGCCGAGGGTGGATACCTGAGTCCGGCGGACATTCGCTCCTAGCAGCGTGCGTTCCTAGTAACCGGCGCGGACGTCCACCAGTCCCTCCAAGACAAACCCCGCCGCCAAGTTCCGTACGTTGCGCTCCACCCGGGCAGTGAACAGCGGACGGATCATGTCCTGTGTTTCCCCGGTATGCGGCGTGATCAAAGCCCGGGGTTCGGACCAGAGGGGATGCCCGTCCGGCAGCGGCTGCGGATCAGTGACATCCAGTGCCGCCCCGGCAAGTTTCCCTTCCGCCAGGGCGGTAACCAGTGCCGCGGTTTCCACCAGCGGGCCGCGGGCGATGTTCACCAGGAACGCATCGGGCCGCAGCAGGGCCAACCGCCGGGCGTCCAGCAGATGCTCGGTTCCTGCCGTCATGGGTGCTGCGAGCACCAGGACATCGGCTTCCCGCAGGGCATCGTCCAAACCCTCGTCGGTGACGGTTTTCTCCGCCCCCGGTACCGGCTGGCGGTGCGCGCGGACCATGGTGATGTGTTCGGTGAACGCCGACACCAGCCGAAGGATTTCCCTGCCCACACCTCCGGCCCCCACAATCACCACGCGTTTTCCGTGCAGCGAGGTGCCCTGCGGCTTGCCCCAGCTCTGCGCCCGGGCAAAGGTATCCACAGATCGCAGCAGGGCCAGGACCAGCGCCAGGGCGAACTCCCCCACCGGCTGGCCGAACGCACCCTTGCCGCTGGTCCACTGGCGGTCGGGGTTGCGCTGCATCAGGTCCTCGTACTGGTCCACCCCGGCCAGGGGAAGCTGTATCCACGTTATGCCGGGATGCTCGGCCAAGACCGTTTCCAGGGCATCCTGGGACAGCCCTTCGGTCAGGACCAGCCCCCTGGTTGCCTCCGAGAGCGGTGCAACCACTCCGCCGCCGGCCTGCACGGCATTGACCAGGTAGTCCCTCGGTTCCGGAAGGATAACAACGCTCGGTTCCATGAACGGACCCCGTTCCGCGTGAGCTGACAGTCCCAGAAGTATAGGCGCGGCACCTACCGCCCCGGCAGGTGCCGGATCGGTTTGCGGTCCCGAACGGTTTACTTGCGCTGGATCTGCGCGAGCATCTCTTCGAACGGCAGCGACGCCGGCAACTGCTGGGCGGTTTCGCGCGGGGAGGGAGCCGGCTGGGAGACCGGGGAAGGCTGTGAGTTCCCGGACTGCTGGGCCGTACCTCCGGGGACGTTCCCCATCAGCGCGGCAAGTTCCCCTGCGGCACGGCGCACCCGGTCATCCAGGGGCCCGGCACCTGCTTCGCCTGCACCCCAGTCCCCGGGGGCGGCATAAACACCCGTGGGGACAACCCGTGCCCGCAGGTAGCTGAACATCGGCCGCATGGAGTAATCCAGCACCATGGAATGCCGGGCGCTGCCGCCGGTGGCCGCAATGAGGACCGGTTTGCCGTCCAGGGATTTGTTGTCGATGACGTCGAAGAAGGACTTGAAGAGCCCGCTCATGGACGCCGTAAAGACCGGCGTCACTGCCACGACCGCGTCTGCGGCCACCAGCTTGCTGATCAGGGCTTCCAATTTTGGCGGCGCATAACCGGTGACCATGGAGTTGGCTATATCAACGGCGTATTCGCGGAGTTCGAATGTGGAGACCGTCACCTGACGGCCCCGTGCTTCGATCTCCTCCCGTGCCGCCTGAGCCAGGGAATCGGCAAGCATCCGTGACGAGGACGGAACGCCCAAGCCACCCGAAACCACAACAAGATCAACCATCCGGTCCTCCTCCACATGCGTTTGCATGTAGTGGTCAACCCCGGTCCGACACCACTTATTCCTCCGGGTGGCGCCTTGGCAGTCCGGTACCGATGCCGACGGAGGCCCGGCAGCTACCCGGCGGCAGCCCGCCCGGCAGCTCTGCCGCTAAAGAGGCAACCGCCCAGGAACGTCCCCTCCAGGGACCGGTACCCATGCATTCCGCCGCCACCGAAGCCGGCGGCCTCCCCAGCTGCGAACAACCCCGGAACCGGCGCGCCGTCCTGGCCCAGCACCCGCGACTCCAGATCGGTTTGCAGCCCGCCAAGGGTCTTGCGGGTCAGCACCGACAGCCGTACGGCAATCAGGGGCCCGGCCTTGGGGTCCAGGATCCGGTGCGGTGCGGCCGTGCGGATCAGGCGGTCACCCAGATAGGTGCGGGCCCCGCGAATGGCCGTCACCTGCGAATCCTTGCTGAAGGGATTCCGGATCTCCCGGTCACGGGCCTCGATTTCACGCCGGACCGCGTCCGCGGAAAGTTGGGGCGCCTCGCCCTGTGCGGAGGAATCCTTGGCCAGCATATTCATTCCCGCCACCAGCTCCTCCACGGAATTGGCGGTAATGAAGTCCTCCCCATGGTCAAGGAAGGCCTGGACCGGGGCCGGCACTCCGGCTGTGGCCCGCTTCAGCACATCCCGAATGGACTTTCCCGTCAGATCCGGGTTCTGTTCGGAACCGGAGAGGGCGAATTCCTTGCGGATGATGGCCTTGTTAAGGATGAACCAGCTGTAGTCGGAGCCCGTGCGGCGCAGGTGTTCCAAGGTCCCCAAGGTGTCAAACCCCGGGAAAAGCGGCACGGGCAGCCGGTCCCCGGCCGCATCCAGCCACAGTGACGAGGGGCCGGGAAGGATCCGGATGCCGTGGTTTTTCCACACCGGATTCCAGTTGCGGATGCCTTCCACGTAATGCCACATCCGGTCCGGGTTGATCACCCGCCCGCCGGCCGCCTGCGCAATGCCGATCCCGCGCCCGTCCACATGTTCGGGCACGCCGCTGAGCATGTTCTTCGGTGCCGGTCCCATCCGGTCCGGCCATGCTGCCCGGACGGCGTCGTGGTCCCCGCCGATCCCGCCGGTAGTAAGCACCACTGCGGATGCGCTGAACTCAAAATCCCCCACGGCTGCCCGGGAGGACGCAGTGCCCCGCTCCGCCGTCGTTGGTTCCAACACTGTGCCGCGCACACCGGTCACGGCGCCGCCGGTGAGGACAAGGTCATCGAGCCGGTGCCGGAACGCCAGGCGCACCAGGCCGCGTTCGACGCCGTCGCGCACCTTGGCCTCGAACGGCGCGGTGATTCCCGGCCCGGTCCCCCAGGTGATGTGGAAGCGCGGCACCGAGTTGCCCGGCCCGCTGGCACCGTACCCGCCGCGCTCGGCCCAACCGACCACGGGAAACAGCCGGTGCCCCATCTGCTGCAGCCAGGCCCGTTTCTCCCCTGCCGCGAAATGCACATAGGCCTCGGCCCACTTACGCGGCCAGAAGTCTTCCTCGCGGTCAAAGCCGGCGGTGCCCTGCCAGTCCTGCCAGGCCAGTTCCACGGAATCCCGTACACGGAGCCGGCGCTGCTCGGGCGAGTTCACCAGGAACAGGCCGCCGAAGGACCACCAGGCCTGTCCGCCTATGCTCTGTTGGCCTTCCTGTTCCACCAGGATCACCGTGCGCCCGGCATCCACCAGTTCAGCGGTGGCTACCAGGCCGGCAAGTCCGGCACCAACAACAATGACGTCTGCGTCTTTTGGCTGCATCCGGCTCACGCTACCGGCAGCACCCGGTACAGGCCAGCATTGCTTGGCACGGTGTCCGGCGCCCTCATGGGACGCACCGCACGGGCACGGCCTGTTGCATCCGTACCGGGGTTCTTAGACTGGACGGTAGGGCCGCTCCTAGGAGAACCGGCGACTGCCGGTGCCGGCTGTGGAAGAAGTGGAGAATCGCATGAGCGAACAGGGCGCCAACGAGGAGAAGGACTCCAACCGGACCCACGGCCAGGAGGCCTCCGAGGGCGATAGCAGCACGAAGCAGAACGAACAGCGCGAACATTCCCAGGAAGCCGCCGAAGGCGACGAAGGGCAGAGCTGAGCGGGACACCCTAGACACGGAACAGGCCCTTGAACCTCCTTTTGGGGAGGGGCAGGGGCCTGTTCCGTGTCTTCGTTGACTTAGCTCGCCGCTGCCTTGCGTCCTGAGTTCTTCGCAGCGTCCAGCACATCTGCATCATGGCTCTGGTCCACCACGGGGCCCGTTCCGGCAATTTCCCGCAGCTGCGCAATTCCTGCCGCTGCGTCCTGCTTTGTGTCAAAGGTGGTGGACACAGCCATCAACGTTCCGTCGCCGGAAATGAGCTTGATCCGGTAGCTGCCTTCGTGGGCGTCCACCAGCTTAAAGTAGCCCGACATCACTTACCTCCTTGTAAGGGGTCTATCAGTGCCTCTAATAGTAAGCCACCTTAGGGCTTTACAACTCCCCCTCCCCTAAATCCGCGTAGCCTGAAACCAAACTGAAACCGGTTCCTACACTGGAACCATGGCCGATACCGTCAGCCCCGAACAGCGCAGCCGCAATATGTCGCGCATCCGCAGCAAAAACACCAAGCCCGAGCTGCTGGTGCGCAGCCTCCTGCACGCCGCCGGCTACCGGTTCCGGCTGCACGGCAGATTCGGCCAAACACGCCTTCCCGGCAAGCCGGACCTGGTGTTCGCCGGGCGCCGCAAAGTCCTGTTCGTCAACGGCTGCTTCTGGCATTTCCACTCCTGCCCGGCCGGCCGGCACGCTCCGCAAACCAACAGCGAGTTCTGGGCGGCCAAGCGGAACCGGACCGTGGAGCGCGACGCCGCAGCACGGGACCGGCTGGCAGCGGCCGGCTGGGAGGCCCTGGTGGTCTGGGAGTGCGAACTCCGTGACCGGAGTGTCCTGGAGCAGCAATTGCGCCGTTTTCTGGGCCCGCCGGGGGCAGCACCGGCCCCGAGCCCCGAGACACGGCACTAGACTCGACCACAGACATCTACAGCAACCAGTACTACGGAGGCGGCAGGCATGGGCAGTTCGGCTAACGGCAAACGGGGCGTCCTTTTTGATGTGGACGGAACCCTGGTGGATTCCAACTACCTGCACGCGGTTTGCTGGTGGCAGGCCTTCCGCCGAATGGAGCACGATGTGCCCATGTCCGCCATTCACCGGGCCATCGGCATGGGCGGGGACAAGCTCGTGGAACATCTGCTGGGCGAGGACCGCAACAAGGACGAGGACGAAAAAATGGACGCCACACACGGCGCCATTTTCTCTACGTGGTGGCCCGCACTGCGTTCCTTCGACGGTGCCAGCGACCTCCTGAAGGCCTGCGCGGATAAGGACCTCACCGTAGTCCTGGCCTCGTCAGCATCCGAAGCTGAACTAAAGTTCCTGCGCACCGTCATCGACGCCGATTCGGCCATCAGCGGTGCGACCAGCTCCGGGGATGCCGAAGCCAGCAAACCCTCCCCCGACATTCTGGAAGCAGCTTTGGAGTCCGGCGGACTGGAAGCGGCAAATACCGTTTTTGTGGGTGACTCGGTGTGGGACGTGAAGGCAGCGGGCAAGCTTTCCATTCCCACCATCGGCCTCACCTGCGGCGGCACCAGCGAAGCCGAACTGCTCGAAGCAGGAGCCGAAGAAATCTATGAGAACCCCCGGGCACTGCTTGCGGACCTGGAGAACAGCCTCCTGCGCACCTTGCTCCAGGACTAAGCCCCCCAGCCAAGGAAGGACCCCTCATGGCTCGCGAACCCCTTGAACACGGCCGGGCAGATGCGGAGGGACCGGCGAACGGCGCCAAAGATCCGCTCGGTCCCAGCGCGCCCCAGCCCGGCCCCACCGGCGAACCCCGCACTCCGGGCCACAAGGCCCACTCCGCCGGCAACATCCGCGATGACCAGGGCACACATGCCGCGGGTACGGTGCCCGCGTCTGGCGACCCACGGGACGCGGAACGGGACGGCGGATTGGATGAGGACCGGCCGGGCGACGCCGGCTGATCCTCCCAGCGGGATCGGGCTCAGGGATCGGGCTCCGCTGCCAGCCCGCTGCCGGCCTACTTCAACAGGCCGGCGGCACGCAGGGCATCGGCCATGGCACCGCCCGGTGCCGGTTCTGCCCTGCTAACCCGCGCTGCACCCTTCCCAGCTGCCTGGGCTGTGGCCTTGGCGCCGCCCTTCGCGGATGCCTTGGCCTTTGGTGATGATGCCGAAACCGGCCCCGGGCGGGACGCTGCCGGCGCGGGCACTGCTGCCCGCGGGCCCTGCCCCCGCGATGCCTGTCCCCGTGATGCCTGTCCCTGCGTTCCCTGCCCGCGCCGCGGCCGGCTCCCGGCCGGGTCTGCAGGGTCGTCGTCGAGCCGCAGGGTCAGCGAGATCCGCTTGCGCTCCGGATCCGCCTCCATCACCTTGACCTTGACCACCTGCCCGGACTTAACCACTTCCCGTGGGTCGGAAATGAAGGTGGTGGACATGGCGGAAATGTGCACCAATCCATCCTGGTGCACGCCCACATCAACAAAGGCTCCGAAGGCGGCAACGTTGGTGACCACCCCGTCCAGGACCATGCCCGGCCGCAGGTCCGAAATCTTCTCGATCCCCTCGGAGAAGGCCGCTGTTTCAAAGGCCGGGCGGGGGTCGCGTCCGGGTTTGCGCAGTTCGGCAATGATGTCCAGGACGGTGGGCAGGCCCACGTGATCGTCCACGAACGCCGCCGGATCCAGGCCGTCCAGGGACGCCCCGGACGGACTCATGGTGGCACCCGCGGCGGTCAGGACCCTGCGGGCAGTCGGATAGGACTCCGGGTGGACGCTGGTGCCGTCCAACGGCTCCGATCCCCCGCTCACGCGCAGGAACCCCGCGCACTGCTCATACGCCTTTGCCCCCAGCCGCGGCACCTTCAAGAGGTCCCGGCGGCGGGTAAAGGGACCGTTTGCGTTCCGGTGGGCCACGATGTTTTCGCTAAGCAGCGGCCCGACGCCGGCCACCCGTGCCAGCAGCGACGGCGACGCGGTGTTCACGTCCACGCCCACCGCGTTCACGCAGTCTTCGATCACCGCATCCAGGGCGCGCTCCAGCTTGGCCGGCGTCACGTCGTGCTGGTACTGGCCCACTCCGATGGACTTGGGATCAATCTTCACCAGTTCGGCCAGCGGGTCCTGCAGCCGGCGGGCAATGGACACGGCACCGCGCAGGGAAACGTCCATGCCGGGCAATTCAGCAGAAGCGAGCGCGGATGCGGAATACACCGATGCTCCGGCTTCCGAGACCACCAGCTTGCGCACGCCTGTCACCAGCTTGATCAGTTCGGCGGCCAGCTTGTCCGTTTCACGCGATGCCGTGCCGTTGCCAATCGCAATCAGTTCCACCCCGTGCGCTTTCACCAGCCCGGCCAGGGCTGCGAGGGCCTCGTCCCAGCGGCGCGCCGGGGCATGCGGGTACACGGTGTCGGTGGCCACCGCTTGGCCGGTGCCGTCCACCACGGCCACCTTCACCCCGGTGCGCAGGCCCGGGTCCAGGCCCATAGTGGCCTTGTTGCCGGCGGGCGCGGCCAGCAGCACATCACGCAGGTTCGCAGCGAAGACCCGGACCGCTTCGGTTTCCGCGTCGGTGAACAGCCGGACGCGCAGGTCCACGGACAACTTCGCCAGGATCCGCCGCCAGGCCAGCTGTACCGTCTGCATCAGCCAGGCGTCCGCCGGACGCCCCCGGTCCGCTACCCCCAGGCGCGCGGCCACCGAGCGTTCATAACGGGCCCGCGCGCCGGCCAGCGCCTCGGCGTCCGCCGGGTCCCCCTCGGTCAGGGCCAGTTCCAGGATGCCCTCCTTCTCCCCGCGCAGCAGTGCCAGCACCCGGTGCGACGGCATCCCGGAGGGCGACTGGGAGAAGTCGTAGTAGTCGGTGAACTTGCGGCCTTCGGTTTCCTTGCCGGGCCGGACCTGCGAGCGCATCCGCCCCTGCCGCCACAGCTTCTCGCGCTGCTCGGTCAGCAGGTCCGCATCCTGGGACACACGCTCGATGAGGATGGCCCG